>NZ_JBITBY010000007.1:0-272607 GCF_044452665.1 Kitasatospora sp. NPDC051853 | reverse complement strand
ATCGCGTCGACGCGGGCCAGCTCGTTGGTGGTGATCTCGCTCATGGTGTTCTCCTCAGTGGTGATGACGGGTGTGACGAATTGCGGAACCGGCAGCGAAAGCGCCGGTCACATCCAGTTCGGGACGTCCGAGTTGGCGGCCTGCGGAGCCGACAGCGCCTCGGTGCCGTACTCGGTGGCGTCCAGACCCTCCAGCGCCTCGACGATCGCGTCGACACGGGCCAGCTCGTTGGTGGTGATCTCGCTCATGGATTTCCTGCTCTCGGTGGTGTCCTGGTCGCGGTTTCCGCTTTCTGCGTCGACCGCTTCTGACATCCCCAAGCTTCGTCGCGGTCCGGCTCCGGAAACAGCCACGTCATTTCGGGACGGCTTTTCCGTTACCGGGAACACGTGACCTTGCCGCGCCGCCGGAACGGCCGTCCGCAGCCGCCGATCCGACAGGCCGTCAAGTAGCCTGACCTGCAAGAACAGCAGCCCGGTGACCCGGGGAGCCGCGTGGAGGGCAGCGTGGGAGTTTTGGGCAGCGGCGGGAGCGCCGAGGCGGTGCGGGGGTTGGCGGACACCGACATGGCCGTCTACGGCTGGGTGCTCGAACACCGTCGGGCCGATGCCTCGGCGATCGCCACCGCCACCGGGATGAGCCCGGAGGAGGCCGTGCGCAGTACGGAGCGCCTGCTGGCGGCCCGGCTGCTCCACACGGTCCCGGACGACCCCCAGCTGGTCTTCGCGGTGTCGCCCGAGACCGCGACGGCCCAGCTGGCCGCCCCGGTGGAGGCCGAGATCCGCCGGCAGCAGGACAGCCTCGCCGAGATCCGCCGCGAGCTGGACCGCTTCTCCGCCCGCTACCACCGCAGCCACCCGCCGGCCGGGATGATCGAGGTGCTCGAGAACGTCCAGGACGTGCGCAGCACCCTCAACCAGGCCTCGGACCGCTGCCGTCACGAGGTGCTCAGCAGCCAGCCCGGCGGCGGGGCGCGGGTCCCGGCGGCGATGGAGGAGGCGCTGGCCCGGGACCGGGCCATGCTGGAGCGCGGCATCCGGCTGCGCACGCTCTACCACCACACCGCGCGCTTCAACGGGCCGAGCCAGGCCTACGTCGCCGAGGCCTCGGCCCTGGGAGGCAGTTACCGGACCGCGCACGAGCTGTTCGGGCGGCTGATCGTCTTCGACCGCGAGCTCGCCTTCCTCCCCGTCCAGGACGGCAGTTGGGGGGCCGTCGTGATTCGCGAGCAGTCCACCGTCGGTTACCTGTGCGAGGTCTTCGAGCAGACGTGGGACCGGGCCACCCCGTTCGTGGACGCCGCCACCCAGGGGCTGGAGGAGGTCTCCCGGGAGATCGACCGGACGATCCTGCGGCTGCTCGCCGAGGGCCACAAGGACGAGACGATCGCCCGCCGCCTGGGCATGTCGCTGCGCACGGCCCGCCGCCACATCGCCGACATCATGGAGGAGGTGGGGGCGGCCAGCCGCTTCCAGGCGGGCGTCCGGGCCGCTGCCCTGGGCCTGCTCGGCCCCGAGGTCCAGGACCTCCCGGCCGTGCCGTGACCCGCCGCCGGTCACCGGCATCACGTGAACACGCGAGCGTGTTCACGTGACTGGTCCGGCCCGGCGCTCCTCGGCATGCTTGGCCGGGCGGGGCGGGTCCGCCCCGCGGGCGACGGCGGAGGGGGCGACGGTGCGGGGCGAGCCATCGGGGGACGGCCCGGACCCGCCCCACCTGCGGGAGTTGGCGCAGTTCCTGTCCGTCCACCTCCACCGGGCACCGGGCGTGCTGTGGCCCGAGCACGACCATCCGGTCCTGGCGGCGGCGCCCTGCCCGGAGGCTCCGGCCCGGCTGGCCGCCGGGCTCGCCCGCCGGACGGGACTGCCGGCCAGGCCCGGCACCGCCCTCCGGCAGGGCCCGAACCGGGGCGACGACGGCGCCGGGGGCGGACAGCACGAGGCGCCCGCTCATCTGATCGTCCATCAGACGGCGGGCGCCGGGGTGTGGCACCTGAGCCGCGGCAGCGGCCCGGACGCCGAATCCTTCCGCTACCGGCTCAGGACCGGTGAGGTCCTCTACGCACCGGCGGGCTGGGCGTACCGGGTGGACCTGACGGCACGCGCGCGCTTCGTCGCCACCCTCATCGAGGACGCGGGTCACCCGCCCCACGAGGTGTCGCCGCCGTCGAGCTTGGCGTGATCACCGGTCGTGCCGCCCGTGAACAGGGTGGGGTCCCAGGTGACGGGCGACGCGCTCGCGACGACGGCCGGGGCCGGGCCCGCACCGGCCGCGAGGAGCTGGACGGGAAGGGCGGCCGCAGCGGCGACGAGGACGGTCAGGGCAAGACGCTTGAGCATGGTTCCCCCACGAAGCGGTGGTACGGCCTGCGGTGTCAGCAGCCCGCACACCTGGTCTGTTGTGCTTTCGACAACCATGGCCCACTCCGACCGGATCCACAGGAGTGATGCCCCTCACCAACGTGCGTGGCCGCAAAATGAAGGGGAGACGTTCCGGGACAATCCGGGCCTAAGCATCCGATGCCCTTCGGCACGCCACTCCTGGCACACCCGGAGCGGTGACCGCACGGGTCAGCGCGGGCGCCGCGGCAGGGCGCAGGCCGGGGTGCCGCCCGGGAGGCTGTGGCGGTGGTCCGCCACCCAGCGGTAGAGCGCGGCGGCGAGCGGCCGTACCGGAGCCAGCGTCAACACCGCGCCCAGGTAGGCCCAGGCCCCGCCGGACCGCATCAGCAGCCGCGCCGCGGCCTGTGCCCCGCCGTACACGTCCCCCACCGGCGTCACCCAGAGGATCTCCCGCTCGGCCCGCTCCCGGGTGACCAGCCCCCGCCCGCCGGCCAGGGCGTCCAGCCCCGCCAGGTCGGCGAACTGGAACGGCACCGCCTCCCAGTTCGCCGAGGACAGGCTCGCCCTCAGGTACCGCTCGGCGAACTGCGCGCTGCTGGTGCAGAACCCGCAGTCCCCGTCGTAGACCAGCACCGGATCGACCGTCCGCGTCTCGCTCATGGCACCGATCCTGCACCATCCCGCCCCCGGAGGATCGGCGCCGCTCGAAACTGGGCACGATCACTCCACGCCCCGTCCGCACGACGGGAAGTGACGGCGGTTCAGACGATCAAGCACGCGGGGTGCCGGTCGCACGGTAACCTGCCGCTGACAAGGGGAGGAGGGGAGGCCGCCGTGACCAAGCTGGACATGACCCCGGGCGCGCAGATACCCCGTACGGACGTCGGACCACAGACCGCGGTCACCCAGCTGCTCTCCTCGGTGGCCTACCGGGACGGTGACGTCACCGAGCTGGAGAAGCTGGCCGGAGTCTCCGTCAAGGGGGGCAAGAACCGCCTGTTCCGGCCCAGCGTCGGCGAGGCGTACGCCAAGGCCGTGATCGCCCGTACGCTCGGCGCCGGGCGGAACCCGCTGGTGCCGTCCTTCGGCACCGACACCCGGATGGTGGTCGAGCACTGCCTGGCCGCCGAGGAGCTGCGCGACGCCCGCGACCGCCAACTGCTGGTGATCACCCTGCTCACCGGTGTGCTCTTCCTGCCGGGCACCCTGATCTGGCTCGCGGTCTTCTACGGCCGGGACTGGCTCAAGCGCAACAGCCCGGCCAACCGCCTGGGCGTCTACAACGCCCTGCTGGTGCTGGCCGCGGCAGGCCTCGCCCTGCTGCTCGCGCTGCGCCCGCCGGTGGGCGGCCCGTTCTCGCTGTACTTCCGGGTGGTGATGCTGGCCCCGGTGCTCGGCTGGTACCTGGCCAAGCGCCTGGTGCTGCGCTCCACGATCGAGCTGCGCAACCGCTGGGGCGGCCTGGTGGAGGGCAGTGCGCTGGCCGCCACCGTGCCCAAGGCGGTGCCGCGGGACGACCTGGACAAGAAGGCCACCGACCTGCGCGCCTCGCTGGAGCGGCTGACGGTGGAGCAGGAGACCAACGTCCACCACTACGCCGGCGGCAAGGGCATCCTGGGCGCGGGCATGCGGTGGGGCGACTGGCAGGTGGTCGAGGAGCTGCGCCCGCTGGAGGGCCAGCCGGACTTCCGCGCCTTCCACCCCTGGGACCTCAGCCGGAAGATCAGCGCCCGGCTGGGCGGCCTGACCCAGAGCGAGGTCGGCGGCGGCGCCATGCCGCACATGGCGGTGCAGCAGTGGCTGGTGGTGGACGTGCCCGAGGGCGCCGACGAGATCGGCCGCCCCTCCGGGCCGGACATGGACGGCTACCGGATGCGTGACTTCGCGCTCCAGACGATCGCCAACCGGCAGAGCCTCGGCACCGACAGCCGCCACCGCACCATCGTCCAACTGGTGCTCCACAAGGGGCAGTTGGTCACCACCGTGGTCATCGGTGTGACGGTGATGAGCAACACCCTGCGGGTCTCGGTCTCCGGCCACACGCTCGGCCCGCTCAACGGGCTGTTCGGCGCCAAGCCGAAGGCCAAGGAGCGCAAGGTCGCCAAGACCGGCAAGTTCTGGGAGGAGCGCACCGTCATCGACCCGCTGGTCGACAACGACGAGGTGGTCCGGCAGGCGGTCCGCGCCCCGTTCGTGAAGATCCCCGCCCTGCTGGCCTGGCTCGGCGGCGGCATCGGCCTGCCGGAGCCGTTCTCGCTCCGCGGCTCCTGGGCCGAGTCGCCCTGGACCAGCCGGTTCAAGGCGGACGACGCGATCTTCAGCGCCGCCCCCGTGGTGAACGCGGTGCTGGCCGCCACCGTCGAGTTCCTGGACGAGCACGACGTGGACTCCAGCCGTCTCGCCAACCGCGGCGGCATCCTCAAGTCCGAACTGCAGGGCAGCCGCCCGTTCAAGGCCGACCGCTACGACGCGGGCTGAGTGAACGACGGAGGGGCCGTACCCGGTGCACCGGGTACGGCCCCTCCGTCATCTGCTCAGCCCTGCGGCCACACCTCGGCGAGCATCTTCCGGGTGTCGGCGAGCAGTTGGGGCAGCACCTTGGTGTGCCCCACCACCGGCATGAAGTTGGTGTCCCCGCCCCAGCGCGGCACCACGTGCTGGTGCAGGTGGGCGGCGATCCCGGCGCCGGCCGCGGCTCCCTGGTTCATCCCGATGTTGAAGCCGTGCGCCCCCGAGGCGGTGCGCAGGGCCGTCATGGCGCGCTTGGTGTAGTCGGCCAGCTCGGCCGTCTCCTCCGCGTCCAGGTCGGTGTAGTCCGCCACGTGCCGGTACGGCACCACCATCAGGTGCCCGCCGTTGTACGGGTACAGGTTGAGCACCGCGAAGACCGCGCTGCCCCGGGCGATCACCAGCCCGTCCTCGTCGCTGAGCGAGGGGATCGAGCAGAACGGACAACCGTCGTCCGGTGCGGGCCCGGTGGGCTTGTTCTCTCCCTGGATGTACGCCATCCGATGAGGCGTCCACAGGCGCCGGAATCCATCCGGTTCGCCCACACCCCGCTGCAGTTCCGGCTCACTCGTCATGCTGATCAGCATATTCGCCAGGGCGCCCGGGGAAAGCAGTCCGGGGCGGACTCTCTCGAAGAGAGACCGCCCCGGAGCGTACGAACCGTCAGACCTGGACCCGGCTGCGGACCGCCTCGACGATCTCGGCCACCGCCTCGGCCACCGGGACACCGTTCTTCTGCTCGCCGTTGCGGTAGCGGAAGGAGACCGCGCCGGCCTCGACGTCGTCGTTGCCCGCGATCAGCATGAACGGGACCTTGGACTTCTGGGCGGTGCGGATCTTCTTCTGCATCCGGTCGTCCGAGGCGTCCACCTCGACCCGGATGCCCTGCTTCTTCAGCTCGGCGGCCACCTCGCGCAGGTACGGGATGTGCTCGTCGGTGATCGGGATGCCGACCACGGTGACCGGGGCCAGCCACGGCGGCATGGCGCCGGCGTAGTGCTCCAGCAGCACCGCGAAGAAGCGCTCGATCGAGCCGAACAGCGCACGGTGGATCATGACCGGACGCTGGCGGTTGCCGTCCGAGCCCTGGAACTCCAGCTCGAACCGCTGCGGCAGCTGGAAGTCGACCTGGATGGTGGACATCTGCCAGGTGCGGCCGATCGCGTCCCGGGCCTGCACCGAGATCTTCGGGCCGTAGAAGGCGGCACCGGCCGGGTCGAGGACGAGCTCCAGGCCCTGCTTCTCGGCGGCGGCCCGCAGGGTCTCGGTGGCCTCCTCCCAGTCCTCGTCCGAACCGATGAACTTCTCCGGGTCCTTGGTGGACAGCTCCAGGTAGAAGTCGTTCAGCCCGTAGTCGCGCAGCAGGTCGAGCACGAAGGTCAGCAGCGAGTCCAGCTCGTCCGCCATCTGCTCGCGGGTGCAGTAGATGTGCGCGTCGTCCTGGGTGAAGCCGCGGGCCCGGGTCAGGCCGTGCACCACGCCGGACTTCTCGTACCGGTAGACGGTGCCGAACTCGAAGAGCCGCAGCGGCAGTTCACGGTAGGAGCGGCCGCGCGAGCGGTAGATCAGGTTGTGCATCGGGCAGTTCATCGGCTTCAGGTAGTAGTCGATGTCGCCGTCGAGCTTCATGGGCGGGTACATCCCGTCCGCGTACCAGTCGAGGTGACCGGAGAGCTCGAAGAGCGTGCCCTTGGTGGCGTGCGGGGAGTAGACGAACTCGTAGTCCGCCTCCTCGTGGCGCTTGCGCGAGTAGTCCTCCATGACCCGGCGCATGATGCCGCCCTTGGGGTGGAAGACGGCCAGGCCGGAGCCGATCTCCTCCGGGATGGAGAACAGGTCGAGCTCGGCGCCGAGCTTGCGGTGGTCGCGCTTGGCGGCCTCCTCGAGGAAGTCGAGGTGGGCCTTGAGCTCGTCCTTGGTCGGCCAGGCGGTGCCGTAGATGCGCTGCAGCATCGGGTTCTTCTCGCTGCCGCGCCAGTAGGCGGCCGCGTTGCGCATCAGCTTGAACGCCGGGATGTGCCGGGTGCTCGGCAGGTGCGGGCCGCGGCAGAGGTCGCCCCAGCACAGGTCGCCGGTCTTGGCGTCCAGGTTGTCGTAGATGGTCAGCTCGCCGCCGCCCACCTCGACCGAGGCGCCCTCGCCGGCGGTGGCGGCGGAGCCCTTGAGGCCGATCAGCTCGAGCTTGTACGGCTCGGCGGCCAGCTCCTCGGTGGCGGCCTCGTCGGTGACCACGCGGCGGGAGAACTTCTGCCCGCGCTTGATGATCTCCTGCATCTTCTTCTCGATGGCCTTGAGGTCATCGGGGTGGAACGGCTTCTCGACGTCGAAGTCGTAGTAGAAGCCGTCCTTGACCGGCGGGCCGATGCCGAGCTTGGCCTCCGGGAAGAGCTGCTGCACGGCCTGCGCCATCACGTGCGCGGTGGAGTGGCGCAGGATGTCCAGGCCGTCCGGGCTGGAGATGACGACGGGCTCGACCTCGTCGCCGTCCTGGACCTGGTAGGCCAGGTCCTTGAGCGCACCGGCGACCCGGGCGGCGATCACGGCGCGGTCGTCGGCGAAGAGCTCGGCGGCCGTGGTGCCCGTGGTCACCACGCGCTCTTCCCGATCGGGTTCGCGGTTGATGATGATCCGGACGTCGGTCACCGGTCTCTCCTGACCTCTGGGTACCGCAGCACCCTGCTGCGCGAGTCCGATGGTACCGAGATCACGAGCCGCGCCGCGCACCCGCACCTCCTTGCCGGACAGGTGTGCGCCCGTCGCTGGATTGAGGGGGCGTCAACTGCGGTATCACCTGGGCAGAACGCGGCCGTGCCCGGCGCGCCACTGGTCCTCGGTGGCGCGCCGGGCGCCGCCAGGTGGGGATCGGGGGCTCGTCATGCCGCACACCCAGCCCTGGTACCAGGGCCCGCTCGCCTCTTTCGACACCGAGACCACCGGCGTGGACGTCGAGACCGACCGCATCGTCTCGGCGGCGCTGGTGCTCCAGACCGCGCCCGGCACACCCGTCCGGACGCTCTCCTGGCTGGCCGACCCGGGGGTGCCCATCCCCGAGGGCGCACAGGCCGTGCACGGCATCACCGACCAGCGGGCCCGCGACTTCGGCCGCCCGCCCCGGGTGGTGGTCGCCGAGATCGCCCGCGCGCTGGCCGAACAGGCCCACCGCCACGTGCCCTTGGTGGTGATGAACGCGCCCTACGACCTCACCCTGCTCGACCGCGAGCTGCGCCGGCACCGGGCCAGCACGCTCGCCGACAGCCTGGGCGGGAACGAACTGCTGGTGCTGGACCCGCGGGTGATGGACAAGTACGCCGACCGCTACCGCAAGGGCCGGCGCACCCTCACCGACCTGTGCGCGCACTACGGGGTCACCCTGACCGGCGCCCACGACGCGGCGGCCGACGCCACCGCCGCCCTGGAACTGACCCGCGCCCTGGGCCTGCGCTTCCGGGTCCCGCTCGGCTCGCTCACCCCGGCCGAGCTGCACCTGCGCCAGGCGGTCTGGCACGCCGCCCAGGCCCGGGGCCTGCAGCACTGGTTCGACCGCTCCGGCTCCCCGGAGCAGGTCGACTTCTCCTGGCCGCTGCGCCCGGCCCGCTGCGCCTGCGGCGGCCGGCCCTACCCCGAGCACGACTGCGGCGTCGCCGCCTGACCGTCCCGGGAAACGCCGCAGGCCCCGACCGAACTACCGGTCAGGGCCTGCGTGTTACTCGGTGGGCGATACTGGGATCGAACCAGTGACCCCTTCGGTGTGAACGAAGTGCTCTCCCGCTGAGCTAATCGCCCGGGCAACGAGATGAACAGTAGCACCCCGCGGGCGCCCCTGGCCAATTCCCTTCCGCACGGCCCCTCCCGACGGTCCCCCAGTTCCCGTACCGGCCACGGACCCTGACGCGGAATCAGCTCGACATCAGCTCGACGGGACGGAACTCCTCCGGAAACGACAGAAGACCCCGGCCAATTAATTGGCCGGGGTCTTCCCGCATTCCGGTGGGCGATACTGGGATCGAACCAGTGACCCCTTCGGTGTGAACGAAGTGCTCTCCCGCTGAGCTAATCGCCCGGGTGCAGGGAAAACATTACCGCATCCGGAGGGGTGCTCCGAACACCCCTCCGCGCTCCCCCGCTCCCCCCGCGGACGGCGCCCCGGTCAGGCGTTGATCTTCCACGGCATGACCAACCCGTACTTCCACAGGTACCAGCCGCCCAGCCCGGCGATGATCACCAGGCCGATGCTCGTCAGGATGATGTTGCGGCGGCGGACCTTGGGGTCCAGCGCCTTCTGCGCCGCCTCGGTGACCTTGCGCTTGGTCCACCGCAGCACCAGCTGGGCCCAGACGAACTCGGTCGCCCAGATGCCCATGCCCAGGAAGATGACCACCCAGCCCGGACCGGGCAGCGGCAGCATCGCGATGCCGAGCAGCACCACCGCGAGGCCGACCAGGAAGACCGCCACCTGCCAGCTGAGGTGGAGCGGCCGGGAACGCCGGATGAAGTGCGGTGCCTTGGAGCCGAGGCCCTCGTCGGCCGCCGGGCCGGCCTGGGAGCCCTCGGGCTCCGGATTGTCGTTTCGTACAGCCATGCCGCGAAAACTACCGGAGCGGCCGCCCGGTTCCCGGGCCAGGAGGGCTCCGTAGCGATTCTGCAATGCGCCGGAAGGGGTACGAGTCGGACCGGAATCGGGACAGACGGGTTTACACCGGGCTTTCAGGTGGGATGGTCCGTTCGCCGACGTGCGATTCCCCGAGCGCACACTGAGCGAAAGGCCCTGGCGCTTATGAACACCACGGTCAGCTGCGAGCTGCACCTGCGCCTCATCGTGTCCAGCGAGTCGTCACTGCCCGTCCCCGCGGGCCTGCGCTACGACACTGCCGACCCCTATGCCGTGCACGCGACCTTCCACACGGGTGCCGACGAGACCGTGGAGTGGGTGTTCGCCCGCGACCTCCTCGCGGAGGGGCTGCACCGACCCACAGGTACCGGAGACGTCCGGGTGTGGCCCTCGCGGAGCCACGGTCAGGGGGTGGTCTGCATCGCCCTGAGTTCTCCGGAAGGAGAAGCCCTGCTGGAAGCCCCGGCCCGAGCGCTCGAGTCCTTCCTCAAGCGCACCGATGCCGCCGTGCCACCCGGCACCGAACACCGTCACTTCGACCTCGACCGGGAGCTGTCCCACATCCTCGCCGAGAGCTGACCGCTCCGGCACGGGTACGTCCCGCCACCGCGTCCGTCCTACTCGGGGGCACGGTCGCACTCTCCGCCGCGCAGCGGCGGCCGTCAGGGCCGGGCCCCGGCGCGCTCCCACCGGAGCGCGCCGGGGCCCTCGCCCTTTCCGGGTACGGCTCGTGGTGACGGCCCGTGCCGGTAGAGTCGCGGGAACGACCGACGCGGGGCCCACGAAGCCCCCGCCGCGCGAGGAGCCTCACGTGCTGATCACCCATGACACCGAATGCGCGCTGGGCATTCTGGTCGAGCTGCTCAACACCTCCCCCGACGCCTGCGGCAGCGAACAGCTCCCGGACCTGGCGGCGCTGCACTCCTTCGTGGCCCGCCGGGAGATCAGCGAGGTGGACTCGCTCACCCAGGACGACCTCGACGCCGTGCGGCGGCTCCGCGGCCGGCTGCGCGAGGTGTTCTCGGCCGGCTCCACCGACGAGGCCGCCGAGCTGGTCAACGCGGTGGTCGCGGCCGCCGGCACCACGCCCCGGCTGGTCAACCACGACCACCACGGCTGGCACATCCACTACTTCGCCCCGCACGCCGCGATCGGCGACCACCTGGCGGCCGAGCTCGGCATGGCGCTGGCCTTCATCGTGATGGCCGGCGAGCGGGAGCGGCTGCGCCGCTGCGAGGCGCCGGACTGCGCCCGGGTCTTCGTCGACCTCTCCCGCAACCGCTCCCGCCGCTACTGCGACAGCCGCACCTGCGGCAACCGCCTCCACGTCGCCGCCTACCGCGCCCGCCAGCGCTCCGCCGAGGCGGTCCCGGCGGGCTGAGGCGGGGAGGGGTGGAAGACTTGGCCCCATGACCGATGCTCCCCTCCCGCGGCTCGAGTTCTGGGCCGACCTCCAGTGCCCCGACTGCCGCACCGCCCTGACCGACCTCCACTCCCTGCGCGAGAGTTACGGCGAGGCCCTCGCCGTCGAGCTCCGGCACTTCCCGCTGGAGAAGAACAAGCACGCCTACGCCGCCGCCCAGGCCGCCGAGGAGGCCTTCGCCCAGGGCCGGGGGTGGGAGTTCACCGAGGCGCTGCTGCAGCGCTGCGACGACCTCGCCAAGGCCAAGAACGGCGAGGAGTTCCTGGTGGCGCTGGCCGGTGAGCTCGGGCTGGACGCCGAGGAGATGGACGTCGCGCTGATCGACGGCCGGCACACCCTGGTGGTCGACGCCGACCAGGCCGAGGGCAAGGCGATCGGCATCACCGGCGTCCCGACCTACCTGATCGCCGGTCAGCGCCTGGACGGCGGCAAGAGCCAGGACGGGCTGCGCGAGCGGATCGTCGGGATCCTGGACGCCGCGAAGGCCTCCTGACCCGGCGGCCGCTCAGAGCAGCGTCTTGCCGAGCACCCGGCGGGTCAGCCGGTAGCCCAGCGACTCGTAGAGCCGGATGGCCACCGTGTTGGAGCTGAACACGTTGAGCCCCAGGTCGGCCACCCCGGCGGCCAGGCACTCCCGCTCGGCGAGCCGCATCAGGGTGCGGCCGTGGCCCTCGCCCCGGTGCTCCTCGGCGACCTCCACCGTCATCACCCAGGCCAGCGGGGACCCGTCCGGCAGGGCGCTCTGACGCAGCGTCAGCCAGAGCGTGCCCAGCACGGTGCCCTGCGCGTCCACCAGTTCGCGCAGGGCCGTGCCGGGGGTGGCGTGGCCCTGGAGGAGCAGCTGCCGGTGGTCGGCGTCGGCCTTCTCCCTGGCCTCCTGCTCGGCCAGGCCGGAGCCGGTGAGGTGGCTGACGTAGCCCTCCTTGGCCCGGGCCAGCCAGTCCTCGAAGCGGTCCGGGCCGATCGGACGGACCGTCAGGCCCGCCGGGAGCCCGGGGGCGCGGCCGAGGTGCTTGGCCATGTTCCGCATCCGCTCGCTGTACCCGAGCAGCCGGGCCAGCCCGAGGGCGGCCTCGTTCCCCGCCGGGACGGTGACGTCCACCCGGCTGCACCCCCAGCCCCGCAGCACCTCCTCGGCGGCCAGCGAGCCGACCGTGGCACGGCCCCGGCGCAGGCCCTCGGTGACCTCCAACTCCGAGACGGTGCCCCAGCGTTGCTCGCCGTAGGGGGTGGCCGTGGTACGCAGCGAACCGACCGGGCGGCCGTTCACGCAGATCAGCCAGCGCCGGGTGCGGCCGCCGTCCGGACGGAGTTCCTCGGGGCTCTCGGGGCGCAGGGTGGTGGTCATGGGGTGTCCATTCCCCGTCCCGGCCCGGCTGATCCGTCCCGGGGAATCACGGGTCGAGGTCGTCCGCGGCGCGCTCGGCGAACTGGCGCATCGCCTTCAGGGTGACGGGGCCCGGGGCGCCCAGCTCCCGGTCGTCGATCCGGGCGATGGCCTGCACGTCGCGCAGGGTGGAGGTGAGGAAGGCCTCCTCGGCCTCGGCCAGCACCTCGAAGGGGAGGTCGGCCTCCTCGGCGCCGGTCCAGTCGATGACCAGCTGCCGGGTGATGCCGGCCAGGCAGCCGGAGGCGAGCGGCGGGGTGAGCAGCCGGCCGCCGAGCACCACGAAGATGTTGGAGCCGGTGCCCTCGCAGAGCCGCCCGGCGGTGTTGGCGAAGATCGCCTCGGAGGCCCCGGCCCGGTGGGCGGCGGCCAGGGCGACCACGTTCTCGCCGTAGGAGGTGGTCTTCAGGCCGGTGAGCGCGCCGTGCTCGTTGCGCCGCCACGGGACGGTCTTCACCGCGGTGGTGTCGGGGCGGGGCTTGGCGGTGCCGATCGCGATCACCAGGGTGGGCGGGGCGTCGCCGCGCTCGGAGCCCAGCGGGGCCAGGCCGCCGGTGTAGGTGATCCGCAGCCGGCCGAGCTCCATCGGGTTGGCGGCCAGCACCTCGCGCACGCCCTCGCGGACCACGGCGTGGTCGGGGGCGGGCAGGCCGAGGCCCTCGGCGGAGCGGCTGAGCCGGTCGAGGTGGCGGGTGAGGGCGAAGACCTTCCCGTCCACCGCCTTGGCGGTCTCGAAGACGCCGTCGCCGACGGTCAGCCCGTGGTCGAGCACGGAGACGGTGGCGCTGTTCTCGTCGACCAGGCGGTCGTTGACCCAGATCATCAGGTGTCGCTCCTAGGGGCCGGCTACTCGGTGCCCGAGGCTATCGCGACCAGGCGGGCCGCCTTGAGCTCGGTCTCGTCCCACTCCCGCTCCGGATCGGAGCCCCAGGTGATGCCGGCGCCGGTGCCGAAGTGCAGCACCGGGCGGTCCGCCTCGCTCCGGTCGATCCAGAACGTCCGGATGCCGACGGCGAGTTCGGCCTCGCCCCGGTCGGCGTCCACCCAGCCGACGGCGCCGCAGTAGGGGCCGCGCGGGGCGGTCTCCAGGGCCTCGATGATCCGCAGCGCGCTGCTCTTGGGAGCGCCGGTGACCGAGCCGGGCGGGAAGGTGGCCCCGAACAGCTCGGCCCAGCCGGCCCCTTCGCGCAGCTCGCCCTCCACGGTGGAGACCAGGTGCACCAGGCCGGGGTGCTTCTCCACCACGCAGAGGTCGGGCACGGTGACGCTGCCGGTGGCGCAGACCCGGCCGAGGTCGTTGCGGACCAGGTCCACGATCATCACGTTCTCGGCGTGGTCCTTCTCCAGCAGGTCGTGCTCGGTGCGGCCGGTGCCCTTGATCGGCCCGGAGGAGACGGTGCGGCCCCGGCGGCGCAGGTAGAGCTCGGGCGAGGCGGTGGCGATCTCGACCCCGTGCGCGGGCAGGCGGATCGTTCCGGCATGGGGGGCGGGGTTGCCGTGCGCGAGCAGTCCGGTGAGCGCGTCGATGTCGCTGCGCTCCGGATCGGGCAGCGGCGCGGTCATCACCCGGCAGAGGTTGGCCTGGTAGACCTCGCCGGCCGCGATGTGTTCGCGGATGCGGCGCACGCCCGCGGTGTAGGCGTCCCGGTCGAGCGAGCTGTGCCAGCTCCCGGGGTCGGGCCCGAGCCACCCCTCGGTGCGCGGCGGGGCCGGGTCGGGGCGGACGGAGTCGAAGCGGGCGCAGGTGAGGCGCCCCTCGAAGTCGTACGCCACCGCCCAGTACCCCTCGCCCTCGAGGGCGGCCGGGTCGGAGGTGACGTCGCGCAGGCCGGTCGCCAGCCGGCCGGCGAACCTCGCCATGGGGGTCGGGCTGGTGCGGGGGGTGGTGCGGCCGGACACGGTGCTCCTGCGCGGTGAGGGTGGTGCGGGGGTGCTTCGAAGTGTAGGTCGGCGGGGGTGCCCGGCGTCGGGTCGCGAGGGCCCGGCGGCGGGCCCGGGGACCTGACGAGGTGCCAGCTCGGAGGGGCCTCGGAGGGCACCCCGTCGGCACGCTGCGGGAACGGAATTTGAGCTGGCCCAGGAATCCGCTAAAGTTCAACACGTCGCCGGGAAACGGAGCCGCAGGAAAGCGGTGAAGGGCCCCGAGGACAGGCGGACGTGGCTCAGTTGGTAGAGCATCACCTTGCCAAGGTGAGGGTCGCGAGTTCGAATCTCGTCGTCCGCTCGACGGAGAACAGGGTAAGATCGTTCTCCGCGGTTGCCTGGTGGAGTGGCCGAGAGGCGAGGCAACGGCCTGCAAAGCCGTGTACACGGGTTCAAATCCCGTCTCCACCTCCATGAGGTGCCCCTGGTTCGCCAGGGGCCCTCCCCGCGCGATTAGCTCAGCGGGAGAGCACTACCTTGACACGGTAGGGGTCACTGGTTCAATCCCAGTATCGCGCACTCGCAGTACCTGCAGTACCGCCTCACCAGGCGCGATTAGCTCAGCGGGAGAGCACTACCTTGACACGGTAGGGGTCACTGGTTCAATCCCAGTATCGCGCACGTCGGTCCCTCGGGATCACCCGTAGTACCGCCTCATCAGGCGCGATTAGCTCAGCGGGAGAGCACTACCTTGACACGGTAGGGGTCACTGGTTCAATCCCAGTATCGCGCACTCGCAGTACCCGTAGTACCGCCTCACCAGGCGCGATTAGCTCAGCGGGAGAGCACTACCTTGACACGGTAGGGGTCACTGGTTCAATCCCAGTATCGCGCACCACACAGCCGAGGGCCGTGATCCGGACAGGATCACGGCCCTTCGCGTTGCCGGGAGTTGACGGCCCGTCAGGGCGGGTGCGGCAGGGGCCGGGTACGTGCCGCCCTCACCGACGGCTCGTACCCGGCCCCTGCTCCGTGCGCCGGAGTCGTTGTCCGCACTGCCCGCCCGCCCGTCCGCGTGCCCCGGCCGTGCGTGCTCCGGCTGTGGCGCTGCCCTCTCCCCAGAAGGTCAGCGCCCGATCAGTTCGGCGACGGCCCTGGTCTGGGTCGCCAGTTGGTCCCAGCCGCCGAAGAGCACCAGCAGGGCGACCGCGACGGGGAGCACCATGGCCACGGCCACCAGCGGGTGCCGGGTGGCCTGCTCGGAGGAGCGGGCGGAAGCCGGGCGGAGCCCGAGGCGACGACGGCCCGCCTCGTTGAGCTGGACGGCCATGGTGGGTGCTCCTGCCTTCTGCGTTCGATCGGTCGGTGTGCTGGTCTGTCGGTCGCGGTGGGCGGTTCACCTCGGGGGACGAGCCGGGCCGCCCACCGCTGACTCAAAGGTATGGCGCGGCACCGACGGGGACGTCATGCCCGCGTACCGTTCGATGGGCCTCCCGGAGGATGACGCCCCTCCCCCTCAGGTACTACTGGAGGCGGAGAACCGGGGGAGCCGAACCCCGGGGGAACCCTGAGAGGCGCCCCTGAGGAGGGCGTCCGGGGGAGATCGGACAATCCGACCGGCCCGGTGGTGTTGCGTATCAGCACACCGCAGCGCGGAGTCCGTAAGCTGTGCCGGAACAGGATTCTGACGGTGCCCCATCCGACGGGCTCTCAACCACCGGACTGACGGGAAGAACTGACGATGGCGATGATGCGGCTGAGGCGTGAGGACCCCCGCATCGTCGGCCCGTACCGCCTGCACCGTCGGCTGGGGGCCGGCGGGATGGGCGTGGTCTACCTCGGTTCGGACCGCAAGGGGCAGCGGGTCGCGCTCAAGCTGATCCGCGCCGAGCTGGCCGAGGACGCCGAGTTCCGCACCCGGTTCGCCCGGGAGATCGCGGCCGCCTCGAAGATCCGCGGCACCTGCACGGCCCGGGTGGTCGGCTCGGACATCGAGGCGGACCGGCCCTGGCTGGCGACCGCGTACGTGCCCGGGCCCTCGCTCTACAAGCGGGTGGGCGAGGAGGGGCCGCTGCCGTGGCCGGAGGTGGCCCGGATCGGGGCCGCGCTGGCCGACGGGCTGGTGAAGGTGCACGAGGCCGGGGTGGTGCACCGCGACCTCAAGCCCTCCAACATCCTGCTCTCGCCCAAGGGCCCCCGGATCATCGACTTCGGCATCGCATGGTCGCGCGGCGCCTCCACGCTCACCCACGTCGGCACCGCCGTCGGCTCCCCCGGCTTCCTGGCGCCCGAGCAGGTCCGCGGCGTGGCCGTGACGCCGGCCACCGACGTGTTCGCCTTCGGCGCCACGCTGGCCTACGCGCTCACCGGGGACTCGCCGTTCGGCTCCGGGGCCTCCTCCGAGGTGATGCTCTACCGGGTGGTCCACGAGGAGCCCGACCTCACCGGCGTGCCACCGCAGTTGGCGCCGCTGGTGCGGGCCTGCCTGGCCAAGGAGCCGGCCGAGCGGCCCGGTGCCGCCGCACTGCACGAGCGGCTCACCGAGCTGGCCGCCCGGGGCGCCGCCACCGGCCGCCGGGCCGCCGCCGCTCCCCCGCCCGGACGGGCCCCCGCCCCGCAGCGGCCGGCGGCCCCGCCGCGGCCCGCCGCGTACCAGCCCGGGGTGCACCAGCCCGCCACCGTGCCGATGCCGCCGGGCGTCACGGCCGAGGCCCTGAGGGAGCGTCAGGCCGAGCGCGCGGGCACCGGTGCCGGCGCTCACCCCGGCGCGCACCCCGGCGATCGCACCGCCGTACGGCAGGGCGAGCACACGGGCGGGCGTCCCACCGGTGGCAGGCCCGTCGCGGCCCGGGAGCGGACCACGCCGCCCGGCGGCCGCCCGGTCCCGCCCGGTCCGCGCTCCGGCCAACCCCGGCGCGACCGCCAGCACACGCCCGTGCCCG
This sequence comes from Kitasatospora sp. NPDC051853, assembly GCF_044452665.1. Lineage (NCBI taxonomy): Bacteria > Bacillati > Actinomycetota > Actinomycetes > Kitasatosporales > Streptomycetaceae > Kitasatospora > Kitasatospora sp. NPDC051853. The sequence goes on along the minus strand of NZ_JBITBY010000007.1, from coordinate 255,533 downwards.
GCCGCCCCGGCGGCCCCGGGGAGGCCCGGCGGCGGCTGATGCGGCAGCGGCTGGTGGTCTTCGTGACCGTCACCCTCGGGGTGGCGCTGGCCATCGCCGCCGCGCAGGGCTGCGAGAACCGCTCCGACCAGGGCCTGCGCCCGCCGCACTCCGCGGTCTCTCCGGCCGGTTCCTCCGGCACGCCGGTCTCCGTCTCCATCGACGGGGTGCAGCCCTCCGCGCCGTTCGCGGCGGTGGCCAAGGGCCCCTCCGGCGACGCCGGGCTCACCCCCGCGGGCGGCGCACTGCCCGCCGTGGACTGGGCCAACCGCAGCTACGCCGACCCGTCCGGCGGGGCGGCGATCCGCCTGCGGGACGGCCGTTCGGCCGACGGGGGCGGACCGCAGGTCTCGCTCAGCGCCGTCGTCCCGGCCCGCTACCACGGGGCCCCGGCCGCGCTGGTGGTGCTGCGCCGGGCGGAGGGCTCCGCCCCCGCCGACCTGGTCCAGCTGTACGGCTTCAGCGCGGACACCCCCGTCCTGCTCGCCGCCCGCACCTCGGTGGCCGACCCGCAGGCCGCCGCCACCTGGCGGGTCGAGCCGGGCGCCCTGGTCCGGGAGGAACGGGTCTCCGCGACGGGGGCCGGTTCGACCACCCGTTACACGGTGCGCGGCGACGGGCAGTTGGAGGAGTCCTGGCCCGGCTCCGGCGTCACCGGCACCCCCACCGGCCCCGCCCCGGCCGCGGCCGGCGCCCCGCCGTCGGCCTTCTCCCCCACCGCGACGCCCAGCGGGAGCTGACGCCGCGGCAGCCGGCACCCGGTCGGCTGCGCGGCCCGGGGCGGGACGGCAGCACCGCGCAGGGGACCGCCGGGCCCGGCCATGGCCATGGCTGACACCCGGTCGGCTCTGAAGCGGAGCGTCGACACCCTTCGTCGTCCGGTCGTCCCCCGGCGGGCCCGTCCCCGCTGTCAGCTCTCGGCCGCCTCCGCCCGCAGGTGGAGCCGCTCGCCCCGCAGGGTGCGGCGCAGGCGGCGGTCGTGGGTGACGACGACCAGGGTGCCGGGGTAGTGGGTCAGGGCTTCCTCCAGGTCCTCCACCAGGGCCGGGGCCAGGTGGTTGGTGGGCTCGTCGAGCAGGAGCAGGTCGGTGGGGGTGGTGAGCAGCCGGGCCAGTTCCAGGCGGCGGCGGTTGCCGACCGAGAGGTGGCGGACCGGGGTGGCCAGGTCCGCCGGGCGGAACAGTCCGAGGGTCAGCAACCGCTCGGCGTGGTCGGCGGGTTCGCCGGGGCGGCCGGCCGCGTAGGCGGCCAGCACGGTGCGGTCGTCGGTGACCGGCCCCGCGTACTGGCGGAGCAGGCCGGCCCGGGCCGGGCGGCGGACGGTGCCCTGACCGGGTGTCAGTTCCCCGGCCAGGACCTGGAGCAGGGTGGACTTGCCGGCGCCGTTCGGCCCCGTGACGACCAGCCGGGCGCCGGGCTCCAGGCGGAGCAGGTCCAGTGCGAGCCGCCCCTCGACCCGGACGCCCGTCAGTTCGACCGGCCCCGGTGTGCCGCCGTCGGCCGCCCGGGCGGCGAACCGCAGCGGGACCGGGGGCGGCGGCACCGGCCGTTCGGTGAGCCGGTGGAGCTGCTCGCGGGCGTTGCGGACCCGGCTCATCGCGCCGTGCGCCCGGGACCGGGCGCGGAAGGCGCCCGCCCCGCTGAACGCGGCGGGGGCCTTGCGCGGGACGGCCGCCAGCCGGAGGGCGCTGCTCTCCGCCAGGGCGGTGTGGCGGGCCAGTTCGGCCTTCCACTCCCGGTGGTCGTGCGCCCAGCGGGCCCGGGCCGCCGCCTTGGCCGCCAGGTAGCCCCGGTAGCCGTGGCCGTGCCGGTGGAGGGTGTGGCGGGCCTCGTCCACCTCCAGCACGGTGTCGGTGATCCGTTCCAGGAAGGCGCGGTCGTGGGTGGCGGCGACCACCGTGCCGGGGTGGGCGCGCAGCCGCTCCTCCAGCCAGGCCACGGCCTCGTCGTCGAGGTCGTTGGTCGGCTCGTCGAGCAGCAGCAGCTCCGGCGCGCCGGCCAGCACTCCCGCCAGGGCCAGCCGCGAACGCTGGCCGCCGGAGAGGGTGCCGAGCGGGCGGCGCGGGTCGAGCGGGGTGCGCTCGCCGAGGCGGCGCAGCACGGTGGCCACGGCCCGGTCGGCGTCCGGGCCGCCCCGGGCCTCCCAGGCGGTGAGCAGTTCGCCGTAGCGGGCCAGGCCCTCGGGGCCGTCCTGAGGGAGGGTCAGTTCGGCCAGCCGGATGTCGGCTTCGAGGGCGCGCAGCCCGGCCAGGGCCAGGTCGACGGCCCGGCCGACGGTCGCGGTCGGCGGCAGGTCGAGGGTCTGCGCGAGGTGGCCGACGCCGCCGGGGGCGTCGACCCGGACGGTGCCGTTGTCGGGCTGCTCCAGCCCGGCCAGCAGCCGGAGCAGGGTGGACTTGCCCGCGCCGTTCTCCCCCACCAGGCCGATCCGTTCGCCGGGCCGGACGGTGCAGGTGACGCGGTCGAGGACGAGGCGGTCACCGTAGTGCTTGGTGACCTCGGACAGGGTGATGCGGGTATCGGCGGCAGCGGCAGTGCGCAAGCGTGGTCCTTCGTTCGGCTTTCGAGCGAGACGGTTCGTCTCGTCTTGCAGAACTTTAGACCTTGTCCGCGCACTTGGCAAGACGCTCCGTCTCGTCTCAGTGGGCCGCCGCCAGGAGGGAGCGGGTGTAGTCGGTGTGGGGGGCTGCGAAGAGGTGGTCGCGGGGGGACTGTTCGACCAGGCGGCCGTGGTGCATGACGGCGATGCGGTCGCAGAAGTGGCGGACCACGGCGAGGTCGTGGGAGACGAAGAGGAAGGCGACGCCGAGGCGGTCGCGGAGTTCGGCGAGGAGGTTGAGGACCTGGGCCTGGACGGAGACGTCGAGGGCGGAGACGGGTTCGTCGGCGATGATCAGGCGCGGGCCGGGGGCCAGGGCCCGGGCGATGCCGATGCGTTGGCGCTGGCCGCCGGAGAACTCGTGCGGGTGGCGGTCGAGGTGGGCGGCGGGGAGGCCGACCTGTTCGAGGAGTTCGGCGGAGCGTTCGCGGCGTTCGGGGGCGGTGAGGGTGGTGTGCAGGCGCAGCGGGGTGTCCAGGGTCTGGGCGACCGTGCGGCGGGGGTTGAGGGAGGCGTACGGGTCCTGGAAGACCAGTTGGACCTCGCGGGCCAGGCGGCGGCGCAGGGCGCGGTCGGGGCGGGTGGCGTCCTGGCCGTCGTAGCGGAGCACGCCGCCGGTGGGGCGTTGGAGGCCGGCCAGCACCCGGGAGGTGGTGGACTTGCCGGAGCCGGACTCGCCGACCAGGCCGAGGGTCTCGCCGGGGGCGATCCGCAGGCCCAGGCCCTCGACGGCGCGGAGGGGTTCGGGCGCGCGGAAGGGGTGGCGGCGCCGGCCGGGGAAGTGCACGGCGAGGTCCTCGGCCTCGACCAGCCAGGAGGTGTCGGGACGCACCTCGACGGCTCTGGGGGCCGTACGGGCCGGGGCGGGTGACGGATCGTCGACGGTCGGGAGGACGGAGCCCGGGACGGTGTCCAGGGTGAGCGCGGCGCCGACCAGGGCGCGGGTGTACGGCTGCCGCGGGGCGGCGAGCAGGTCGGCGGTCGGGGCGGTCTCCACGCTCTCGCCGTGCCGGAGCACCAGGGTGCGGTCGGTGTGCCCGGCCACCACGCCGAGGTCGTGGCTGACCAGCAGCACGGCGGTGCCGTGCTCGCGCTGCAACTCCCCCAGCAGGTCCAGCACCTGGCGCTGGACCCGGGCGTCCAGTGCGGTGGTGGGCTCGTCGGCGACCAGCACGTCCGGCTCGTTCATCAGGGCCATCGCGATCATCACGCGCTGGCGCATGCCCCCCGAGAAGCGGTGCGGGTGGTCGGTGGCCCGGGCCGCCGGGATGCCGACCCGGTCGAGCATCGCGGCCGCCCGGCGGCGGGCCTCGGTGCGGCCCGCGCCGGGGTGGTGCAGCCCATACATCTCGGCGAGTTGGGCGCCGACGGTGTGGAACGGGCTGAGCGAGGTCAGCGCGTCCTGGAAGACCAGGGCGATCCGGCCGCCCCGCACCCGGCGCAGCTCCCGCTCCCCCGCTCCGACCAGCTCCCGGCCGCCGAGCCGGACGGAGCCGGTGACGGTGGTGGTGCGCGGGTCGTGCAGGCCGAGCAGGGCCAGCCCGGTGGCGGACTTGCCGGAGCCGGACTCGCCGACCAGGCCCAGGACTTCGCCCGGGGCGAGGTCGAAGGAGACGCCGTGAACGGCCCGTACGGGCACGCTCCCGGGCCGGGCGGCGAAGGTGACGGAGAGGTCGCGGACGCTCAGCACCGGCTCCGCGGAGGTGTTCGGGGTCATGACGGAAGCTTTCTGATGCGGGGTCAGCTGAGGCGGATGCGCGGGTCGAGCCAGGCCACCACCAGGTCGGCCAGGGCCACGAAGAGGACCACGAAGCAGGCGGCGAGCAGCACCGTGCCGACCACGGCGGGCAGGTCCTGCCCGGCCACCGCCTCGGCGGCGAAGGTGCCGACGCCGTTGAGGCCGAAGACGGTCTCGGTGATCACCGCGCCGCCGAGCAGCGCGCCCGCCTCCAGCCCGAGCAGCTGGACCAGCGGCCCGGCCGCGCCGCGCGAGGTGTACTTCAGGTGGGCCCGCAGCCGGCCGAGGCCCTTGCCGCGCGCGGTGCGGACGTACTCCTCGTCCATGGTCTCCAGCAGCTGGGCCCGGGAGAGCCGGGCGAAGACCGCCGAGTTGACGAAGCCGAGCACCAGCCAGGGCAGCAGCATCCCGCCCGCCCAGGCGGCGGGGTCGGTGGCGGGCGGGGTGTAGGCGGGCAGCGGCAGCAGGCCGGTCGTGTAGACCAGGGCCCACTGGGCGACGTGGCCGAGGAAGTAGATCTGCACGCTGGCGCCGAGCAGGGTGAAGCCGGAGAGCAGCCGGTCGGTGCGGGTGCCGTGGCGCAGCGCGGAGACGAAGCCGGTGCCGAGGCCGAGGACGAGGAGGACGGCCAGCGCGCCGGCGGTGAGCGAGAAGGTGACCGGCAGGTGCTCGGTCAGCGCCTGGGTGACGGGCTGGTGGAGCCGGTAGGAGTAGCCGAGGCAGGGGGCGGCGCAGTCGATGACCGAGCCGTCCACGTCGCTGATCCCGCGGCCGACGACGACCCCGGCGAGGTAGTCGGTGTACTGGGTGAGCAACGGCTGGTCCAGGCCCATGCTCTGACGGACCGCCGCCACCTGGCCGGAGTCGCAGCGCGGGCCGCAGGCGGCCCGGGCCGGGTCGGCGGGGGCGGCGTGGAAGAGCACGAAGGCGGCGGCGGAGACCGCGGCCAGCACGGCGAGGGCCTGGAGGGCCCGCCGCAGGGCGAAGGAGAGCATGGCCGGTCCGGTTTCGTGGATGCGGGTGGGCACGGCCCCGCCCCGGCGGAGGCGGGGCCGTGAGGGGTCGTCAGGCCTTGAGGTGGACCCAGGCCAGGCTGACGGAGCCGTAGATCGGGTGGATGAAGGCGCCGCCGACGTTGGCGCCGCGCAGCTGGGTGGCGTTGGGGTAGGCGAAGGGCAGCACCGGGAGGTCCTTCATCACGGTCTGCTCCAGCGCGTACAGCTCCTTGGCCTTCTGCCGGGGCTCGCCGATCTGGTTGATCCGGTCGATCTCCTTGTCCACCGCCGGGTTGCGGTAGCGGGCGGAGTTGAGGTCGCTGTTGGCCCGGCCGTCGAAGGAGAACGGGACCAGGGTGGACGGGGTCGGCCAGTCGACCGAGCTGGTCTCCTCGAACAGGTCGTACGGGGAGTCGGCCCGGTGCGCCTCGTCCAGCAGCGCCTTGGCGTCCACCGGCTTGGGCACGACGGTGATCCCCGCCTTGGCGAAGCCGTCCACCAGCACCTGGGCGACGCGCTGGCCGTTCGGGGTGTTGGCGTACGCGTAGGTGAGGCTCGCCGGCACCTGCTTGGCCTGGGCCAGCACCTGCTTGGCGGCCTCCGGGTCACCCTCGGGCTTGGCCGGGTGGAGGTCGTACTTCTGCCAGTCGAGCAGCGCCGGGGAGCTCAGCGTGGTGGCCAGCTCGCCGACCCGGGAGCCGCCGAGCACCTGGCGGGCCTGCTGGCGCGGGTAGGCCAGGTGCAGGGCCTTGCGGACCTCGGGGTCGGGGACCCGCTCGTTGTTGACCACCAGCTGGGTGACGAAGGCGCCCTGACGGCCCGTGACCACCAGCTCCTTGGCCTTGGGGTCGGTGTCGGTGGTCTGGTACAGCTCGGGCGAGAGCTGGGTGGCCACCGTGGTGGCGTTGGCGCCGCCGTCCCGGCCGGAGAGGATCTCCTGGTTGATGTTGAGCGCCTCCTTGCCGAAGCTGAAGACGAACTTCTCCGGGTACTGGCTGCGGATCGGGTCGGTCTCCGGCTTCCAGTGCGGGTTGCGCTCCAGCACCAGCCGGGTGTTCTGGACGTGCTCGACGATCCGGTACGGGCCGCTGGCGAACGGCAGACGGTCGTAGTCGGTGCCGGTGTCCTTGTCCTTGCGCACCGGGGACGAGGAGGACTGCGCGGCCATGTACGGCACGTCGGCCTGCGGCTGCGGGAAGCGGAAGACGATCGTGCGCTCGTCCGGCGTCTCGATCGCGGCCAGGTCGCCGTCCTGCGGGCCGGCGTACTTCTTCCGGGCGTCCTCGTAGCTGGCCTCGCCGGTCAGCCACTGCGCCCAGTACGGCGGGCCGACCTCGAAGCCCTTGCCGAAGGAGCGCTGGATGCCGTACTTCACCTGCTGCGAGGTGATGGGCTGCCCGTCCTCCCAGGCCACTCCGGCCTTCAGCCGGTACGTCCAGGTGCGGCCGCCGTCGGTGGCGGTGCCGGTGTCGGTGGCGAGGTCGCCGACCAGCTTCGCCTTGCCGTCCACCACCTGGTACTGGGTCAGCTGACGGCCCCACAGCAGCGAGGTGTTGTAGGTGGCGCCCGCGTAGACCTTCTGCGGGTCGAGGTGGCGGAAGTCGGTGGTGTTGTAGACGTTCACCGTGCCGCCGGGCTTCGCACCGGGGACGGCGGGCGCCGGGCCGGCGCTCTCCTGCTCGGTGCCGAGGGCGGCGGTCAGCGGGGAGGTGTCCTTGACGCCCGGGCCGGTGCCCGAACCCGCGCCGGCTCCCGCCGAGCAGGCGGTGGCGAGCAGCGCGGTGGCGAGGACGGCGAGGGTCGGTCTGGTCAGGCGCATGGCGGAGTGACTCCTTGCCCCGGGGACGTGGGGCGGTAGAGGGGGTGTTCTGTGACGGTGGCTCAGGGAGAGACGGCGGCTCGGTGGGCGACGGTGGCTCAGTGGGCGGAGCGGGGGTCCAGCGCGTCGCGGACCGCGTCGCCGAGCAGGTTGAAGGCGAGCACAAAGACCAGCAGTGCCACACCGGGGAAGACCATGTACGTCGGGTCGGCCCGGAAGACCTCGGAACCGCGCGAGATCATCCGGCCCCAGTCCGGGACGGGCTCGGTGATGCCGACCCCGAGGAAGGACAGCACCGCCTCGGAGGCCACGAAGCCCGGCACCGCCATCGTCGCGTGCACCAGCAGCTGGGCCCGGACGTTCGGCAGCAGTTCACGGAAGACGATGTGGAACGCGCCGGCCCCCTGGGCCTTCGCCGACTGCACGAAATCCCTTTCCCGGAGGGAACGCACCGACGAACGGAGCGAGAGCGCGAGCGGAATCCAGCCGAATGCGGAGAACACCAGGATCAACACCAGGAATTGCATCCACTCCGGCTCGGCCTGAGTGGGATCCACCAGCCGGGACTGCACCACCGGGCTGAGCGCGAGCAGCAGGAGCAGCGTCGGGAAGGCCAGCAGGACGTTCGCCAGGAATCCGAAGAGACGGTCCGTCAGCCCGCCGAGGTAGCCGACCGCGACACCGGCCAGCACCCCGATCAGGGTGGTGACGGCAGCGGCCGCGAAGGCGATCAGGAGGGAGGTGCGGATGCCGTACAACAGCTGGGTGAACACGTCCCGCCCCAGGCCGGGCTCCAGCCCGAACCAGAAGTCGGCGGAGATCCCGCCGTTGGGGAGCATCGGCAGGCCCGAGTCGCCGAGCAGGCCGGGCGTGTTCTGGCCGTAGTGCTCGGTGGGGTTCTTGCCGTAGACGGCGGCGATCAGCGGGGCGGCGAGGGCCAGGAGGAGGAAGACCGCGACCACCGCGAGGGCGGCGGCACCGGTGCGGTCGCGGAGCAGCCGGGCCAGGGGCGTGGTGCGCGCTGCTGCTACTGCTGCCATGAGAGGCGTACTCCCCGAATTCTCCGCCGCCCCGTGGGTGAGGGTGCGCTGATGTGCGTGTGTATGTACGGACGACCTTCCGAGGGTTTCCCGGCGGCCCGTCGAATGCCATCAGATCGGATGCGATGCGCCTTTCGCAAATCATTCTCCGGGCGGTTTCGCCGCTTTGTTTCGCGCATTGCGACGGCTTCATTTCGCTGCAATGCTGCCGACACGGAGAAGCGGACAAATGACTACATAGGGGGTCCGGTTCGGGGTGGGTGAGACCTCCACCACACCTAAGGTGGAGCCATGTCCCCCCTGCTCTTCCTCGACGTCGACGGCCCGCTCATCCCCTTCGGCGGGACACCCGAGGAGTACCGGGACCACGGGCACGGCGACGACGCGAATCCCCTCCTGGGCCGCATCGACCCCACGCACGGCCCACGGCTTGCCGCGCTCCCGTGCGAACTCGTCTGGGCGACGACCTGGTTGGAGGAGGCGAACGAGTGCATCGCGCCACGACTCGGCCTCCCGCGGCTCGACGTGGTGACCTGGCCGGAGCCGTCCGAGGCGGACGAGGAGGAGGACGAGCGGCTCGGGTTGCACTGGAAGACCCGCACCCTGGTGGCCCGAGCCGCCGGGCGGCCCTTCGCCTGGGTCGACGACGAACTCACCGTCGCCGACCGGGCATGGGTCGCCACCCACCACCCGGGCCCCGCCCTACTGCACCGGGTCGATCCCCACCGCGGTCTGACGGACGGTGACTTCGCGGCCCTCGACTCCTGGCTGCGCCGACCGGCCTGAGGCCCAGCCCCGGCCGCCCGCTCACCGCCGGCTCGCCTCAACCGAACGGGCGATCCCCTCGGAGCCTGGAGGGCCACCTCGACGCACCCCGGCCACACGCCTTCGACGTCGGCTCGTGCCTCAAGTCTGCGAACAGCGGCGGACGTTCGCGGAGTCAAGCGGTCGATCCTGTACGGGCCGCGCGAGGCGAAGAGTCGTGGATGAGGGGCGCGCAACGCGCCCGGCCGCCTACGCGGCACGGCCCTTTCGGGCAGTGATCGTCATGCCCCGCATGCTCACACGGAGCGGCCCGCGCTGTCGATCCACCGTGCCGGTCCCCCTCGGCCCGGGTGGATCCACCGGAAAACCAGATGACCCCGGGGCGGGCAGGGCAGCAGAATCAGGGCACCGGCCGCGAGGCCGACAGCCCGTAGCTCAGTCGGTCAGAGCACCGCCCTGATAAGGCGGGGGTCGCTGGTTCAACTCCAGCCGGGCTGAGCGGGTGTAGCTCAATTGGCCAGAGCAGCCGCCTCCAAAGCGGCAGGCTGGGGGTTCGAGTCCCTCCACCCGTGCAACGAGTGTGTCGCCGGAGAAGGTTGTCGTGTCGCGGGGCTCTGCGTGATCGACTGATGCCGGGTCAGGTGTCATTCTTGTGATACTTCGACCCACTTCAAGGCGGTATCTGCTTCATGGTGGCGATGTAGGGGTTCGCGCGCGTGAGTGTGGCCCTCCTCTTGTGTGCTTCCGTCCGGCCACCTGGTGGCGGCGCCGCTCAACCTGGCGCTCGGGGTGGTGCTGCTCGCCTACCTGGTGCAGCTGCACCGCACGTCCGCGGTTCACCAAGGGCCGCCCCGTCCTCCCGACCGTCGTCCCGAATGGGCCGTCGTCGCAGAGTGGGCCGTGGTCTTCGGGCTCGTCGGGCTCAGCCTCTTCTGGGCCGCCAACGACTACGCCGCTGCTGTCGGCCGCGGCCGGACCCGGCAGTTCGTGGCACAGATGCCGGGCTACGCCACCGCCGTGGTCCACTACTCGGCCCGGAGCACCCTCGGACGCGGCTCCTGCTGACCACCGGCGGCCGGTGCCCCGTCAGATCCCGGTGTTGACCGCGTAGAAGGTGACTGCGGCGGCGGCCCCCACGTTGAGGGAGTCGATGCCGTGGGACATCGGGATGCGCACCCGGCGGGTGGCGGCGGCCAGGGCCTTCGGGGTGAGGCCGTCGCCCTCGGCGCCGAGCATGACGGCGGCCTTGGGGAGGGTGTGCGGGGCGGTGGCGTCGAGGTCGTCGGCGCCGGACGGGGTGAGGGCGAGCAGTTCGAAGCCGGCCTCGCGGACGGTGGCCAGGGCGGCCGGCCAGGGGTCCAGGCGGGCGTAGGGGACGGAGAAGACCGCGCCCATCGAGACCTTGACGGCCCGTCGGTAGAGCGGGTCGGCGCAGTCCGGGGAGAGCAGGACGGCGTCCATGCCGAGGGCGGCGGCGCTGCGGAAGATGGCACCGATGTTGGTGTGGTCGACCAGGCCCTCCAGGACGGCGACCCGGCGGGCGCCGGTGAGGAGTTCGGCGGCCTCGGGGAGCGGCTTGCGTTCCATCGAGGCGAGCGCGCCGCGGTGCACGTGGTAGCCGGTGACCTCCTCGGCCAGCTTGGGCTCCACCACGTGGACCGGCGCCGGGGTGTCGGCGATCACGTCGGCCATCACGTCCAGCCACTTCGGCGTGAGCAGCATCGACCGCATCCGGAAGCCGGCCGCGACCGCCCGGCGGATCACCTTCTCGCCCTCGGCGATGAAGAGGCCCTCCTCGGGCTCGCGGCGGCGGCGCAGCTCGACGTCGGTCAGGCCGGTGTAGTCGGCCAGGCGCGGGTCGGTCGGGTCGGTGATGGTGCTCGGTTCTGCCACCCGTCGATCTTGGCACAGGTGGGGAGGGGCGGCGTGCGGCGATGTCTCAGGACGCCGGTCCGAGGTCCGGCGGGAGGGCGGCCGCCACGAGGGCCACGGCCTCCTCCGGGGTCTCGGTGTGCGCGACGGGCTCGCCGTTGTGGAAGACCGCGTAGCCGCTCTCGGGGTCGGGGCGATGAGGTGGCCCACCGGATGCCGCCAGCACTCCTCGACGTGGCTGGAGAACCAGAGGGCGAAGTGGCTGTTGACCGGCATCAGCTGACGGAGCGCCGGCTGGGCGTACGCGGCCGCGAGCAGCGCGTGGGCTTCGGGGAACCGGTCGTACGGGGCGGCAGGTGGACGCGGTCGAGTTTGAGGCACCAGGTCAGTTCCACCGGGTTGAGGGGCTCGCGCTCGTGGGCGAGGGCCCAGGGCCGGAACCCGATGAACGGGGCGCGCTCCCGGACCTCCTCCAACCCCGCGCCGGTGGTCCACGCGACCGTCGCCCGGACCACCTCGGCCGGGTCGTCGGTGCAGCCGCCGGCCAGCCGGGGGCCGTCGTGCAGGAGGTTGACCTGGAACAACTCCCGTCCGTCGCCCGGCGGATACACCGTCACCCGCCGGGCGCCTCCGGCGGCGCGGTACTCGGCGATGCGGAGCGAGTCCGGCTCCGGCTCGGGCCACGCCACGCCCAGCTGCTCGGCCGTGGTCTTCAACGCGGCCCGCAGCACCCCGTCGCCCCACGCGTCGTGCTGGCCGGTCCCCGCCCCTGAGTCCATCGGCCCGATGTGCCCGATGGACTCAGGGGCGGGGCGGCTGACGGGGGATCAGCCGGCCAGGGCGCGGAGGAGTTCCCGCTCCCGCTCCGGAGTCAGGCCGGCGGCGAGGTCGGGGGTGTCGGTGCGGACCCAGTGGAGCAGGTCGGCGAGGACCTCGGTGCGGGGGCGGTGGGTCAGGCCGGCCGCGAGGGCGGCGGTGCCCGGGCGGGTGGCGAAGCCGTCCAGTGCGCGGTCGTCCACCCACAGGGGGAGGGAGTCCGGGCCCATCCACTGGTTCACGCCCTGCTCCAGCAGCCAGGCGGAGGGGGCGGGGACGACCGGGCCGGTGTGGCCGCCGACGGTGCGGGAGAGCTCCACCCACTCGGCGAACGGGACCACCGGGCCGACCGCGTCGAAGGTGCCGGAGGTGCCCTTTCCGGCGCAGTGGAGCAGCCAGGCGGCGAGGTCGCGGACGTCGACGGCCTGGGTGGGGAGGTCCGGGGTGCCGGGGACGAGGAGGGGGGCCTCGGGGGCGCGGGCGGCGCGGGCCACCCAGTAGGCGGTGCGGCCGCTGCGGTCGCCGGGGCCGCCGATCAGCCCGGCGCGGGCGGTCAGCAGGCGGTCGCCGAGGGCCTGCGCGGAGGCCCGCTCGCAGGCCACCTTGGCCTCGCCGTAGGTCTCGCGGGCGGCCTCGCGGCCTTCCAGCGGCGGGAGGAGCGGGGTGGACTCGTCGGCGCCGAAGGGGTGTTCGGCGTACGCGCTCACCGAGGAGACGTAGCTCCAGTGCCGGGCGCGGTCCGCGAGGGCGTCCAGTGCGTCGCCGACGAAGCCGGGCTGCCAGGAGACCTCCACCACGGCGTCCCAGTCACGGCCCGTCAGTTCCCGGTAGGCGCCGGGCTGCGAACGGTCCGCCGCGACCAGCGTGGCGCCCTCCGCCACCCGGCCGCTCTCGCCCCGGGCGAGACAGGTCACGCGGTGTCCGTGGGCGAGTGCCTGCCGGGAGACTTCCCGGCCGAGCCAGGCGGTGCCGCCGAGTACGAGGAGATCCATGCCACCCACCCAAGCACTCCCCGCCGGGACCCGCCAGGAGCTTCGCCGACGGCGGATCGGCTGACGGCGGATCAGGGGTGTGGTCCCGTCGGCCGTACACCTCGTCCGGCGCCGGTGGGTTCGCTACGCTGCGCGCATGATTCCCTCTCCTGTCCACCCGCGACCGGCCCTCTGGGCGACTTCGAGCCGCGCGGGGCGCTGACATGGCGTCCTTCGTCCACCGGCTGACCCACGCGTCCCCGGGCAGCCTGACCCACCAGGAGCGGCTGCGGTTCGCCGAGGCCGCGGCGCAGGTGGTCGCCGAGTCCGCCGCTGCGGCCGGTGTCACCGAGTTCGTGATCGACAACCCGATGCTGGGCGGGTTCTTCTCCCACCACGTACGCCTCGAACGGGCGGAGCAGCGGCTGGCCGAGCTCTTCCCCGAGGGGGCGGCGGGCTTCCACGACGGCGCGGCGGTGCCGACGGCCACCGGGGCCGCGCTGCTGCGGAGCATGCTGGCGCTGGAGGGGCTCTGGTGCCGCCTGTCGGGGAGCGGCGGTTTCTTCGTGCACGTCGGCGAGGAGGGCGACCTCTACCTGGGCGGTGCCCGGCCGCCCGCGGTGTCCGCGCCGGAGGTGCTCGCCGTGCCGGTCGCCTGCTCGCCGTACCGGCCCGGGCTCGACGAACCGTCCGGCGAACCTCCCGCGGACGGTGCCTGGTGGGAGCGGCTCGGGAGTCTGGTCGCCGAGGCCGGGGCCGTCCTGGTGGAGGAACGGTGGATCGGCAACGCCCGGCGCTGGCACCGGCCGACGAGCGCCGCGGAGGTGCACGCCCTGCGCGGCGGCCTGGCCCCGCGGGCCCGGCTGTCGGTCCGGCCGGACGCGACCGAGGACATCGGGGCGGTGCGGGCGGCCGTCCGGCGCGGGGAGCGGCTCGAACTGCTCGTCCAGCAACGGCCCGACGGTTCGTTCGGCTCGGGGCGGATCGCCGAGCCGTGGTTGGCCGGTCACGACGTCGGAGTCCAGATCCCGGCCGGTCCGGGGCGGCGGGCCGCGCTGGTGCCGTTGGGCCCCGAGGGCCCCGGCCCGCTGATGGCCGGTCAGCTGCCGGACCCCGACGGCGTGCTGCGGGCCCGGTGGCGCACCAACCGCACCAGGGCCGACCGGATCCGTGACCTGCTGTGGCACCTCCGGGAGGGGGACGTCGTGACGGGGACGGTGGCGAGCGGCCTCCACGACGTCGGGGTGTACGTGGACCTGGACCTCGGCCAGGAGGGGTTGGGGCGCGGGCTCGGCTTCCTCAAGGTGCCCGAGATGTCCTGGCTGCACTTCGACTCGCTCGACGAGGTCGTCCCGCTCGGGCGGCGGATCCGGGCCGAGGTGCTGCGCGTGGAGCTCGACTGGGAGCAGGTGTCCCTGTCGCTGAAGGCCCTGACACCCGATCCGTTCCGACAGCTCCCCGCACCGGGCGAGGCGGTCACGGGTGTGGTGTCCCACCTGGTGCCGTTCGGCGCCTTCGTCCGGCTGGCCTCGGGGGCCGAGGGCCTGCTCCACGTCTCCTGTCTGAGGGGCCTGGACGGGCGTCAGCCCGGGCACCCGGAGGAGGTCCTGACGGTGGGTGAGGAGATCGGGGTCGCCGTGGCCGAGGTGGACCTCGGGCGGCGCCGGATCGTCCTCGCCCTCCCCGACTGACTCGCCCTCCCCGACTGACCGGTGCGCGGAACGGCCCGTGGGCGCGGAACGAGACCGCGTCCACGGGCCGGCCGGTCAGGCGTGCCAGAGGGCGTCGTGGCGGTGGCGCACCGGCGGGACGTCCGCGCCGTCGAGCGGGTGGCTGGCCCGGTGGAGGGCGCGGAGGCGCTCGGCTTCGAGGCGCGCCCGGAGGCGCCCGCGGCGTTCGGCCGTGGCGATCTCACAGGCGAAGCCGCCCGTCCTCCCGTCGAGTCGGATCCAGTTCCAACTGCGGAGCCGGCGCAGGGTCCGGACGGGGGCGGGGCGGCGGCCTTCCCGGGCGGCCCGGGTCAGTTCGGCCTCGGGGTGGCGGAGGTCGTAGCGGGTGACGGAGACCGGTCCACTCTCACTGCTGCGGAGCCGGTGCGGGGTGGTGCGGACGGTTCGGGACATCGAGGGCCTCCGTAGGGCCCTCCGGACTCTCCGGAGGTACCTACGGCGGGTGCGCGGTGGCGGACAGGCCCGCTCCTCCCCTGGCCGGCCGACGGGTGGTCAGGGTCGGTTCCGGCCGAGGACGTTGACCACGTCGCCGATGACGATGACGGCCGGGGGCTTGATGCCCTCGGCGGTGACCACCTCGGCGACGGTGGCGAGGGTGGCGTCGACGCGGCGCTGGGCGGCGGTGGTGCCCTCCTGGACGACGGCGACGGGGGTGGTGGCGGGGCGGCCGTGCTCGACGAGCTTGGCGGCGATGGCGCCGATCTTGTCGACGGCCATCAGGAGGACCAGGGTGCCGGTCATCCGGGCGGCGGCGTCCCAGTTGGTGAGGGAGCGCTCGTCGGGGCCGACGTGGCCGGAGATGACGGTGAACTCGTGGGTCATGCCGCGGTGGGTGACCGGGATGCCGACCGCCGCCGGGACGGAGATGGAGCTGGAGATGCCGGGGACCACGGTGACCGGGATGCCGGCCTCCAGGCAGGCGAGCAGCTCCTCGCCGCCGCGTCCGAAGACGTACGGGTCGCCGCCCTTGAGGCGGACCACGAACTTGCCGTCCTTGGCGTGGTCGATCAGGGTCCGGTTGATCGCCTCCTGGGCCATGTAGCGGCCGTAGGGGATCTTGGAGGCGTCGATCACCTCGACGTGCGGCGGCAGCTCGGCGAGCAGCTCGCGCGGGGCGAGCCGGTCGGCCACCACCACGTCGGCGTCGGCCAGCAGGCGGCGGCCGCGCACGGTGATCAGGTCCGGGTCGCCGGGGCCGCCGCCGACCAGGGCCACGCCGGGCTCCCGGGTGCGGAACTGACGGGCCGCCAGGGAGCCGTCCCGCAGGCCGTCGACGATGGCGTTGCGCAGCGCGGCGGAGTGCCGGGGGTCGCCGGTGAGGACGGAGACGGTGGCGCCGGAGTCACGGCCGGAGGCCGGGGTCCAGGCGGTGGCGGCGGAGGCGTCGTCGCTGCGGGCGCAGAAGACGCGCAGGCGCTCGGCCTCGGCGGAGACGGCGGTGTTCACGGCCGGGTCGTCGGTGGCGACCAGGGCGTACCAGGAGTCGGCGAGGTCACCCTCGGCGTAGCCGCGCCGGTGCCAGGTGAGCTCGCCCGCGTCGGCCATCGCCTGCACGGCGGGGGTGGTGGAGGGCGATATCAGGTGCACGTCCGCCCCGGCCGCGAGCAGCGCCGGGAGGCGGCGCTGGGCGACCTGGCCGCCGCCGACCACGACGACGCGGCGGCCGGTGAGCAGCAGCCCGACGGGGTAGGGGGTACGGCCCTCGGTGCTGGGGTGGGGGTTGGGCGCGGGGGTGGTCATCGGGGGTGCTCCTGGGGCTGGCTGTGGGAGAGGGTTTTGCGGTGGGACGGCAGCACTCCCCCGCACCGGCGCGCCCTCGGGCCGGTGCGGAGGAGTGCTGGGTGGTGCCTAGTTCTTCTCGGTGACGCCGGCGGAGTCGAAGGTGGCTACATCGTGCATCGCGCGGGCCGCACTCTGCACCAGCGGGAGGGCCAGCAGGGCGCCGGTCCCCTCGCCGAGGCGCAGGTCGAGCTCGATCAGCGGGCGCAGTCCGAGCTTCTCCAGCGCGGCCTTGTGGCCGGGCTCGGCGGAGCGGTGGCCGGCGATGCAGGCCGCCATGACCTCGGGGGCGATGGCCTTGGCGACCAGTGCGGCCGAACCGGCGATGACACCGTCCAGGATCACCGGGGTGCGCAGCGAGGCGGCGCCGAGCAGGAAGCCGGCGATGGCCGCGTGCTCCAGGCCGCCGACCGCGGCCAGTACGCCGATCGGGTCGGCCGGGTCGGGCTGGTGGAGGGCCAGCGCGGTCCGGATGACCTCGATCTTGCGGGCGTGGGTCTCGTCGTCGATGCCGGTGCCGCGCCCGGTCACCTCGGCCGGGTCGAGACCGGCGAAGACCGAGATCAGGGCGGCCGAGGCGGTGGTGTTGGCGATGCCCATGTCGCCGGTGACCAGCACCTTGTTGCCGGCCGAGACCAGGTCGCGGGCGGTCTCGATGCCGACCTCGATCGCCTTGAGCGCCTCCTCCCGGCTCATCGCCGGGCCCTGGGTCATGTCGTCCGTCCCCAGCTTGACCTTGCGGGGCAGCAGGCCGGTGGTGCGGCCGTTCTGCACCGGGGCGGGCAGCTCGGAGGCCACGCCGACGTCGACCACGCAGACCTCGGCGCCGACCTGGGCGGCGAAGGCGTTGACCACCGCTCCCCCTGCCAGGAAGTTGGCCACCATCTGGGCGGTGACCTCCTGCGGCCAGGGGGTGACGCCCTGGGCGTGCACGCCGTGGTCACCGGCGAACACCGCGACGCAGCCGGGCTCCGGGATCGGCGGCGGGCACTTGCGGGACAGACCGCTGAGCTGGGCGCCGATGATCTCCAGCACGCCCAGCGAACCGGCCGGCTTGGTCATCCGCTTCTGCCGGTCCCAGGCGTCGCCGAGCGCCTTGGCGTCCAGCGGGCGGATGCCGCGCAGGGTCTCGGCCAGGAGGTCCGACGGCTCCTCGCCCGGCAGGGCGCGGTTGCCGTACTGCTCCTCGTGCACCACCCAGGAGAGCGGGCGCTTCTTGGCCCAGCCCTGCTGCTGGAGCTCGGGCTCGTCCGGGAAGGAGTCCACGTAGCCGACACAGAGGTACGCGACGACGTCGAGGTGCTCCGGCAGGCCGAGCTCGCGGACCATCTCCTCCTCGTCGAAGAAGCTCACCCAGCCGACGCCCAGGCCCTCGGCGCGGGCGGCCAGCCAGAGGTTCTCGACGGCCAGGGCGGCCGAGTACGGAGCCATCTGCGGCTGGGTGTGGCGGCCCAGGGTGTGGCGGCCGCCGCGGGTGCGGTCGGCGGTGACCACGATGTTCACCGGGGTCTCGAGGATGGCCTCGATCTTGATTTCCTTGAACTGCTTCGCCCGGGCCTTCGGCAGCGAGTCGGCGTACGCCTCGCGCTGACGCTCCGCCAGCTCGTGCATCTTGCGGCGGGTCTTGGCGGAGCGGATCACCACGAAGTCCCAGGGCTGCGAGTATCCGACGCTGGGCGCGGTGTGCGCGGCCTCCAGGACCCGGATCAGCACCTCGTGCGGGATCGGGTCGGGGCGGAAGCCGTTGCGGATGTCGCGGCGCTCCCGGATCACCTGGTGGACGGCCTCGCGGGCGGCCTCGTCGAAACCGGGGGCGGCGGGCGGGCGCTCCTCCTCGGCGACGGCCTCCGCGGCGGCCTCGGCGGACGCCTCGTCGGTCCCGGACGCCACGGGCCCGTCGGACGGCTCCGCACCGGGGGCCTCCGTCTCGGGGGCGGCGGCAGCGGCGACCGGCTCGGGCTGAGCGGCCGTCAGCTCCGCGCCGTCCCCGGGCTGCTCCGGCAGCTCGCCCGTGACCGGCTCGGCGGGGACCCCGTCGGCCTGGACGGCCGGGGCGGGCTGCTCGGCGGCGGTGTCGCCCGGAACGGTGGCCTGGCCCGGCAGCGGCTCGGCCTCGACGGCCGGCAGACCGTCGGGGGCCGGGGCGGCCAGGAACGCGGAGATCCGGCCGGACTGACGGGCGGGGGCCGCGGGCTGCGCCGGGATGGCGACGGCCTCCACCGGGGCGGCGGGCGCCTCGGCCGGGACGGCCTCGGCGGACGGGGCGTCAGCGGGCACGGCCTCGGCGGGCACCTGCTCGGGCGCGGGCTCCTCGGTGACGGTCGGTCCGGCCTGCTCGGCCTGCTCGACGGCGGGGACGCCCTCGGCCGGCTGGACCTCGACGGGCTGCTCGACCGCCTCGGCGACGACCTCCGCCGCGGCCTCCGGGACCGCCTCGGGCTGGACGGCCGGGACGGCCTCGGGCTGCGGGACGGCCACCGGCTCCACGAAGACGGGCTCCAGCGAGACCGGTCCGGCCTGCACCGGGACGGCCTCGGCCACCGGCTCCACCGACGGCTGCTCGGCCGACGGCTCGACCGCGACCGGCTGGGCCTGCTCGGCCTGGGCCTCCACGACCGCCTCGGCCGGGACCTGCGGCAGTGGCTGCGCCTCGACGACCGGCGCGGCGGCCTCGGCCGCCTGGGCCTCCTCGGCGGGGACGGTGACCGGGGCCTCGTTGACCACGGTCTCCACGACCGGCGCTTCGGCGACGACGACCGGCTCGGCCTCGACCACCGCGACGGTCTCCACCGCGACGCTCTCCACGGCCACCGACTCGACGGCCACCGACTCCACCACGACCGTCTCGACGGCCACGGCCACGGCCACGGCCTCCGCCGGGACGGGCTCCACGGTCACGGCCTCCACCGGAACGGCCTCGGGCTGGACCGGGGCGACGGTCTCCGGCTGGGGCTGCGCGGGCAGCGGGACGGCCTGCACCGGTACCGCGGCGGCCGGCGCGGGCGCCACGGGCGGCGCGGCGGGAGCGCCGGGAACGGCCGCCGGCACGATCGGGACGCCGTACGCGGGGGTGCTGCCGGACGGGCCGCGGTCGGCCAGCGAGCGGACCGGGACGTGACCGGTCATCAGGGACGGGTCCGGGATGGGCGGCCCGGCGT
This sequence comes from Kitasatospora sp. NPDC051853, assembly GCF_044452665.1. Taxonomy (NCBI): domain Bacteria; kingdom Bacillati; phylum Actinomycetota; class Actinomycetes; order Kitasatosporales; family Streptomycetaceae; genus Kitasatospora; species Kitasatospora sp. NPDC051853. The sequence continues at coordinate 236,212 of NZ_JBITBY010000007.1, read as the reverse complement.
GCAGCGGGCGGCGCTGCGGCTGAGGGGGCGTCACCGGGGCGGTCTGCACAACCGGTTCTGCGGCCGCCACCGGCGCGGGGCCGGGAACGGTGTTCGCCAGCGCGTCCGGCACCACGCCGGGCGGGGTGAACGGGACCGCGCCGGGGAAGGGCACGGCGGTGAGCGGGTCGGTGAGCGGGTCACCGACCGGGACGGCCGCGGCGGAGGGGTCGCCCGGTACCGGCGGGGCCAGCGGCGGCCAGGACGGCTCGACCGGGGTGCCGTGGGCGGGGGTGCCCTGGACCGGGACGTCCTGGAGCGGGGTGCCGTGCGCCGGGGTCCCGTGCAGCGGCACGCCGTGCGCGGGGGTGCCGAGCTCGTCGACCGGACGGAGCGTCACGGTGTCGACCAGCGGCGACCCGAGGCCGGGCGCCGCCGGGGCGGCGGGCGGAGCGTGGGCCGGGGCGGGAGCCGGGAGCGGGGTCTCGCCGACCATCACGGTCTCCACCGCGCCGTGCACCGGGGCGTCGCCCCAGGAGGCCTGCGGGCCGGGCATCAGCAGCAGGTCCTCCTCCTCGTCGTCGAGGAAGGTGTAGGCGGGGTGCTGGGCCGGGGCCTGGCCCGGCAGCGGGACGCCCTCCGGGCGGCCGAGCGGGTCGGCGCCGCCGAGCAGGTGCTCGGGCAGGCCCTCGCTGGGAACGTGGCCGCCATCGGTCATGTCAAAGCTCCTTCCGGGCGCTGCCGCACCCTTGGCGCGACGGTCGCCGACCGCCGCGCCCAACTCCGCTCGGGGCGGGCCGTGCTCCCGCCCGTCCATCCGTCCGTCCAGCTGCCCGGCGTCCGCCGTGCCGCGATTCCGGACCGGGCGCCTCCCGTGGGAGGGGTGGCGCACCATCAGAAACAACGACAGCTGGGGACAACCGGCACGACCGCACCGGGCCCAACGGCATTCTTCCGGCCCGACCCGCGCCGCGTCGAATGTCCGCGGCCCCTCCGGGCTGTAAGTTCCGCCACGTCAGAAAGGTGACGAACAGGCCGAACCGGGCACGAACCGACGACCGCCGCGCAGGCGGGAGGCTTCACCCTACCGGCCTGCCCCGAACGGACACCGAATCCCTGTCCGAATCCTGATCACACCGCGGCAGTTTGGCCGACGGCCGTTGACGGAGCCCCGACAGCCTCGCGGGGCGGAGCCCCGACGGTCCGTCAGGAGACCAGCTCGCCCCAGAGCACCAGGCTCTGCTGCCCGGCGCCGACGGCCAGGCCGGGGACACCGCCCGGTGCCGGGGCCAGCGGCGCGGCCTGCAGCAGCGCGCCGTCCGCTCGGTACCCGGCGGCGGTGATCGCGGTCCGGACCGCCTCAGCCTCCGCCAGCGTGTGGGCGACCGCGACCAGTCGCTCGGGACGCCGGGCCAGCACCGCGCCGACCACCTCGGCGCCGCCCGCCTCGACCATCACCGCGTCCGGCTCGGGCAGGCCGCCGAGCACCTCGGGGCCGACCCCGTGCACCACCTCGACCTCGACGCCGTAGCGGCGGGCGTTCACGGTGATCTGGGCGCAGGCCGAACGGGAGGCCTCCACCGCGACCACCGCCGCGCCGAAGCGGCCGATCTCCACCGCCAGCGCCCCGCTGCCCGCGCCGACCGCCCAGACCAGCTCGCCCGGCACCGGGCCGAGCCGGGCCAGCGCCAGCGCGCGGACGTGTGGCGGCAGCGCGGAGCCGGCGCCGCCCGCCGTGCCGGCCTGCTGCTCCGCGCCCGCGTACGCCCGGCCGTCCAGGGCCCAGCCCCGGTCCGGGCCGGGGAAGCCGAGCGGCCGGCCCGCCAGCCAGCCGGAGGTCTCGCCGGGCGCGTGGTTGGGCCCGGCGCCGCCGATCACCAGGACCACGGCCGGGTCGCGCCAGTCGTGGTCGGGCACCCGCTCGGAGGTGAGGACGGTGACGTCCTCCTCGGGGGTGCCGAGCGCCTCGCAGACCACGAAGGTGCGGTGCACCCCGCGCAGCATCAGGGCGAGCTCGCTGGGCCCGGCACCGGGGGTGGTGAGCACGGCGACCTTGGGGTGCGCGCGGCAGACGTTGGCCGCCCGGCGCAACCGCCCGCCGTGGGCGCTGACCACCTGGGCGTCCTCCCAGGGCATCCCGGCCCGGGCGAAGGCGGCGGCCACCGAGGAGACGGCGGGCAGCACCTCCAGTTCGAGTCCGTACTCGGGGCGGCGGAGTTCGCGCACCACCCCGAAGAAGCCGGGGTCGCCCTCGGCGACCACCACGGCGGCGCCCCGGTGGGCGGCGATCCGGCGGGCCGCCTGCTGGACGCTGCCGAGGGTGAGCCGCTCGGCGCCGGACGGCACCGGCAGCGCGGACAACTGGTACGGGGCGCCCGCCACCAGGGTCGCGCCCGCGAGCGCCGAGGCGGCCGCCTCGGTCAGCGGAGTACCGTCCCACCCGATGACCGTGATCCGGTCCGCCATCTACCGCTGCTCCCCTTAGGCGCCGTGACGGTCCGTCCGCCCGCGCGGTCCGAGGCTACCCGGTGGGACCGGTGCGGGACGGGAAAGCGGGGCGGGAAACTCGCACAGCAGTGCGTGAACTCCCGACGTCCCGTCAGCGGGCCGCCCCCGGGCCCGGTCAGCGGTGCCCGGCGTGGTCGGCCTCGCGGGGTGCCAGGGGCTCCATGTCCTCCGGGAGCAGGCTCCACAGGATCAGGTCGCTGCGGCTCTCCTCCGCGCCGCCGTCCCCCTCACCACCGCGGACTATCCAGGCGCTGCGCAGCACGCCCTCGCTGATGCAGCCGAGCTTCTGGGCCACCTGCTGGGCGGCCGTGTTCCCGGCCGCGGTGCGCAGCTCCAGGCGGAGGAAGCCGCGGTCCTCGAAGAGCCACTGGGCCACCCCGTTGACCGCCTCGGGCGCGTAGCCCTCGCCGCGGGCCCAGGAGGCGGTGACGAAGACCACCTCGGTGGAGAGCAGCCGCCAGTCGGTGGAGCGGAGTTCGACCACGCCGACCATCCGCTGGGTGAGGTGCTCGGTGACGGCGAAAACGATTCCGCGCCCCTCGATGCGGCGGGCGGGCGCGAGCATCCTGGTCCACTCCCGCGCGTGCTCCTCGGTGAAGGGCTGCACGACGTCGGTCCAGGCGTGCACCAGTTCGTCGTCCATCATCGCGACCAGGCCGGGGACGTCCCCGCCCGCGAGGGGTCGCAGCAGCAGCCGCTCGGTGCTGATCGCGGTCTCGGGGAAGCTCGCAGGCATGCCGTCTCTCTCCTCGCCGGGTCGTGGACACACGGTACGCCCCGCCCTGCCCGGGCCGTGACACGGTACCGGGTGGAACGCCGACGGCACCCCCACCACGCGGACGGGGGTGCCGTTCTGAGCGGCCGTCAGGCGCCGCCGGCGGCGGTTCAGAAGGCCGCGACGACCGAGCCCTTGAAGGTCTCGTCGATGTACTGCTTGACCTTGTCGGAGTGGAGCAGCTCGGCGAGCTTCTTCACCCGCGGGTCGTTCTCCTTGCCCTTCTTGACGGCCAGGATGTTGGCGTACGGGTTGCCCGCGGCCTTCTCCAGCAGGATCGCGTCGGAGGCGGGCTTGAGGCCGGCCTCGATCGCGTAGTTGCCGTTGATGACGGCGGCGTCCAGGTCGGGCAGCGAGCGGGGCAGCTGGGCGGCCTCCAGCTCCTTCCACTTCAGGTGCTTCGGGTTGCCGGTCACGTCCGCCGGGGTGGCGGCGGTGCCCACGCCCTCCTTGAGGGTGATGACGTTGTTGTCGGCGAGCAGCTTGAGCGCCCGGCCCTCGTTGGTGGTGTCGTTGGGCAGGCCGACGGTGGCGCCGTCGGGCAGCTCGGCGGCCGACTTCACCTTCTTGGAGTACAGGCCGAGGGGCTCCAGGTGCACCGTCTCGACGGAGACGATGTCGGTGCCCTTCTTCTTGTTGAAGTCCTCCAGGTACGGCACGTGCTGGAAGTAGTTGGCGTCGGCCGAGCCGTCCTGCACCGAGGTGTTCGGGGTCACGTAGTCGGTGACCACCTTGACGTCGAGCTTGAGCCCGGCCGCGTCGGCCAGGTTCTTCTGGACGTACTCCAGGATCTGGGCGTGCGGGGTGGGGCTGGCGACGACCTTCAGCGGCGCGTCCGGGCTGGAGCCCGAGGACGAGGAGTCGCTGCCGCAGGCGGTCAGGGACAGGGCGAGGCCGGCGGTGGCGAGGATGCTGACGGACTTCAGGACGTTACGCACGAAAAGTGCCTTTCTCCATGGGTGGTGCGGGTGGTACGGGGTGGTCAGTGCGGGAGGACGAGCTCTTCGTCCTTCTCCGTGGTGGTGGTGCGGGAGCGCAGCAGGCGGGTGGTGCCGCCGGAGGAGCCGCGGTTGGTCAGGCGGCGGACGATCAGGTCGCCGATGAGCTGGATGACGGTCACGATGACGGCCAGCTCGGCGACGATGACCCACATGAAGCCGGTCTCGAAGCGCAGGTAGCCGTAGTTGATGGCGAGGAAGCCGAGGCCGCCGCCGCCGACCGTGCCGGCCATCGCGGAGAAGCCGATCAGCGCGATGACCGTGGTGACCACGGAGGAGACCAGCGAGGGCAGCGACTCGGGGAGCAGCACCTTGCGGACGGTGGTCCAGGTGCCGCCGCCCATCGAGTGGACGGCCTCCACCAGCCCGCCGTCGACCTCGCGGACGGAGGTCTCCACCAGCCGGGCGAAGAACGGGATGGCACCGACCGTCAGCGGCACGGTGGCCGCCTCCCAGCCGATGGTGGTTCCGGCGATGGCCCGGGTGAAGGTCTGCAGCGCCACCATGATGATGATGAACGGCATCGAGCGGCCGAGGTTGACGACGGCTCCGGTCACCCGGTTCACCGGGGCGTTCTGCAGCGCGCCGCCCTTGTCGGTGAGCACCAGCAGCAGGCCGAGCGGGAGCCCGAGCAGCACGGTGACGACCGCGGAGACGCCGACCATCTGGAAGGTCTCCCAGGTGGCGGGCCACATGAGTTCCTGCATCTGGTCCCAGGTCATGCCGCCGCTCCGTCCTTCTGGTCCAGCACGTCCACCTGCAGGCCCTGCTCGCGCAGGAAGCCGATCGGCACCACGTTGTCCTGGTGGCCGCCGGGCAGTTCGACCCGCATCCGGCCGACCATCCGGCCGGAGACGGTCTCCACCGCGGCGCCCAGGATGTTGATGTCGATCTGGTAGGTCCGGGCCAGCTGGGAGACGAACGGCCGGGCCGAGCTGTCGCCCTGGAAGGTGATCTCCAGCACGGTGTTGCCGGGGTGCCCCTGGCCGAACTCGCCGAGCGGGAACAGCTCCCGGGCGACCTCCGAGCCCTCGGTGGCGAGCAGGTCGGTGAGCTTGCCGGACTCCACCACCCGGCCGCCGCGCATCAGGGCGGCGGAGTCGCAGACGGACTTGATGACGTCCATCTCATGGGTGATCAGCAGCACGGTCAGGCCCAGCTGTTGGTTGAGGTCGCGCAGCAGCGCCAGGATCGAGCGGGTGGTCTCCGGGTCGAGCGCCGAGGTGGCCTCGTCGGAGAGCAGCACCTTGGGGTCGCCGGTCAGCGCGCGGGCGATGCCCACCCGCTGCTTCTGGCCGCCGGAGAGCTGGCCCGGGTAGTTGCGGGCCTTGTCGGCGAGGCCGACCAGCTCCAGCAGCTCGGCCGCCTTGCGGCGGCGCCGGGTGCGGTCCAGGCCGATGATCTCCAGCGGGAGTTCGACGTTCTCCTGCACGGTGCGCGAGGAGAGCAGGTTGAAGTGCTGGAAGACCATGCCGATCTTCTGCCGGGCGGCGCGCAGCTCCTTGCCGGCCCGGTGCTCGGTGCCGGGCAGCGCGGTCAGCTCCACGCCGTCCACGGTGACCGTGCCGGAGCTGGGGCGCTCCAGCATGTTGACGCAGCGGATCAGGGTGGACTTCCCGGCGCCGCTGGTGCCGACGACCCCGTACACCTCGCCCTCGCGGACGTGCAGGTCGACGCCGGCCAGCGCGGTGGTCTCGCGGCCTCGGCTTCGGTAGACCTTGGTCAGGTCCTTGGTGGTGATCACGGCTGCTTCCGTTGTTCGGGGGCGGACGAGGGCGTGCGGGGGCACACCTCTGAGGGTGGGTCAGGTCCGGCCATGCTTCGATCGTGGCCGCTGGGCGGCCGGGGCGCGCGTGGGCGTGGCCCTTACGTGTCAGGGCTCGCGGCGCGGCGGAAGAGGGAGCTGAAATGCCCTCAGAAGCGACACATTCGACAGCGACACATGCAGCTCTCACCCGTCGGCATGGTGCCGATGGCGGTGCGGGTCGTCGTCGTGGTCATGGGTGAAAGTAAATCAGACATATGGGCACGGTCCCAACTATCAGGAGCCGGTGTCCGCACTTCGGACACGACACTGTCACCTCAAGGGTGACGGCGCCCCGACCGAGGGTTCGGTCAGGGCGCCGTGGGTGTCGCGGGAGGGTGGTTCAGGCCGCCGCGGCGACCGTGGGGCGCTTCTCCAGGGTGACCACGCTCAGGCGGCCGGTGACCTCGCGGACGGTGGTCTGCCGGTAGCCGTGGCGGGCGTACAGGCGGAGGTTGCCGAGGCTGCGGTGGCCGGTGAAGAGCTGGTACGCGCCGACCGTGTGCTGCTCGCGCAGACGGCGCTCGACCGCCTCCAGCAGACGGCCGCCGAGGCCGTGCCGCTGCATCCGCGGGTGCACCACCAGACGGCCGATGTGCGCGGTGCCGTCCTCGTCCACCGAGCCGCGGACGGTGCCGACGATCTCGTCGCCGAGGCGGGCCACCAGGACGTGGCGCTCCGTCAGTTCCGCGCGCAGACTCTCCAGGGTCTGGGTCAGCGGCTCGATCGCCCAGTCTCCGTACAGTTCGGCCTCGGACTGGTAGCCGAGGTACTGGAGCTTCAGGATCGCCTCCGCGTCCTCGACGCTCGCCACCGAGATGTTCACGCTCATGCCCATGTGCGGGGGCCTCCCCATCGTTGGTTCCGGTGCGCGCGGTGAGGGTTCCGCACCGGTCGCCCTGCCGAAGGTTGCCCGGCCGGGGATCCGCCCAGGCCGGGGGTGTGGCGCAGACGCGTCCCGACTGTCCTCCGGACCCGGCTCTGCGCGCACGCCCAGTATCGGGCCGGGTGAGGAGGCGTCAAGGACGCGTTCGCCACCGCTCTACCCACCGGTCCGCCTGCGGCAACCCTCCCGTGGCCGGGACGTGGTGAGGGTCACTCCGGCCTCTCGTTGTGCAGGAGGGCGCGCAGGCAGGCCAGACAGCGCGAACGGGTCGGTCCGATGCTGCCGCGCGGGAGGCCCAGCCGCGCGGCGAGTTGGCGGTACGTCAGTTCGGGCGACTCGGCCAGCGCGGTCATCAGTTCGGGGCAGCGCCCGGGCAGGACGGCCAGCGCGCGGCGCACCGCGCGCGCCCTGGCGGCGGCGAGCGCCTGGTCCTCGGCGGAGGGCACGGTCCACTCCGTCCGGGTGACGGCGGGGTGGAGTTCGGCGTAGCGGATCACCCCCGGAGAACGACGAAGGGGCACCCCGGGAGGTGCCCCTTCGCGAGTGAAACGTCAGCCCTGGACCCACTCCTGCTGGGCCGCCAGGTCCGCCTTGAGCTCGGCCAGCTGGACCGCCACGGCCGACGGGGCGGTGCCGCCCCGGCCGTTGCGGGAGGCGATCGCGCCGTGCACGCTGAGCACCGAACGGACCTCCGGCGTCAGGTGCTCGCTGATCTCGGCGAACTGCTGGTCCGTCAGGTCCGAGAGCTCGATGCCCTGGCCCTCGCAGACCTTCACGCAGGCCCCCGCGACCTCGTGCGCCACCCGGAACGGCACGCCCTGCTTGACCAGCCACTCCGCGATGTCGGTCGCGAGGGAGAAGCCGGCCGGGGCCAGCTCCTCCAGCCGCTCCCGGTGCACCGTCAGGGTGGCCATCATCCCGGTGAAGGCCGGGAGCAGGACCTCGAGGGTGTCGCAGGAGTCGAAGACCGGCTCCTTGTCCTCCTGCAGGTCCCGGTTGTAGGCGAGCGGAAGCGCCTTGAGGGTGGCCAGCAGGCCGGTCAGGTTGCCGATCAGGCGGCCGGACTTGCCCCGGGCCAGCTCGGCGATGTCCGGGTTCTTCTTCTGCGGCATGATCGAGGAGCCCGTGGAGAAGGCGTCGTGCAGCGTGATGAAGCCGAACTCCTTGGTGTTCCAGATGATCACCTCCTCGGCGATCCGGGAGAGGTTGATCCCGATCATCGCGGTCACGAAGGCGAACTCGGCCACGAAGTCCCGCGAGGCGGTCCCGTCGATCGAGTTGCCCACCGAACCGCGCTCGAAGCCGAGCTCGGCCGCGACCTGCTCCGGGTCCAGACCGAGGGAGGACCCGGCCAGGGCGCCGGAGCCGTACGGCGAGACGGCGGTGCGGACGTCCCACTGGCGCAGCCGCTCGGCGTCCCGGCCGAGGGCCTGCACGTGCGCGAGGACGTGGTGGGCGAAGAGCACCGGCTGCGCGTGCTGCAGGTGGGTGCGGCCCGGCATGGCGGTGGCGGGGTGCGCCTCGGCCAGGCCGACCAGGGCGTGCTGGAGGTCCAGCAGCAGACCGCCGATGATCTTCGCGTGGTCCCGCAGGTACATCCGGAAGAGCGTGGCGATCTGGTCGTTCCGGGACCGGCCCGCGCGGAGCTTGCCGCCCAGGTCCGCACCGAGGCGCTCCAGCAGGCCCCGCTCCAGGGCGGTGTGCACGTCCTCGTCGGCGACGGTGCCGGTGAAGGTACCGGCCTGGACGTCGGCGAGCAGCTGGTCCAGGCCGGCCAGCATGCCGCCCAGCTCCTCGTCGGTGAGCAGGCCCGCCTTGTGCAGCACCCTGGCGTGGGCCTTCGAACCGGCGATGTCGTAGGGGGCGAGCCGCCAGTCGAAGTGCACCGAGGCGGACAGCTTGGCCAGCGCCTCCGAGGGGCCGTCGGCGAAGCGGGCGCCCCAGAGGCGGACGTCGGCGTTCTGGTCGGCGGTCATCGCGTGGGCTCCTTCGGGTGACTGTACGAGGATTGGCATAAGTATGCACTGCATCGCATGGAACACCAAACGCCTTCCGTTACGGACCCGTCGCCAGCTCCGCCAGTGAGGCGATCACCCGGATACCGGCGGCCGCGGCATCCGGCCTTCCGGAGGCAGAGCGGTCCAGCCAGACGGCCCGCAGCCCCGCGTCCCGCGCCCCGACCGCGTCCTTCTCGTAGTCGTCCCCGACGTAGGCCACCTCGGCGGGCGCCAGCCCCAGGGCCTCGCAGCCCGCCAGGAAGATGCTCGCCGCCGGCTTGGCCGCGCCGTGCTCCTGCGAGCAGACCAACGGTTCGGTGAAGTAGTGGAGCAGGCCGATCGCCTCCAGCTTCGCCCGCTGGTGCGCGGTCACCGAGTTCGACACCACGCCGAGCCGGAACCGCCCCGCCAACGCACCCAGCGCCGGCCGCACGTCCTCGAACGCCCGCCGGACCGCGTCCCTGTGCACCGCATAGCTCGCGAACCACGCCGCGGCCGCCTCGTCCGTCGTCCCGGTCGCGCCGGCCACCCCGGCCGCCGCGAGGAACCGCCGTATCCGCGCGGCCTTCTGCGCGGCGAACGTCAACTCACCGCTCAGGAAACGCGGGTACTCCGCCTCCCTGACCTCCCGCCACACCCGCAGCGCCTCCGCCCGCGACGCGAACCCGGCGGAGAGCCCCTCGGCCACCAAGTGCTCGTGAAGCCCGGCCTCCTCCGCCTCCTCGTAGTCGTACAGAGTCCCGTCGACGTCGAACAGCACCCCACGGATCGTCATGCCGGTCATTCTGGCGGGCTGAGGTCCGCCTGGAGTCCGTGGTGCCGCAGCCGGGTGCGCAGGAGCTCCATCTCGGCGAGGGTGCCCGTCGTGCCGCCGCCGATCAGCTCCCCGGCGAGGCGGCGGGCTTCCGGGAGCGGGGCGCCGGTGAGTTCGCGGAAGGTCTTCAGGACCGGAACGAGGCTGGGTACCGGGCCGGTCAGCCGGAGGTGGGTGGGGCCGTTGGCCGCCAGGAGGGCGGGGCGCCAGTGGGCGTCCGGCGGGGCGCCCTGACCGGCGTGTTCGCAGAGGTGGGCGCCGCAGGCGGTGCAGTGGAACTCGGCGTCCCACCACAGTTCGCCGCGCTCGACGAACTGGTTCACCTGACGTACCGCCAGGGCGCCGCAGTCGCACGGCGCGGGGATGCGCACCGTCTGACCGGTCACCGGGCGCGCCCGCCCCACCGGGGCGGCGGGACGGGCGTGGGGGTCACTGGGCCTTGGCCTGGGCGAGCTGCATCAGGTGGTCGGCCAGGGCCTGGCCGCCGAAGGGGTCGCGGCTGATGAGGAGGACGGTGTCGTCGCCGGCGATGGTGCCGATGATCTCGAAGACCTCGGCCTGGTCGATGGCGGAGGCGAGGAACTGGGCGGCGCCCGGCGGGGTGCGCAGGACCACCAGGTTGCCGGAGGCGGTGGCGGAGACCATGAGCTCGCCGGCCAGGCGGGCCATCCGGCCCTCGGTGGCGGATTCGCCCATGGGGGCGCGGGGGGTGCGGTCCCCGCCCTCGGCCGGGACGGCGTAGATCAGGGCGCCGTCCCGGTTGCGGATCTTCACCGCACCCAGCTCGTCCAGGTCCCGGGAGAGGGTCGCCTGGGTGACCACCAGTCCGTCGTCGGCGAGCAGCTTGGCCAACTGGCTCTGCGAGCGGACGGGCTGACGGGTCAACAGGTCGACGATCCTCCGGTGCCGGGCCGTGCGGGTCTGCGGGACCTGCGGCGTCGGCCCGGCGGCGGACTGGTCGGAGCTGGATGCGGTCATGACGAAGATTCTCCCGGAGTCCGCTCAGACGTTCGCGTCAGGGGTGACGCTGTTCAGGATCTCCGGCAGTGCGGCCAGGAAGGAGGCGGCCTCCGCCTCGGTGATCACGAGCGGCGGGACCAGCCGCACCGCGTCCGGCACGGCCGCGTTCACCAGGAAGCCCGCGGCCTGGGCGGCGGCCTGGACCTGCGCCGAGACGGGCGAGTTGAGCACGATGCCGAGCAGCAGCCCGGCGCCCCGGACGTGGCTGACCAGCGGGTGGCCGAGCGCCTCGATGCCGGTGCGCAGCTGCTCGCCGATCTTCTGGACGTGCTCCAGCAGGCCCTGCGAGGCGATGGTGTCGAGCACCGCGAGCCCGGCGGCGGCGACCACCGGGTTGCCCCCGAAGGTGGTGCCGTGGTGGCCCGGGTGGAGCAGTTCCGCCGCGTCGCCGAAGGCCAGGACCGCGCCGATCGGCAGTCCGCCGCCGAGGCCCTTGGCCAGGGTGACGACGTCCGGCTCGACGCCCTCGTACGCCTGGTGGGCGAACCAGCGGCCGGTCCGGCCGATGCCGGTCTGCACCTCGTCGAGCACCAGCAGGGTGCCGGTGGCCCGGGTGATCTCCCGAGCCGCCGTCAGGTAGCCGTCCGGCAGCGGGATCGCGCCGTTCTCACCCTGGATGGGCTCCAGGAAGACGGCGGCGGTCTGCTCCGTGACGGCGTCCCGCAGCGCCTCGACGTCGCCGAACGGGACGTAGGTGACGTCGCCGGGCAGCGGCAGGAAGGGGGTCTGCTTGGCGGGCTGGGCGGTGAGCGCCAGGGCGCCCATGGTGCGGCCGTGGAAGGCGCCCTGGAGCGAGACCACGTGGGTCCGGCCGGTGAGGCGGCCGATCTTGAAGGCGGCCTCGTTGGCCTCGGCGCCGGAGTTGCAGAAGAAGACCCGGCCGGGGCGGCCGTCCAGCTCCAGCAGCCGCTCCGCCAGGGCGATGGTGGGCTCGGCCATGAAGAGGTTGGAGACGTGGCCGAGCCGGGAGATCTGGCCGGTGACGGCCTCCACGATGGCGGGGTGGGCGGTGCCCAGCGCGTTCACCGCGATGCCGCCGACCAGGTCGAGGTAGGCCTTGCCGTCGGCGTCCCAGAAGGTCGAGCCCTCGCCCCGGACCAGCGGGAGCCGGGGGGTGCCGTAGTTGTCCATCAGCGAGTGCTGCCACCGCTGGGTGAGTTGGTCGTTCGTCATGCCAGGCCCCCCGGGACCGTCTCGTCTTCGTCCGGCACCACCATGGTGCCGATGCCCTCGTCGGTGAAGATCTCCAGCAGCAGGCTGTGCTGCACGCGGCCGTCCAGCACGCGCGCGGTGCCCACGCCGGAGCGGACGGCGCGCAGGCAGCCCTCCATCTTCGGCAGCATGCCGCTGGCCAGGGTGGGCAGCAGCTTGTCCAGCTCGCCGGCGCTGAGCTGGCTGATCACGTCGTCCGACTCGGGCCAGTTGGCGTACAGGCCCTCGACGTCGGTGAGCACCACCAGCATCTCGGCGCCCAGCGCCACGGCCATCGCGGAGGCGGCGGTGTCGGCGTTGATGTTGTAGACGTGGCCGTCGGTGCCGCGGGCGATCGAGGAGATCACCGGGATCCGGCCGTCGGCGATGAGCGCCTTCACGGCGCCCGCCTCGACGTTGACGATGTCCCCGACCAGGCCGATGTCGACCTGCTCGCCGTCCACCACGGCGTACCGCTTCACGGCGGTCATGGTGTGGGCGTCCTCGCCGGTCATGCCGACCGCGAACGGGCCGTGCTCGTTGAGCAGCCCGACCAGCTCGCGCTGGACCTGGCCGGCCAGCACCATCCGGACCACGTCCATGGTCTCGGGGGTGGTGACCCGCAGGCCCGCGGTGAAGCTGGACTCCAGGCCCAGCTTCTCCAGCTGCGAGCTGATCTGCGGGCCGCCCCCGTGCACCACGACGGGGTGCAGCCCGGCGTAGCGCAGGAAGACCACGTCCTGGGCGAAGGCCGCCTTCAGCGAGTCGTCGACCATGGCGTTGCCGCCGAACTTGATGACCACGGTCTTGCCGTGGAAGCGCTCCAGCCAGGGCAGCGCCTCGATCAGGGTCATCGCCTTGGGCAGCGCGGTGTTGTTCCGGGCCTGTTCGCCCTTGGGTGCGATCTTCACGGTGTGGGTGTCCCCCGGCTCAGGTGGAGTAGGCGCTGTTCTCGTGGACGTAGTCCGCGGTGAGGTCGTTGGTCCACACGCTGGCCTTCGCCTCCCCGGCCCGCAGGTCGGCGGTGATGACGATCTCACGGCCCGTCATGTCGACCAGGTCGCGGTCCTCCCCCACGCCGCCGTCCTTGCAGACCCAGACGCCGTTGATCGCGACGTTCAGCTCGTTCGGGTCGAAGGCGGCCGCGGTGGTGCCGATCGCGGCCAGCACCCGGCCCCAGTTCGGGTCCTCGCCGTGCAGGGCGCACTTGAGCAGGTTGTTCCGGGAGATGGTGCGGGCCACCTCGACGGCCTCGGCCTCGGTGGCCGCGTTCACCACGTCGATCCGGATGTCCTTGGAGGCGCCCTCGGCGTCGCCGATCAGCTGGCGGGCCAGGTCGGCGCTGACGGTGGCCACCGCGGCGGCGAACTCCGCCGGGTCCGGGGTGACGCCGGAGGCGCCGGAGGCGAGCAGCAGCACGGTGTCGTTGGTCGACATGCAGCCGTCGGAGTCGATCCGGTCGAAGGTGACGTTGGTCGCCGAGCGCAGCGCGGCGTCCAGGCCGGGGGCGTCGACCACGGCGTCGGTGGTGATGACGACGAGCATGGTGGCCAGGCTCGGGGCGAGCATGCCCGCGCCCTTGGCCATCCCGCCGACCGTCCAGCCGCCCTGATTGACCTGGGCGGTCTTGTGCACGGTGTCGGTGGTCTTGATGGCGATGGCGGCGGCCTCGCCGCCCTCCTCGCTGAGCGCCTTGGCGGCCTGCTCCACGCCGGGCAGCAGGATGTCCATCGGCAGCCGGACGCCGATCAGGCCGGTGGAGGCGACGGCCACCTCGCCCGCGTTCAGGCCGAGCTCCTCGGCGACCTTCTCGGCGGTGGCGTGGGTGTCCTGGAAGCCGGCCGGGCCGGTGCAGGCGTTGGCGCCGCCGGAGTTGAGCACGACCGCGGAGATCTGACCGCCCTTCACCACCTGCTCGCTCCAGAGCACGGGGGCGGCCTTGACCCGGTTCGAGGTGAAGACGCCGGCCGCGGCGAGCAGCGGGCCGTCGTTGACCACCAGGGCGAGGTCGGGGGTGCCGCTGGCCTTGATGCCGGCGGTGACGCCGACGGCGCGGAAGCCCTTGGCCGCCGTGACGCCGAGGTTCTGACTGGTGGTCACGGTGCGACTCCGATCAAGGGAAGGCCCAGCTCCTCGGGGAGGCCGAGGGCGATGTTCATGCTCTGCACCGCGCCGCCGGCGGTGCCCTTCACCAGGTTGTCGATCGCGCTGATCGCGATGATCCGCCCGGCGTGCTCGTCCAGGGCGACCTGGACCAGCGCGGCGTTGGAGCCGTAGACCGAACTGGTCTGCGGCCACTGCCCCTCGGGCAGCAGGCGGACGAAGGGCTCGCCCGCGAAGGCCTCGGTGTACGCGCGGCGCAGGCCCTCGGCGGTAGTGCCGGGCTTGGCCTTGGCGCTGCAGGTGGCCAGGATGCCGCGCGGCATCGGGGCCAGGGTGGGGGTGAAGGAGACGGTGACGTCCTCGCCCGCGACGGGGCCGAGGTTCTGCGCCATCTCCGGGGTGTGCCGGTGGCCGCCGCCCACGCCGTACGGGCTCATCGAGCCCATCACCTCGCTGCCCAGCAGGTGCGGCTTGACCGCCTTGCCGGCGCCGGAGGTGCCCGAGGCGGCGGTGATCACCGCCTCCGGCTCGGCGAGCCGGGCGGCGTAGGCCGGGAAGAGCGCCAGGGTGACCGCGGTCGGGTAGCAGCCCGGCACCGCGATCCGCTTGGTGCCCCTCAACGCGGCCCGGTGGCCGGGGAGTTCGGGCAGACCGTAGGGCCAGGTGCCGGCGTGCGGGGAGCCGTAGAACTTCTCCCAGACCGCGGCGTCCTTGAGCCGGAAGTCCGCCCCGCAGTCCACCACCAGGACGTCCTCGCCGAGCGCCTCGGCGACGGCGGCGGACTGGCCGTGCGGCAGCCCGAGGAAGACCACGTCGTGCCCGGCCAGCGTCTCGGGGGTGGTCGGCTCCAGCACCCGGTCGGCCAGCGGCAGCAGGTGCGGCTGCAGCTCGCCGAACCGCGCCCCCGCGTTGGACCCGCCGGTCAGCGCGCCGATCTCGACCTCCGGGTGGCCGAGCAGCAGGCGCAGCGCCTCGCCGCCCGCATACCCGCTCGCTCCGGCGACGGCCACTCGCAATGCCATGACGATTCCTCTCTAGGACTAGGCATGAATATACGCAGTACGGAACATTCATGCAAGAAGCTCATGCGGACCGGCCTCGACGGCAGAGCACGCACCATGACAACTTAGGCGACCCTAAGTTTTCCACGTCCGCGGGGCGCTTCCCGCCGGAACCCCGGCGCCGGCGGCCCCGGGCCCACCACGACGGCAGCCCGCGGACACTCTTACGGCGTGGCTTCCGATGAGAGCGGCGGGCAGTCGTAACGTCAAAGCAGCGGAGCTCCACGTTCTGCCCCGCGAAGCCGGTGATCCCGTCCCCCCAACGATATGAGCATTGCTCTGTTCGAATGAGGGGACAAACTTTCCCATTGCGCCATATGGCGTGGAGGCTCGGCGTATTCGCACACCAAGGTACAGCAGATCGGCTACGCTTACACTTTCCGGACTGTCTGAATGACAGTTGAATGGCCCAGGAAATGAGGAGTACTGCCGTGTCAGTCCATGAGTGGCTCCCCGATCAACTGGTCCACATCGGCCGCGTGGACTGGTCCGAGCCCCGGAGCGACAGGGCCTCCCTACGTCTGCAGGCGGGGCAGTCCGTCGTCCTGGACCGCCAGCCCTGGCGAGTCCTGGAGATCAAGGAATACCCCTACAGCCAATGGCCGGAGTCGTACCAGCAGTCCTGGCACGAGCACCTCCGGCTCTGGAGGCGCTCCGAGGACCTGAACGGCGGCTACCGGGCGGCGGAACCGCCCGACTGGGCCGGCTTCTACAAGCGCCCGGTCGTCCTCGTCCTGGGCAAGGAACACCTCCCCAAGTCGGCCCCGAAGCACTGGTGCGCACCGGCCAGTCACGATTGGCAGATTCTCCCGGATCACTACGCGGCATGCCGGGTATGTGACGAGCTGCCGCCCTGCCGCAATGGGGAGAACCGCTGGAACGGCGGGCCGAGGCGCAATGCGAAGGGCGAGCCGACCCCACTCATGGTCCCGCTCGGTTGTTGCATCGGATGTGCCGAACTCATCAAACCCAGAACGCGTTCCATCACTTTCCCCGGCCCTAATCTCTGGTATCCCGGACTCGGCGAAGGAAGCGCTTCATTCCATGCCCGGACCAGCTGCGCCGATCATGTGAGCCGCTACCGCAGGGAACTGGGGCAGGTTTACGCCAAGGACCCGCGCTTCATTCCCGACCCCCTGTTCTCCGAGACGGGGGCGGAAATCCTGGCACTTCCCAGGACCAGGTCCGCGGCGGACCCCGGGCGCCCGCTGAAGATCGCCCCCCGGGTCGGCAGCTACCCCGCGAGCACGAACGTCCCCGCCACCCCCCTGCACGGGGACGGCCTCCGGCCGGCCCCCGAACCGGACCACCACCGCCCCGCCCACGCCGGCACCGCGCACCTGCCCCCCGAGCTCGACGGCGGGCACCTGGCCCGGATCACCCAGTTCCCCGGCGCGACCGGCCACGCCCTGGGTGACCTCACCGAGGCCCGCACCGCCGACCAGACCGCGCGGGCGATCGAGGAACTCACCGCGGCGGTGCGCAACATCGCCGCCCGCCTGAACCTGGACCCGCCGCAGGGCTTCGGGGCCGCCAGGTAGGACCGGAACACGGCGAGTGCCGGCCTCCGAGAGCAACTCTCGGAGGCCGGCACTCGCCCGTTCACGGCCGTTCGCCACACCGCCGTTCGCCGACGGCGGCGGCCTACGGTCAGTCGGTGCCGGACTCCATCGCCGCGCGGTCCAGGGCCGCCTCCTCGGCGGTGGGCTCGACGGTGGAGGCGATGGCCTTGGCGCCGCCCTGGTCCATCGCGCCGATCAGACCGGTCGAGGCCGCCTGGGCGGCGCCGATCGAGCTCTGGCCGCCGGGGGCCTCGCCGACCAGGCCGAGGGCGGCGTACTGCTCCAGGCGGGAGCGGGAGTCGGCGATGTCGAGGTTGCGCATGGTCAGCTGGCCGATCCGGTCGACCGGGCCGAAGGCCGCGTCCTCGGTGCGCTCCATGGAGAGCTTGTCCGGGTGGTAGCTCAGGGCCGGGCCCTTGGTGTCGAGGATCGAGTAGTCCTCGCCGCGGCGCAGCCGCAGGGTGACCTCGCCGGTGATCGCGGCGCCGACCCAGCGCTGCAGCGACTCACGGACCATCAGGGCCTGCGGGTCCAGCCAGCGGCCCTCGTAGAGCAGCCGGCCGAGGCGGCGGCCCTCGTTGTGGTAGGCAGCGATGGTGTCCTCGTTGTGGATCGCGTTCACCAGGCGCTCGTAGACGATGTGCAGCAGCGCGAGGCCGGGGGCCTCGTAGATGCCGCGGCTCTTCGCCTCGATGATCCGGTTCTCGATCTGGTCGGACATGCCGAGGCCGTGGCGGCCGCCGATCGCGTTGGCCTCCATCACCAGGTCGACCGGGGAGGCGAAGGTCTTGCCGTTGATGGAGACCGGCCGGCCCTGCTCGAAGGCGATGGTGACGTCCTCGGTGGCGATCTCCACCGACGGGTCCCAGAACCGGACGCCCATGATCGGGTCGACGGTCTCGATGCCGGTGTCGAGGTGCTCCAGGGTCTTGGCCTCGTGGGTGGCGCCCCAGATGTTGGCGTCGGTGGAGTACGCCTTCTCGGTGGAGTCCCGGTAGGGCAGGCCGTGCGCGACCAGCCACTCGGACATCTCCTTGCGGCCGCCCAGCTCGGTCACGAAGTCCGCGTCCAGCCAGGGCTTGTAGATCCGCAGGTGCGGGTTGGCCAGCAGGCCGTAGCGGTAGAACCGCTCGATGTCGTTGCCCTTGTAGGTGGAGCCGTCGCCCCAGATCTGCACGCCGTCCTCGAGCATCGCCCGGACCAGCAGGGTGCCCGTCACGGCCCGGCCCAGCGGGGTGGTGTTGAAGTACGCCCGGCCGCCGGAGCGGATGTGGAACGCGCCGCAGGCCAGCGCCGCCAGCCCCTCCTCGACCAGGGCCGCCTTGCAGTCCACCAGGCGCGCGATCTCCGCCCCGTAGGCGGCGGCACGGCCGGGCACCGAGGCGATGTCGGGCTCGTCGTACTGGCCGATGTCGGCCGTGTACGTGCAGGGGACGGCGCCCTTGTCACGCATCCAGGCGACGGCCACCGAGGTGTCGAGGCCGCCGGAGAAGGCGATACCGACGCGCTCGCCGGTGGGGAGGGAGGTGAGGACCTTGGACATGGGAAGATTATGCATCATCATGCATGGCCATGCAACGCGGTTTCATCGCCCTCGCGGAACCGTCCCCGAGCCGCCATCCTGCCAGTCGACCTGACGCCCCGACAGCCACGAATTGCCGGTGCGCCCCGACCGCCGCGCGGCGTACCGTGCGCCGGTGAACCCACGGACCCCCGGCCGCCCCCTCGACGTCGAGGCCCTCTTCCCCGAGGTGGCGCCCTACCGCCGCCGCACCGTCCGGCTCCATCCCAGGGCCGGCTCGCCCCGCCGCCGGGACAGCTCGGTGGGCGGGCCGCTGCTCTGGCCGGCCGAGGAGCCGTGGCCGACCTGCCCCGACCACCCCGGCTCGCCGATGGTGGCGGTGCTCCAACTCCGGCTCATCGACCTGCCGGAGGAGGTGGTGCCGTTCCCGGACGGGTGCGACCTGCTCCAGGTGCTCTGGTGCCCGCGCGACCACGACGGCTGCTGGGTCGAGCCACTCGTGGTCTGGCGCCGGGCCCCGGCCAAGGGCGCGCGGGTACGCCCCGCCCCGCCGCCGCCCGCCGGGGCGGTGCGGCAGTACCTGCCCCGGCCGTGCACCGTGCACCCGGAGGCCGTGACGGAGTACCCGAGCTGGGACCTGCCGCAGGAGCTGTGGGACGCCCTGGAGGAGCGGTTCGACCGGCTGGAGGAGGAGCGCGGCTGGGCCTACCAGTACCACCTCTCCACCGCACCGGGCATCAAGCTGGGCGGCTACCCGGGCTGGAGCCAGGAGCCCGACGTTCCGCGCTGCCCGGTCTGCCGGCAGCCGATGGAGCACCTGCTGACCGTCGAGAGCACCGAGGGCGACGCCCTGTCGTCCACGGCCTGGACGCCCGCCGACGAGGGCCCGCGGGCGGAGGGCCCCGGCCTGACGCTGGGTGACCTGGGCGGGGTCTACCTGTTCGAGTGCCGCCGCTGTCCCGGCCGACCGTTCGCCCAGCGCTTCGACTGCGCCTGACGAGGGGTCAACTCCCCTCCGGGGGTGGGGAAATCCCCAGTCCGGAGTGACCTGGTGGCCACATGGGGCGGGAGCGGCGATCGGAGAAGACTTCGGGGCATGACAACGCATCGCATCGCCACCCTCGCCGCCGCGACCGCCGTGGCCGCCTCGCTCCTCGGACTCGCCGTCCCCCGGGCCGACGCGGCCCCACGGCAACCAAGTTGGACCAGCTGCCCGGGCAAGGACCTCGACCCGCGGCAGCGGTGCGCCACCGTCGAGGTGCCGCTGGACCACGCCGAACCGGGCGGGCCGCGGATCACCCTGGCCGTCTCCCGGATCCCGGCCGAGCGGCCGGAGCGGCGGCGCGGGGTGCTGCTGATGCTGCCCGGCGGCCCGGGCGGCGGGGCGGTGGACTGGCCGACCAGGGCGGCGAAGCAACTGCCGCGCGAGGTGCGGGAGATGTACGACCTGGTGGGCTTCGACCCGCGCGGGGTGGGCCGGAGCACGCCGGTGAGCTGCGGGCTGGCGCACGAGGACCTGTCGATGACGAAGCTGCGCCCCTGGCCCGCCCCGGACGGCTCGGTCACCGCCAACCTCGAGACCGCCCGCCGGGTCGCCGAGGCCTGCCTGCGCAACGGCGGGCCGGTGCTGCGCACGCTGTCGACCGCCAACGAGGCCCGTGACGTGGACGCGATCCGGCGGGCCCTCGGGGAGCGCAGGATCTCGCTCTGGGGCATCTCCTACGGCACCTACGCCGGGGCGGTGTACAGCACGATGTTCCCGAACCGCACCGACCGCGTGCTGCTGGACAGCAACGACGACCCGGACCCGGCGAAGGTCGGCCGCGGCTGGCTGGCCGCGTTCGGGCCGGGCGCCGAGGACCGGTTCCCGGACTTCGCCCGCTGGGCCGCCGCGCCGGACAACCCGCTGCGGCTGGCCGAGCGCCCGGAGCAGGTGCGGCCGCTCTTCCTGGAGCTGGCCACCGCGCTGGACCGCGAGCCGGTCCCCTGGCCGGGCGCCAACCCCGAGGTGCTGGACGGGAACGCGCTCCGCGAGGCGCTGCTCAACACGCTCTACGACGACGAGCGCTTCCCCTCCCTGGCCCGCCTGGTCCGGGCCGGGCTGGAGCGCCGCACCCCGCCCGCGCCGCAGCTGCCGCCGGACGCGGCGCTGCAGAACACCGTGGCGGTCTCGGCCGCGGTGCTCTGCAACGACGTGGCCTGGCCGCGCGACCCGGCCGGCTACACCCGGGCGGTCGCCGAGTCCCGCGCGAAGCACCCGCTCACGGCGGGCATGCCGGTGAACGTGATGCCCTGCGCGTTCTGGCCCGCCCCCGCCGAGCCCCCGGTCCGGATCGCCCCGGCCGGCCCGCCGAACGTCCTGCTGGCCCAGAACCTGCGCGACCCCGCCACCCCGTACGCGGGCGCCCTGAAGCTCCGTCAGGCCTTCGGCCACCGGGCCCGGATGGTCGCGGTCGACTCCGGCGGCCACGACGTCTACGCGGCCAACGGCAACGCCTGCGGCGACCGGTTGGTGACCGCCTTCCTGACCACCGGCAGCCGCCCGGCGGAGGACGTGCTCTGCCCCGCCGAGTAGGCGCCGGCCGGCCCGGACACCGGCGGGGCCGGGGCGGAACGATTCGCCGTCGAACAGCCCCGGGCCGCCAAGGGATCACCGGGGGACCACCGGGGCGGCTCCCCCGTACGGCGGTGTCGCACGCACGCCCGGCTCACTACCATCCGTAGTCAGCAGATCGCAGCCCGCTGCCGAGGGAGCCGCCATGCCCCAGTCCCCTTCCCCCTCCACCGCCAGAGCCGGCGCCGCGCCCGGCGGCCGGGCCGTCTGGTCCGACTTCTGCGCCGTGGCACCCAGCCCGGAGCTCCGTGACCGGCTCCAGCAGGAGCTGGCCCGGCTGCGCTCCGGCCCGGACGAGCTGGCCGGCCAGTTCACGGTGGGGCGCACGCCGCACCGGCTCGGCTTCGACGACGGCGCCATCTTCCCGCCCGAGGAGTTCCCGCTCGGCACCCCGTACACCACCATCAAGCAGGCGGCGGCCGAGCGGGCCCCGCTGCGCGGCGCGGTGCGGGTCGTGGTGGTGCTGGCCGACTTCTCCGACAAGGCCCTGACGGCCGATCAGGAGCACTTCGAGAAGCTGTTCTTCTCGCTCGGCGAGCTGGAGCACGGCTCCGTCCGGGAGTACTACCGCGAGGTGACGCACGGTCTGGTGGACATCGTCGGCGAGGTGGTCGGCCCGCTCCGGCTGCCCCAGACGCTGGCCTGGTACGCCAACGGGAACTTCGGCATCGGCCGCCCCACCGGCGAGCCCCGCGCCCACCTGATGGCCCGTGACGCGCTGCTGGCCGCCGACCCGACGGTGGACTTCGCCCCGTACGACAACGACGGCAACGGCTTCGTGGACGCCTTCATCGTGGTGCACGCCGGCTCCGGCGGCGAGGCCACCGGCGCCCCGGGCGACATCTGGTCGCACAAGTGGACCCTGCCCGAGGTGCGGAACGTGGACGGCACCAAGGTGTTCGCCTACCTCACCATCCCCGAGGACGCGAAGATCGGCGTCTGCGCGCACGAGCTGGGCCACCTGCTGTTCGGCTTCCCCGACCTCTACGACACCGACGGCTCCTCCGAGGGCGTGGGGAACTGGTGCCTGATGGGCGGCGGTTCCTGGGGCGGCGGGGGCGACGTGCCGACCCACCCGTCCGCCTGGTGCAAGGTCAACCAGGGCTGGGCCAGCTCCACCGTGGTCACCTCCGGCGGCCCGGTGACCTTCGAGGACGTCAAGTCCAGCCACACCGTCCACCGGCTCTGGAAGAACGGCACCGGGGGGAACGAGTACTTCCTGGTGGAGAACCGCCAGCAGAGCGGCTACGACGTCTCGCTGCCCGGCTCCGGCCTGCTGATCTGGCACGTGGACGAGAGCAAGCCGGGCAACACCGACGAGAGCCACTACAAGGTCGGCCTGGTCCAGGCCGACGCCCGCCGCGACCTGGAGCTGGCCCGCAACCGCGGCGACGGCGGCGACCCGTACCCGGGCAGCGCGAACCGGACGGAGTTCACCTCCACCAGCACCCCGAACTCCAAGTCCTACGCGGGCGCCGACACCTGCGTCTCCGTCACCGGCATCCCCGCCCCGGCGGTGAGCATGACCGCCACCGTCTCGGTCACCTGCGGCAAGCCGCTGCTCAAGGAGCTGAAGGACGGCGGCAAGGAGCTCAAGGACGCCCGCAAGGAGCTGAAGGACGGGCTCAAGGACCTCAAGGAGCCGTTCAAGGACCGCAAGGACGGCCGGAAGGAGCTCAAGGAGCCCTTCAAGGAGCGCAAGGACATCAAGGACCGGGTCGAGCACAAGCGGCCCGAGCGGCCCAGGCCCCCCTTCGAGCGCAGCGCCCCGGACGCCGATCCGCTGACCGAGGCGGTGCTCGACCTCCAGGCCCGGCTGACCGCCGTGGAGCAGGCCCTGACGGGTGGTCAGGGCGGCGAGGACGACGGCCAGGGCGGAGCGGAGTACGAGGACGGGGGCGGCGAGCCGTTCATCGGCTCCTCGCTCCGCCCCGACCTCCAGGGCGGGCCGGTCTACGACCCGGAGACCGAGGGGCTCCGGCAGGCCATGGCCGAGGGCGACCCGGCGGCCAAGCGCGCCTTCGACAACCTGCCCCCGCAGTGACCGCGCCCCCCGCGGCGCCCCGCACGGTCCTCGTCCTGGCCGACCGGACCGACCTGGGCGCGGCCTCCGTGGCCCGCGCGCTGGCCGGCCGGGCGGGCGGGGGCCGGGTGCTGCTGCTCGGCCCCGGAGACCTGCTCCGGGCCCGGTGGTCGCACCGGGTGGACGCCGCGGGGGCCGCCCGCACCGTGCTCGCCCTGCCCGGCGGCGAGCGCCTCGCCGACGAGGCGGTGGGCGCGGTGCTGCACCGGCTGACGCACCTTCCGCCGGACCGGGCGGCCGGTGCCCCGGCCAAGGACCACGACTACGCCCGGGCCGAGCGGTACGCGCTGCTCGCCAGCTGGCTGCTCGGCCTCGGGCCCCGGGTGCTCGGCCCGCACCACTCCTGCGGCACCTCCCCCGGCGCCCTCTCCCCCGCCACCGCCCTCTCCCTGGCCGGGCGGCTCGGCCTCCCGGTCGCCCGCACCGGCCGGGCCACCCGGGCCGGCCTGCTCACCGCCGGGCCCGGCGAGCTGCTCCTCCCCGAACTGGACTGGCCCGGCGGCCCCGGCGCCCCCGTCCCGGCCGAACTCCACCCGGCCCCCGCCACCGGCCCCCGCCTGCTCCTCTGCGGCCCCCGCCTCCTCGGCCCGGCCGCCGCCCGCTACGGCCCGCGGGCCCGCCTCCTCGCCGACCGCCTCGGCACCACCCTCCTGGAGCTCCGCTTCACCCCCGCCGGCCTGCTCACCGAGGTCGACCTCCACCCGCCCCTGTCCCCCGCCGCCCACCGCACCGCCGTCGCCGACTGGCTCCACCGGACGGCCCGCGGCGAACCGACGGCACGCCAGAACGACGGAGGGGCACCGGGCCTCCCCACCGCCCCGGCCGGCCTCCCGCAATCCCCCGCACCCCTCGCCCCGCAGGGCCGCACTCCGGAGGTGACGCGGTGATCCTCTTCTACGGGCTGCTCGACGACCCGCCGCTGGCACGCGCCGTGGAGGCCGCCCGGGTGGCGGGCCACGAGCACCTGGTGGTCGACCAGGCCCGGCTGGCGCGGCACGACTTCGTCTGCGGGACGGGCCTGCCCGGGTCGGTGTCGGTGGACGGGCGGCGGGTGGGGCTCGACGAGGTCACGGCCGTCTACGCCCGTCCGCTGGAGCTGCCCGCCGCGCCGGGGGACGACCTGGCGGCGCTGGCCCGGGCGGCCGCCTTCCACCGCTGGTTCACCGACTGGCTGGACTGGGCCGACGCCCTGGTGGTCAACCGCCCGCTCGCCATGGAGTCCAACGCGTCCAAGCCGTACCAGGCCCAGCTGATCGCCCGCACCGGCTTCCCGGTGCCGGAGACGCTGGTGACGGACGACCCGGACGAGGTGCGGGAGTTCCGCGCCGAGCACGGCCGGGTGGTCTACAAGTCGGTCAGCGGCATCCGCTCGATCGTGCGGGAGCTGACCCCTGACGACGAGTCACGCCTGCACCTGGTGCGCGGCCTGCCGACCCAGTTCCAGGCGTACGTGCCGGGGCGGGACGTCCGGGTGCACGTGGTCGGCCGGGAGGTGTTCGCGACCGCGGTGGAGAGCGCCGCCGTCGACTACCGCTACGCCCACCAGGACGGCCTGGAGGCCGAGCTGACGGCGTGCCGGCTGCCGGCGGAGGTGGCGGAGCGGTCGGTGGCGCTGGCGGCCGCGCTGGGGCTGCCGTTGGCCGGGATCGACCTGCGGCGGCGGCCGGACGGTGCTTGGGTGTGCTTCGAGGTGAATCCGATGCCCGCCTACAGCTACTACGAATCGCACACCGGCCTGCCGATCGCCGCCGCCCTGGCCGCGCTGCTGGCCGGGGCCCGGACCCCCGTGGAGGCATGAGCCGATGGTCGCGTCGATGGAGAACCTGACCGTGCTGCGGGTCCGCCTGGTGAGCGCCGCGCCGCACCCCCGGCTGCCCGGCTGGCAGCTGGCCCGGGTGGAGCTGCTCTCCGCCACCCCGGTGGAGGGCTTCGCCGACCTGCTCTCGCCCCGGGTGGGCGGGCCGCTCGACCTGGCGGTCCGCCCGGCGCAGCTGGCGGGGGTGGCGCCGGGCACGGTGCTGCGGCTGCGCGCCCGGCTGTCCGCCGGGGAGGCCTTCGCCGAGCAGGAGCCGGCCCCGGGCGACTTCGCCGTCGAGGGGGCCGGGCCCGTCCTCTGACGGGGCCTCAGTTCACGTCCACGTCGTCGAAGAGCTCCAGCATCCGGCCGAGCACCCGGACGGTGGTCTCGACGTCCGCCGCCGTGACGTCCTCGCCGATCTGGCGCAGCAGCCCGTGCTCGCGCTCCAGCACGGCGGCGATGGCGGCGCGGCCGCCGCCGGTCAGCCGGATCAGCGAGGAGCGCTGGTGGGCCGGGTTGGGGATGGCCTCCACCAGCCCGGCCGCCAGCGCGTCGTTGACCATCCGCTGGACGAACTGGCGGCTGAGCGCCTGGGCCCGGCCCATCTGGGGGACGGTCATCGGCCCGTGCTCGCGGAGCAGGTCGAGCACGGCCCGGACGCCGACGGACAGGCCCTGCTCGGGGACGTCCGTCTCGACCTTGCGCTGGACCCGGCGGTAGAGCGGGCCGACCAGGGCGAAGACCTCCATCAGCCGGGGGGCGAGGTCGGGTTCACGGGGAGCGTCGTTGTCGGTCACCCGTCCATCATGACACCCGAGGTGCCAATTTTCCGAGAAGGATGACAACTGGGTTGTCATCTCACTTCGAACATGGCACCTTGGTTGTCATGACGAACGCCACCGAGCAGTCCTACGCCGCCACCGTCCGCACCTTCGAGTCCGAGGACGGCCCCCTCGCCTACCGTGACGCGGGCTCCGGCCGCCCCGTCGTGCTGCTGCACGGCGGCTTCATGGACTTCACCATGTGGGACGCGCAGGTCGCCGCCCTCTCCGCCCGCTACCGGGTGATCGCCCCGGACGCCCGGGGCCACGGCGCCTCGGCCAACGCCACCGAGCCCTTCCGCCAGTGCGACGACCTGGCCGCCCTGCTGCGCCACCTCGACCTGGGCCCGGCCGTGCTGGTCGGCCTCTCGATGGGCGGCACCATCGCGGTGGAGACGGTCCTGGAGCACCCGGAGCTGGTCGCCGGGATCCTGATCAGCGGCGGCGGCACCCACGAGCCCACCGTCAGCGACGCCTGGAACGACGAGGCCCACGGGATCAACAGCACCGCCCTGATGTCCGGCGACATCGAGGGCTGGCTCGACTCGCTCGCCCTCTGGGAGGCCGGCCCGCACCGCGAGGTCGCCGACCTCGACCCGGAACTGGTGCGCCGCCGCCGGGACATGGCGCTGCGCACGATCATGAAGCACACCCCGGACGAGCCGAACAACCACGTCCAGGTCCCCGCCACCCTGGGCCGGGCCGGCGAGGTCACCGTCCCGGTGCTGGCCGCCAGCGGCGCGCTGGACTCCCCCGCCCTGATCTCGCTGGCCACCCCGTTCGCCCAGGCCGCCCCGAAGGGCCGGGTCGCCGACATCCCGGACACCGCCCACATCCCCGCGATGGAGCGCCCGGAGGTCTACACCCGGATCATCGAGGACTTCCTCACCGAGGTGTACGGCGTCTGACCCGCCCTCAGGACGGGCCCCGCCGCCACGGGGGTGCGGCGGGGCGCGCTACTTCCGGACGGCCTTCAGCAGCACGAACTTGCGGTCGCCGGCGACCAGTTCGCAGGTGCCGAAGAGCTTCCTCAGCTTGACGTGGTAGCCCAGGTGCCGGTTGCCGACCACCCAGAGCTCGCCGCCCGGGCGCAGCGCCCGGCGGGCGGTGGTGAACATCCGCCAGGCGGTGGCGTCGGTGGTGGCCTGGTGGCTGTGGAAGGGCGGGTTGTTGAGGACCACGTCCACCGAGCCGGGCTCGGCGCCGGTGAGGGCGTCCCCGACGGTGAACTCCGCCTTGGCACCCGCCCCCAGGGCGTCCCGGAAGGTGGCCTCCGCGGAGGCCACCGCCTGGTGGGACTCGTCGACGAAGAACAGCTCCGCCTCCGGGTTCGCCAGGGCGGCGGCGGTGCCGACCACGCCGTTGCCGCAGCCGAGGTCGACGATCCGCAGCGGGCCGCGGGTCGGCGGCAGGTGGCCGAGCAGGAAGCGGGTGCCGATGTCCAGGCGGTCCGCGCAGAACACGCCCGCGTGGTTGGTGACGGTCCGTCCGGAGACCGGCCCGATGCCGTCGGGCAGCTCGTACCGCAGCGGCCAGGGGTTGGCCGCGCGGGTGAGCTCCGGGTCGGGGGTGCAGAAGATCAGCCGGGCCTTGCGGACGGCCAGCGAGGTCCTGGTCGGGCCGAGGATCCGCTCGAAGAGCCGCAGGGTGGAGGTGTGGATCTCGGTCACCATGCCGGTGCCGACCACCACCGTCCCGGCGTGCACGGCCGGTGCCAGGCGGTGCAGCTGGTCCTCCAGCAGCGCCAGGCTCTTGGGCACCCGCACCAGCAGCACGTCGATCCGCTCCGGCGGCGGGTCCTGGGTGGTGAGCAGCTCCACCGTGCCCGGCTCCACCCCGGCCCGGGCCAGGTTGGCCCGGGTCGCCTCGCGGCCCAGGTACGAGTCGGAGACCTGCACCGGCCGGTGCTCCGCCAGCGCCGTGACCAGCGCGCCCCAGCGGTCGCCGAGCACCACCGGACGGCCCGTCAGGTCCACCGGCGGCGCGCCGTCGATCCCGGCCAGGTGCCGCAGCAGGTACTCGTCGGCCGCGTCCCAGGCCCGCAGCCGCTCCCGCGGGTCCTCCGGGAAGCGGCTGAGTTCGAACTCGCCCGAGGGCGTCGTGAAGCTTTCCATCGTGCCCTCAGGCTATCCGAGCCGCCCCGGCGCCCGGGCCGCCGCCCGGCCCGCACCCACCCGGCCCGCCGCCTGGCCCCTCGCCGGAGCGGGCCCTATCGTCCGTCCCATGGCCACCATCCTGAACGGCGACGCCGTGACCCTGCGCCCCGCCACCCCCGACGACGTGCCCCGGCTGGCCGTGATCCGGGACACCCCCGAGGTGCGGGCGCGCTGGCGGGGCGAGGCCGACCTGGCCGCCGAGGTCGCGGAGGACCTGGCCGACCCGGAGACCGAGGTGTTCGCGGTCGAGTTCGAGGGCCGGGTGGTCGGCGCGGTGCAGTGGTACGCCGAGAACGACCCGGAGTACCGGCACGCCGGGATCGACGTCTTCCTCGACCCCGCCGTCCACGGCCGCGGCCTCGGCACGGACGCCGTCCGCACACTGGCCCGCCACCTCCTCACCGCCCTCGGCCACCACCGCCTGGTGATCGACCCGGCGGCCGACAACGAGGCCGCGATCCGCTGCTACGCCAAGGTCGGCTTCCGCCCGGTCGGCGTGATGCGGCAGTACGAGCGCGGGGCCGACGGGAGCTGGCACGACGGCCTGCTGATGGACCTGCTGGCCGACGACCTGACCTGATCCGCCGTCAACCCGCCGTGTACCGCCAAATGGGCTGCGCGCCGGGCCGGTCCTGAGCGATCATCTGCGCCATGGACGATCCCATCGCAGTGGCGCAGCAGCTGGTCAAGTCGGCGTTCCCGGAGGCGGTGGCCGCCTACCTCGGCGGCTCGACCGCCCGGGGCGAGGCGACGGCCGGCTCCGACCTCGACCTGGTCGTGGTCCGCCCCGAGGGGTACGAGGTCTACCGGGAGACGACCCGTCACGAGGGCTGGCCGGTCGAGCTGTTCGTCCAGACCCCGTCCTCGACCCGGGCCTTCTTCGACTGGGACCGGGTCAACGCGGTGCCCTCGCTGATCTCGATGTGCGCCACCGGCCTGACCCTGCTCGACGCCGACGGCACCGCCTCCGAGCTGCGTGCCGAGGCCGCCCGGCTGCTGGCCGCCGGGCCCGCGCCCGTCCCGGCCGAGGCGCTGGAGACCAGGCGGTACATGCTGACCGACCTGTACGACGACCTGCTGGACGAGCGCCCCGAGGACGAGCGGGCGGTGGTCGCCGCCCTGGTGCTGGAGCGCGCCGCCGAGCTGCTGCTCTCCACCGGCGGCCACTGGCAGGGCAAGGGCAAGTGGATGCCCCGGATGCTCCGCGCGGCCCACCCCGGGCTCGGCGGGCGCCTGCTCGACGGCTACCGCGCGCTGCTCGCGGGCGGGGCCGGGGCGGAGTTCGCCGCCGCGGTGGCCGAGGTGCTGGAGCTCTGCGGCGGCCCACTGCGCGAGGGCTACCGGCGGGTGGCCGACGCCGAGGCACTGGCCGGGCCCAACCCGCCCGCCCGGGCGGCCGAGCCCCGGCCGGAGCCCGCCGCCCTGCCCGAGCACCTGGTCACCGGCTACCTCGCGCACCTCGGCGCGGAGCGCCCGAAGCACCCGACCGTGGCCGCACTGTTCGCCCTGCACCGGGCCCACGTCGAGCGGGTCCCGTACGAGACCCTGGACATCCAGATCGGCCGCCCGACCACCATCGACCCGCTGGACTCGGCCCGCCGGATAGCGGCCGGCCGGGGCGGCTACTGCTTCCACCTGAACGGCGCCTTCGCCGCACTGCTGACCTCGCTCGGCTACGACGTCCGCCGGCACGTGGGCGGGGTGCAGAACGCGCCGGAGGACCCGGCCGGGGCGAGCGCCAACCACCTGGTGCTCACCGTGCGCTGCGAGGGCCGGGAGTTCATGGTGGACGTCGGCCTCGGCGACGCGCTGCACGAGCCGCTGCCGCTGCGCGAGGGGACGTACCGTCAGCCCCCGCTCGCCCTGACCCTGGAGCCCTCGGCGGCCGAGCCCGGCGGCTGGCGGCTGGCGCACGACCCGCTGGGCTCCTTCACCGGCATGGACTTCCGCCCCGGCCCGGCCGTGACGGCGGACTTCCTGGAGCAGCACGAGCACCTCTCCACCTCGCCCGACTCGTCCTTCGTCCAGGTGTCCACCGTGCTGCGCCGGGAGGCCGACGCGCTGGAGGCGCTGCGCGGCTGCGTGCTGGTCCGCACCGGCGCGGACGGCCGCACGGTCACCGAGGTCGCCGACCGGGAGGCCTGGTTCGCCCTGCTGACCGGGCGGTTCGGCCTGGTGCTGGACGGCCCGGAGGGCCTGGACGGGACGGAGCGGGACCGCCTGTGGGCGAAGGTCCACGGCGACCACACGGCCTGGAAGGAGGCCACCGGCTGGACGGCGCCCGTCTCCTGACGGTGCGCCACCGGCCGGCGGTGCTCAGGCCATCGGGTCGTCCTCGCCGTACGGGCGCAGCCGCAGCGTCCGGGCGTCCGCCTCGCGGATCCGCCCGGCCCGGGCGCAGAGCAGCTCCAGGTTGTCCCGCCCGGCGTGGATGAACCGCCCGTGCAGGGCGTCGAACCGGCCCCGGGCGGCGTCCACCGTGACGGCCACCATGTACGGGATCGAGCCCCAGGCCTTCATGTCCCGGAACATCGGCATCCCGGCCGTCATCTCGGTGGCCACCGCCCCGGGGCTGATGTCGAGCACCACCACGTGCTTCTCGGCCAGCGAGTCGGCGATGTTGTCGGAGAGCTTGAGCAGCGCGCCCTTGGAGGTGGCGTAGGCGGTGTAGTGGCCGTCGGGGCGCAGCGCGAAGCCGGAGTTGAGGTTGACCACCCGGCCGCGCCGCCGCTCGACCATGCCGGGCAGCACGGTGCGCAGCAGGTTGTACGGCCCGCGCAGGTTGGTCTCCACCACCTGCCACCACTGGTTGGGGTCGGTCTCCCAGAGCGGCACCTCCTCGCGGTCCACCTGCCCGGCGTTGTTGACCAGGAAGTCCACCGGCCCGAGGTCGCGCTCCACCGCGCGGACGGCCTCGCGCACCGAACCGTGCCGGGTGACGTCCGCCGTCACCGCGACCCCGCGCGCCCCGTGTCTGACACACTCCCGCAGCGTCTCGGTCAGGGTGCCGTGGTTGCGTCCGAGCAGCCCGACCGCCATCCCCTCGGCGGCCAGCCCGACGGCCAGCTCCCGCCCGATGCCCCGCCCGGCCCCGGTGATCAGCGCGACCTGCCCTACCAGCGATCCGGTCGGCATGGTGACCTGCTCCCTCCTCGACCGCACCCTGGCGTGCGCCCTGTCCTGCGGCCGATTCTTCGGGCCCGCCGCGGGGGCGCGGGGGATCACCGGGCCGCTTGTCCTCCGATCGGCGCACACCGCGCGCCGCCGCCGTCCACCGCGCGACGAGGGCGAGGTCACATGACGGACCGAGATGTACTCGCTGGTAGGCGGGTAGTACGGTCGTCCGGGCGGCGCGTACGGCCACGACACCGGCGCACCACCCGTCAGAGCACGCTGGGCCACCCCCAGCTCCACCGTGAAGGGCAACTGAGTGAGTGACATCGCGCGCGTCGGGGTAGTCGGCTGCGGACTGATGGGTTCGGGCATCGCCGAGGTCTTCGCCCGCTCCGGGCTGGACGTGCTGGTCTCCGAGGCCACCGGTGAGGCCCTGGAGTTCGGCCGCACCCGTCTGACCAACTCCCTGGAGACCGCCGTCCGGCGCGGCAAGCTGACCGAGGAGCAGCGGGACGAGACCCTGGCGCGGATCTCCTTCACCACCGACCTCGCCGACTTCGCCGACCGCGACCTGGTGGTCGAGGCGGTCGCCGAGCAGGAGGAGATCAAGACCAGGATCTTCCAGACCCTGGACCAGGTGGTCGAGCGCCGGGACGCCATCCTGGCCTCCAACACCTCCTCCATCCCGATCGTGAAGCTGGCCGCCTCCACCTCCCGGCCGGAGCAGGTCATCGGCCTGCACTTCTTCAACCCGGCCCCGGTGCAGCGGCTGGTCGAGGTCATCCCGACCCTGACCACCTCCGCCGAGACCACCTCCCGGGCCGAGGCCTTCGCCGTCCAGGTGCTCGGCAAGGAGCCGATCCGCGCCCGTGACCGGGCCGGCTTCGTGGTCAACGCCCTGCTGGTGCCGTACCTGCTCTCGGCGGTCCGGATGTTCGAGTCCGGCGTGGCCACCGCGGCCGACATCGACAAGGGCATGGAGGCCGGCTGCGCCCACCCGATGGGCCCGCTGCGCCTGTGCGACCTGATCGGCCTGGACACCATCGTCTCGATCGCCGAGTCGATGTACGACGAGTACAAGGAGCCGCTGTACGCCGCTCCCCCGCTGCTCTCCCGGATGGTCGACGCGGGCCTGCTCGGCCGCAAGTCCGGCCGGGGCTTCTACGACTACACCGCCTGACGCACCACCACGAGGAGGAGGCCGTAGCCCGTGACGGGCCACGGCCTCCTCCTCGTTCCGCGTCACGGCTGGGTGGGCGGCTCCTGGGTGCCGAGCTGTTCGTTGATCTTCTGCTGGGCGGTGTCGACCTGGCCCGTGTACTTGCCGCCGGTCTTCTCGTCCACCGCGTCGCCCGCCTTGTCGACACCGCTGCGGACGGTGTCCTCGTGGCCGTGGATCATCTGCTTGAGCTTGTCGAGCATCGACATGGCCCGGGTCCTTTCTGCCGGATTCCCTCATGGTCACCGTCAGCCGCCGGTCGCGCATCCGCTGTGAAGACCGGGCGGGAGAAATTCACCTCCGGGGTCTACCCGCGTAAACAGGGGCTGCCCGATGATGGCGGGGCTCCGCCGCCCGGACTTCCGGGCCGTCAGCTCCCCCCTCCCACGCTGGAGTTCGCCATGTCCCGATTCCGCCGTGCCCTCGCCGCCACCGGCGCCACGCTGCTGGCCGCCGCCGCCCTGCTGACCGCCGCCGCGCCGGCCCAGGCCGCCCTGCCCACGCCCGTCCCGGCCGCCACCGCGCGGAGCTACCTGGCCTCGCTGACCGTCGCCGCCGAGTCCCACGAGTCCACCTACGACCGGGCGCTCTTCCCGCACTGGATCACCGTCTCGGGCACCTGCAACACCCGCGAGACGGTCCTCAAGCGGGACGGTTCGGGCGTGGTCACCGACTCGGCCTGCGCCTCCGTCTCCGGCTCCTGGTACAGCCAGTACGACGCGGTGACCCTCACCAGCTCCAGCAGCCTGGACATCGACCACATGGTGCCGCTCGCCGAGGCCTGGCGCTCCGGCGCCTGGGCCTGGAGCACCGCCCAGCGCCAGGCCTTCGCCAACGACCTGACCCGCCCCCAGCTGATCGCCGTCAGCGCGAGCAGCAACCGCAGCAAGGGCGACCAGGACCCGTCCACCTGGCTGCCGCGCGCCTCCTACCAGTGCACCTACACCCGGGCCTGGGTCCAGGTGAAGTACTTCTACGGCCTCTCGGTGGACAGCGCCGAGAAGTCCGCGCTCTCCTCGGTCCTGAACGGCTGCTGACGCGACGGAGCCCCGGCGCGGTGGCGTCCACCACTGCACCGGGGCTCCGGGCCGTACCTCCGTCAGACCTGCGGCCCGGCCGGGTACTGCTGCGGCCAGTACGCCTGCTGCTGCGGGGCCCGCGCCGCGGCGGCCTCCTGAGCGGCCGTCAGCCGGCGGACCATCAGGATCGCCAGCACGGCCGCGACCAGGTCGGCCAGGTCGGCCAGCGGGGTCACCGTGAAGCTGGTGACGTACGCCTCGTCGGTCTCCGCGTCGAGGTAGAGCTTCTGGTCGATCCGCCCCAGCATGAGCGAGACGATCCAGGCCGCCCACCAGCCCCCGATGAGCCCCTCGCCCCGGCCCGGGGCCTGCTGCGGGGAGCCGGCCCGCAGGACGTCCTGGGTCATCTGCAGCGGGAACCAGAGCGAGACAATCGGGACGATCCAGCCCCAGATCGCCCAGGCCCGCCGCTTGCGGTGCGGGAAGTGCGGCGCGAGCGCCTCGGCGTTCTTGCGCACCCGCCAGAACCAGCAGAGGAAGACCACGCCCGAGGCGACCAACGCCGCCAGCTGGAGCAGCGAGGTCAGCCCCGCCACCGCCTCCGGGCCGACCACCTCGTCCGAGGAGCCGGCCGAGCCGTCGACCTGCTTCTGGTACTCACCCCGGACCACCAGCGACATCGCCGCGTTCAGCACGTCGGTCAGGGCGACCAGGACGAGCATCACCACGGCCGCGATCCCCAGGCCCTTGGCCGAGCGGTACGCACCGGCCGGAGCGGGCATCACCGGCGGGGCCGGGTACGCCGCCCCGGCCGGAGTGGCCGACGGGGCCTGCCACGGCGACGGCTGCGCCGTTTCGTTCTGTTCGGAATTCATTGGTCGGAAATGTCCATATCGCTGCGCCCCCACCGTCCCGGGGGACCGGGACGCCCATATGACCACAGCGGCCGACCGGATTTCCAAACGTTATGTTCAGCTGTTGATGCTGAAGCTGTCGCCGTAGACCTTCCACTTCAGCGGCGGGTTCAGGTCGAAGTTCTTCGCCTTGAGGAAGACCCGCTGGGCGGTGTCCACCCGGCTGGTGTCGCTGTGCGCCTCCTCCTGCTTCATCGCCCACACCCGGGCGTCCAGGAAGGCGTTCAGGTAGGCGGTCTCGTCGCCACCCTGGGCCGGGGTCTTGGCCTTGCCGAGGGCGCGCTTACGGATGTTGGCGAAGCTGGTGGAGTCGCCGCCGTTGCCGTGCATCACGATCGCGTCGTAGTACGCGAACTGACCGAGCGCGCGCAGACCGTCGGCCTTGGCCTGCTTGACCGCCGGGTTGAAGTAGACCCGGTCGCGCTCGTCGTTCTGGGCCTGCTGGAAGACCGCGTCCTTGGCCGCGGTGGCCCAGTCCCGCTCGAAGGCGGAGCCGAGGCCGGCGTGCGAGTCGGTGCCGTTCACCTTGCGCAGGGCCGGGAGGTACTTGGCCAGGACGTTGCCCGGCTTGAGGTCCGTGTAGTGCTCGACCAGGTCGAGCATGTCGCCGGTGCCGGAACAGAAGCCGATGATCCCGGCGGTGTAGCCCCGGCCGTCCTTGATGTCCTCGATGTACTTGTACTGGGCCTTCCAGTCCAGCGAGGAGTTCTCGGCGCTGGAGACCAGCTTCATGGCGATCTCCTTCTTCGCCGGGTCGTCCAGGCCCGCCCCGGCGGCCTGGGCGGTGGTGCCGCCGACCAGGGTGAGGGAGACGGCGGCGGCCAGCAGGCCGGTGATCGCGGTACGGCGGCGCACGACAGACATGGCACACTCCGTGGGGATGCGGCGGTTAGGAAACTTTCCTAACGGAGACCGATTGAACCGTGCCTCCGCCTCGCCCGCAAGAGCAAGGGCACCACAACTCACTCAAACCTTGGGGCAGTTGCCGGGCACCTCGGTCGGCACCATCACGCAGTACGCCGCCCCGTCGGCGGGCACGGCCGCATCCGGGAGGGCGAAGACCGCGACCCGGGAGACCGGCATCACCACCTCCCCCGCCCGGCTCACCAGTTGCGCCCCGTCCCCGCCCTCGCTCCGCCGGTACAGCCCGACCGGCACCAGCTCACCGGGGTGGTAACCGGAGACCACCAGCTGACGCGGGGCGTTCGCCGGCGTGACCCCGGCCGGGCGGTCCGGCAGCGCGATGCCCTGGCCGTGACCGGCCGTCAACGTTCCCTGCTGGGCCGTGAGTTGGAAGGAGCCGGCCTTGGCAAGTGCCTCCCGGGGCACGTTCGGCGGTACCAGCAGCCACGTCCGGCTGCCCTGCACGCCGCCGTCCTCCCCGTAGACCGCCGGCCCCGCTCCGGTGAACAGCGCCTCGGCGGGCTCCTCCCCCTCCGGCAACGCGGCCGCCGGCTCGGGGCGGACGGCGGTACGGAAGCCCCGGCCGCCGACCGAGATCGTGACCACGACCTCCTCGCCGGTGCGGAAGCCGTGCAGGCAGAGCGCGACCGGCTCGGTCAGCCGCAGCTCCACCGGGCCGTTGGCCGCACTGCTGAGCCACACCGCCGGGCCCTCGCCGTACGCCGGTGGGAGCTGACCGCGGCTCAGGTCGCGCGCACAGTCCGGGCGCTGCGGCTGCACCGGGGCGGCCAGGGCGATCTGCGCGGCCAGCGGGGCCACGTCGGACTCCCCCGGCCCGGGGCTCGGGGACGGCTCCGGGGTGGGACTGGGACTGGGAGTGGCACTGACGGAGGGCTCGGGCACGCTCAGGGAGGAACGTTCCACCTGGGCCCCGCACGCCGTCACCAGCAGCGCACAGCCGCCCGCCAACCACACCCCGGCCCGTCGCATACCGCCTCCTCGCTACGCCCCACCACGAGGCTAGGCACGACGCACCGCACACGACCCACCACGACGCGACGGCGTCCGGGTGAACGTGATGCCGGCGCACCGGGCTGCGCCCCGCAGGGGCGCGAGGAACTGCGCGAGTACGGAAGGCGGCCCAGAGCCAGATCGGGGCACGCGAGCCAGTTGCACGTGCTGCCGTTCCCCCGCGCGCAGTTCCTCGCGCCCCCGGAGGCATGACCAATCACGTGAAAAGGGCCCGGCCCCGCCGTGGTGGCGGAACCGGGCCCCTGTGGCCGGCGGAGCGTCAGGCGCCGCGCAGGACCGCGCCCGTACGGGCGGCGGCGGCCGCGACGGCGGCCTCGCGCGCGGCGGTGGCCTCGTCGGCCGTCAGCGTGCGGTCGGCCGCGCGGAAGCGCA
The DNA here is from genome assembly GCF_044452665.1 of Kitasatospora sp. NPDC051853. NCBI lineage: Bacteria > Bacillati > Actinomycetota > Actinomycetes > Kitasatosporales > Streptomycetaceae > Kitasatospora > Kitasatospora sp. NPDC051853. The sequence goes on along the minus strand of NZ_JBITBY010000007.1, from coordinate 199,947 downwards.
GCGAGTACGCCAGCGACTTCTTGCCCTCGCCGGCCTGCTCGCCGGTGAAGACGTCGAACAGCCGGATGGCCTCCAGCAGTTCGCCGGCGCCCTCCCGCAGCGCGGTCTCGACCTCGGCGGCCGGGACGGCGGTGTCCACGATCAGGGCGACGTCCTGGGTGGCCACGGGGTACGCGGAGACCGGCGGGCCGGAGACCCGGTCGGCGTTCTCGGCACCCAGCAGGTCCAGGTCGAGCTCCATCGCGCTGGTGCGCTCCGGCAGGTGCAGCGCCTTGATGACGCGCGGGTGCAGCTCACCGGCGTGGCCGACCACCCGGCCGTCCACCGAGAGCTCGGCGCAGCGGCCCGGGTGCCAGGGCGCGTACTGCGCCTGGCGGACCGTCAGCTCCACACCGGCCGCGCGGGCCACCGTGCGGGCCGCCTCGACGGCGTCCGCCCAGGAGGCGCCGGCGCCCTTGCCCCACCAGCCGGAGGGGAGCCGCTCGCCGGCCAGTGCGACGGCGATCCGGCGCGGCTGGTCGGGCAGGGCGGCGTCCAGCTCGGCCAGCTGCCCGTCGGTCGGGCGGCGGTCGACCGGCAGGCGCGGGGCGACCTTGAGCTCGGCCTTCGGCAGGAAGACGGTGCCCTGCTCGAAGAGGGCGAGGTCGGTGTTGCCCCGGCCGATGTTGCGCCGCAGCGCGCCGAGCAGGCCCGGCAACAGCGTGGTGCGCAGCGCCGGCTCCTCGTCGTTGAGCGGGTTGACCAGCTTGACGGTCCGTCGGCGGGCGTCGTCCGCCTCCAGGCCGAGCGCGTCGAAGGCCGCGTCGCCCAGGAAGGGGTAGGCGTTGATCTCGACGTAGCCGGCCCCGGCCAGCACCACGCCGGCCCGGCGCTGGAAGCGCTGGGCCTCCGTCAGGCCCTTGCCCGGGGGTACCGAGGGCAGCCGGGAGGGGACGTTGTCGTAGCCCTCCAGCCGGATGACCTCCTCGGCGAGGTCGTACGGGTCGGTGAGGTCGGGGCGCCAGCTCGGCGGGGTGACCTCCAGCACGTCGGTGCCGACCACGGTGGCGCCGATCTCCTGGAGCCGCCGGGTGACGGTCTCGCGGCCGTACTCGGTGCCCGCGACGCGGTCCGGCAGGTCGGCGTCGATGGCGATGGTGCGCACCGGGTGCGGGGCGGCGATGTCGGTGACACCGGCCTCGGCGGTGCCGCCGGCGATCAGGACCAGCAGGTCGACCGCGCGCTGGGCGGCGGCCCGGGCGGCCTCCGGGTCCACGCCGCGCTCGAAGCGCTTGGAGGCCTCGGAGGGCAGCTTGTGCCGCTTGGCGGTGCGGGCGATGGCGACCGGGTCGAAGTGCGCGGCCTCGATGACGATCTCGGTGGAGCCGGTGGTGATGCCGGTCTCCGGGTCGGTCACCGGGTCGAGGATCTCGGTGGAGGCGCCGCCCATGACACCCGCGAGCCCGATCGGGCCGGAGTTGTCGCAGATCAGCAGGTCCTCGGTGGAGAGCTTGCGCTTGGTGCCGTCCAGCGTGGTGAGGGTCTCGCCCTCGGTGGCGCGGCGGACCTGGATCGGGCCGTCCACCCGGTCGCGGTCGTAGGCGTGCAGCGGCTGGCCGACCTCGAGCATCACGTAGTTGGTGATGTCGACGGTCAGCGAGATCGGGCGGATGCCCGACTTCTGCAGCCGACGCTGGAGCCAGATCGGGGACTTCGCGGACGGGTCCACGCCGGTCACCGTGCGGGCCACGAAGCGGTCGCAGCCGGCCGGGTCGGCGACCTTGACCAGGTAGCCGTAGGAGTTGGCCGGGGGCACGTCGAGCAGCGCCGGGTCGGCCAGCGGCAGCCCGTACGCGGCGGCGGCCTCGCGGGCCACGCCGCGCATGGAGAGGCAGTAGCCGCGGTCCGGGGTGACGGCGATGTCCAGCACCTCGTCGACCAGCTGGAGCAGCTCGATCGCGTCGGTGCCGGGCTCGTACTCCGGCGGCAGCACGATGATGCCGTCGTGGTCGTCGCCCATGCCGAGCTCGCGGGCCGAGCAGATCATGCCGGCCGAGGTGCGGCCGTAGGTCTGCCGGGCGGCGATCGGGAACGGGCCGGGCAGCACGGCGCCCGGGAGCACCACGACCACCTTGTCGCCGACCGCGAAGTTGCGGGCGCCGCAGACGATCTCCTGCGGCTCGCCGGTGCCGTTGGCGTCGCCGACGTTCACCATGCAGTACCGGATCGGCTTCTTGAACTCGGTGAGCTCCTCGATGGAGAGCACCTGGCCGACCACCAGCGGGCCCTTGAGGTCGCCGCCGAGCTGCTCGACGGTCTCGACCTCCAGGCCGGCCCGGACCAGGCGGGCGGCCACGTCGCGGCCGGTCTCGCCCGCCGGAAGGTCGACGTACTCGCGCAGCCAGGAAAGCGGGACGCGCATCAGATCTCCATTCCGAACGGGAGGGTGAAGCGGACGTCGCCCTCGACCATGTCGCGCATGTCGGCGACGTTGTGACGGTTCATCAGGATCCGCTCCAGGCCGAGGCCGAAGGCGAAACCGCTGTAGCGCTGCGGGTCCACGCCGCAGGCGACCAGCACGCGCGGGTTGACCACGCCGCAGCCGCCGAGCTCGATCCAGCCCTCGGAGGAGCAGGTCCGGCACGGGCGGTCCGGGTTGCCGACGCTCTCACCGCGGCAGACGAAGCACTGGAGGTCGATCTCCGCGCTCGGCTCGGTGAACGGGAAGTACGAGGGGCGCCAGCGCAGTTCGAGGCCGCTGCCGATCAGCTTCTCGACCAGCACCTCGATGGTGCCCTTGAGGTCGGCGAAGGTGATGCCCTCGTCCACCGCGATCGCCTCGACCTGGCGGAACACCGGGGTGTGGGTGGCGTCCAGCTCGTCGGTCCGGTAGACCCGGCCCGGGCTCACCGCGTACAGCGGCGGCTCGCGGTCGAGCATGGTGCGGATCTGCACCGGCGAGGTCTGGGTGCGCAGGACCACGCCGGAGTCGGCGGAGCCGTCCGGGGCCTGCACGAAGAAGGTGTCCTGCATGGAGCGGGCCGGGTGGTCCTCGTGCAGGTTGAGCGCGTCGAAGTTGAGCCACTCCGCCTCGACCTCGGGGCCGGAGGCGACCTCGTAGCCCATGGCCACGAAGGTGTCCTCGATCCGCTCGGCCAGCGTGGTGAGCGGGTGCCTGGCGCCGCGCGGGGCCCGGTCGTACGGCAGCGTGACGTCCACCGCCTCCTCGACCAGCACGCGGGCGTCCCGCTCCGCCTCCAGCTCGACCTGACGCTTCGCCAGCGCCTGGTTCACCGCGCCGCGGGCCTGGCCGATCAGCTTGCCCGCGGCGGCCTTGGCCTGCGGGGGCAGCGCGCCGATCTCGCGGTTGGCCAGCGAGAGCGGCGAGCGGTCGCCGGTGTGGGCGACCTTGGCCTGCTTCAGCTCCTCCAGCGAGCCGGCCGCGGCGAAGGCCGCGACGGCCTCGTCCCGGGCCTGCTCGACCGCTTCGGGCTTGAGTGCCTCGACCTCGACCGGGTCGTAGTCCTTGTTGGGTGCCGACATCGCTATCTTTCCCGTGCTCCTGCTCGTGAAGGGGGGTGCCTCGCCCATTGCGCTACGCACTGCGTGGCCGGGGCACGGGCAGCCGCTCCCGTACGAGTCGAGAGGGGTGTCCGCGGCACAACCGCGCAGGGCGTCACACAACGCAATGGTCGAGTGTAGTCGCAGCCTGCGAACCGCCCGCCGGGCTCTCGACTCCTACAACATGCTGTGTTGTCGGTCATGCTCTTTCAGAGCATGAAGTCGGGCACTCCGGCGGGCAGGATAAATCGGAAGCGGGCGCCGCCGGAGGGGGCGCGGCTCACCCGGATGGTGCCGCCGTGGGCCTCGACGATGCCCTTGACGATGTAGAGGCCGAGGCCGGTGCCGCCGCGCTTGGAGCCGCGCCAGAAGCGGGTGAAGACGCGCGGCATCGACTCCTCGGGGATCCCGCTGCCCTCGTCGCTCACCGTCACCGCCGTCCCCTCCAGGACCCACTCGCGCCCGGCGCTCTCCACCAGTTCCTTGGCGGGCGCCACCTCGATCGTGACAGTCCCCTCGCCGTGGCGCACCGCATTTTCCAGCAGGTTGGCCAGCACCTGGTCCAGCTTGTCCGGATCGGCCCAGAGCTGGGTGAGCGGCTGCTCGATCCGGATGTCGAAGCGGTCCTCCGGGATGCCGGCCGCCACCTTGCCCTCCACGTGCCGGCGCACCGCCGCCGGGAGGTCGACCACCTGCTTGCAGAGCTCCAGTCGGCCGGCGTCGATCCGGGAGATGTCCAGCAGCTCGGCGATCAGCCGGGTGACCCGGTCCGCGTCGGCGTCGACGGTCTCCAGCATCACCCGCTTCTGGCCGTCGGTGAACCGCTCCCACTTGGCCAGCAGGGTCCGGGTGAAGCCCTTGACGCTGGTCAGCGGCGAGCGCAGCTCGTGCGCGACGGTGGCGATCAGCTCGGCGTGGCTGCGCTCGGTGCGCCGGCGCGCCTCGGTGCCGCGCAGCGCCACCACCACCCGCCGGACCGCGCCGCCGCGCCGCTCGCGCACGTAGCGGGCGGAGACCAGCAGCTCGCGGCCGCCGGGCAGCAGCAGGTACCGCTCGGGCTGCCCCGTACGGATCGTCAGGCCGCCGTACGGGTCGGTCAGTTGCCACCAGCGGCGCCCGTCCAGGTCCTCCAGCGGGAGCGCCTGCTCCAGCGGCAGCCCGAGCACCGCCTCCGGCCGGATGCCGGTCAGCCGGGCCGCGGCCCGGTTGAACCGCACCACGGCACCGGACGCGTCGGCGACCACGAGGCCGTCCGGCAGCTCGTCCAGCTCCAGCTCGGCGCCGTCACCGGCCATCTGGGTCGCCCTCCCCGCGAAGATCCCCGGCGGATCTCACCCACCGTGTCCGTTCCCCCACTGTCCGACCCTAGCGCCCCTACCCCTTCGCGCGACACCCTCCCGGGGACCGCTGGGCGCGGGCGGAGGCGTACAGGCACACGGCGGCGGCCGTGGCCAGGTTGAGGCTCTCGGCGTGTCCGTGGATGGGAACGCGCACCACCTCGTCGGCGAGTGCGCGGGTCTCCTCCGGCAGACCCCAGGCCTCGTTGCCGAAGACCCACGCGCCGGGAGCACCCAGGGTGCCCTCGTCCAGCTCCTGGTCCAGGTCCCGGTCACCGGCCCCGTCGGCGGCCAGCACCCGCACCCCGGCCTCGCGCAGCCGGGCCACCGCCTCCTCGACCGGCACCCCGACCGCGAACGGCAGGTGGAACAGGCTGCCCACCGAGGCCCGGACGGCCTTCGGGTTGTAAGGGTCCACCGAGGCGTCGGTGAGGATCACCGCGTCCGCCCCGGCCGCGTCGGCGGTGCGCAGCACCGTCCCGGCGTTCCCGGGGTCGCGCACGTGCGCCAGCACGGCGACCAGCTGCGGGCGGGCCTTGAGCACCTCCTCGAAGGGGGTGTCCAGGAAGCGGCAGAGCGCCACGATGCCCTGCGGGGTGACGGTGTCGCAGATCTCCGCGATCACCTCGTCGGTGGCGGTGAGCACCGGCAGGCCCGCGTCCTCGGCCGCGGCCACGATCTCGGCGTGCCGCTCGGCCGCCTCGGGCGTGACGTACACCTCGACCACCACGTGCTGGTCCGACCCGGCCGGGCGGCCGTACGCGACCGCCTCACGGACCGCCTGCGGGCCCTCGGCCAGGAAGCGCCGCTCCTTGCTCCGCTGGTTGCGCCGGGCGAGCTTGCGCGCGGCGATCACCCGCGGCGAGCGCAGGGAGGTGAGCAGGGGGGTCTCGGTGCTCTGCATGGTCTCGTCTCTGTGACACGGTGTCAGGTTTTCCGGGCGGGGCCCGGAAGCACGCAGACCCGCAGGCGAACCTGCGGGTCTGGGTGGATCAGCTACACGGCTGAAGGATCCTCTGGGGATCGGCCTCAGGCGGCGACGCGCGGGGCGTTGACGTCCTCGGGGAGCGCCTTCTGGGCGACCTCGACGAGGGCGGCGAAGGCACCCGGGTCGTTCACGGCGAGCTCGGCCAGCATCTTGCGGTCGATCTCGACGTTCGCGATCTTCAGGCCCTGCACGAAGCGGTTGTAGGTGATGCCGTTGGCACGGGCCGCAGCGTTGATGCGCTGGATCCAGAGCTGGCGGAAGTCACCCTTGCGCTTCTTGCGGTCGTTGTAGTTGTAAACGAGCGAGTGGGTGACCTGCTCCTTGGCCTTGCGGTACAGGCGCGAGCGCTGGCCGCGGTAACCGCTGGCCCGCTCGAGGATGACCCGGCGCTTCTTGTGGGCGTTGACTGCCCGCTTGACGCGTGCCACTTCATTACTCCTTGGGTTGGACCACGGACTACTTCACGTGGTCCGTTAACGATGGGGTCGGAAGGATCAGCCGGACTCCCGCGGCGTCAGCCGCGGGCGGGCGATCACTTGCCGAGAAGCTTCTTGATCTTCTTCGCGTCAGCCGGGGCCATCTCGACGGTGCCGGCCAGCTTGCGGGTCAGCGTCGAGGGCTTGTGCTCGAGCAGGTGGCGACGGCCGGCACGCTCGCGCAGCACCTTCCCGGAGCCGCTGATCTTGAAGCGCTTGCTGGCGCCGCTGTGCGTCTTTTGCTTCGGCATATCGCCGTCTCTTCCTCGTCGGTCCGGACTCCCGCCCGCGCGTTTCCGCGCGGGCGGGGCCGGATTGATCTGGTGAGCGGGGCGGGACGCCCCACTACCTGGGTGACCGGACCGCTCAGGCGTCCTGGGCGGTCTCGGCCGGCTGCTCGACCTCGGCGGTCTCCTCGGCGGCGGCCTCGTCGGCCTCCACCTCGGTGTCCTCGACCTCGTCGGCCTCGGCCTCGAGGGCGGCGTTCTCGGCCTCGAGCGCGGCGTCGTCGTCCGCGGCGTCGGCGTCGGCGGAACCGATGTTCCGGCCCTGACGCTCGGCCTTGCGGGCGTCGGCCAGCGCACGGGCCTCGGCCATCGCCTCGGTCTTCTTCTTGTGCGGGCCCAGAACCATGATCATGTTCCGGCCGTCCTGCTTGGCCGACGACTCGACGAAGCCGAGGTCCTCGACATCCGAGGCCAGCCGCTGGAGCAGTCGGAAGCCCAGCTCCGGGCGGGACTGCTCACGACCGCGGAACATGATCGTGATCTTGACCTTGTCGCCCTGCTTGAGGAACCGAACGACGTGACCCTTCTTGGTGTCATAGTCGTGCGGGTCGATCTTCGGCCGGAGCTTCATCTCCTTGATGACCGTGTGCGCCTGGTTCTTGCGCGCCTCACGGGCCTTCATGGCCGACTCGTACTTGAACTTGCCGTAGTCCATGAGCTTGCACACCGGCGGCCGGGCGGTCGCCGCGACCTCGACCAGGTCGAGGTCGTACTCCTGCGCGAGCTCCAGCGCCTTGGCAAGCGGCACGATGCCGACCTGCTCGCCGCTGGGACCGACGAGTCGCACCTCGGGGACGCGAATCCGGTCGTTGATGCGGGGCTCGGTGCTGATGGGGCCTCCTCGGTTGCACCTTCTGCGATGCGGCCGTCGGACGGCGGTCGCACGTAGTGGACTCGACCACTGGGCGGGGCTTCATTCGTGCTGCGCTGCCCACTGGCGTACGCACCGCGGCACGAAAAAAGCCCCGCTCGGTATACAAGCGGGGCTCCACAGACCGGGGCAGCACCCCGTCGGGGGCGCTGCGGCGACTCGCTGGAGCCCTGCGGCTCAGGTGTCGCGGACCGGACCCGTCGACCGCTAGGCCGATCAGGTGGGAGACTTTCGCGGTTGCCCTCTCGGGCCTCCTGTGAGTGGAGCCTCCACTTGCTGGCCGGGCGGTCCGAAGACCTCCTGGCCGGTCAGTCTCGAAGCATACCAGCGTTTCCGGGAGCTGCGGTATTCCGCCTCCGGGGGGCGGTCACCGGGCGGGTGCTCGGTACGCTCCCTGGTGTACGCCTCCATCGAAGAAGTGAGCACCCGTGAGCGACGACACCACCCCGCACGACGACGAGATCGGCTTCGACGACCTCACCCGCGACATCGCCGAGGTCCCGGCCGTCGAGGTGATCACCACCGTCGCCGTGCACCTGATGAGCGCCGCCGCGGTGAAGTGCGGTCTCGCCGAGGGCGGCGAGAAGGACAAGGACCTCGACGAGGCCCGCAAGCTGATCACCGCCCTGGCCGGGCTGGTCACGGCCGGCGCGCCGGAGATCTCCAACTTCCACGCCGCCCCGCTCCGGGACGGCCTGCGCTCGCTCCAGCTGGCCTTCCGCGAGGCCTCGCTGGTGCCGGACGCCCCGGGCTCCGGCCCGGGCGAGAAGTTCACCGGCCCGGTCTACAGCTGACTGCCTGCCGGCAGCGCCCGGCTCGCGTAGGCGGTCACACCGGGGGCGCGGGGAACTGCGCGCAGGGGAACGGCAGCACGTGCAACTGGCTCGCGTGCCCCGACCTCACACCGGTCCGCCTTCCGGACTCGCGCCCCGAGGCGGAGCCGCACATCAGCGGCATCCAGCTCGCGTAGGTGGTCACACCGGGGGCGCGGGGAACTGCGCGCAGGGGAACGGCAGCACGTGCAACTGGCTCGCGTGCCCCGACCTCACGCTGGTCCGCCTTCCGGACTCGCGCAGTTCCTCGCGCCCCTGGTGTGACCAATTCCGCCGGCCAGGGGCTCAGCCGAGCAGGGCCAGGTCGAGGCCGCGGTCGAGGCGGAGCCGGAGGGTGTCGTCGGCGGCCAGGGCGGCGGCCAGGCGGCGGGCCAGCTCCGGGACGTCGGTGCCCTCGGCGAGGGAGAGGGCGAGCACGGCGTCGGTCTCGGTGCCCGGGCGCAGTTCGGCCCGGAGCACGGCCGGCTCGGCCTCGATCAGCGTCTGCACGGCGGCCCGGACAGCCGGGTCCTCGGCCGGCGGCAGGTACGGGCGGTTCTCGGCGACGGCGCGCAGCCGGGCGCCGCTCAGCGTGTAGGTGACCGGCCCGGCCGGGTCGACCAGCAGGGTGTCGGCGCGCTCGGAGTAGGCGACCATCGCGGCCTGCGGGGCGGCCACCGGGGCCGGGCGGGCGTCGGCGCGCCAGGCGGCCATGGACGCCAGTGAGGTGAAGGCGGGCAGGGCACGACGACCGTCGGGGGCCTCGATGACGGGGACGGCCATGTCGCTGGTCTTCTCGTGCTTGTGGCCGTGGGCGTCGACCTCGACCTCGCCGAGCAGGGCGACGATCGGGACCATCAGCCGACTGCCCGTCAGGGCGGCCAGCAGCTCCGGCTCTCCGGCCCCGTTCTGCTGCCAGGCGGCCAGCGCCGCGCTCAGGCGGGGGTCGGCGGTGCCGTCGTCGGCGGCGAATCCGGGGTTCGGGATGTTCTTCTGCTGCTCCACCCGCTTGAGGGTATGCCAACCGGGCGGTCGCATTCTCAGCCGGTGCTCATCGGCGGCTCAGGCCGCGTCCATGGGCGCGGCGCAGGGTCGACGGCATGACAGGGACGCGCAGGAGCAGGAGCCGGATCGGGGGTGCGCTGCTGCTGCCGGTGCTGGCGCTGACGGCGGGCGGGGTGTGGGTGGCGCAGGCGGACGGCGGTAGCGGGCACCCGACGGCGGCGGTGGTCAACGCGCAGGCGGTGGCCGCGACACCGACGCAGACACCCGCACCCACAGCGACACCGACACCGGTGGACCTGAACGCCGTGCTGGCCTCGGCCGCCGCGCAGGTGCCCGCCGAGGGCGCGGTCTCCGTCGCGGTGCTGGACGCCGCGAGCGGGGCGAGCGCGGTCTACGGGGGCGGCTCCTTCGTCACCGCGAGCATCGTCAAGGCCGATCTGCTGGCCGCCCTGCTCTGGCAACGCCAGCGCGCCGGGCGGGAGTTGAGCGCCGACGAGAAGGCCACCGCGGCCCTGATGATCGAGCAGAGCGACAACGACGCGGCCGACGCCCTGTGGCGCGCCGTCGGCGGCGCGGCCGGGCTGGACGAGGCCAACGCGGCCTTCGGCCTGACCGCCACCACCGCCGGGACGGACGGCTCCTGGGGCCTGACCAGCACCACGGCCGCCGACCAGCTGAGGCTGCTCCAGGTGGTCTTCGGCTCGGGCTCCGGTTCCGGCTCCCCGCTGACCGCCGGCTCGCAGGCGTACCTGCAGTCCCTGATGGGGCAGGTCGAGGCGGACCAGGACTGGGGCGTCTCGGCGGCCGACCAGGACGGCGCGTACACCCTGAAGAACGGCTGGCTGCCGCGCAGCGCCACCGGCCGGTGGGCGGTGAACAGCATCGGCCGGGTGACGTACGACGGCCGGGAGTTGCTGCTGGCGGTGCTGACCGAGGGGTCGGCGGACGAGGCGGCCGGGATCGCCACCGTCGAGGGGCTGGCGAAGGCCGCCGCGGGCGCGCTGACCGGGGAGTTGACGCACTGACAACCCCCTACCCATGAGTACGGAGCTGTGGCAGTCTGCGGCCATGACCAAGCTCTCGGCTCCCGGCCTCGCCGCCGACCGGGCCCGGTACGACCGGGCCACCGCGCACCTGGACGCGCCGCTGGCGGTGGTGGACCTGGAGGCCTTCGACGCCAACGCCGCCGACCTGGTCCGCCGGGCGAACGGCAAGCCGGTGCGGGTGGCGAGCAAGTCGGTGCGCTGCCGGGCGCTGCTGGAGCGGGCGTTGGCGGTGGAGGGGTTCGCGGGGGTGATGAGCTTCACCCTGGCCGAGTCGCTCTGGCTGGCCCGCGAGGGCTTCCGGGACGTGCTGTTGGCGTACCCCTCGGCCGACCGGGCCGGGTACGCGGAACTGACGGCCGATCCGAAGCTGGCCGCCGAGGTCACCGTGCTGGTGGACGACCCGGCGCAGCTGGAGCTGATCGACGCGGCCCGCGGGGGCACCGAGGAGGTCCGGGTCTGCCTGGAGCTGGACACCTCGCTGCAGCTGCTGGGCGGCAAGGTGCGGATCGGGGCCCGGCGGGCGCCGCTGCGCACCCCGGAGGCGCTGGGTGCCTTCGCCGAGCTGGTGCAGCGCCGCCCGGGCTTCCGGGTGGTCGGGCTGATGGCGTACGAGGGCCACGTGGCCGGGGTGGGCGACTCGCTGGCCGGGCGGCCGGTGCGGTCCAAGGTGATCCAGGCGATGCAGGCCAAGGCGCGGCGGGAGCTGGCGGTGCGGCGGGCGGCGGTGGTGCGGCGGCTGCGCGAGGTGGCCGAGCTGGAGTTCGTGAACGGCGGCGGCACCGGCAGCGTGGAGTCCACGGTGGCGGAGCGGGCGGTGACCGAGGTGGCCGCCGGGTCGGGGCTGTACGTGCCCCGGCTGTTCGACAACTACCGTTCGTTCCAGGGGCGGCCGGCCGCGCTGTTCGCCCAGCCGGTGGTGCGGCGGCCCGGGCTCGGGGTGGTCACGGTGCTCGGCGGCGGGTACCCGGCCTCGGGTGCGGCGGGTGCCGACCGCTCCCCCGTGCCGTACCTGCCGGCCGGGCTGCGGTACGACCCGCAGGAGGGCGCCGGGGAGGTGCAGACCCCGCTGCTCGGCGCGGCCGCGGACGACCTGCGGATCGGGGACAAGGTCTGGTTCCGGCACGCCAAGGCGGGCGAGCTGTGCGAGCGCTTCGCCGAGCTGCACCTGGTCGAGGGCGACCGGGTGACGGCGACCGTGCCGACCTACCGGGGCGAGGGACGGACGTTCCTCTGACGGCCGTCCGTGCGCTGTCCTAGTCTGACGGGACATCACCGAGGCCAGGGGGCAGGGACATGGAAGCCGAGCTGATCACCGCGGTGGCCACCACCTTGACGGGTGCGATGACCACCAGCGCGTGGCAGGCCGTCCGCAACCGGGTGGCCGCGTACTTCGGGCGGGACCGCGAGGAGGTGGTCACGGCCGAGCTGGAGATCGCCCGCGAGGAGTTCGAGCAGTACGGGGACCGGACCTCGCTGACCGAGTGGCTGCGCAGCGCGGTGGAGGAGAACCCGGCCTTCGCGGAGGAGCTGCGGGCGCTGGTCTCGGAGCACGGCGGAACCACCGTGAAGATCCACCAGGGCGCGGAGAACGTGATCACCGGCGGGACCTTCCACGGCAAGGTGATCCAGGCGCAGAACATCGGGATCATCAAGGGCTGAGCACGCACGGACGGCCCCGCGGGGAGGAGTGCGGGGCCGTCCGGGTCTGCGGGGTGAGGGGGCGTCAGGTGCCGGTGCCGGGGCCGCCCTCGCCGATCCTGCCGTTGAAGGCCTTGACCGACTCCACGATCTTGTCCATCTGGCTGAGCGTGGGCGCCTTGTCGGCGATGTCGAAGCCCAGGTGCAGGGTGGCCAGGCCCTTGCCGTCGGCGGTCGGGAAGACCACCGTCTGGACGTAGCCGTCGTTGCCCTCGGGCGCGTCCACCTTCCAGCGGACCAGCCAGCCGTCCCGGCCGTCCACCGCGATCGGCTCGGACTTGAGCTGCTCGTGGGACTTGATCTTCCCGTAGGCCTGCTCGGCGGCCGCGTTGATGTCCTGCTCGGCGGCCTGCTTGGGGTCGCCGCCCTGGAGCTGCCCGGTGTTGGCCCCGCCGAGCGAGCACTCGCCGTCGCCGCTGGCGCAGGTGTAGGAGCCGACCGACATGGCGGCGAAGCCGTCCTTGGTGGTGCCGGACTTCCAGCCGGAGGGGACGGAGAGGCTCAGCTTGTTGACCACGTCCACGGCCAGGCCCGCGTTCTTGCCGCCCTTGCCGTCGGGGCCCTTGCCGTCGGGGGACTTCGGGGAGGCCGAGGAGCCCGGTGCGTCGGGGGCGCCGCGGCCCTCGGCGCCGTCGCCGCCCGGACGGAAGTCGGGGCGGATCCGCTCGGAGGCGCGGCGGTCGGCCCGGCCGTCCATCGCCAGGTAGGTGACGCCGGAGCCGACCAGCAGGCCGGCCAGCGCCGCCACCGCGGCGACGATCAGCACCGGCTTGGACGGGCCGCTCTTCGGCTGCGGCTGGTGGGCGAACGGCGGCGGCTCCGGGTAGCGGTAGGCGGCGCCGTTCTCCAGCACCTCCCCGGTCAGCACCGTGGGCGTCGGCTCGGCGACCGGGGCCGACAGCACCGTCGGCGCGTCGTCCGCCGCGTCGTCCGCCGCGGTGGCCGGGGCGGGGGCGTCCGCCGGCGCGGGCCGGGTGGAGGCCGTCCAGCCCTGCCCGTCCCACCAGCGCTGCGGCCTCGGGTCGCTCGTGGTGTCCTGCGGGTCCGGGTACCACCCGGCGGGAATCTGCTCGCTCACGCCAGAAAATGTAAGGGGCCCCGGATAAACGCGGTATCAGTTGGCGGCCCTTTCCGTCCGTTTTTCGATGAGATTCCGCTGAGAACCCTCCGGGACGTGCTCCCGGCACCTGACGGAGCCTCGGGCGTACGGGTGGGGCCGCTGCGAAACCTGCGTACGGAAGGGCCCGGACGCGGCAGAATCCCGGCCATGACCAACAAGCCAGTGATCGGCATCAGCACCTACCTCACCGAGGCCAAGTGGGACCACTGGGACGCCCAGCGCGCCGTCCTGCTCCCGCACCGCTACCCGCTGCTGGTGCAGGAGGCCGGCGGCGTCCCGCTGCTGCTGCCCCCGCAGCCCGCGGAGCACGCCCCCGACCTGCTGGCCCGGGTGGACGGCCTGGTCATCGCGGGCGGCCCCGACGTCAACCCCTCGCTGTACGGACAGCAGCCCCATCCCAGGACCCGTGCCTTCGCACCCGAGCGGGACCTCTGGGAGGCCGCGCTGCTGCGCGCCGCACTGGCCGCCGGGCTGCCGGTGCTCGGCATCTGCCGGGGCATGCAGCTGCTCAACGTGGTCTGCGGCGGCACGCTGATCCAGCACCTGGAGGAGGGCGCGGCCCACCTCGGCTCGCCCAACCACTACGGCTCGCACCCGGTCCGTCCGCTGCCGGGCACCCGGCTGGCGCAGCTGCTGCCGGAGGCCGAGGTGGTGGTGCCGACCTTCCACCACCAGGCGGTGGACCGGCTCGGCGAGGGCCTGACGGTCAGTGCCCGGGCCGAGGACGGCACCGTGGAGGCGGTCGAGGGCGAGGGCTTCGTGCTCGGCGTGCAGTGGCACCCGGAGCAGGGCACCGACCTGCGGGTGATGGAGGCCCTGGTGACGGCGGCGCTGGTGCCCACGCCGGTCGGCTGACGCCGGTCGCGGAGGTCGACGGCCGGTCACGGAGGTCGACGGCCGGTCGCGGGGGCTGACGGCCGGTCAGAGTCCGTACCAGGGGCCGACCAGCGCGCCCGCCGCTCCGGCCAGCAGCAGACAGGCCACCACGGAGCGGCGGGCGGCCAGCAGCCAGGCCAGGGCGAGGGCGAGCACCGCGACCTGCCAGCCGTACTGCAGCCCGAGGGCGAGCGGCACGGCCGAACCGGCGATGGCGCCGACCACGGCCGGGCCGGCGCCGGTCAGGAAGGACTGCACGCGCCGGTCGGCCCGCAGCCGGTCGAAGCGGCTCGCGCCGAACAGCACGAAGAGGAAGGACGGGGCGAACGCGACCGCCGCCGCCAGCAGCCCGCCGCCGAGCCCGGCGGCCGCGTACCCGACCACGGCGACGGTCTGCACCACCGGCCCCGGGGTGATCTGGCCGAGCGCCACCGCGTTCAGGAACTGACCGTCCGTCATCCAGCCGTACCGCTCCACCGCGTCGGCCCGCATCAGCGGGATGATCACGAAGCCGCCGCCGTACGAGAGCGCGCCGACCTTGAACGCGACCCAGGCCAGCGCCCCCAGCCCGCCGGTGGCGGGCAGCGCCCCGAGCACCAGGGGCAGCGTCAGGCTCCGCTGCCGGACGGCGACTTCGGCCAGCCCGGCGGCCAGCAGCACCAGCACCAGCCACGGCCCGGTGAGCAGCGCGGCCGCCGCCCCCGCCGCCGCGTACACCACCCACCGGGCCCGGCCCGCGCGCTCGCCGCCCGTCTCCCCCGCCGCGGCCCGGGCCCAGCTGCCCGGGACCAGCGCGGCCGCGGCGTGCGCCGCCACCGCCGGGACGGCCGCCCCCGCGCCGGCCGCCGCGCCCAGCACCCAGGCGGGCGGGTCACCGGCCAGGAAGAGCACCGCGAGGGCCAGGATCAGCAGCAGCCCGGGCACGATGAAGCAGGCCCCGCCGACCAGCGCCCCCGGGACGCCGCGCAGCCGCCAGGCCGTGAAGATCGCCAGCTGGGTGGAGGCCGGCCCCGGCAGCAGGTTGGTCGCCGCGATGCCGTCCTCGAACTCCTCGGTGCTCAGCCAGCCGCGCCGCTCCACGCAGAGCCTGCGCAGCAGCAGGATGTGGGTCGGCGGCCCGCCGAAACCGGTGCACCCGATCCGGCCCCACTCGACGGCGATGGTGCCCAGGGACACCCGTTCCTGACGCTCCGGCACTTCTCGGCTCTCCCCGGTGATCACTGTTCGGCGGCGGAACCCTAGCGCAGACGGCCGACCGGCTGATGAACCGGCGGAAACCGTTGCGGAGCCCGTCCGCCGGGAAGAGGACCAGCATGGCGAAGCACGAGCACGACCATCAGCACGGATCGGGCGGTCACTCCCACGGGGTCTCCGCCGACGCCGACCGGCGGTGGCTGCTCGCCGCCCTGGCGCTGATCGTCGTCTTCATGCTCGGCGAGGTGGTGGTCGGCTTCGCCGCGCGGTCGCTGGCACTGATCTCGGACGCCGCGCACATGTTGACCGACGCGGTCTCCATCGTGCTCGCGCTGATCGCCATGGCCCTCGCCAGGCGGCCCGCCCGCGGCGGCTACACCTACGGGCTCAAGCGGGCCGAGATCCTCTCCGCCCAGGCCAACGGCATCACCCTGCTGCTGCTCTCCGCCTGGCTCGGCTACGAGGCGGTCGTCCGGCTCCTCGATCCGCCGGAGGTGACCGGCTCGCTGGTGCTGGTCACCGCGCTGGTCGGCATCGTGGTGAACGTCGCGGCCACCTGGTGCCTGTCCAAGGCCAACCGCAGCTCCCTCAACGTCGAGGGCGCCTTCCAGCACGTGCTGACCGACCTCTACGCCTTCATCGCCACCGCGGTGGCCGGCGCCGTCATCCTGACCACCGGCTTCACCCGGGCCGACCCGATCGCCTCGCTGATCGTGGTCGCCCTGATGCTCAAGGCCGGGACCGGCCTGGTCCGCGACTCCGGACGGATCTTCCTGGAGGCCGCCCCGGCCGGCATCGACCCGGACGCGGTCGCCGACCGGCTGATCGCCGGCTCCGAGGTCAAGGAGATCCACGACCTGCACATCTGGGAGATCACCTCCGGCGAACCCGCCCTCTCCGCCCACATCCTGGTCGCCCCCGGCGGGGACTGCCACGCCGTCCGCCGCGACCTCCAGCGCACCCTGCGGGACGAGTACCGGATCACCCACACCACCCTCCAGGTCGACCACGTCGGCGAACAGCTCGGCCAGGACCTGCTGACCCTCGGACGGACGGCCGTCCAGGCCCGGGACGAGCACTGCGACGACGTCCACGGACCGGTGCACCGCAGCGAGCCGCACAAGCACTGACGCCCCCGCGGATGTGAGGCTCCGTCAGCGAGGTACGGCATGATCGGAGACATGACCGCACCCAGGCTGATGCTGCTCGACTCGGCGAGCCTCTACTTCCGTGCCTACTTCGGCGTGCCGGAGTCCATCAAGTCTCCCGACGGGCAGCCGGTGAACGCCGTGCGCGGCCTGCTCGACTTCATCACCCGCCTCGTCCAGGACCACCGGCCCGACCAGCTGGTCGCCTGCATGGACGCCGACTGGCGCCCCGCCTGGCGGGTCGAGCTGATCCCCACCTACAAGACCCACCGGGTCGCCGAGGCGGCGGTGGACGGCGAGGAGGAGGTCCCCGACACCCTCGCCCCCCAGGTCCCCGTCATCGAGCAGGTCCTCGACGCCCTCGGCATCGCCCGCCTCGGCTCCCCCGGCTACGAGGCCGACGACGTCATCGGCACCCTGACCGCCCGGGCCACCGGCCCGGTCCAGATCGTCACCGGCGACCGCGACCTCTTCCAACTCGTCGACGACGCCCGGCAGATCACCGTCCTCTACCCCCTCAAGGGCGTCGGCAACGCCCAGCTGACCGACGAGGCCGCCCTGCTGGAGAAGTACGGCGTCACCGGCGCCGAGTACGCCGACATGGCCGCCTTGCGCGGCGACCCCAGCGACGGCCTCCCCGGCGTCAAGGGCATCGGCGAGAAGACCGCCGCCCAGCTCATCCGCGAGTACGGCGACCTCGCCGCCATCCGCGCCGCCGCCGCCGACCCGCTCTCCAAGCTCACCCCGGCCCGCCGCAAGAACCTCCTCGAAGCCGCCCCCTACCTCGACGTCGCCCCCACCGTCGTCCGGGTCGCCACCGACGCCCCCCTCCCGGACTTCGACCCGGCCCTCCCCAAGGAGCCGCTGGACCCGATGACCCTGGAGGAACTCTCCACCCGCTGGGGCCTCGGCAGCTCACTGGAGCGCCTGGTGGAGACGTTGGGTGCGTGAACACGGCGGCGCCCGTACCCGGACTGACGGTGAGTCGGGTACGGGCGCCGCCGTTTCGGTCAGCCGACCGAGCTGTAGGCGATGATGCCGCGGCGGAGGCTGTCCACCGCCTTGCGGGCGGTGGTGCGGAGCTTGGTGTCGTCGCCCGCCGCGTCCTGGATCTGGCTGAGGACGTCGATCAGTTGCTTGGTCCAGCGGACGAAGTCGCCGGCCGGGAGGTCGGCGTCGCGCAGGACCTGGTCGAGGTTGTGGCCCAGCGACCAGCGGTAGGCGACCCAGGCGAAGCCGAGGTCGGGTTCGCGTTGGCCGACGCCCTCGGCGGTGTTGATGCGGTGCTGCTCCTCCAGGGCGTCGAGGTGGCCCCAGATGCGGACCATGCTGGCGAGGGCGTCCTTGGCGGCGCCCTCGGGGACCCGCGGGGCGGCAGCGTCGTCGGACTGGCGCGACTCGTAGACCAACGCCGAGGCGCAGGCGGCGAGTTCGGCCGGGGCGAGTTCGGCCCAGACGCCCTCACGGATGCACTCGGAGGCGAGCAGGTCGAGCTCGCCGTAGAGGCGGCCGAGGCGCTTGCCGTCGTCGGTGACGGTGTCGCCGCTGAGGTAGCCGAGGTCGGTGAGGAGGCCGCAGACGCGGTCGAAGGTGCGGGCGATGGTGTGGGTGCGGGAGCGCATCTTGCGGTCCAGCACCTGGGTGTCGCGCTGGAGCCGGTGGTAGCGCTCGGACCAGCGGGCGTGGTCCTCGCGGTCGGAGCAGCCGTGGCAGGGGTGCTGGCGCAGTTCGGTGCGCAGGCGGGTGATCTCCGCGTCGTCGGCCGCGGCGGCCCGGCCCTTGCGGAAGCGCTCGGGCTCGAGGTGGCCGGCCTTGGTGCGCAGGGCGGAGGCCAGGTCGCGGCGGGACTGCGGGCTGCGCGGGTTGAAGGACTTGGGGATCCGCAGGCGGTCGACGGCGGTGACCGGGTACGGGAAGTCGATCATCGCCAGCCGCTTGACCTGCCGCTCGGCGGTGAGGACGACCGGGCGCGGCCCGTCCTGGTAGTCGGGGTGGCGCTGGTGGCGCGGCGAGCGGGAGACCGGGGGCAGGCCCGGGTCGAGGACCAGGGCGAGGCCGGCGAACTTGCCGGTGGGGACGTGGATGACGTCGCCGGGCTTGAGCGCCTCGATGGCCTCGACGGCGGCGGCCCTGCGCTGGCCGGTGCCCTCGCGGGCGAGTTCGTTCTCACGGTCCTTCAGCTGCCGCCGCAGGCCCATGTACTCCTCGAAGTCGCCGAGGTGACAGGTCATCGACTCGCGGTAGCCCGCCAGCCCGTCCTCGTTCTTCTGCACCTGGCGGGCGATGCCGACCACCGCGCGGTCGGCCTGGAACTGTGCGAAGGAGGTCTCCAGCAGCTCGCGGGAGCGGTGCCGCCCGAACTGGCCGACCAGGTTGACGGCCATGTTGTAGGAGGGGCGGAAGGAGGAGCGCAGCGGGTAGGTGCGGGTGCCGGCCAGGCCGGCCAGCGCCTCCGGGTCGAGGCCGCGCTGCCAGAGCACGACCGCGTGGCCCTCGATGTCGATGCCGCGGCGACCGGCCCGGCCGGTGAGCTGGGTGTACTCGCCGGGGGTGATGTCGGCGTGGGTCTCGCCGTTCCACTTGACCAGCTTCTCCAACACCACCGAGCGGGCGGGCATGTTGATGCCCAGTGCCAGGGTCTCGGTCGCGAAGACGGCCTTGACCAGGCCCTTCACGAAGAGCTCCTCGACCACCTCCTTGAAGCGCGGCAGCATGCCGGCGTGGTGGGCGGCGATGCCGCGCTCCAGCCCGTCCAGCCACTCGAAGTAGCCGAGGACGTGCAGGTCCTCGTCGGGGATGTCGGCGCACCGCTCCTGGACGATCTCGCGGACGGTGGCCCGGTCGGCCTCGCGGTTGAGCCGCAGGCCGGAGGTGAGGCACTGCTGGACGGCGGCCTCGCAGCCGGCCCGGCTGAAGATGAAGGTGATGGCGGGCAGCAGGCCCTCGGCGTCCAGGCGGTCGATGACGTCGACCCGGCCCGGGGTCCAGACCCGGCTGGGGCGGCCGTTGGGCATCGAGCGGCCCCGGCCGCGGCCGAAGCGGTCGCCGCGCGGGTTGCGGTCGCCCTCGGAGCGGGAGAGCCGGACCAGTTCGGGGTTGACCGCCTTGGCGGGGTTGGTGAGCGAACCCTTCGGGCGGCCGTCCCGGTCGGGGTTGGCGAACAGGTCGTACATGCGGTTTCCGGCCATCACGTGCTGCCAGAGCGGCACGGGCCGGTGCTCGGAGACGATCACCTTGGTGCCGCCGCGCACGGTGTCCAGCCAGTCGCCGAACTCCTCGGCGTTGGAGACGGTGGCGGAGAGCGAGGCCAGCACCACGGACTCGGGGAGGTGGATGATGACCTCCTCCCAGACCGCGCCGCGGAAGCGGTCGGCGAGGTAGTGCACCTCGTCCATCACCACGTAGCCGAGGCCGTCCAGCGCGGAGGAGCCCGCGTAGAGCATGTTCCGCAGCACCTCGGTGGTCATCACGACCACCGGGGCGTCGCCGTTGACGCTGTTGTCACCGGTCAGCAGGCCGACCTTGTCGGCGCCGTAGCGCTTCACCAGGTCGCCGAACTTCTGGTTGGAGAGCGCCTTGATCGGCGTGGTGTAGAAGCACTTGCGGCCGGACTGCAGGGCGAGGTGGACGGCGAACTCGCCGACGATGGTCTTGCCGGAGCCGGTCGGGGCGGCGACCAGCACGCCCTCGCCGGCCTCCAGGGAGCGGCAGGCCTCCAGCTGGAACTCGTCCAACTCGAAGTCGTAGAGCTGCCGGAAGCCGTGCAGGACGGTGGCCTGCTCCTTGGCCCGGCGGCGGAAGGCGGCGTACGCCTCGGCGGGGCTGAGCTCCTCGGTGTCCGGAGCGGCCGGGTTCTCGGGGCGCTCGGGCACGGCGCTGTTCATCGGCGTCACCTCTTCTTCCCGTGGGACTGCTGGATGCCGGGCCGGGGAAGGGCCGGGCGGGACGGGTACGCAGACGGCGACGCCTGCGGCTGCGGGGCCCGCGCGGCCGGGGCCGGGGCGGGGGCGCAGCGGGTGCGGTTGGTGTGGTGATCGTGCATCTCAGCCAGACATTACCCGCCAGGACCGACATCAACAGCACCGTTTTCGAGGGAGCCCGGGAGGGACGGGAGAGGGGGGCGGACCGGGGCGTACCGGGTTGGAGCGGACCATGACAACGTGGCGCAATCACGCCTGTGCAAGGAGTCACGGCAGTGCTCCACTTACCCATCAGCACCAGGCACCCGGGTACCGCGTCCCCTGTCCCCCAGCCCAGAGAGGCCCAGCCATGCCGGCCCAGCGACCACGGCTCCTGCACCGCCTGACCACCTTCGCGACCGGTCTCACCGCCGCCGCCTGCCTCGTCCTGGCCGGGGCCGGCCCGGCCGGCGCGGCCGAGCTGGACGGGGTGAGCGAGCCGGGCGAGTTCGCCATCTACGGCGGGCCGAACACCACCTACGAGGTGCTCGACCTCTACCTGTCCCGGGGCGACTTCACCCAGCTCTCCTGGCCCCGCTACGGCGGCGCGGTGAACGACCAGAACGAGTCCTACTGGAACCGGGACAGCTACACCTGGCACGTCTACAGCGACATCTACCGCGGCGGCCGGCACGGCTGGATCAACGCGGGCGTGGCCTCCAACGCCACCAGCACCTTCTGGCACCAGATCTCCTCCGCCTACTACAACTGACCCGCCGTCAAGCCACCACCGGGAGCACCCCCTTGCGTTCCTCCGTCCTGCCCGCCGCCCTCGCCGCCGCCGTCCTGCTGCTGGCGGGCTGTTCCGACGGTGGGGCGGGGGGTGCCTCCGGCGCCGGGCCCGCGCTGTCCGGCCCGGTGCCGACCCCGGCGGACGCCGGGGCGCTGCGGCTGCCGCTGCAGGAGTACCTGCCGGACGACGGCGAGCTGGAGCGGCTGGGCCGGGCGCAGCGGATCCTGACGGACCAGTGCATGGCCAGGTACGGCTTCCGCTACCGGGTGCCCGAGCTGCCGCCCGCGGGCTCGCCGGGCAACACCCGCCGGTACGGGCTGGCCGATCCGGCCGAGGCGGCCGCCGGCGGCTACGGCACGCTGGGCGCCGACGGCCCGGCCAAGCCCGCGCAGCCCTCGATGGACCCGGCCGAGCGGCTGGTGCTCGGCGGTGAGGACGGCGCCGACCCGGCCTCGCTGCCGGGCAACCAGGCGGACGTGGAGAAGTCCGGCCGGAGCTCGGGCCGGGTGAACGGCCTGCCGGTCCCGCCCGGGGGCTGCGTCCGGGAGGGCTACCTGAAGCTCTGGGTGCCGACCGCCGGGGCGCCCGACCCGCTCAAGGTGCAGGACCTGGACGCCGAGGGCTACGACCGCTCGCGCCGGGACGCCCGGGTGGACGCCGCCCGGGAGGGGTGGGTCAGGTGCATGGCCGGCCGGGGCTACCGGGCCCAGAACCCGGTCAGCCCGCAGCCCGAACTCGGGCTGCGGCCCGAGGCGTTCACCGGGCCGGAGGGGATCACCGCGGCCACCGCGGACGTGGCCTGCAAGCGGGAGACCAACCTGGTCGGGATCTGGTTCGCGGTGGAGTCCGCGTACCAGCGGGAGCTGATCGAGCGCAACGGCGAGCTGCTGCGGTCCTCCCGGCGGCAGTTGGACGACTCGCTGCGGCTGGCGGCCGGGCTGGTGACCTCCGTCGGGTGACCTCCGCCGGGCGGTCGGCTCCAGGGGATCAGCTCCGGGTGGTCAGCTTCGGATCAGCTTGTCAGTTTCGAAAGTCTTCATCCCGTCAACACCCGGTCCGGCCCGGTCGTTCTTCGGTCGGTTCCGGGCAGACCGCCTGCGGCGGGCGGCCCGCTTCCTACAGTCGGTGCACCGAGGCCGCCCGTAGGGGCGCGGCCTCCACCGACAGCGGGAGGGCACCGTGGCAAATCTCGACAGCGCGCTCAAGGACGCCATGAGCATCGACGGTGCGATCGGTGTGGCCCTGGTCGACTACGACAGCGGGATGGCGCTCGGCACCCTGAGCGACGGCAGCAGCGACCTGGACCTGAACGTGGCCGCCGCGGCCAACACCGATCTGGTCCGCGCCAAGATGCGCACCATGCAACTGCTCAACCTGCACGACAACGAGATCGAGGACATGCTGATCTCGCTCACCACCCAGTACCACCTGATCCGCCCGCTCACCACGAAGAACGGGCGCGGCCTCTTCCTCTACCTGGCGCTCAACCGGGCCCGGGCGAACATGGCGATGGCCCGTCACCAACTGCGGCTGATCGAGTCCGGCCTGGAACTCTGACGGCGCGCCAGGGGGGTCACGACTCATGCCGGTCCAGCTGTACCAGGCCAAGGCGGAGCTGTTCCGGATGCTCGGGCACCCGGTCCGCATCCGGGTGCTGGAACTCCTCCAGGCCGGGCCGACCCCGGTCCGCGACCTGCTCGCCGACCTGGAGATCGAACCGTCCAGCCTCTCCCAGCAGCTCGCCGTACTGCGGCGGGCGGGGATCGTCACCGCCACCCGGGAGGGCCCCACGGTGGTCTACGCCCTGGCGGGCGGCGACGTGGCCGACCTGATGCGGGCGGCCCGGCGCATCCTCACCGAGCTGATCTCCGACCGGGACGCGCTGCTCGCCGAGCTGCGGGCCGCCGGGAGCTGACCGGGAGCTGACGGAGCGCCGGGGAAGGGCCCGGGAGAAGCCCGGGAGGGGACCGTCGGAGGCCCGGCCGCACAGCGGGCCTCCGACGGGGGCGGTGGGAGGGGGCCACGATCCCCTCCCACCGGGCTCGGGATCCCAGGAGCGGGGACCCCGAGGTCTCTGGGGCGAGGGCTCAGCGGCCGTCCAGCAGTTCCACCAGGCCGGCCGCCAGGTTCCGGTACTCCTCCGGGCGGTTGTAGATCTGGGCGCTGACCCGGAGCACCCCGCCGCCGGACCACGGGCGGATCGCCACCCGGGCGTTCAGCCGCCGGCGGATCGCCACCATCAGCGCCTTGGCGGTGTGGTCGCTCTCCGCGCAGCCCGGGGGCAGCCGGACCGCCCGCATCGCCGCGCCGGCCGTACCCGGCAGGAACCGCAGCCCGGTGCGCTCCACCAACTGCCGCTGCCCGTACACCGCGAGGGCCTCGTTGTACCCGCGGACCCGCTCGGCGCCGAGCTGGTCGAGCAGCGCGAAGCCGGTGGGCGCGGCCAGCCAGGGGGTGTAGTCGGCGGTGCCGCGCCACTCCACCCGGCCGGGGAAGCCGCGGTCGTGCTCCCAGGAGAACATCAGCGGCCGGATCCGCGAGCGCCAGCCGCCGGCCACCGCGAGCACTGCGGCGGCCCGCGGGGTGTAGGCCCACTTGTGCAGGTTGCCGATCCAGAAGTCGGCGCCGCCGGCCTGCTCGCCGAGGTCCACCGGGAGCATGCCGGGGGCGTGCGCGGCGTCCACCACGGTGATCACGCCGCGGGCGCGGAGCTCGGCCAGCAGGACCGGGTCGGCGATCTGACGGGCCGTCGGCGAGGTGACCAGGTCGAGCACGGCGACCTTGGTGCGCTCGTCCACGGCCGCCAGGATCCGCTCCCGGACGGCCTCCTGGTCGGGGGTGTGCACCGAGAGCCGGACGGTGCGGACCCGGGCGCCGCTCTCGTCGGCCCGGCGCTCGGCGGCGCGGGTGACCACGCCGTAGCCGTGGTCGGTGACCAGGATCTCGTCGCCCTCGGCGAGCGGGATCGAGTCCAGCACCACCGCCACGCCCTCGGTGACGTTGGTGACCAGGGAGATCCGGTCGGGGCGGGCGTTCAGGGCGGTGGCCACCCGGGCGCGGGCCCGGGCGATCCGGTCGGGCAGCTCCAGGAACCAGCCGTCCGGGTCCTGCTCCTGCTCGGCCCGCAGCTTGGCCTGGGCGCGCTGGACGGGCAGCGGCACCGCTCCGTACGAGCCGTGGTTCAGGTGCGCCACGCCCTGGTCGAGGGTGAACAGCGAGGCCGCCCCCTGGATCTGGCGGGGCAGTTCGTCGCTCATGGGGCTCCCTCGGGTGATGATGTGTGACATTTCACACTGCATACTTCTAGCCGAAATCCCCCCTCCGGGGCAACCATCGGGCCGTGACGCACACCGACCAGTTCCTCGCCCTCAGCTCCCGCACCGGCCGCTTCACCTACGGCGCCCCGCGCGCGGTCGCCTTCTCCGCCGACGGCACCCGGCTGCTGTTCCTCCGCTCCACCGGCCCGGAGGACCCGGTGGACCGACTCTGGCTGTTCGACCTGACCACCCGTCAGGAGCACCTGGTCGCCGACCCCGCCGTCCTGCTGCCCGGCCGCACCGGTGCCCCCGCCGACCTGCCCGTCCTTGAGCGCCGCCTGCGCGAGCGCATCCGGCTCTGGGCCCCCGGCATCGGCTCCTTCGCCGCCACCGCCGACCTCGCGCAGGCCGTCTTCGCCCTCGACGGCCGGATCTTCCGCACCGCCGTCGCCGACGGCTCCACCACCGAACTCCCGGTCGCCGGGCCGGCCTTCGACCCCCGCCCGAACGCCGACGGCTCGGTCGTCGCGTACGTGGCCGGCGGCGCGCTGCACCTGACCGACCGGGACGGGCCGCTCAGCCCGGCCGACGGCGCCGTCTGGGGCGTCGCCGAGTTCGCCGCCGCCGAGGAGCTCGGCCGCACCCGGGGCCACTGGTGGTCCCCCGACGGCCGCGCCGTGCTGGCCACCCGGATCGACGAGTCCGCCCTCCCGCTGCGGTGGTTCGCCGACCCGGCCCACCCCGAGCGGGCCCCCGAGAGCTTCGCCTACCCGCAGGCCGGCGGGCCCAACGTCGACCTGCGGCTCTGGGTGCTCGGCCTGGACGGCACCCGCACCGAGGTGGCCTGGGACCGGGACGCGTACCCGTACGTCTGCTCGGCCGGCTGGGAGGGCGACGGCGAGCTGCTGCTCACCGTGGCCGACCGCCTGCAGCAGAACGTGCTGCTGCTCAGTGCCGACCCGGCCACCGGGGAGACCCGCGAACTCTCCCGCACCGTGGACGAGTTCTGGGTCGACGACCTGCCCGGCACGCCGGCCCGGCTGGCCGACGGCCGGCTGCTCACCTCCGCCGACACCCCCGGCGGCGAGGCCCGCGCGGTGGCCCTGGACGGCAAGATCCTCACCGACGAGCGCACCCAGGTCCGCCGGGTGATCGGGCAGCACGGGGGCTCCCTGCTGATCGAGGCCGGCCAGGACGACCCGGCCGACCAGCACGTCTTCCTGCTCGACCCGGACAGCGGCACGCTCTCCCGGCTGACCGAGGGCACCGGCGTGCACTCCGTGGTGGCGGCGGGCGACACCCTGCTGTTCACCCACGCCACCCCCACCGGCATCCGGCGCCGACTGCACTTCTCCGGCGAGGAGTTCGACCTGCCGGACCGCGCGGCCGCGCTGCCGTACGTGGTCACCCCGGCGCTCGCCCGGGTGACCGAGCTCGGCCTGCCCACCGCGGTGGTCTACCCGCGCGACCACGTGGCCGGCACCCGGCTGCCCGTGCTGCTCGACGTCTACGGCGGCCCCGGCTTCCAGGCCGTGGCCAACGAGCCGCGCCGCTGGCAGGCCCGCCAGTGGTGGGCCGACCAGGGCTTCGCCGTGGTCACCACCGACAACCGGGGCACCCCCTTCGTCTCGCCCGCCTTCGTCAAGGCGATCTTCCGGCGGTTCTCCGCGGTCGCGATCGACGACCAGGTGGCCGCGCTCCAGGCCCTCGCCGGGACCCACCCCGACCTCGACCTGACCCGGGTCGGCGTGCGCGGCTGGTCCTACGGCGGGTACTTCGCGGCCCTCGCCGTGCTGCGGCGCCCGGACGTCTTCCACGCGGCCGCGGCGGGCGCCCCGCCCACCGACTTCCGCCTCTACGACACCGCCTACACCGAGCGCTACCTCGGCCTCCCGCAGGAGAACCCCGAGGGCTACGCCGCCGACTGCCTGGTCGACGACGCCCCGGCGCTCACCCGCCCCCTCCTGCTCGTCCACGGCCTGGCCGACGACAACGTCCACCCCTCCCACACCCTCCTGCTCTCCGAGGCCCTGCACGCGGCCGGCCGCGGCCACGCGGTGCTCCCGCTCCCGGGCGTCTCGCACATGACCCCGGACGGCATGAACGAGCTCGTCGCCGAGGCGGAGCTGGCCTTCCTCCGCTCCCACCTGGGCTGACCCCCCGTCACGGAGGCCCGGCGGACTCCCCTCCGCCGGGCCTCCGGCCGCTGGGTAACCTGCGCGGATGACCTACCAGTTGGTGATCTTCGACAACGACGGCGTGCTCGTGGACAGCGAGCCGACCGCGCACCGGATCCTGTCCGGGTACCTGACCGAGCTCGGGTACCCGACGACCCTGGAGGACTCGCTCCGGGACTTCCTCGGCAACGCGGGGCGCAACGTCCACCAGGTGGTGGCCCAACGGTTCGGCGGCACCCTGCCGGAGGACTTCGCGCAGCGGTGCCACGAGCGGGTGTTCGCCGCGTTCCGGGAGGAACTGACGGCGACGCCGGACGCGGCGGCGGTGCTCGGGGAGCTGCGGGAGCGGGGCGTGCCGTACTGCCTGGCCTCCTCCTCCGACCACGCCTGGATCGACCTCACCCTGGAGCGGACCGGGCTGCGGCCCCAGCTGCCGGCCGGGTCGGTGTTCAGCGCCGAGGACGTGGGCGGCGTGGGCAAGCCGGCCCCGGACCTCTTCCTGCACGCGGCGGCCGCGCTCGGCGTGGCGCCGGCCGACTGCCTGGTGGTCGAGGACAGCCCGAACGGCGTGCTGGCCGCCCGCGCGGCGGGGATGGACGTGCTCGGCTACACCGCGCTGACGCCCGGGCCGCGCCTGACCGGGGCCGGGGCGACCGCTCTGATCGAGCGGCTGCCCGAACTGCTCGACCGGCTACCGGCCTGACGGCCCGTCAGGGCCCCGTCGCACCTCCGGGTGCGGCGGGGCCCTGTTGTGTGACCGGTGGGAAATTCGGGTAGTCAGAGGGGTTCCGTGTGATGGATGACATGTGAAATATTACCTGCGCTCACCCGACCACCCCCGTCCGGAAAGGACCGGTCAGTTGCGCAGAATGACCGCAGCAGCCCTCGCTGCACTGACCACCAGCGCGATAGCGGCCTCGCTGCTCGGCAGCGGCCTCGCCGCCGCCGCCCCGCTGCCCACTCCCCCCGTCCAGTCGCAGGATGCCCAGGCCGGTGGCGGGCTGGAGGCCAAGGAGGCCCCGCAGGCGCCGCTCGCCCCGCAGGAGAAGGTCCGGCAGGCGCTGCGCACCAAGGCGCTGGAGCAGCTCAACAAGGGCGCCGTGGCGAAGACTTCGGCGAAGACCGCGCCGAAGCAGGTGAAGATCGGCAACGACTACGTCCAGCTCGCGCAGGAGCGCAAGGACAAGGTCTTCGTCATCCTCGCCCAGTTCGGCGACCAGGTCGACACCACCACGCTGCACAACGGTGTCCCCCGCTACGCCGGCACCCCGGGCCCGCTCCACAACGCGATCCCGAAGCCGGACAAGAGCGACACCCACACCTTCTGGAAGAACGACTTCTCCCGGTCGTACTACCAGCAGATGTTCTTCGACGACACGGCCGGCGCCAACTCGATGCGGAACTACTACCGCACCCAGTCCTCCGGCCGGTACGACATCGAGGGCACCGTCTCCGACTGGGTGACCCTGCCCTGGAACGAGGCCCGCTACGGCTCCAACAAGGGCCCGCAGGGCGGCGGCGCCTGGACCCAGGCGCACGAGTTCGTCCGGGACGCCACCAAGGCCTGGTACGACGGCGAGATCGCCAAGGGCCGCACCGCGCAGTCGGTCAAGGACGAGATCAAGCAGTACGACGTCTACGACCGGTACGACTTCGACAAGGACGGCAACTTCAACGAGCCCGACGGGTACATCGACAACCTCGTGCTGGTGCACGCGGGCGTCGACGAGACCTGGGGCGGCGGCGCGCAGAGCGGCGACGCCATGTGGGCGCACCGCGCCTGGGCCCTGCCGGACCCGTCCGGCCAGGTCGGCCCCGAGGGCAACAAGATCGGCGGCGCGCCGCTCGGCGACTCCGGCGTCTTCGCCTACGACTACGTGCAGGGCGGCGAGAACTCGGGCGTCGGCCTGTTCTCGCACGAGTACGGCCACAACCTCGGCCTGCCGGACCTGTACCCGACGACCGGCGGCGACAACAGCGTCAACTTCTGGTCGCTGATGTCCTCGGCCTCGTACCTGGGCAAGGGCAAGAACACCACCGGCGAGTACCCCGGTGACCTGGACGCCTGGAGCAAGCTGCAGTTCGGCTGGCTCAACTACGACGACGCGCAGGCCGCCACCCGGTCCAGCCACGCGCTCGGCGTGAGCGGCTACAACACCGACCAGGCCCAGGCGGTGCTGGTGCACCTGCCCCCGGTCACCAGGACCACCACGCTGGCCGACCCGTTCGAGGGCGCCTCGCAGTGGTACAGCGGCACCGGTGACTACCTGGACAACTCGCTCTCCCGCACGGTCGACCTGACCGGGAAGAGCGGCAGCGCCGAGCTCACCGCGGCCACCTGGTACGACGTCGAGCAGGACTACGACTTCCTGACCGTCGAGGCCAGCACCGACAACGGCAAGAACTGGAAGGCCCTGGGCGGCACGGTGGACGGCTCGCCGATCACCGACACGGTCGCCAACGTGCCCGGCTTCAGCGGCACGTCGAACGCCTGGCGTCAGGTGAGCATCCCGCTCACCGCCTACCTGGGCCAGAAGGTGCAGCTGCGCTTCCACGTCACCTCCGACAGCAACACCCACGGCAAGGGCGTGCTGGTCGACGCCGTCAGGATCACCGCCGACGGTGCGGTGCTGCTGAACGACGGTGCGGAGAACGGCAACCAGGACTGGGTGCTGAACGGCTTCACCCCGCTCAAGGGCAAGGACTCGGTCAAGGAGCACCCGCGCGCCTACGTGGTGGAGAACCGCCGCTACGTCGGCTACGGCGCCTTCCTGAAGACCGGCCCGTACAACTTCGGGTACTCCGGGGTGACCGGCAAGACCGGTGTCATCGACACCTACCCGTACCAGGAGGGCGTCCTGATCTGGCTGTGGGACACCAGCTACCTGGACAACAACACCAAGGACCACCCGGGCGGCGGCCTGATCCTCCCGATCGACGCCCACCCGCAGCCGATGAGGTTCTCCGACGGCTCCCTGGTGAACGGCCGCGCCCAGACCTACGACGCGACCTTCTCGCTCAAGCCCACCACCGAGTTCACCCTGCACAAGGCCGGTGTGCTGAACGCCTTCCCGTCGAAGCCGGCCGTCCCGGTCTTCAACGACCGCACCGGGGTCTACAGCGACCCGGCGCTCCCGCAGCACGCGGTGGCCGTCCCGGACACCAACACCAAGATCGAGGTCGTCCGGGAGACCCAGGGCGGCAAGCTGACCACCGTCCGGGTCGGCCCCGCCTCCTGACCACCCCTTCGCACCACCCGTGCTGACCACCCGTCAGCAGCCCGTACCGGAGCCCCGGTCCGCACACCCTGCGGATCGGGGCTCCGGCCGTTGTGCGTACGATCGGCGCAGGTCGATCGGGGGGTCGGCGGCCTGAGGGAACGTCGACTCGACGGCAGGCACGGCCGGTGGCTCACGTAGCAGCGCGTGTACCGAGGAGGGGCCTTGCCCACTGTGGGGTCACTGACCGATGTGCCGGGATTGCGGCTGATCGGCGGGACGGGAGCGGAACGTTCGGTGACCGGGGTCGCCGAACCGGACGAGGAGGTGGCGGACCGGCTGGTGCGGGTGCCGCCGCAGGCGACCGAGCGGGACTTCGCCCGGCTGGCCGCCGGACGGGCGGCGGCCGTGGCGGTGACCGCCGCGGAACCCAGCGAGGGGCACCGGGCCGGGGCCGCGCGGCACGGGCTGGCCCTGCTGGCGGTGGCGGACGAGCGGAGCTGGCTGCTGGTGGCACGCCGGATCGGCGACGCCCGGCTGCGCGAGGTGCAGGGCGAACAGGCCGAGCTGGCACAGCTGTTGACCCACCTGCGGGATCCCGGGGGGCGGGCCGACCGGCGGCTGGAGCGGCTGGTGGAGTGGCTGGCCCGGGCGGTCGGCGGCCCGGTGCGGCTGACCACCGGGCGGCCCGGGGAGCCCGCCGTGGCGGCCCCGGCCGGGACGGAGCACCTGCTGGCCGCGGCCGGGCCCACCGAGCGCGAGCTGACCGACGGCCGGCTGCGGGCCGCCGCCCTGGACGAGGGCCCGCTGCGGTTGCGGCTGACCACCGTCGGCGGCAGCCGCCCCTACCCCGTCCTGACGGTGGGCCGCAGCGAGCCCTTCGACGCCCGGGCCGCCGCGCTGGTCGCGCACGCGGCCGACCTGATCGCCCCGCTGGTGCGGGTGCGACAGGCCGAGGCGGAGCGGGAGCGGCTGGAGGAGGTCAAGGCGGCGCTGCGGGTGGCGGTCTTCCAGCTGCTGATGGGCGGTGAGGTGACGCTGGCCCAGCGCACCGGGGAGGGCCTCTCCCCCGGGCTGCTGGACGCCGAGGAGCAGCGGGTCTACGTGCTGGAGGGCCCGGCGCCGGAGCGCGACGAGCTGGCCCG
This sequence comes from Kitasatospora sp. NPDC051853, assembly GCF_044452665.1. NCBI lineage: Bacteria > Bacillati > Actinomycetota > Actinomycetes > Kitasatosporales > Streptomycetaceae > Kitasatospora > Kitasatospora sp. NPDC051853. Next base: position 169,060 of record NZ_JBITBY010000007.1, on the reverse strand, counting down.
GCGGTGCCGGGAGGCGCTGGGCCCCACCGCGCTGGTGGTGCGCTGCCCGGCGTACGAGCAGCACCTGATCGTGGTCGCCCCGCTGCGGGAGGACGGCACGGATGCGGAGCAGGGCGGCTGGGACCGGGTCGGTCTGACGCTGCGTGAGTTCGTCTCCGGCCGCCCGGACCGCTCGCTCGGCGGCAGCGGCCGGCTGCCGCTGGCGCAGACCGCCGGCTCGTACGGGGACGCCACCCGGGCGCTGGCGGTGGCCCGGCTGCGGCCCGGCCGGGCGGCGCTGTACGCCGCCGAGAGCCGGCTCGGCCAGGTGCTGGACCCGTGGGACGCGGCGCGCTGGGCCGAGGAGGTGCTGCGGCCGCTGCACGCGCTGCCGCTGAGCGGGCGGGACCAGCTGCTCGGCACCCTGCACCTGGGCCTGGAGTTCCCCGCCGTCAGCGCCGGGCGCATCCTCGGGGTGAGCCGGAACACGGTGAAGGCCCGGCTGGACCGGGCGGCGGTGCGGCTCGGCCTCGACCTGGCCGGGGTGACCGGCCGCACGGTGCTGCACCTGGCGCTCCAGGCCTCCACCTCGGTCACCGCCTGTGCGGTGCCCCCCGGTACGGGCGTCCCGGCCCCGGGGCTCGGCGAGCTGCTGGCCGCCGGACCGGTGGCGGACTGGGCGGGCGAGCTGCTCGGGCGGCTGGCCGAGGACGGCCGGGAGCTGCGCTCCACGCTGCTCGCCTGGGTGCGGGGCAACCTCGGGGTGGAGCGGGCGGCCGGGGAGCTGGGGCTGCACCCGCAGACCGTCCGGGAGCACCTGCGGACCGCCGAGCGGCTGTTGCAGCGTCAGCTTCTGGCCGGCGGCGGCGGGGTGTACGAGGTGGTGCTGGCCTTCGCCGCGCTCGGCGAACTGGCGCTGCCGGAGCCGGCCGGGGCGGCGACCGTGCACAGGTGACAGCCGCCGCGGCGGGGACCGTGCACTCGTGCGGTACCTGACGGAGTGCCGGCGGGCGTAGCGTCGGGGACACGAGCTCACCAGGCGGGTCCCGCTGCTACGGTTCCCTCCGTCGGACCCGCCTGGTGCACGAGGTGTTCACCGGGCGGGGGCACCACCCCGCCCGGTGGACCACGGGGCTGCCCGGTCCGGAGGTCCCCCACCCTCCGAACCGGGCGACGGGGCCGGGGTCAGCCCCGACGGAGCGTCAGCAGACCGCCCAGCGGCACGTGCACGGTGAACTCCGGGCCCTCCACCGCGGCGGTGGTCTCCGCGACCGTCCCGCCCAGCGCGTCCTGCACCAGCACCGAGAACCGGCCCGGCACCCGGTCGAAGACCAGCCGGACCAGGGTGTCCGCCTCGGCGTTGGCCAGCAGCAGCGACTCCCACTCCCCCGCGACCCGCACCGGCAGCGCGGCGTAGCGGCCGAAGGCCAGTGCCCCGCCGTCCCGGGCCTCGATCAGCGGGTAGCCCAGCTCGGGGCGGTGCGGGCGGAACCCGGAGCGCTGCAGCAGGGTGCGGTGCTCGCGCATGACGGAGAGCCAGAACCGCACGGCGGCCAGCTGCTCCGGGCTCTGGGCGGCCAGGTCCACCGAGACCTGCGCGGTGGCGAACAGGACCGAGATCAGGAAGACCGCGATCTGCTCCGGCGCCTCCTCGGGGTGCCAGGTGAGCGGGTCGGCGTGCACGGCCAGCGGGCCGGCGGTCAGCCGCAGGTCGGCGCAGCGGACCCGGTTCTCGGTGGCGTTGTGCGGGCAGTCGGTGGCCCGGACCATGGTGGCGTACGGCCACAGGCCGGGGCCCATGTACTGCTGGCGGTGCTCGATCAGCACCTCGGGGCGGGTGGCCCGCAGCCGGGTGTCCAGCTCCTCCAGCAGGCGGCGGACGCCCTCGGCGACCTCGGCGCAGTCCGGGTCGGGCGAGGCGGTGGTGGCCTCGCGCAGGAAGGTGTCGATGAAGTCGATCTTCAGGCCGTCCACCCCGTGCTGCTCGACCGCCGCGGCCAGCCGCTCGACCTGGTGGGCCCGGACCAGCGGGCTGCGCGGGTCGAGCACCGAGGTCTCCAGCATCGGCAGGTGGGCCAGGGTGTGCGGGGCCAGCTCGGCCTGGGCGGCGCTGCGGTCGCCGAGGAACGGCAGGGCGTGCCAGAGCAGGTAGTCGAGGCCCAGCTTGCGGACCCGGGCGACGTGCTCGGCGAAGTCCGGGAAGCCGGCCGGGGCGGGCTGCCAGTCCCCGGTGGTGGCGTAGGAGCGGCCGACCTCGTCGGTCTGCCAGCCGTCGTCCACGATCAGCGCACCGAAACCGAGCGGGGCGGCCAGCGCGGCCAGCCGCTCCACCTCGGGCGCGGTGATGGTCAGGTGCAGCGCGTACCAGGTGCAGAAGATGGGGTCGAAGGCGGCGTCCGGGACGGTGGAGGCGGGCAGCGACTCGGCCCACCAGTCGGCGCAGCCCCGGACGGTGTCGGCGAAGTGACGGCCGCTCAGGTCCAGCCGCAGCCGGATCGGGCCCTCGTGCTCGACCCAGAAGCTGAAGTCGCCGGTCTCCTCGACCGCGCCCTCGCCGATCGAGACCGGCAGCACCGTCTCGCCGACCGCGAAGGTGCAGAGCGCGGCGTCGGCGGTGCCGACCAGGCTGCCGACCGGGGCGCCCTTGGGCAGCGAGGCGATCCGGGGCAGCGCCCAGGACGGCGGCAGCCAGCGGGCGCCGGTCAGCGGGGTCCAGTAGCCGGTGGCGCCGGTGCAGGGCAGCCGCCACTCGATCCGGGTGCGCACCGGCCCGTCGTCGGTGGGGAGTTCGGGCGCGGCCTCGACGACCACCACGCCGGGCTCGGCCTGCGGGACGACCCGGACCGCCAGGTGGGCGGCGCCGACCGCGACGGCTCTGGCCCGGACCCCGGGCAGGCCGAGGTCGACCTCCGCCACGGTCTCGGTCCGGCCGGAGGGGTGGGCGCTGCCGTCCCAGCTGAGCGGCTGGGGTGCCTGAGTCACGTCAGTCGTGCCTTTCGTGGGACCCGCGCGGGGCGGCCGCGGAAGCGGTAGGGCGGCTGCCCCGCGCGGGAGTTGATGGGTTGGACCCGGTCGGACGTGGCCCGCCGTCACGGTTCCCCGCCACGTCCGACCGGGGGTCTGGTCACCTGCGCAGGGGTCCCTCGCAGGTGTAGCTGGAAGTGCCGGCCCTGCCGCCCGGCCAGACCTCGACCGGGCCGAACCAGCAGTTCATGTCGTCCAGGTTGTTGGCGACGCCCTTGGTCCGGGTGAGGATGAAGTAGTCCACGGTCGAGGACATGTCCTTGAAGAGCCGGTTCGGGTCGGCCGCGTCCGCCAGGTTGGCGGTGATCCGGCCCTCGCAGACGAAGCGCATCGGCTTGTTGGCCCAGTCGCCGTTGTCCTTGCAGGTCGGCGTGTTGGCGGTGGCCGAGGCGATCGCCGCCTGCACCTCCGAGGCGTAGGCGTAGCGCAGGTAGCCGTTGGCGGTGAACGAGGTGCTCGGCACGTAGAGGTCCTGGACCCGGGCGATCTGGGCCGTCAGGAAGGCGTCGTAGCCCGCCTGGAGCGCCTGGTCGGCGCCCAGCCGGTCGCGCCAGGCGTCGAAGCCCGCCGGGTCGTCGGCCCGCATCAGCCCGTACATGGTGCGCAGTTCGGCGGGGCGCTCGGCCCAGAGGTACTCGAAGAAGGTCCCGGCGTAGTTGTAGAAGTGGAAGGCCGGGGAGTCGTCGTACCGGGCGTGCAGCAGCTCCTTGACGCTCAGCCGGGGGATGCCGGCCGCCTCGTCCCGGGCCAGCGCGGCGACCAGGGCCTGACGGACCTTCACCCCGGCGTCCCGGGTGGAGCCGTCGAAGAACTCGGCGGTGCCCTCGTCCATCGCGGTCAGCCGGTCGCCCGCGTACCAGCGCTGGTCACCGAAGTAGCCGGGGGTGGCCCAGCGGCCGTTCAGGTAGTGGACGTACTCGTGCCGGAACAGCTCCTCCAGCGTCAGGTACGACTCGGCGCTGGTGCGCTGGTAGGTGTAGAAGGTGGCGCCGCGCTCGATGTAGATGCCGCCGTTGGCGGTGCCCATCCCGGTGAGCAGCGGGTGGTAGAGCTCGTAGGACGAACGGGTCGGGTAGAGCCGGATGTTGAGGGTGGCGTTCGGGTCCCCGTCGAGCGGGGCGTCGGTGCCGAGCACCCGCAGGAACTGGGTCTTGACCTGCTTGCTGGCGTAGTACATCCGGTCGACGGTGGCCCGGTCCAGCGAGGTGCGGACCTGGATCGCGCCGTTGTCGTAGCTGTAGGTGTAGGGGAACACCTGGGCCTCGTACTTGGCGGCGCAGACGTCGTACTGCCCGCAGACCCCGAAGGCGTTGGCCCAGCCGACCACCTTGACCCAGGGGCCGGAGAGCTCACCGAAGACCTGGCGGGTGGTGGAGAGCAGCCACCCGAGCTCGCCGACCACGCCGGCCTTCAGCTCGGCCACCTCGCCGAAGCGGCCGTACTCGGCCATCGCGTCCCGGGCCATCCACTCGTTCTGGGTGCCCTTGAGGTGGCCGTACCCGGCGAAGTCGCGGAACGCGGTGCGGTAGGGGGCGTCGGCGGTGACCTGCTGGAGGAAGGCCGCGTCCCGGTTGTTGACGCCCAGGTAGTTCAGGCTCAGCGCGGCCAGCCCCGCGGTGCCCCAGGCCCAGCTGTCGGCCACCGCGGTGCCGGGGCCGAACTTGGCCAGCACCCGCTTCACCAGGCCCAGGTGGTACTGCCGCTGGCCGGTGGACCCGGCGGTGATGGTCATCTCCCGGGTGGTCAGCGCGGCCGAGTCGGTGTCGGCGAAGGCCAGCGGGGAGGCGGCCCAGGCGTCCACCGCGCGCCGGACGGCGGCGGCCGTGGCGGTGTCGGTGACGTCGATCTCGGCCCGGGTGAAGTCGTGGAAGGCCACCGCGTGCAGGAAGTAGAACAGCTCGTACAGGTGGGCCCGGCCGCTGCCGTCCTCGGTCGGCACCAGCTGGACGACGCGGTCGGCGACGGCCTGCACGTGGGCGTCGTCCATGGTGGTGGCGAAACGGGAATCCCAGGTCCAGAGCAGGGACTTGAGGCAGTCGTCGCCCTTGACCGCCGGGTCGGTGAGGAAGTCCGCCAGCTGGGCCGGGCCCAGGCCGGTCAGGCCGTCCAGGGTGCAGGGCACCCCGGCCGCCGTGCGCGCCGCGGCCGTGGGGGCGGCCAGTTCGGCGGCGGTCGGGGCTGGGGCGCCGACCCGCTCGGGCAGCGCGCCCGGGAAGGGGGTGTCGCCCAGCGAGCCGCCGCCGGGGGCGGGCGCGGAGGCGCCGGTGCGGGCCACCGCGTCGCCGAGGTGCGCCAACTCGTCGTAGCCGCTCGGAAGTTGGGGGTCGGCCTGGAAGGTGGCCGGGGCCGTGACGGGGGCGGGCCGGGTGGCCGCCTGCACCGTCTGGACGGCCGGAAGCGTGAGGGTCGCGGCCAGGGCGGCCGCGAGCAGCGCTCTGCGCGCCGTTCGGGGGGAGGTTCGCACGGGGGACTCCAGTGGGGGGTGGAGGTGGAGCGGAGGTCCCGGCCCGCGCCGGCGTCCCATGGGGAGGATGACGGCGGCGCGGGCCGGGGTGGTGCCGGGGCGCTGACGCGGGGTCGGGCCCCGGAGCGGAGGGGCTGACGCGGGGTCAGGCCTCGGGGAAGTGGCAGGCGGCCTGCCGGCCGCCGCCGGTGGCGGTGATCTGGAGCAGCGGCCGCTCGGTGCGGCAGATCTCCTGCGCCTTGGGGCAGCGCGGGTGGAAGGTGCAGCCGCTCGGCGGGTTGGCCGGGCTCGGCGGGTCACCGAGCAGCACGATCCGCTCCCGGCGCCGCTCGGCGGCCGGGTCAGGCAGCGGCACCGCGGAGAGCAGCGCCTTGGTGTACGGGTGGGCCGGCCTGTCGTAGACGTCCTGCCGGTCGCCGATCTCGACGATCCGCCCGAGGTACATCACCGCGACCCGGTGGCTGATGTGCTTGACCACCGCCAGGTCGTGCGCGATGAACACGTAGGCCACGCCCAGCTCGCGCTGGAGCCGCTCCATCAGGCCGACGATCTGCGCCTGGATCGAGACGTCCAGGGCGGAGACCGGCTCGTCCGCCACCACCAGCTCCGGGCGGGTGGCCAACGCCCGGGCGATGCCGATGCGTTGGGCCTGGCCGCCGGAGAACTGGTGCGGGTAGCGCTCCAGGTGCTCGGGGGCCAGCCCGACCAGGTCGACCAGGTCGCGGACCTCGCGCTGGATCGCCGCGGTGGCCATGCCCTGGGCGCGCAGCGGGGCCGAGACGATCTGCTGGACGGTCTGCCGCGGGTTCAGCGAGGCGAACGGGTCCTGGAAGATCATCTGCAGCTTGCTGCGCAGCGGGCGCAGCTCGCGCTGCCCGGTGCGGGTGATGTCCTTGCCCTGGAAGCTGACCTGACCGGCCGTCGGGTCCAGCAGCCGGACCAGCATCCGCCCGGTGGTGGACTTGCCGCAGCCGGACTCGCCGACCAGGCCGAGGGTCTCCCCGGCCCGGACGTCGAAGGTCACGCCGTCCACCGCCTTGATCCCGGCGCTGCGGCGCAGGCCGGAGCGCGGGCCGGGGAAGGTCATGCCCAGGTTCTCGGCCGTCAGGATGGTCCGGGTGGCCTGGGTGGTCACTTCGGTGGTGGTCATGCCGTCACCCCGTCGAGGTCGGCCGCGTCACGGACGCAGGCGTTGCGGTGCTCCGGGGCGACCAGGCGCAGCGGCGGGCGGCCGTCGGTGCAGAGCGCGCTGGGGTCCTTCGCGTAGACCTGGCAGCGCGGTTGGAAGGCGCAGCCGGGCGGCGGGTTGAGCAGCGAGGGCGGGGAGCCCGGGATGGAGCGCAGGGCCTCCCCCTCCGGGGCGTCCAGCCGCGGCAGCGAGTCCAGCAGCCCCCGGGTGTACGGGTGCCGCGGGGTGGTGAACAGCGTGTCGGCGGGCGCCTGTTCGGCGGCGGCGCCGCCGTACATCACCAGCACCTCGTCGGCGACCCGGGCGATCACCCCGAGGTCGTGGGTGATCATCACGACCCCGAGCCCGCGCTCCTGCTGGAGCTTCATCAGCAGCTCCAGCACCTGGGCCTGGACGGTGACGTCCAGGGCGGTGGTGGGCTCGTCGGCGATGATCAGGTCCGGCTCGCAGGAGAGTGCGAGCGCGATCATCGCGCGCTGGCGCATACCGCCGGAGAACTGGTGCGGGTGCTCCCCGGCCCGGCGGGCCGGCTCCGGGATGCCCACGTCGCCGAGCACCTCGACGGCCCGGGCCCAGGCGGCCTTCCGGCTGCCGCCGAAGTGCTCCCGGTACGCCTCGGAGATCTGGTCGCCGATGGTGAAGTACGGGTGCAGCGAGGTGAGCGCGTCCTGGAAGACCATCGCCATCCGGCGGCCGCGCAGCTTGCGCACGGTCTCGTCGGGGGCACCGATCAGCTCGGTGCCGTCGAACTTGACCGAGCCGGTGACCTTGGCGCCCCGGTGCAGGCCCATCACGGCCAGCGAGGTGACGGACTTCCCGGAGCCGGACTCGCCGACGATCCCGAGGGTCCTCCCCCGTTCGACGGTGAAGTCCACGCCCTTGATCGCCTTGACGATCCCCTCGGCGGTGTTGAACTCGACCTCGAGGTCGGTGACTTCGAGCAGTGCGGTCATGAGAGCCTCGCCCTCGGGTCGATCCAGGCGTACATCAGGTCGACCACCAGGTTGGAGGTGACGATGAAGAACGAGGCCAGCAGGGTGACGCCCATGATGACCGGCTGGTCCGCCTTGTTGAGCGAGTCGGCGAAGAGCTTGCCGACGCCCGGGAGGCTGAACAGCTGCTCGGTGATCAGGGCGCCGGCCAGCAGGCCGCCGAGGTCCAGGCCGAGCATGGTGGCCACCGGGGTGAGCGCGGGCCGCAGCCCGTGCCGCCCGACCACCCGGCGCTCCTTCAGGCCCTTGGCCCGGGCGGTGCGCACGAAGGGTTCGGCCATGGTCTCGATGACCGAGTTGCGGGTCATCCGGGCGTAGAGCGCGGCCGACAGCAGGGCCAGGGTGATCCAGGGCAGGATCAGGTTGCGCAGCCAGCCGACCGGGTCCTCGCCGAAGGCGATGTACCGGGGCAGCGGCATCAGGCCCAGCACCGAGACCACCACGTAGAGCAGGATCATCGCGGTGAAGTAGACCGGCAGCGCGGCGATGCCGATGGTGGCCACCATCACGGTGCGGTCGATCCAGGTGTTCCGCTTGAGGGCGGAGACCACGCCGGCCGAGATGCCCAGGGCCAGCCAGCAGACCGCCGCGCCCAGCGCCAGCGAGGCGCTGACCGGGAAGCGGTCCATCATCAGGTCCCAGACCGGCTGGGCGCTCTGGAAGGAGTAGCCGAAGCAGGGGAACTCGCACTGGATGGCGTACGGCCCGCTGCCCAGGGTCTGGCCGGCGAAGATGCCGACCAGGTAGCGGCCGAACTGGACGATCAACGGATCGTTCAGGCCGAGCTGCTGACGGACCATCTCGATCCGCTCGGTGGAGCAGTCCTTGCCGCAGAACTGCGCGGCCGGGTCGGCCGGGAAGAGGTAGAACACCGCGAAGGTCAGCGCGCAGATCACCAACAGCGTGGCGGCGATGCCGACCAGACGGCGGATCAGGAACCAGATCACGCCTTGCCGCCCTTCGGGTCCAGGGCGTCGCGGAGCGCGTCACCGATCAGGGTGAAGCCGAGGACCACCAGGAAGAGGCAGAGGCTCGGCAGGACGAAGAACATCGGGTCGACCTTGTAGTACTGCACCGAGTCCGCGATCATCTGGCCCCACGACGGGGTGGGCGGCCGGACGCCGACGCCGAGGAAGGTGAGGGCCGCCTCGGTGCCGATCAGGCCGGGGATGGCCAGCGTGACGTAGACGATGACGGTGCCGGAGAGGTTGGGGAGGATCTCGGTGAGCAGGATCCGGCCCGAGCTCGTGCCGCTGGCCCGGGCCGCCTCGACGTACTCGCGGTGCTTGAGCGAGAGCGTCTGGGCCCGGATGACGCGGGCGATGTAGGGCCAGCTGAACACGCCCATCACGATGATCAGCAGCAGCACCCGGTTGACGTCCCGGGCCACCGAGAGCAGCGCGATCATGAAGATCAGGGTGGGGAAGGACATCATGACGTCCATGAACCGGCTGATCACGGTGTCCACCCGGCCGCCGAAGTAGCCGGCCAGGATGCCGAGGGTCACCCCGATCACGGTGATCAGGGCCGCCGAGGCGAAGGCCACCAGCAGGCTGATCTGGGCGCCGTAGAGCAGGCGGGCGAAGATGTCCCGGCCCAGGCCGGGCTCGACGCCCAGCCAGTGGTCGGGGCTCATCCCGCCGAAGTCGCCCTTGGGCAGGCCGCCGAGGTAGGAGTTGATCGCCTTCTTGTCGGTGTCGGCCGGGCCGTGGCCGCTGATCATGGTGATCAGCGGGGCGAGCAGGGCGACCAGGACGAAGAAGGCGATGATGCCGAAGCCGGTCAGCGCGGCCTTCTGGCGGCGCAGCCGCTGCCAGGCCAACCGCCAAGGGGAGGCGGGGGGTTGAGCGGTGGTGGAGGCGGGGGCAGCGGGACTGGCCGCCGCCCCCGCTCCCCCGGTCCCGTCGGTGCCGTCGGCACCGGCCCGGGACGGAGAGAGCGGGGCGGTCATGCGGACTCCCGGTTACTTGACGGACTTCAGGCCGATGACGGCGTAGTCGACCTGGCCCGCCCACACCGGGTGGGCGAAGGCGCCGGCGATGTTGGAGCCGACCAGCAGCGGCTTCTTGGCCCAGGCCAGCGGCACGGCGGGCGACTTGTCCATGATCGAGGCGTCCAGCGCGAGCCACGCCTTGTCGGCCTCGGCCTTGTCGCTCAGGCCCGCGATCCGCTCCAGCTCGGCGTTGGTGGCCGGGTCGTTGAAGCGGGTGACGTTGCCGAAGTTGCCCTTGTCCTTGATGATCTTGCCGTCGTAGATCATCGGCAGGAAGGTGGCGGCCGACGGGTAGTCGGGGCACCAGCCGCTGATGGACAGACCGGTCTGCTTGCTCTTGTCGCCGACGATCGAGCTGACCGCGGTCGGGTCCACCACGTTGATGGTGACGTCGACGTTGACCTTCTTCAGCGCGGCCTGGACCGCCTCGGCCTGCTGCTTGCCACCGGTGGAGGTGGTGAGCTCGGTCTTGAAGCCGGCCGCCTGGCCCGCCTCGGCCAGCAGGGCCTTGGCCTTGTCGAGGTCGCCGCCCGGCTTGATCTTGAAGTGGTCGACCGTCTTGCCGTCGGTGAGCAGCGGCGGCAGGTAGGTGGTGGCGATGTCGACGAAGGCCGGACCGCCCTGGGCCGCCTGGAAGGACTCCTTGTCCACCGCGTACTGCATCGCGAGGCGGACCTTGGGGTCGTTGAACGGGGCCTTGCTGTTGTCCATCTGCAGCGAGGTGGTGCAGCCCGCGTTCTCGGAGATCAGACGGGCCTTCAGCTCGGGGTTGGTGAGCACCTCGCTGATCTTCGACGCGACCAGGTCGACGTAGGACAGCGAGTTCTTGTCCTCGCCCTGGTCGGCGATCAGGCGCTCGGCCACACCGGTGCCCTTGAGGGTCTGGTCGACCACGATCTTGTCCGGGTACGCCTTGCGGACGGTGTCGGTCTTCTCGTCCCAGAAGGTGTTGCGGACCAGCACCATGCGCTTGCCGCGGTCGTAGCTCTCGATCTTGTACGGACCGGAGGAGACCGGGTGGTTGCTGTAGTTGGCGCCCGTCTCCTTGGCCTTCGGCACCGGGGCGAAGGTCGGCAGCGTCACGGTGTAGCCGAACTCGGCCACCGGGCGCTTGAGGTGGAAGACGATGGTCTTCTCGTCCGGGACCTCGATGGACTCCTTGCCCAGGCGCTGGCCGGTGAGCGGGCCCTTGTAGTCCTCGGGCGCGTTCAGGTAGACCCGGGCGTAGTCCGGGCCGCCGGGGAGCTCCGGCGAGTAGGAGCGCTCGACGTTGTACTTGATGTCGTCGGCGACGATCGGGGTGCCGTCCTCGTACTTGAGGCCGTCCTTCAGCTTGAAGGTCCAGGTCTTGCCGCCGTCGCTGGACTGGCCGAGGTCGGTGGCCAGGTCCGGCTCGATCTTCAGGCCCTCGGCGCCGGGCGCCGCCTTGAAGGTGGTGAGGGTCCGGTAGAGGACGCGGACGCCGAAGTCCATCACCGGCATGGTCCAGTTGCGGGCCGGGTCCAGCTGGTCGAAGTCGGTGTTCGACAGCAGGTTCAGGGTGCCGCCCTTGACGGGGGTGCCGCCGATGATCCCGTCGCCGCCGGTGACGACCGGCTTGTCCATGTCGTCGGACGAGCCGGTGCTCGAACAGGCCCCGAGGCCGAGGGTGAGTGCTGCCGTGATCGCGGTCGCGAGCGCGGCGTGGATGCGCCTGGTCATGTGCAACTCCGCAGTGGGAGGCCGCAGTCGCGGCCTTGGTCCGCCCCGGGGCTGATCCGGGGCCACCAGGAGTGCCGCCCGCCGGGGTCTAGCCGCTCCAAGGTGTGACCCGTAACATAGTAATGTGAAATTGCACTGGCAAGAGATGGAGCGGGCCGTTACCGAGCTGTGTCCCTCCAGCCCCTCAACTCCCGCCCGGTGCAAGGAAACACTGCACGTCAGACCAGTACGACCGTCCAGTTCGGCGAAGGAGCCGCAGCCGTGACCGACCCCCGCCCCCTCAACACCGGCAGCCACGACCTGCCCGTCTCCCCCGCCCTGGACGCCTTCATGGGCACCGGCTGGGCGGCCACCCCGCTGCCCGCCACCGACCGGGTGAACGGCTACGCGTTCATGCCCGCCCGCCGGGCCAGGCTGGCCGCCGCCTTCCCCGGCGAGCGACTGGTCGTCCCCGCCGGCCAGTTGAAGGTCCGCAGCAACGACTGCGACTACCGCTTCCGCCCGCACAGCGCCTACGCCTGGCTCACCGGCCTCACCGGCGAGGAGCAGGTCGGCCACGTCCTGGTGGTCGAGCCCGGCGGCGAGCCGGTCCTCTACCTGCGCCCGCGCTCCCCCCGCGGCGGCGGCAGCCCGTACGGCTCCGAGTTCTACCGCGACCGCCGCTACGGCGAGTTCTGGGTCGGCCGCCGCCCCGACCTGGACGAGGCCGCCCAGCTCACCGGCGTCCGCACCGCCCACCTGGACGAGCTGGAGGACCTGCTGAAGGGTCCTCAGGTCCCCACCCGCCTGCTCGGCGGCGTCGACCCGCTGCTGGACGCCCTGCTGCCGGCCGACGCGCAGCTCGCCTCGGTGCTCTCCGAACTCCGCCTGGTCAAGGACGCCTGGGAGGTGGAGCAGCTCCAGCTCTCCGTCGACCTCACCACCACCGGCTTCGAGGACGTCGTCCGCGCCCTGCCGCTCGCGCTCAAGCACGGCCGCGGCGAGCGCTGGCTGGAGGGCACCTTCAACCTCCGCGCCCGCGCCGAGGGCAACGGCACCGGCTACGACACCATCGTCGCCTCCGGCGCCCACGCCTGCGTGCTGCACTGGATCCGCAACGACGGCGCCCTCGACCCCTCCAAGCTGCTGCTGCTCGACGCCGGCGTGGAGACCGACTCCCTCTACACCGCCGACATCACCCGCACCCTCCCGCTCAGCGGCACCTTCTCCCCCGTCCAGCGCCAGGTCTACGAGCTGGTGCTCGCCGCCCAGGACGCCGGCATCGCCACCCTCAAGCCCGGCGCCAGCTTCCGCGACTTCCACCGGGCCGGCATGCGGGTGATCGCCGAGGGCCTGGCCGACTGGGGCGTGCTCAAGATCAGCGCGGACGAGGCCATGCGGGAGGACAGCGGCCTGTTCCGCCGCTACACCCTCTGCTCCAGCGGCCACATGCTCGGCCTGGACGTCCACGACTGCGCCAAGGCCCGCGCCGAGACCTACCTCGACGGCACCCTGGAGGAGGGCCAGGTCCTCACCGTCGAGCCCGGCCTCTACCTCCAGCCCGACGACGAGACCCTCCCGGCCGAGCTCCGCGGCATCGGCGTCCGGATCGAGGACGACCTCGTCATCACCGCCGACGGCGCCCGCCTGATGTCCGGCGCACTGCCCCGCTCGGTGGCCGGTATCGAGGAGTGGATGGGCACCCTGCTCGGCTGAACCTCCTTGCCATGATGGCTCCATGACGGACACCGACGTTGTACTGACCCCGGCTCAGGCAGTCGCCGAGTCGGGGTTCAGTCTCGACACCCTGCGCTACTACGAGCGGATCGGCCTGCTCGGCGAGGTCCGCCGCTCGGCCAGCGGCCACCGCCGCTTCACCGCCCACGACCTGGCCTGGCTCGGCGTCCTGCGCTGCCTGCGGGACACCGGGATGCCGATCTCCGACATGCTCGACTACGCGGAACTGGTCCGGGCCGGGGACGGCACGGTCACCCAACGGCTGGCGATCCTGGAGGCCCACGACGAACAGGTCGAGGCCCGGATCCGGGAACTCCAGCGGCAGCGGCAGGCGATCCGCGACAAGATCGCCTACTACCGCGAAGTCCTCTGAGACACCGTCAGGTCCGCTGCTCGAAGGCGGCGGTGAACTCGCGGGTGAGGGCGGCCGCCGGGCCGGTACGGGCCAGGTGGTGGGCGGTGCCGGCCCACAGGTGCATCGCCTCCAGGTCACCCCGGGCGGTGGCGGCCGCGCGCAGCGGCGCCGTGAGGTGGTGCACCTCCGGGTAGCCGGTCGGGGCGAGCGGGCCGTAACGGTCGATGAAGGCGTTGCGCAGCCCGCGGGCCGGGCGTCCCGTGAACGCCCGGGTCACGGTGGTCGGGCCCGGGTGCCCGGCCAGGGCCTTCCGGTGGTGCCCGTTCGCCCCGGACTCGTCGGTGCGCAGGTAGCCGGTGCCGATCTGCGCCGCGACGGCGCCGGCCCTGCGGACGGCGGCGAGTGACGGACCGTCGGCCAGACCGCCCGCCGCGACCATCGGCAGGCCGACCACCTCGATCTGCCGGAGGAGCACGGGCAGCGGGGTGGTGCCCGGCACCGCGTCCGCCCGGTGGGTGCCGCGGTGCCCGCCGGCCTCCGGCCCCTGCACGCAGAGCGCGTCCATCCCCAGCGCGGCCGCCGCCCGCGCCTCCTCAAGGGTGGTGACGGTGGCCACCTGGTACGTGCCCGCCGCCCGGAACGCCGCCGCCTCGGCGGCGCCCGGCAGCCCGAAGGTGTACGACACCACGGCCACCGGCTCCGCCAGCAGCAGCGCCGTCTTCTCCTCCCACCCGTCCCGGTCCGCCCCGATCTCCTCCGGCAGCGCCACCCCGTACCGCTCGGCCTCCCCGCGCAGCACCTCCCGGTACGCCGCCACCACCGCGGGATCGGAGGGCACGTCCGGCACGAACAGGTTCACCCCGAACGGACGGTCCGTCAGCTTCCGGGTCTCGGCGATCTGCTCCCCGAGGGCCCCGACCGTCTTGTACCCGGCCGCCAGGAACCCCAGCCCGCCCCCCTCGTTGACGGCGGCCACCAACGCGGGCGTGGACCCGCCCCCGGCCATCGGAGCGGCAACGATCGACGGAACGTCCATGGCCCCACGTTATCCCGGGGGCGCGAGGAACTGCGCGAGTACGGAAGGCGGACCAGTGCTAGGTCGGGGCAGGCGAGCCAGTTGCAGCACGTGCCGTTCCCCCGCGCGCAGTTCCCCGCGCCCCCGGGCTGACCACTTCCGCCAGCCACACCCGCTCCGTGTTCCCCCGCGTGCCCACACGGCGGAGCCGCAGATCAGCAGAGCCCCGCGCCCCCGGCCTCACGGCCTGATAAGCCCACTGGCCAGCCCCGAGGCGATCGCCGCCGTGCGGCTGTCGACGCCCAACTTGTCGTAGATGTGCACCAGGTGCGTCTTCACCGTCGCCTCACTGATGAACAGCCGCTTGGCGATCTGCCGGTTCGCCAGCCCCTCCGCCAGCAGCTGCAGGATCTCCGCCTCGCGCGGCGAGAGCGTCGGCCGCCCCGCCCGCACCCGCCCCAGCAGCCGCGCCGCGACCGGCGGCGCCAGCACCGTCTCCCCGCGGGAGGCGGCCTTCACCGCCGCCACCAGCTCCTCCGGCGGAGCGTCCTTCAGCAGGTATCCCGTCGCCCCGGCCTCGACCGCCGACAGGATGTCCGCGTCCGTGCTGTACGTCGTGAGGATGAGCACCGCCGGCGGGTCCGGCAGCGCGGTGATCCGCCGCGTCGCCTCGACCCCGTGCATGCCCGTCCCCATCTGAAGGTCCATCAGCACCACATCGGGCCGCCGTGTGCCCTCCGCCTCCAGCCCCTCCAGCACCCGCAGCGCCTCGGCCCCGTCCGCCGCCTCCCCCACGGCCTCCAGCTCCGGCAGCTCGTCCACCATCGCCCGCAGGCCCCGCCGCACCACCGGATGGTCGTCGACCAACAGCACCCTGATCACGACGCCTCCGCCCGAGCGACATCCCTCATGACCGTCTCCGCCGTCTCGATCGCCCGCAGCGGCAGCGACACCGCCACCACCGTCCCCTCGCCCGGCGCCGACTCCACCGTCAGGCTGCCGCCCAGTGCGGCGATCCGCTCCCGCATCCCGTGCAGCCCGAACCGGGCCCGCCCCGCCTCCGGCAGGGCCTGCGGGTCGAAGCCCACCCCGTCGTCGAACACGTCCAGCGTCACCTCGTCGTCCAGGTAGGTCAGGGTCACCGCGACCGCCCGGGCCCGGGCGTGCCGCACCGCGTTGGCCAGCGCCTCCTGGGTGAGCCGGAGCAACGCCACCTCCGCCTCCACCGGCAGCGGGTACGGCTCGCCGTCCAGGTGGAACGCCGCACCCTGACCGGCCGTCAGCCGGCGCAGCGCCTCGCACAGGGTGGCGTCGTCCAGCGCGGGCGGGGTCAGCGCCTGCACGAACCTGCGCGCCTCCGCCAGGTTCGCCGAGGCGGTGGCCCCGACCTCGGCGATCCGCTCCCGGGCCGCCTCCGCGCCCTCCGGCAGGGCCGACTCGGCCGAGCGCGCGAGCAGCACGATGCTGGACAGGCCCTGCGCCAGGGTGTCGTGGATCTCCCGGGCCAGCCGCTGACGCTCCGCCAGCCGTCCGGCCTCGCGCTGGGTGGCGGCGAGCTCGCCGCGGGTACGGACCAGGTCGTCGATGAGGCGCTGCTTCTCCCGGCTCTCCCGGTAGAGGGCGGCGTAGCCGTAGGCGGTGAGCAGCGCGACCACCGCGCCCGCGACCGGGCCGAGCACCTTGGCGGTGGTCAGCCCGCCGTCCGTCCCGGCCTGGGCGGCGATCACCACGCCGGTCAGCCCGGCCACCGAGAGGACGGCCCAGCGGACCGGCATCAGGTGCAGGCAGACGAAGTACAGCGGGAACGCCAGGTAGCAGAACTCGGGGTGCTGGAGCGTCAGCACGATCCAGAGCAGCAGCACCACGCCGAACCAGACCCCGGCCCAGCGCCTGTCGGTGCGGACGGCCTCCACCGCCCCGCCGCTCAGGTAGACGGCGGCCAGCACCATCGCGGTCAGCAGCGCGCCGGGCCCGAGGTTGCCGACCGCGAGGCCGCGGGCGAGCAGCACCACGAGCAGGGCGACGAACAGCCCGTGCAGGGCGAGGTTCATCAGCCGCAGCGCGGGCGTCTCTCCGGGGTGGGGTTCGGTGGCGGTCACGCCTTCCGAGGGTACGGGGTGACGGTGGCCGCTCCGGCCGCCACGGCATCAACCGTTCGATGGATTCCGGGGTGCATCCCACGCAGGAGTGGACTCCCCCTCCTCTCCCTGATGGAACGGAGCCCGCGCGCCGACAGGGTGGAGGAGTCTGAACCACTCCGTTCTTCCCCGAGAGGGTCGCCGTGTTCGTCGCACTACGGGACATCCGTTTCGCCAAGGGGCGCTTCGCCCTGATGGGCGCGGTGGTCACCTTGATAACCACTCTGGTCGTCTTCCTCTACGGCCTGACCGGGGGGCTCGCCTCGGCCGCCTCCTCCACGATCGCCGAGCTCCCGGCGGACCGGATCGTCTTCGGCGCCCCGGCCGGGGCCGCGGCCACGGTCTCGTTCAGCAACTCCACCGTCTCCCCCGAGCAGGCCGCCGCGCTGGCCGCCGCCCCGGGCGTGAAGTCCGCGCAGCCGCTGGGCATCTCGATGACCAGGCTGACCGGCAGCGAGGCCGCCGCCTCGGTGAGCGTGGTCGGTGCGCCCGGCGCGCTGCTGCCGCCGCTGGAGTCCGGCGCCTACCCGGCGGACGGCCAGGTCGCGGTCGGCTCGGACGCCGCCGAGGAGTACCACCTGACGGTCGGTCAGCAGGTCAAGCTGGGCCCCGTCCAGGTCACCGTCTCCGGCATCACCGCGCCCCGCTCGTACAGTCACGCGCCCAGCGTGTGGACCACCGTGCCCATCTGGGAGCGGGTCAGCGGCCAGACCCAGCCCACCGCGCTGGCCCTGGACGTGACCGGCGGCGCCGGCCTCTCCGCGGTGGACGCGGCCCAGGGCACCGAGACGGTCCCCCTCTCCGACGCGCTGGCCGGGATCAACGGCTACTCGGCCGAGCAGGGGTCGCTCCAGATGATCCAGGGCTTCCTGTTCGCGGTCAGCGCGCTGGTGGTCGGCGCCTTCTTCACCGTCTGGACGGTGCAGCGCAAGCCCGACATCGCGGTGCTCAAGGCGGTCGGCGCCAGCAGCGCCTACCTGGTGCGGGACGCGCTCGCCCAGGCGGCCGCCGTGCTGCTCGCCGGGGCGCTGCTGGGCGGGCTGCTCGGCGGGGTCGGCGGGCTGTTCGCCGCCTCGGCCGTGCCCTTCGACGTCAGCTTCCTGAGCGTCTTCGTGCCCGTCACCGCGATGGTGCTGCTCGGCCTGCTCGGGGCCGTGCTCGCCGTCCGCCGCATCACCTCCGTCGACCCGCTGGCCGCGCTTGGAGCCAACCGATGACCACCGCCTCCACCACCGCCACCGCCCTCCGCACCGGCCTCGCCCTGGAGGACGTCACCCTCACCTACCCCGACGGCGAGGCCCGGCTGACCGCCCTGGACTCCGTCTCGCTGACCGTCGCCCCCGGCGAGTTCACCGCCGTCGCCGGGCCCTCCGGCTCCGGCAAGTCCTCGCTGCTGGCGGTGGCCGCCACCCTGCTGCGGCCGGACTCCGGCCGGGTGCTGATAGACGGTCAGGAAGTCGGCTCGCTGGGCGAGAAGGCCCGGGCCGCGCTGCGCCGCGAGCGCCTGGGCATCGTCTTCCAGCAGTCCAACCTGCTGGCCTCGCTCACCGCCGTCGAACAGCTGCTGGTCCTGGAGTCCGTCCGCGGCGGCGCGGTGCGGGCCGCCCGGGCCCGGGCCGAGGAGCTGCTCGCCTCGGTCGGCCTCGACCCGGCCAAGCAGCGCCGCCGCCCGCACCAGCTCTCCGGCGGCGAACGCCAGCGGGTCAACATCGCCCGCGCGCTCTTCGGCTCCCCCTCGGTCCTGCTGGTCGACGAGCCCACCTCGGCCCTCGACCACGAACGCGGCGCCCAGATCGTCGACCTGCTCGCCGGCATCACCCGCGAGCACCGCACCGCGACGGTCATGGTCACCCACGACCGCGACCTCCTCGGCCGGGTCGACCGCGTCCTGGAGATGCACGACGGCCGGCTGCGCTGACCCTTCACGCGCTCCGGGCCGGGCCCTGCCCGTCCCGTCGGCCGCCCCGGTGTTACCTACCGCGCCGGGGCGGCCGCTTCGGCGCGGAGCGCGTCCACGTAACGGGCCAGGTCCTGGTCCGCCAGCTCCGGGCGGGAGCCGAGACCCGCCACCACCGCCGCGAGCACCGGACCGCCGCCCGCCAGGGCGACGTCCTTGGCGGCCAGCCGCACCGGGAAGTCCGCCTCCGTACTGGTGGCCCGGGCCAGCAGCCCCGCCAGCGGGCCCGCCCCCAGCACCTTCGCGGTCAACTCCTGCGGCAGGCCGTACCCGTCGGCCACCGCCAAGGCCTCCCCGAGCAGCGCGACTCCCCCGACGATCGCGCCGATCGCCACCACCTTGAGCGCGGCGCCCGCCCCCGGCCCGCCGCAGTCCACCACCGTGCCCAGCGCCTCCAGCACCGGCCGCGCCCGCTCCACGTCCTCCGCCCGGCCCCCGGCCAGCACGGTCAGGCCACCATTCGCGGCCGGGCCGACACTGCCGAGCACCGGGGCGTCCACCAGGCCCACCCCGTCCGGCAGTTGCTCCCTCAGCTCCGCGACCGCCACCGGTCCGACCGAGGACATGTCGACCCAGAGTGCACCGGGCTCCAACCCGGCCGTGATCCGCCCGGCCACCGCCCGCAGCGCCGCCCCGTCGGCCAGCATCGTCACCACCACCCCGGCCCCGCGCACCGCCTCCACCGCGTCGGCCACCTCCTCCAGCCCGTCCCCCTTGCCCGGCGTGCGGTTCCACACCCGGACGTCGAACCCAACTCCGTTGAGGCGCTTGGCCATCGGCAGGCCCATCCGGCCCAGCCCGAGGAATGCGATCTTCTCCATGCCGTTCACCGTAGGCAGCCCGCAGCCAGGCGACAAACGAATGTCCCGCATGCTATCCATGCGCAATGGACATGGCCTGGCTCGAAGTCTTCCGCACCGCCGCCCGCCTGGGCTCCTTCACCGCGGCCGGCGAACGACTCGGCTACACCCAGTCCGCGGTATCCCGTCAGATCTCCACCCTGGAAGCCGAGTTCGGCGCCCCGCTGTTCGACCGGCTCCCCCGCGGCGTCCGCCTCACCGAACACGGCCGCACCCTGCTCCCGCACGCCGAAGCCGTCCTCGACCGCCTCGACACCGCCACCCGCGAACTCACCGCCCTCACCTCACTCACCGGCGGCCACCTGCGCATCGGCTCCTTCGACAGCGCCAACGCCGTCCTCGTCCCCACCGCCCTGGCCCGCCTCCGCGCCGCCCACCCCTCCATCTCCGTCACGGTCACCGAAGGCCTCTCCGCCACCCTCCTCGACCGCCTCCACGCAGGCGACATCGACCTCGCCGTCATCGCCACCTACCCCGGCCACCCCCACGAGGGCGACACCTTCGACCTCACCCCCCTCACCACCGACCCCCTCCTGGTCGCCCTCCCCCGCGACCACCCCCTCGCCTCCCGCGAGTCGCTCCACCTCACCGACCTCGCCGACGCCCCCTGGATCGCCGCCTCCCGCGACCCCGGCTCCACCCTCCTCGCCGCCTGCCTCCGCCAGGGCTTCCACCCCCGCATCGAATACGCCGTCGCCGAATGGACCGCCAAACTCGGCCTGGTCGCCGCCGGCCTCGGCGTCACCCTCCTCCCCTCCCTCTCCGCCCCCGCCACCCGCCCCGACCTCGCCCTCGTCCCCCTCCACCCCGACGACACCCCCACCCGCCACGTCCACACCGCCACCCGCCGCGGCCACGCCCTCCCCCCGGCGGTCACGGCCTTCCTCCCCCACCTCCGGACGGCCGCTGACGGGATGTCAGGGCAGCAGTGACGGCCGCGGCAGGTCGAGCAACGGCAGAGCTTCACGCGCGGCGTCCGCCACTTCCGGGTCGGCGTCCTCGGCCAGCTCGGTGAGAAGCGCCCTGGTCTGCGGGGCATGCGGCAGGACACTCGCCGTCAGCCGCACTACCGTCACCCGTACACCGGCCGACTCGTCTGTCCGCGCACGCTCCAGGAGCAACGGCAAAGATTCCTCCGGGCTGAGTGCGGTCAGGACTCCGAGCGCAACTGCCCTCACTTCGGGGTGCTCGTCATCAGCCCCTGCCAACATCAGGTCTCGGGTGGGCGCGGCCTCCGGTCGGGCGACTCCCAGCAAGCGCAGCCCTGAGGCACGGACCTCGTGGTGACCATCCGTCGTGGCTGCCAGCAGGGCCGTCGTCACCTCGTCCCGCTCCGACCAGTTCAACGCACACACCCTCAAGGCCCAGCCGCGGATCTCGTGGTGACCATCCGTCGTGGCTGCCAGCAGGGCCGGCATCACCGCCTCTCGCGCAGCCCAGGTCCGTGCCAGGGCGTAGACCGCTTCGATGCGCTCCGTACTGTCCCCGGCCTCCACCGCAGCGAGCACGGGCGAGTAGGCGGCCTCCCGGTCGCCCCAGCACTCCGCCAGCAGGAAGACCGCTGTGCACCGATCCTCCAGGTCCCTACCAGCCGTAGCAGCCAGCACGGTGTCGAACGACTCCTGACGGTCCGACCAGGAACGGCCCAGCACTCGGAACGCCGTCCTTCGCGCCGACGGGTTCCCGGTGGCGGCCACCGCCAGCACCGCTTCCAGAGCCTCCGGGCGGTCACGCCACTCCCGGCCGAGTCCGTAGAGGGCGAGCTCCGCCGATCCCTCCTTGCTGCCGGCGCAGACACGGACCACCGTGTTCAAAGCGGCCTGCCGGTCTCCCCAAGCGCTGGCCAAGCTGTACACGGCGCTTGATCTGACCGCTGGAAAGTCGTCCTCCGCAGCAGACAGGAGCAGGTCGAGTGCCTCCTCGGCATCGGGCCAGAACCGGTCGAGGAGGCCCAGGACGTCCTGCCTGACTTCGGGAACCTCGCCGAGAACGACGGCCCGTACGAGGCGCCGCACCTCCGGACGGTCGGAGTAGTGGAACCCGAGGGTCATCAACGCCCGGATCCGAATCTCGACAGACTCGTCCGAGGCGGCAGCCATCAGTGCCGGGACGATGTCCTCACGACCCGCCCACCGGCCCACGGCGCGGATCGCCTCCCGACGAGCAGGAGCGTTCCTGTCCATGACCGCTCCCAACACCGCCTCGAAGACCTCTGTACGGGCGGGCCATTGAAGGACGAGCGTGTCCAGAGCAGCGCGGTGCACCACGGGGTGCGCATCGGCCACAGCGGCGAGGACTGCGGCGAAGGCCTCCTCACGGTCAGGCCAGGAGCGACCCAGCGCATACAGGGCAGCGCGTCGGTCTCCCGGGCACTCGCGACCGGCCGCTTCGAGCAACTCGGAGAACGCCTCGTCGTGACCCGACCAGTGAACACCGATGGCCTCGATCGCCGCCTCGCGGAGCTCGGGCGCCCAGGGAATCCTCGCCTGGACCCGGAGCTCGTCCATGCC
This sequence comes from Kitasatospora sp. NPDC051853, assembly GCF_044452665.1. Lineage (NCBI taxonomy): Bacteria > Bacillati > Actinomycetota > Actinomycetes > Kitasatosporales > Streptomycetaceae > Kitasatospora > Kitasatospora sp. NPDC051853. The sequence continues at coordinate 147,167 of NZ_JBITBY010000007.1, read as the reverse complement.
CCGCGCCATCAGGACTGCGACTTCGGCTGCTGCCGCGTCGGAGCCGGTACCGGCCAACGCGTAGTACCACCTCAAGTAGCGGGTGCGGCCCTGCCAGAAACAGCTGGCCGACCGAAGCGCCGCCCCGGTCTCCGGAGTGCTCGTGCAACGGTCCTCGAACAGGGCCATAACCATCGCATCCACGACCGCGTTGCCCTGCACGGTCAGCGACAGATGGCGGCCCGGCGCCCCCACCGGCGGCGCCGTGTCGAAGTCGTCCCGCTCGGCGAGGGCACGCACTCCGAGCTGGATCGCGGCCTCCCGTCGCGCCCGGCCCTTGGCGTGCCGCAGGAGGTGCTGGAGGAAGGCGGCCGCGTCCCGTTGGCGCAGTCCCCCGACGGTGAGCAGGATGACTTCGTGCCACGCCGGATCCGCCATGTGCCGACCCAGGTGGTCGAGCAACTCCTGGCGTTCCCAATCCTCTTCACTGCGGCGCCGCAGGATGTCGCTCGCCGCGAGGTACTCGAGGAAGGTCCGGTGCACGAAGCCGTAGATGCCGCCGCCGAAGTGGGCCAGGATGAAGTTGCGGGTACGCAGGTGGTCCACCACGTGGTGGGCCGCGATGTCGGCGGCGGTGGCGCCGATGTTGTGGTCGGTCAGGTAGCCCGTCACGATCTCGATCAGCTCGTCATGGCGGATGTAGGTGCCTGACTGGCGGTCAGTGCTGTCCTGCATGCGGCGGGCGATGCGTTCGAGGAGCCGGAACCGGCGTGCCGTGGTCAGCCACTCCACCGCCCGGGCGGCCTCGGTGTCCACCGGACCGGGCAGCTTGAGGAACTTCGCGTCCCTGTCCCACCGTCCGATCAGGACCTCGATGGCGTGCTCGTAGACCTTCCGCCGCTCCCGGGGAATGGTCCGACCCAGGCCGATCGAGGCCAGGATCGTCAACAGCAGCGGGTTGGCGGCAAGTTCACCGACCGCCCGGACCTCCTTCACCGCGTCCAGCAGGCGCCGGGTGAGCCGGCGGGCATGGTCCGGCTCGTCCCGGTGCGCGGCCGCGTACCAGCTGCGGACGAACTCCTCTACCTGGGCCCGTTCCAGGTTCTGCAGCATCACCTGGGAGAAGCCCGCCGCGCTGAACTCGTGCGAGCGATAGCCGTACTCGCGCGAGGTGACCACGACCCGCACCTGCGGGCGGCTGCCGGCGAAGGCGGCGATCCTGCGGGCAGTCTCCGCGCGCGCCTCCGGATCGAACACCTCGTCCAGGCCGTCGAAGACCACCACCACCCGGCCGTGTTCCAGAACGCGTGTGAGCACCGGCCCCTGCAGCACCATCCGGCTCTGTCCATGCACGTGGTCCAGGAAGTCCTCGAAGCCGCGCTCGTGCCAACGCTCCTGCGCGTACTCCCGCAGCTCCACGATCAGCGGGACGTACCCCTCCAACGGGGCGAGTTCCTCCGGTAGTTGCTCCAACCCGCCGGCCAATGCCAGGGCCAGGTACTTCGCCAGCGTCGACTTCCCCGCCCCCGGGTCGCCCAGCACCACCAACCGCTGCACGGCGCCGTCCGCCAGCACCTCAAGGACCGGCCGGGGCGGCACCGCCCGCTGCGCGTCGGCCAGTTGCTGCGCCACCGTCGAATCGAGCCCAGGCGGCAGCGGGCCGTCCACCAACTCGCCCGCCTCGGTGAGGAGTCGGCGCAGGTCGTCCGGGAGCCTGATCTCGAACGGACGGCTGAGCTGCGGGATGAACACCTGGCGCAGCTCGATCTGCGGCAGCTCCCCGGCTGCGTCCCCCGGTCCGAGCACGTCCAGGTTCAGCCGCCGCAGGCTCGCCCGCACCCGGGCCAGGTACGCGGCGAGCGCCTGTTCGGCCTCACCGTCCGTCGGCACGGCGGCCGCACCCTCGGCGACGTACACCTTGTACTCGTTGTGCACCGCCGTGGCGTGCTCACCGATCGCACTGTGCACCACGTCCCGGCCCACACCGACCGCCTGGGCACCCCCGACCTCGACCCGCACCTCCGAGCTCGGCCGCCGCCCCCAGAACCAGAACCGACGCCGCTCCATCCCCGCCCCCTCGCCCGACCACGGACTGCGCGCAAGACGCTACCGGTGTGTGGTCGACGGATAGGGGCGGACTACGAAACCGGCCCGAGCATCGCGTCCACGGAGAGCGTCACGGCAGCGCCGACCGACTCGGGAAGTGTGAAGGACTGCCCCCGGTGACGGACCGCGTGGACCCGGTACTCCCCGTCGGACGGATCGGTGAGCACCAGGACCTTCTGGTTCGTCCGGTCGACGATCACGTAGACGGGCACGCCCGCGCCGGCGTAGGCAGCGGGCTTCTTCTTGAGGTCGTCGCTCAGGTTGCTCGACGTCACTTCGAGGACCAGCCGGAAGACTGCCGGGTCGTAGCAGCTGTACTCGAGCTTGTGTTCCTCGAAATCAGCGTCCACCACGGCGAGGTCGGGGATCACGAAGTCGTACGGCCCGTCGGGCAGCCACAGTCCGACCGCCTGCAGCACCTGCGACTGCTCACCGTGCAACCCCGCGGCCAGGAACGGGATCATGATGTTGGTGAGCGAGCGGGCATGCGCACCGCTGGCAGGAGGTGTCACGGTGATCTGGCCCCCGATGATCTCGACCCGGTGGCCGGACAACCGGTCAGAGATCATGTCGGCGGCTTCGAGCAGGGTGGGATCCGGCTGCTCAATCGCTACTGCGGACATGGAGTTCCTCCCGGCTGGCCGGTGTCGAGAACACCATCGTAGGCCCGCCGTTCCGGCGGCAAGCGGTACTGCCGCCAACCACCGGAACGGGTGAGGACGTACGACCTCAGCGAGCTCCCAGCCGCAGGGCCGGGCGCTCGTCGATGGCCTCTTCGTTGGCGGCCCAGAGGGAGCGGACGTGGCCGAGGTGTTCGGCCATGCAGCGCTCCGCGGCCGCCGCGTCGCCGGAGATCATCAGGTCGAGCAGGGTCAGGTGCTCCTCGGCCGAGGAGACGAGCTCGCCGCGCTGGTCGAGGCGGGTGAGGCCGTAGAGGCGGGAGCGCTTGCGGAGGTCGCCGACCACCTCGACCAGGCGGGCGTTGCCGGCCAGGCCCAGCACCGAGAGGTGGAACTGGCGGTCCGCCTCCAGGTAGCCGATGAGGTCGTGCTTGCGGGCGGCGACCACGATGGCCTCGGCTTCGGGGCGGAGGGCTTCGAGCTGCTCGCGGGTGGCGGTGCGGGTGACCCGGCCGACGGTGGGGACCTCGATCAGGGCACGGATCTCGGTGTAGTCGTCGAGGTCACGCTCCGTCAGCTCGGTGACCCGGAAACCCTTGTTCCGGACCGCCTCGACCAGGCCCTCGCGGGCGAGGTCGAGCATGGCCTCCCGGACGGGGGTGGCGGAGACACCGAAGTCGGCGGCGAGCGCGGGGGCCGAGTAGACGACGCCCGGGCGGAGTTCGCCGGAGATCAGGGCAGCGCGCAGGGCGTGGGCGACCTGGTCGCGCAGGCGCTCCTGGACGGAGATGAGGGCGCGGGGCTTGAGGTCCGCCATGGTGTTCCTCCGGTGGGGGCTGAGCAGGACACCATTGTACAATGTCACGTTACGTTGATTTGTGAATTACCTGAACTGCTTCGGATCAGCTGCGGTGAATTGCGCGGAGGCGACCGCCAGGTCCTCCCAGGCCATGCCGACGCTCTTGAAGAAGCGCGGCCGGTCCGTCGGGACAACTGCCTTGCCGTTCACCAGTTCTGACAGGTTAGCAAGGCGGTCCCCGGGCACAGAAGGGATCAGCAGGTCCCCGGCCTCCCGCAGTGCCACCGCCCGCGACTCCACGTACAGCGCGGAGCGCTCCACCAGTGCCGAGTCGACCTCCCTCGCCACCGGCTCGTGCGAACCGACCGCCGCCACCGCGGCGTGGCCCGGGACGCGCGCGCCGTCGAAGAGCGGCTCGCGCGCCGTGGTGCAGCAGACCACCAGGTCCGCCTCCGCGACCGCCTCCGGCGTGCCGAGTGCGGCCGCGAGCCCGAGCGAGGCGGCGTACGCGACCAGCGCGGCGGCCGGCTCGGGCGAGCGCCCGACCACCGTGACCCTGGTCAGCGGGCGGATCGCCAGCAGCGCGTCCAGGTGGGCGAAGGCCTGCGGGCCGGTGCCGAAGAGCACCAGGTGGGAGGCGTCCGGCTCGGCCAGCTGACGCAGTGCCAGGGCGGTGACGGCGGGGGTGCGCAGCGAGGTGAGCGCGACGCCGTCCAGCAGGGCGAGCGGCTGGAGGGTCGGACCGTCCAGCAGCAGGTAGCTGCCGGTGATCCGGGGCAGGCCCCGGGCGGCGTTGCCCGGGACCACGCCCGCGATCTTGACGCCGGTGAACCGGGCCGAGGCGGCCGGCATCAGCAGCAGCTCTCCCGCCGGGACGGGGATGTTGCTGCGGGCCGGGGCGGCCTCGACGTCGAGGCCGTCCACCAGCACGGCGGCCAGCGCGTCCACCGCCTCGGCCGGGCCGAGGGTCAGCGGGACGAAGGGGAGCTGAGCGGTCATCAGAGCAGGAATCCCGTCCCGAGGGTGTCGGCCGGGTCGAGCAGGAAGCGGTGCTCGCCGGTGCGGTGCGCGGTGCCGGTGACCTCGGTGATCACCCCGTCGGGGTGCTCGCCGGCCAGCCGTCCGGTGAAGACGGTACCGATGACCGACTCGTGCCGCAGTTCCTGACCGGGGGTCAGGCGGCCCTCGGCGGCCAGCAGGGCGAGCCGGGCGGAGGTGCCGGAGCCGCACGGGGAGCGGTCGATCTGGCCGTCGGCGAAGACGGTGACGTTGCGCTGGTCGGGGCCCGACGGGGTGTCCTCGGACAGGTCCTCGTGCAGGATCACGCCGTAGACGCCGGAGAGCAGCGGGTCCGAGGGGTGCCGGGTGGCCGGGTGGTCCGCCAGGGCGGCCCGGATCTCCCGGCCGAGGGCGGTGAGTTCGGGCAGCCGGTCGGTGGTGACGGTCAGGCCGAGGTCGGCGGCGCGGACCGAGGCGTAGCAGGCGCCGGAGTGCGCGAGGTCGACGGAGACCGGGCCGCGCGAGGTCTCCACCTTGACGCCCCGGGCGGAGACCGCGGTGGGCACGTTCCGGAAGGTGATGCCGGTGGTGGCGCCGCCGGAGCGGTGCACGGTGGCGGTCACCCGGCCGGACGGGACGTCGATCCGCACCCGGGCGTCGCCGTCCGCGGGGGCCTCCACCAGGCCGGAGTCCACGGCCCAGGCGCCGAGCGCGATGGTGCCGTGGCCGCAGGCGGTGGAGTAGCCGTCCTTGTGCCAGAACAGGACCCCGAAGTGGGCCTCGCTGTCGTCGGCCGGCACCACGAAGCCGCCGTACATCCCGGCGTGGCCGCGCGGCTCCCGGGTGAGCAGCTGCCGGACGGTGTCCAGGGTGCTCGGCCGGGGGTTGGTGGCGGTGCCGCCGGCGCCGAGCGCGATGGCCCGGCGCTCGGCGACCGAGTCGCCCGGGATGGGCGGCAGGCCGGCCGTGACGATCCGGAAGGGTTCGCCGGCGGTGTGGTAGTCGACCGTGTCCACGCTCGGGCTCATCGCGGCGTCCCGGCGGGGAGCAGGGTGACGGTGCGCTGGGCGGTGAAGAAGTCGAGCACGGCCTGGCCCTGCTCGCGCGCGCCGTAGCCGGCGCCCTTGGCGCCGCTGAACGGGAGGTGGAAGTCCACGCCGCTGGAGGGGGCGTTGACCCGGACCATGCCGGCGTCCAGGCGGTCGGCGGCGGCCAGCGCGGTGTCCAGGTCCCGGCTGTGCACCGAGGTGGAGAGGCTCTGGGCGGTGTCGTTGGCCACCGCGATGGCCTCGTCCAGGTCGGCGGCGGGCAGCAGCACGGCCACCGGGCCGAAGAACTCCTCGGTGCGCAGCGGGTGTTCGGCCGGGACCTGCTCCAGCAGGGTGGGCTCGATGAACCAGCCGTCCCGGTCGATCCGGCGGCCGCCGGCCAGTGCGGTGGCACCGGCCTCGACGGCGGAGTCGATCGCGGTGGTGAGGCGCTCCAGCGCGGGCTCGTTGATGACCGGGCCGCAGACGTCGGTCAGGGCGCCGGGCGCGGCGATCCCGGTGAGCGCCTTGGCCAGCGCCTCGGCGAGCGGCTCGTAGGCGTCGCCGACCGCGATCACCCGGCTGGTGGCGGTGCACTTCTGGCCGGCGTAGCCGGCGATGGCGGCGGCCAGGTGGGCGGCGGCCTGGGCGATGTCGGCGTCGGGCAGCACGATGGCGGCGTTCAGGCCGCCCATCTCGGCCTGCACCGGGACGCCGCGCCCGGTGGCGGCGGCCACCACGGCCCGGCCGACGCCGGTGGAGCCGGTGAAGGAGATCACGTCGGCGCCGGCCACCAGGGCGGCGCCCTCCTCGGCCCCGCCGGGGACGATGGTCAGCACGCCCTCCGGCAGGCCGGCCAGCTCGGCCAGGCGCAGCGCGCAGGCGGTGGCCTCGGGGGCGGGCTTGAGCACCACCGCGTTGCCGACCGCGAGGGCCGGGGCGGCCTTCCAGGTCGGGATGGCGAGCGGGAAGTTCCAGGGGGTGACCAGGCCGGCCACGCCGTACGGGCGGCGGCGGGTGAGCAGCAGGCCCTCGCCGGCGGCGGGCTCGTGCACCTCACCGGCCGGGGCGAACGGGGCCTGGGCGTAGTAGCGCCAGATCGCCACGGTGCGGCCGACCTCGCCGCGCGCCTCGACGGCGGGCTTGCCGACCTCACGGACGATCAGCTCGGTGAGCTCGTCGGCGTGCGCCTCGATCGCGGCGGCGGCCTTGGTGAGGGCGGCCGAGCGGCCCGCCGCACCGAGGGCCCGCCAGCCGGTCTGGGCGGCCCGGGCCCGCTCGATGGCCGCAGCCACCCCGGCCGCGCCGGGGCTCTCGACCTCGACCACCAGGTCGGACGGGTCTGCGGGGTTGTACGAGGTGATCACGGGATGCCTTTCGACGGCGGTCTGGCGGTGGGTCGGTCCTGACGGTCGGTCAGGGGGCCGGGGCGGCGGCGCGGCCCGCGCGGACGGGAGCGGTGCGCCGCGGCCCCGGCACTGGGTCAGAGCAGGAAGCCCGCGGGGAACGGGTCGCTCGGGTCGAGGAAGTACTGCGCGGTGCCGGTGACCCAGGCCCGGCCGGTGACGGTCGGGACCACGGCCGGACGGCCGGCCACCGTGGTCTCCTCCACCAGGCGGCCGGTGAAGGTGGTGCCGATGAAGGAGTCGTTGCGGAAGTCCCGGTCCAGCGGGAGCTCACCGCGGGCGTGCAGCTGGGCCATCCGGGCCGAGGTGCCGGTGCCGCAGGGCGAGCGGTCGAACCAGCCGGGGTGGATGGCCATCGCGTGCTGGGAGTGCTCGGCGGTGGAGCCGGGCGCCAGCAGCTGCACGTGGTGGCAGCTGTGGATGGACGGGTCCTCCGGGTGGACCGGCCGGTCGGCCTCGTTGATGGCGTCCATCATGGCCAGGCCGGCGTCCAGGATCTCCTGCTTGCGCTCGCGCTCGAACGGGATGCCGAACTCGGCCAGCGGCAGGATCGCGTAGAAGTTGCCGCCGTAGGCCAGGTCGTAGGTCACCGTGCCGTAGCCGGGGACCTCGATCTTCTGGTCCAGGGCGACGGAGTAGGAGGGCACGTTGCGGATGGTCACGGCCTTGGCCGCGCCGTCCTGGACGTGCACGTCGGCGATCACCAGACCGGCCGGGGTGTCCAGGCGGACGGTGGTGACCGGCTCGACCACCGGGACCATGCCGGTCTCGACCAGCACGGTGGCCACGCCGATGGTGCCGTGCCCGCACATCGGCAGCAGGCCGGAGACCTCGATGTAGAGCACGCCGAAGTCGGCGTCCGGCCGGGTCGGCGGCTGGAGGATGGCGCCGCTCATCGCCGCGTGGCCGCGGGGCTCGTACATCAGCAGGGTGCGGAAGTCGTCCAGGTGCTGCTGGAAGTGCACCCGGCGCTCGGCCATGGTGGCCCCGGGGATGGTGCCGAAGCCGCCGGTGATGACCCGGGTCGGCATGCCCTCGGTGTGGGAGTCCACGGCGTGGAACACGTGACGGCTGCGCATGGGGGGGATTCTCCTCGGGGAGAGGGCCGGCTGCCGCCGCAGCCGGCCTCTGTCACTTCTCTGGGGGTGACGCTCGGGGCTTGACGCCCCGTCAGACCAGGCCGGCCGCGATGGCCTGCTCGGTGGCGGTGCGGACGGCCGCCTCGATCTCCGGGGTGAGCGGGAAGCGCGGCGGACGGACGGGGCCGCCGTGCCGGCCGGCGATGTCCATGGAGAGCTTGATGGCCTGGACGAACTCGGTCTTGGAGTCCCAGCGCAGCAGCGAGTGCAGCGAGCGGTACAGCGGGACGGCGGTCTCCAGGTCACCCGAGACGGCGGCGTGGAACAGCTTGGCGCTGGCCTCCGGCAGGGCGTTCGGGTAGCCGGCGATCCAGCCGACGGCGCCGGCCACGGCCAGCTCCAGCAGCACGTCGTCGGCGCCGATCAGCAGGTCCAGGCCGGGGGCGAGCTCGGCGATCTCGTAGGCCCGGCGGACGTCGCCGCTGAACTCCTTGACGGCGACGATGTTGCCGTCGGCGTGGATGTCCGCGAGCAGCGAGGGGACGAGGTCCACCTTGGTGTCGATCGGGTTGTTGTAGGCCACGATCGGCAGACCGGCCTTGGCCACCTCGGCGTAGTGCGCCCGGACGGCGGCGGCGTCGGCGCGGTAGGCGTTCGGCGGCAGCAGCAGGACGGAGCCGGCGCCGGCCTCGGCGGCCTGCTCGGCCCAGCGGCGGGACTCGGCGGAGCCGTAGGCGGCGACGCCCGGCATGACACGGGAGCCGTCGCCGGCCGCCTCGACGGCGGTGGTGACCACGCGGGCCCGCTCCTCGGCGGTGAGGACCTGGTACTCGCCGAGCGAGCCGTTCGGGACCACGCCGTCGCAGCCGTTGGCGATCAGCCAGCGGACGTGCTCGGCGTAGGCGTCGTAGTCGACGGACAGGTCGTCACGCAGGGGGAGCGTGGTGGCGACCATGATGCCGCGCCAGGGACGGGTGGGCTCGTGCGTTGCGGACACTTGGGGGTCTCCTTGAGTGGTGAGGTGTGACATTTTATTAGAGCGGGCGGTGGACCACAAGGGCGTGGACCACCTGAGCGGACACGTCAGGGGCGCGGCTCGCCCTCGGCCAGCCGGGCGAGCGGGACGGGGCAGGCCAGCGGGCGGGCGTCGGGCTTCAGGGCGGAGGCCCCGGAGAGGCAGGCCACCGCCGGGCCGCACATCCGGCCCTGGCACCAGCCCATCCCGGCCCGGGTGAGCAGTTTGACGGTCCGTGGGTCGGCCGCGCCGAGCTCCTCCACCGCGGTGCGGATCGCCCCGGCCGGGACCTCCTCGCAGCGGCAGACGTCGGTGTCCTCGCGCAGCCAGTCGGTCCAGCCCGGGCCGGGCCGGTGCGCGGCGGCCATCAGGCCGGCGAACGCCCGGCGGCGCTCCCGGCGGGTGCGCAGCGAGGCCGGCACCGGCGCCCCGGCGATCACCCGGGCGGCCAGCGCGCCCTCCGCGATCGCCAGGTCGGCGCCGCCGACGCCGCAGGTCTCCCCCGCCGCCCACAGGCCCGGCAGCGAGGTGCGCAGCTGGTCGTCCACCTTGAGCGCGACGGTGTCGTCGGCGGTGGTGACGGTCTCGGCGCCCAGCTCGGTGGCCAGCTCGATCTGCGGCAGCAGGCCGTGCCCGACCGCCACCGCGTCGCACTCGATCCGCCGCTCGGTGCCGGGCACCGGGCGCCACTCGGCGTCCAGCCTCGCCACCGTCACCGCGGTCACACGGTCGGTGCCGTGCGCCTCGACGACCGCGCTGGAGCGGCGCAGCCGGACCCTGCCGCGCAGCAGGTTGGTGCCGTGTCCGGCGCCCTCGACCAGCTTGGCCGGGTTGGCGGCCAGGGTGGCCAGGCCGCGGGCGTAGCCGAGGTAGTTCGAGGCCTCGACCACCGCGGGCACGGTGGCCCCGGCGGAGACCAGCGAGGAGGCCGCGGCCAGCAGCAGCGGGCCGCTGCCCGCCACCACGATCCGCCGGCCGGGCAGCACCAGGCCGGCCTTGAGCATGGCCTGCGCGCCGCCGGCCGTCACCACGCCGGGCAGCGTCCAGCCGGGGAAGGGCAGTTGGCGCTCGTAGGCGCCGGTGGCCAGCAGCACCGCGGCGGCCTCGACCGTCACGGCCTCCCCGGCGTGCAGCGCGTGCAGCCGCCAGGGCCGCCCCTCGGTGCTGCGCTCGACGGTCCAGACCTGGTGCTCCGTCAGGTGGGCGACGGTGCTCGCCGCCAGCCTGTCGCGCAGCCCGGCGAAGGCGGACCAGCCGTGGTGCAGCTTCTCCGGGTGGGCCGCGCCCAGCTCCGGCGCGGGGTGGCGGTAGTACTGGCCGCCCGGGCGCGGTCCGGCGTCCAGCAGGACGCAGCGCAGACCGAGGGCGGAGGCGGTGACGGCGGCGGCCAGGCCGGCCGGGCCGGCCCCGATCACGGCGAGGTCGTACGGGTCCTGGGGGTCAGACGGCGAGGTCGGCACGGCCGTGGCCCTCCTGGGTGGTGACGGTGGTGCCGGGCTCGGCGGGGATCAGGCAGGTGCGCTGGTTGGGTGCGCCGTCCACGGTGGCCAGGCAGTCGAAGCAGGCGCCGATGCCGCAGAACGCGCCGCGCGGGCGGCCGTTCACCCGGGTGGTGCGCCAGGCCAGGATGCCGTTGGCCCAGAGCGCGGCCGCGATGGTCTGGCCGGGCAGCACCGGGATCGGGCGGCCGTCGAAGTCGATGGTGTGCCCCGGCTGGGGCCGGGCGCCGACCAGTTCGGCGGGGGTACGGGCGCTCACGCGGCGGCTCCAGGGTGCGGGAAGCGGTCGGCTCGGAACGGGGTGAGGTCGAGCCCGGGGGCCTCGCCGGTGAGCTGACGGGCGATCAGCTCCCCGGTGGCGGGGGCCAGGCCGATGCCCGCGCCCTCGTGGCCGCAGGCGTGGTACAGCCCGGGCACCCGCGGGTCCGCGCCGATGGCCGGCAGGTGGTCCGGCAGGTAGGGGCGGAAGCCCCGGTAGGCGCGCTGCACCTGGACGGTGCGCAGCACCGGGAAGAGCCGGGCCGCGTTGGCCGCCAGGCGCTGGAGCACCTCGACCGAGAGGGTGCGGTCGAAGCCGACCCGCTCCCGGCTGGCGCCGATCAGCACCGGGCCGGCCGGGGTGCCCTCGACCACGGCGGAGGTCTGCAGCGCGGCCGAGCCGCTGGCCACGTCGGCCACGTAGTCGGCGGCGTACACCTTGTGCCGGACGATCCTCGGCAGCGGCTCGGTCACCAGCACGAAGCCGCGCCGGGGCAGCACCGGGAGCTCGACGCCGGCCATCGCGGCCAGCTCGCCGCCCCAGGTGCCGGCCGCGTTGATCACCACGGGGGCGTCGATCCGGCCCCGGTCCGTCGTCACCCCGAGCACCTCGCCGGAGGGCGCGGTGCGGATGCCGGTGACCGTCTCGCCGAGCCGCAGGCGCGCCCCGGAGGCCCGCAGCAGGTGAGCGGCGGCCAGCGCGGGCTGGACCTGGGCGTCCTGCGGGTAGCGGAAGCCGCCGCCCAGCCCGGCGGCCAGGTGCGGTTCCAGCTCGGCGAGCCGGTCACCGGGGACCTCGGAGGACTCCACCCCGGCCTTGGTCTGCTCGGCGGCGAAGCTCCGCAGCGCGGTCATCCCGGCCTCGGTGGAGGCGACCACCAGGCCGCCCTTGGGCTCGTACTCGATCCGCTCCCCCAGCTCCTCGGCGAGGCCGCGCCACAGGCCGGTGGAGTACAGGGCGAGGTCGAGCTCGGGGCCGGGCTCCTTGTCGGAGACCAGGAGGTTCCCCTCCCCGGCTCCGGTGGTGCCGCCGGCCACCGGGCCGCGGTCGACGACGGTGACGCTCAGGCCGGCTCGGGCCGCGTAGTAGGCGCAGGCGGCGCCGACCACACCGGCGCCGACCACCAGGACATCGTGGGGGGATCTCGTGGACACGGCAGTAATATGTCACATGGTTTTCGCCCTGCCAAGGCCGTGGACATGACGGAACGGCCCCGGTCCACTGGAAGAACCAGCAGGCCGGGGCCGTTCGGGCGAACTGACGGCGGGTCAGCCGCGACAGTGTCAGGTGATGTCGTCCAACTGCTCCCGGCGGGCGGGCGGGACGGCGGAGGGCAGCTCCGGCGCGGCGGAGGCGGTGACCGCCTCGGCGCCGTCGACGGACTCGACCGAGAGGTCGAGGTGCGAGGCCTCCTCGTCGTCCAGACCCGCGTCCGGATTGTTCCGCAGCTTGCGCCTGTCGTTCAGCAGCGCCACGCCGACCGCGATGAAGTACAGGGCGATGATCGGCAGGGCCAGCAGGATCATGCTGACCGGGTCGGCCGACGGGGTCGCGAAGGCGGCGAAGACGGTGATCGCCATCACCATGCCGCGCCACCAGCCGAGCAGCCGCTTGCCGGTGAGCACCCCGACGAAGTTCAGCATCACCAGCAGCAGCGGGAACTCGAAGCCCAGGCCGAAGACCAGCACCATCCTGGTCACCACGTCGAGGTAGTCCTCGACCGTGAGGATCGAGGTCACGTCGGTGCCGGCGAAGTGGATCAGCATCGCGGCGGTCATCGGCATGATGAGGTACGCGAACGCGGCGCCGGCCAGGAACAGCGGGATGCCGAAGCCCATGAAGGCCACGGTGTACCGGCGCTCGCCCTTGTGCAGGCCGGGCGCGACGAAGCGCCACAGCTGGAACAGCCAGACCGGGGTCGCCGCGACCACGCCACCGGTCAACGCGACCTTCAGCACCACGGTGAAGGCGGTCATCAGACCGATGTTCGCCACCAGGGCGCACTTGTTCTCGCCCGGCGGCGGCTTGTTGTCGGGCCCGCAGGCGGGCAGCGGCGCGATCAGGAAGTCGATCACCGGGCGGTAGAACACCGCGATCACGATGGTGAACAGCAGGATCGCCAGGATCGACTTGACCAGCCGGTTGCGGAGCTCCCGCAGGTGCTCCGCCAGGGCCATCCGGCCCTCGGGGTCCTTGGCCGTCTTGACGGCCTTCTCGGTCTTGCTCAAGCCCGGTCCCCGCCCCGTGCGGTCTCACCGGGGGCGGACTTGACGACCCGGGCCGGCTCCACCGGGTCGATCGGCTCGGCGGCGCCCTCCTTGGCGGCGGCCACCGTCCGGTCCTTGAGGGACTTGCCCTCCTCCTTGAGCGCCTTGCCCTCGGCCTTCAGGATCCGCGCGGACTTGCCGAGCGACCTGGCGAGGCCGGGCAGCCGCTTCGCGCCGAAGAGCAGCAGGGCGAGGACGACGATGATGAGGATCGTGCCGATCCGCATGTGCGACCACCTTTCTCCCAGGGGCAGCACTCCCCCGCTCCCGGCGATGGTAGCCCCTGCGGGTGACGCTGCGACAACGACCGGATGCTACCTGGCCTCGGCGAACGGCCCGGGGCGGCCCCCGCTCAGCCGGTCAGCCGCTCGGCCGCCTCGGTCACCGCCCGGGAGGCCGTACCGACCTCCCGGGCCAGCGCCCTGACGTCCAGCCAGAGGCGGCAGGCGAGCACCCCGAGCACCAGCAGTCCGGCGGTGGACAGCAGGACGGCGGCGACGACGGTCCAGGGCACTGGCTTCTCCTACGGGGTGGTTCTCGGGTGGTACCGCGTCAGTCGACCGGCAGCAGGCGCATGGTGCTGACCCCGGCCCTGGTCAGCGCCTCGACGATGGAGTCCCCCGCGGTCTTGCGGACCGCCCGGCCGCACGACGGGCAGCTGAAGCTGTAGAACGTGCGCTCCCGGGTGGCGCCCAGCGCCAGCCGGAAGGCCTCGGCCGGCAGCTCCACCTTCTCCCGGCAGTGAGAGCAGTAGACCTTGAATCTGGTGCCCTCCGCGGTCATCGGCTCAGCCCTCGTATCCCCGGAGCGCCTCGAGCGCGGCGGCCCGCGCCGACTCGGCCAGCTCCGGCGGGGAGACGATCCGGCCGTCCCGGCCCAGCCGCAGGGCCAGCGGGCGCAGGCCCGCCGGGTCCGCGCTGCGCAGGGTGATCCGCAGGCCGCCGTCGGGCAGCTCCTCGGCCGAGTCGTGGGTGTAGTACTCGGCCACCCAGCGGCCGCCGGGGCCGACCTCGACCACCACCTCCGGGTCGGAGGCGGCCGGGGTGACCAGACCGGCGGACAGGTCGCGCGGCTCCAGCCGCGGCGGGTCGGCCGGCTCGTCCAGCACCTTGATCTCGGCCACCCGGTCCAGCCGGAACACCCGGCGGTCCTCCGAGGTGCGGCACCAGCCCTCCAGGTAGGTGTGCCCCTCGGTGACCAGCCGGATCGGGTCGACCAGACGCTCCGTCATGCCGCCGCGCCCGTGCGACCAGTAGCGCAGCCAGATCAGCCGGCCCTCGCTCAGCGCGCGGTCGATGTCGGCGAAGACCTGGCCCTCGGCCTCGAAGGTCACGCCGACCCGGGCCGAGGACTCGGCGCTCTCGCCGGCCGCGTCCTCGATCTTGGCGACCGCGCGGGTCAGCGCCTGCCGGTCCCGCTCGCGCAGACCGGGCAGGCCGGCCACCGCGCGGGCGGCCACCAGCAGCGCGGTGGCCTCGTCGGCGGCGAGGCGCAGCGGCTGGGCCACGTCGTCGACGTTGTGCCACCAGATCCGCTCGCCGTCGGTGTCGATGTCCAGCAGGTCGCCGCCGCGGAAGCTGGTGCCGCACATCGGCAGCACGTTCAGGTCGTTGATCAGCTCGCGCTCGGTGATGCCGAACGCCCGGGCCACCTCGGCCACCTCGGCACCGGGCCGCTCGCGCAGGTAGGTGACCAGCGACAGCATCCGCCGGGTCTGGTCGATCGCGTTGCTCAACTCTGCCCCTCAAGGAGACCGGCCACCGCTCGCAGCCGGTCGACGACGTCCGCCCGCAGCTCCTCGGGCGCCAGCACCACCAGGTCGGGGCCGAACTCGGCCACCTCGGCCCCGAGCCCGGGGCCGTACGGGATCTCCAGCTCGTCCCAGCCGTCCGCGCCCTCGGCCACGCTCAGCGCCTTGGTCCGCAGCGGGAAGCCCTTGCCCTGCCGCAGCCGGACAGTGGCCGAGGCGGTCGCGCCCTCGCCGCCGAACCGGGCCACCACGGCGCGCACGTCCACGTGCTCGGGCACCGTGCCGGTGAACCGCCCGGCCCGGGACTTCACCCGGCCGGTGATCCGGCTCAGCCGGAACACCCGGGCCGCGCCGCGGTCCCGGTCCCACCCGGCCAGGTACCAGTGGCCGCGCCAGCACTCCAGCGCCCAGGGCTCCACCGAGCGCAGCTCGACGGCGGCCGCACCGGCCTTGCGGTACTCGAAGGTGACGGGCCGTCGGTCCCGGGCCGCGGTGAGCAGCGGCTCGAAGGCCGCCTCCCGGGCGGGGATCCGCGGCTCCAGCGCGGAGTGCTCGCGCTCCTCGGTGAACGGCACCCCGGCGGCGCGCAGCTTCTGCAGCGCCCCGCTGGCCGCGCCGGACATCTTGGCCTGCTGCCAGACCCGGGCGGCCAGCGTGAGCGCGGCCGCCTCCTCCGCGTCCAGGGCGATCTCCGGCAGCCGGTTGCGGTCCTTGCGGGCCAGGTAGCCCACCTCGCCGTCCAGGCCGTTCTCGTCCACGTCGATGACCAGGCCGAGCTCGCGCAGGTCGTCCTTGTCCCGCTCGAACATCCGGTTGAAGGCCTCTTCGCTGCCGGACTGCCAGGCCTCCCGGTACGCCTCGACGGACTCCCGGAGCTCCTTCTTGGAGAGCGGACGTCTGGTGTTCATCAGGCACAGGGCGAGGTTCATCAGCCGCTCTGCCTTGGCGATCGCCATCGCGGACCTTTCCGTAACGAGGTGCATCTCTACTGCGCTGCTTCACGAACTGTGGCTGACCGTACCGGGTACGGCCGTTCCGGGGAAAGCCGAGGCCCCACCCCGCTCGCGGCGGGGTGGGGCCTGGGGTGACGCGGTGTCAGACGCCGAGCAGGTCGACCACGAAGATCAGGGTCGAACCGGCCGGGATGAGCGGGCTCGGGGACTGGTTCCCGTACGCCTTGTGGGCCGGGATGGTCAGCTTGCGCCGGCCGCCGACCTTCATGCCCTGGACGCCCTCGTCCCAGCCCTTGATGACCCGGCCGCCGCCCAGCGGGAAGCGGAAGGTCTGGCCGCGGTTCCAGGAGGCGTCGAACTCCTCGCCGGTCTCGAAGGTGACGCCCACGTAGTGGACCTCGACCATCGCGCCGGCCTTGGCCTCGGCGCCGGTGCCCTCGACGATGTCCTCGATGACCAGGTCGGCCGGCGCGTCGCCGATCGGGAAGTCGATCTCCGGCTTGGTAAGGCTCACAGCACAGCTCTTCTCGTTCGGTGATGTAACAGGGATACGTTACGCGACGACTAGTCGGCGCCGCCGACACCCGCGTCCAGGATGTCGATCACGAAGACCAGGGTGGAGTTGGCCGGGATCTTCTCCGAGGCCTTGTCGCCGTAGCCCATCGCCGGCGGGATCACGACCTCGATCCGGCTGCCGATGGTCTGGCCGGTGACGGCCTTGTCCCAGCCCTCGATGACGCCGCCGCCACCGGTGACGAAGCCGAAGGCCTGGCCGCGCTCGAGCGAGGAGTCGAACTGCTTGCCGTCGGCGTAGGTCACGCCGGTGTACTGGACGATGACCTTCTCGCCCGACTCGATCTTGCGGCCCTTGCCCTGGATCAGCACCGAGGTCTTCAGCTCGGTCGGCGCGGCCACGCCCGGGACGGGGGTGATGGTGGCCGGCTTCTTGCCGTTGTCCTTGACCTTGGGCATGCCCTCGGCCGGGGCGGCCATCTCACCGCCGAGCACCGCGTCCGGCGCGGTGCCCTGCTTGATGTCGATCACGAAGACCAGGTTGTCCTTCGGGCCGACCCCCATCTGGGTGTTGCCCTGGTCGCCGAAGGCGGCGGCCGGCGGGGCCACCACCAGCAGGCGGCTGCCGGCCTTGTGGCCGGTCACCGCGTCGTCCAGGGCGGGGATCAGCTTGCCCGCGCCGGCCTGGAAGAGCTGCGGCTTGTTCTTGTCGAACGAGTTCGCCAGGTCCTTGCCGCTGGCCCAGACCTTGCTGGTGAAGTCGATCGTCACCCAGTCGTTCTTCTTGACCTCGGCGCCGGTGCCCTCGGTCAGCGTCTTCACCACGAAGTTGCCGTCGGGCGCGTCCTTGGGCAGCTCGATGTTGGCCTTGGCGCCGAAGTCGCCGCTGACCGCGGGCAGCACCTTGGCGTCGTTCTTGATCGGCGGCACCGGGGCCTGGGTCGGGGTCGGCTGGGCCGGGGCGGTGGGCGCCGAGTCGGCGGCCGCCTTCTTGTCCGAGTCCGGCTTGTTGACCATGTACAGGGTGACCCCGCTGCCGACCAGCAGGACCGCGAGCACCGTGCCCAGGATGACGCCGAGCTTGCCGGCCGAGCCGGGGTTCTCGTCGTAGCCGGACTCGTCCAGGTCCCTGCGGCGCACCGTGGAGGCGAAGACCTGGGGCTCGTCGTCCTTCGCCGCCCCGGCCGCGCGGGCCTCCTCCTGGCCCCAGCCGGCCTGCTGCTTCAGGATCGCCGGGGGGACAACGATCGACTCGCCGTCACCCGGCAGCGGCCCACCGGGCCGTGCGGCCGTCGGGTCCCCGACGCTCTTCTCAGTCATGACTCCCCATCCATCTCGCGGGCCGCGCCCTCACCGGGTCCTGACGGACACCTGCCACAGTGCGCGACAGTATGTCAGGTGGACATGAGGGCGCGGTAAGAGCCGCGAGCTTCGATTCGGTGTCAGAGCCTCAGACGGCTTCGAGGATGTCGATCACGAAGACCAGGGTGGAGTTCGCCGGGACCGAGGACTGCTCCTTGTCCCCGTAGCCGAGGGCGGGCGGCACCACCAGCTCCACCCGGCTGCCGACGGTCTGGCCGACCAGGCCCTGGTCCCAGCCCTTGATCAGGCTGCCGGTGCCGACCTGGAGCGCCTGGGCCCCGCCGTGCGACCAGGAGGAGTCGAACTGCTGGCCGGTGGCCCAGAGCACCCCGGTGTACTGCACCACCAGGGTCTGGCCGGACTGCACCGGCTTGCCGTCGCCCTTCACCAGGACCGAGGTCTTCAGCTCGGTCGGCGGGGCGGGCGGCCCGGCCGGGACGGTGATGGTGGGGGCGGCCTTGCCGTTGTCCTTGACCTGCGGGAGGTCGGCCGGCGGCTGGGTGATGGCGCCGCCGATGGTGGAGTCCTGCGGCAGGTCCTCCACCACGTCCAGCACGAAGACCACGGTGTCGCCGCCGCCGATGCCCAGGGTGGCGCTGCCGGTGGCGCCGAAGCCGGCCGCCGGCGGGGCCACCACCAGCAGCCGGGTGCCGACCTTCTTGCCCAGCACGGTCTGGTCGAAGGCGGGCACCAGCTGCCCGCTGGCCGCCTGGTAGAGCTGGGGCTTCTGGCCGGAGTCGTAGGAGCTGGTGAGGTCCTTGCCGGTGGTCCAGTCCTTGGCCGTGTAGTTGACGGTCACCCAGTCGTTCTTGGCGACGGTGGCGCCCTCCCCCTCGATCACCGTGTTCACCACGAACTGGCCGCTGGGCTGCCCGGCCGGCAGCGTGATGGACGCCTTGCTGCCGAAGCTGCCGGAGACGGTGGGCATCGGGGAGGCCGAGGCCACCGGGCTCGGCACCGCCGTGGCGGAGGCCGAGGCGGTGCCGGAGGCCCCCTGGGACGGCGAGCCGTCGCTGCCGCAGGCGGTGAGCAGGAGGAGCGGCAGGACGGCGAGCAGACCGGCGGTGCGACGCACGGTGTTCCTAACTGTCGGTCAAGTACGGGGCGGTGCCTGCCCGCAGCGTATTGCCCGATCCGCCCGCCGCCCCGCAGGCACCGCCTACATCCCCGCGATCAGCTTCTCCACCCGCTCGTCCACCGAGCGGAACGGGTCCTTGCAGAGCACGGTGCGCTGCGCCTGGTCGTTCAGCTTCAGGTGCACCCAGTCGACGGTGAAGTCGCGGCGCTGCTCCTGCGCCTTGCGGATGAAGTCGCCGCGCAACCGGGCCCGGGTGGTCTGCGGGGGCACCGACTTGGCCTCGAAGGTCTTGAGGTCGGTGGTGATCCGCTCGGCCTGGCCCTTGTTCTGGAGCAGGTAGAACAGGCCCCGGCGGCGGTGGATGTCGTGGTACGCCAGGTCGATCTGGGCCACCCGGGGGTTGGACATCCCCATGTTGTGCTTGGCCCGGTACCGCTCGATCAGCTGGTGCTTCATGATCCAGTCGATCTCGGTGGAGACGCTGTCGAAGTTCCCGCTGCGGACGGCCTCCAGGGTGCGGCCCCAGAGCTCCAGCACCTTGGCGATGGTGCCGGTGTTGATGCCCTTGCGGTCGGCGAACTCCAGCGCCTTGGAGTAGTACTCCTCCTGGATGTCCAGCGCGCTGGCCTCCCGGCCGTTGGCGAGCCGGACCTGGTGGGTGCCGGTGAGGTCGTGGCTGACCTCGCGGATGGCCCGGATCGGGTTCTCCAGCGTCAGGTCGCGCATCACCACGCCGGCCTCGATCAGGCGCAGCACCAGGTCGGTGGAGCCCACCTTGAGCAGGGTGGTGGTCTCGGACATGTTGGAGTCGCCGACGATCACGTGCAGCCGGCGGTACCGCTCGGCGTCCGCGTGCGGCTCGTCCCGGGTGTTGATGATCGGGCGGGAGCGGGTGGTGGCGGAGCTGACGCCCTCCCAGATGTGCTCGGCCCGCTGGCTGACGCAGTAGACCGCGCCGCGCGGGGTCTGCAGCACCTTGCCCGCGCCGCAGATCAGCTGACGGGTCACCAGGAAGGGGATCAGCACGTCGGCCAGCCGGGAGAACTCGCCGTGCCGGGCCACCAGGTAGTTCTCGTGGCAGCCGTAGGAGTTCCCGGCCGAGTCGGTGTTGTTCTTGAACAGGTAGACGTCCCCGGCGATGCCCTCCTCGTGCAGGCGCCGCTCGGCGTCGACCAGCAGGCCTTCGAGGATCCGCTCGCCGGCCTTGTCGTGCGTCACCAGCTCGGTGACGTCGTCGCACTCGGGGGTGGCGTACTCGGGGTGGGAGCCGACGTCCAGGTAGAGGCGGGCGCCGTTGCGCAGGAAGACGTTGCTGCTGCGGCCCCAGGAGACAACGCGGCGGAAGAGGTACCGGGCCACCTCGTCCGGCGACAGCCGACGCTGCCCACGGAAGGTACAGGTGACGCCGTACTCGTTCTCCAGCCCGAAAATTCGGCGGTCCATGAAGGCATCTCTTCTCTGTTCGAGGGCCTTGCGAAACCCCGGGCGGCCGACGGTCCGTCAGTTCGCCGCGGTGGAGCGGGAGCCGCCGCGCCGGACGGCTCCCGCTGCTCCCTACTCCTCGGTGCTCTCCTCGGCGGCGGCCGACTCGTCGCCGGCCAGCAGACGGCTCAGCTGCCCGCCCAGCACCCGCTTGAACTTCCGCTTCTGGAAGCGGGTGCGGTCCAGGACCGCGACCTCCAGCTGGTCCGGCGTCAGGGTCCGCGGCGTGCCGCCGTTCGGGTCCCTGGCCAAGCCGTCCACCGCCAGCTTGAGCGCCCCGGCCAGGCTGAGCCCGGGCTGGTGCTTCTGGCCGAGGTAGTTGCCGATCGAGTCCGCGTTCCCGCCGACCACCACGGCGTGCTTCTCGTCCACCACCGAACCGTCGGGGGTGAGCCGGTAGATCTGGTCGTCCTCGGCGGTGCGGCCGACCTCGGCCACGATCAGCTCCACCTCGTACGGCTTCTCGCCGACCGAGGAGAAGATGGTGCCGAGGGTCTGGGCGTAGACGTTGGCCAGCCCGCGGGCGGTCACGTCGGCCCGGTCGTAGGAGTACCCGCGCAGGTCGGCGTAGCGCACGCCGCCGATCCGCAGGTTCTCGAACTCGTTGTAGCGGCCGACCGCGGCGAAGGCGATCTGGTCGTAGATCTCGGAGACCTTGTGCAGCGCCCGCGAGGTGTTCTCCGCGACGAAGACGATGCCGTCGGCGTAGGTCAGCACGACCACGCTGCGGCCGCGGGCGATGCCCTTGCGGGCGTACTCGGCGCGGTCCGCCATGGCCTGCTGGGGCGAGACGTAGAACGGTGTGGACACCTGGCCGTCCCCTTCCTGGGAGGTGGTGGCGGACTAGAGGAGCGGGGCCTGCGGCCCGTTGGGGTGCTCGCGGCGCTGGTCGGTGATGGAGACCGCGATCTCGGAGACCTCGTCCTCGGAGAGGCGGCGGAAGCCGTCCTCGGTGATCAGCGAGACGATCGGGAAGATCTTGCGGGCCAGGTCCGGGCCGCCGGTGGCGGAGTCGTCGTCGGCGGCGTCGTACAGCGCCTGCACCACCAGGGTGGAGGCCTGCTCGGCGGTCAGGTCCTCGCGGTAGAGCTTCTTCATCGAGCCCCGGGCGAAGACCGAGCCGGAGCCGGTGGCGGCGAAGCCGCGCTCCTCGGAGCGCCCGCCGGTGACGTCGTAGGTGAAGATCCGGCCGCGCCCGAGGTTGAGGTCGTAGCCGGCGAACATCGGGACCACGGCCAGGCCCTGCATGGCCATCCCGAGGTTGCCCCGGATCATCGTGGTGAGCCGGTTGGCCTTGCCCTCCAGGGAGAGGACGGTGCCCTCGATCTTCTCGTAGTGCTCCAGCTCCAGCTGGAACAGCCGGACCATCTCGACCGCCAGGCCGGCGGTGCCCGCGATGCCCACCGCGCTGTACTCGTCGGCCGGGAACACCTTCTCGATGTCCCGCTGGGCGATCACGTTCCCCATGGTGGCGCGGCGGTCGCCGGCGAGCACCACGCCGCCGTCGAAGACCGCCGAGACGATGGTGGTGCCGTGCGGCGCCTCGATGGTGAGGCCCTCCGGCAGCGCGCGGCGGCCGGGCAGCATCTCCGGCGAGTGCTGCGCGAGGAAGTCGATGAACGACGACGAACCCGGGGTCAGGAAGGCAGCCGGTAGACGCCCGGTGCCACCAGTGTTGGCTTCCACTCGATTCCTTCCAGGTAGATCAACTGGCGCTGTGTGAACCGGAGACTACCCGTTCTTCGCCCCTCAACCACCTCGTCGGCGACAGGTGGTTCTCCGGGGCGTCGGAACGGCCGTCAGATGGTCCGCGCGCGGCAACCCCGGGGGAATTCCCACGGGATTGCCGCGCGCGGCGGAACTACGGGCGGACGGCTACTCGCCGCCCTTCTGCACGAACTGACGGACGAAGTCCTCCGCGTTCGACTCGAGGACGTCGTCGATTTCGTCGAGCACCGCGTCGACGTCGTCGCTGAGCTTCTCCTGGCGCTCCTTGAGGTCCTCGGCGGCCTGCGCGTCTACCGCCTGCTCCTCGACCTCCTCGGAGGAACGGTTCGCCCGCTGCTGACCACCGCCGGTGTCCTTGCTGGCCATTTCCCTCACCCCGCTCGCTCGGTTGGTCCGACACTATCCACCGGCCACGACATCCGCTTCCGGTTTCCGTACAACGTCCGCGCCTCGTCAGGATGATTCCCTTTTCGCGGAAAGTTCACCCCTGGTGATCGAGACGTTACCCGCCGGACAGGACCCGGAGCAGGTCCTCCGCCGTCCGGCAGCGGTCCAGCAGGTCCTTCACGTGGCCGCGGGTGCCCCGCAGCGGCTCCAGGGTCGGCACCCGCTGGAGCGAGTCCCGGCCCGGCAGGTCGAAGATGACGGAGTCCCAGGAGGCCGCCGCCACGTGGTCGGCGTACTGCTCCAGACAGCGGCCGCGGAAGTACGCCCGGGTGTCCTCCGGCGGCTTGGAGACCGCCCGGGTGACGTCCTCCTCGGTCACCAGCCGGTCGAACCGGCCGCGGGCCACCAGGCGGTTGTAGAGGCCCTTGTCGGGGCGCACGTCGCTGTACTGGAGGTCGACCAGGTGCAGCCGGGGGTTGTCCCAGTCCAGGCCGTCGCGCTGGCGGTAGCCCTCCAGGATCTCCTTCTTGGCGACCCAGTCGAGCTGCTTCGACAGGCTCATCGGGTCGTTCTCCAGCCGGTTGAGCACGTCCTCCCAGCGCAGCAGCACGTCCACGGTCTGCTCGTCGGCGTCCTGGCCGTAGCGGTCCTCGACGTACTTGCGGGCCAGCTCGAAGTACTCCATCTGGAGCTGAACGGCCGTCAGCTTCCGTCCGCTGCGCAGGTGGACGAGGTACTGCAGGGACGGGTCGTGGGAGACCCGGTGCAGGGTCCGGACCGGCTGGTCGACGGCCAGGTCGGCGGTGATGAAGCCGTCCTCGATCATCGTCAGGACCAGCGCGGTGGTGCCCAGCTTGAGGTAGGTGGAGATCTCCGAGAGGTTGGCGTCGCCGATGATCACGTGCAGCCGGCGGTACTTCTCGGCGTCCGCGTGCGGCTCGTCCCGGGTGTTGATGATCGGGCGCTTGAGGGTGGTCTCCAGGCCGACCTCGACCTCGAAGTAGTCCGCCCGCTGGCTGATCTGGAAGCCGTCCGCGCCGCCCTCCTGGCCCAGGCCCACCCGGCCGGCGCCGGTGACCACCTGGCGGGAGACGAAGAACGGGGTGAGGTGGCGGACGATGTCGGCGAACGGCGTCGACCGCTGCATCAGGTAGTTCTCGTGGGTGCCGTAGGAGGCGCCCTTGTTGTCCGTGTTGTTCTTGTAGAGGTTGATCCGCTGGCCGTTGGGCAGCTCCAGCGCGCGGGCGGCCGCCTCGGCCATGATCCGCTCGCCGGCCTTGTCCCAGAGCACCGCGTCCCGCGGGTTGGTGATCTCCGGGGAGCTGTACTCGGGGTGCGCGTGGTCCACGTAGAACCGGGCGCCGTTGGTGAGGATGACGTTGGCCAGGCCGATGTCCTCGTCGGTCAGCTGGCTGGCGTCCGCCACGTCTCGCGCGAGGTCGAAGCCGCGCGCGTCGCGCAGCGGGTTCTCCTCCTCGAAGTCCCAGCGGGCCCGCCGTGCCCGGTGCATCGCGGCCGCGTAGGCGTTGACGATCTGGGACGAGGTGAGCATCGCGTTGGCGTTCGGGTGGCCCGGCACCGAGATGCCGTACTCGGTCTCGATCCCCATCACGCGCCGTACGGTCATGCGGCCCTCCTTGCCCGGGTTCCGATGGTGTCCCAAGACGCGCCGTCCGGCTGCGGGCCCCGGGTGGGGGCACCGCAGCCGGACGGTGGGACGGGCGTCTTACAGGTACTGACCCGTGTTGGCCACGGTGTCGATCGAGCGGCCGGACTCGGCACCCTGCTTGCCGGTGACCAGGGTCCGGATGAAGACGATGCGCTCGCCCTTCTTGCCGGAGATCCGGGCCCAGTCGTCCGGGTTGGTGGTGTTGGGCAGGTCCTCGTTCTCCTTGAACTCGTCCACGCAGGCGGCCAGCAGGTGCGCCACCCGCAGGCCGTGCTGGCCGGTGTCGAGGAAGGCCTTGATGGCCATCTTCTTCGCCCGGTCGACGATGTTCTGGATCATCGCGCCGGAGTTGAAGTCCTTGAAGTACAGGACCTCCTTGTCACCGTTGGCGTAGGTGACCTCCAGGAAGCGGTTCTCCTCGGTCTCGGTGTACATCCGCTCGACCACGGCCTGGATCATGCCGCCGACGGTCGCCTCGACGGAGCCCTCGTGCTCCTTGAGGTCGTCCGGGTGGAACGGCAGCGAGTCCTTGAGGTACTTGGAGAAGATGTCCTTCGCGGCCTCGGCGTCCGGGCGCTCGATCTTGATCTTGACGTCCAGACGGCCGGGCCGCAGGATCGCCGGGTCGATCATGTCCTCGCGGTTCGAGGCGCCGATCACGATGACGTTCTCCAGGCCCTCCACGCCGTCGATCTCGGCGAGCAGCTGCGGGACGATGGTGTTCTCCACGTCCGAGCTGACGCCCGACCCACGGGTGCGGAAGAGCGACTCCATCTCGTCGAAGAAGACGATGACGGGCGTGCCCTCGCTGGCCTTCTCCCGGGCCCGCTGGAAGACCAGGCGGATCTGCCGCTCGGTCTCGCCGACGTACTTGTTGAGCAGCTCGGGGCCCTTGATGTTCAGGAAGTAGCTCTTGCCCTGCGGCCGGCCGGTCACCTCGGCGACCTTCTTGGCCAGCGAGTTGGCCACCGCCTTGGCGATCAGCGTCTTGCCGCAGCCGGGCGGGCCGTAGAGCAGGACGCCCTTCGGCGGCCGGAGCTCGTACTCCTTGAACAGGTCCGCGTGCAGGTACGGCAGCTCGACCGCGTCCCGGATCTGCTCGATCTGGTTCCCCAGACCGCCGATCTGGCGGTAGTCGATGTCCGGGACCTCCTCAAGGACCAGCTCCTCGACCTCGGCCTTCGGGACCACCTCGTACACGTAGCCGGAACGCGGCTCCAGCAGGAGCGCGTCACCCGGACGCAGCGTCAGCTCGCGCAGCGGCTCGGCGAGCCGGACCACCCGCTCCTCGTCGGTGTGCCCGGTGACCAGCGCACGCTCGCCGTCCTCCAGCACCTCCTTGAGGGTGACGATGTCGCCGATGCTCTCGAAGGCGAGCGCGTCCACGACGTTCAGCGCCTCGTTGAGCATCACCTCCTGGCCGCGGCGGAGCTCGTCGAGGTCGACGCTGGGGCTGACGTTCACCCGCAGCTTGCGGCCGCCGGTGAAGATGTCGGCCGTGCCGTCCTCGTTCGCGCTCAGGAAGGTGCCGAACCCGGCGGGCGGCTGGGCCAGCCGGTCGACCTCCTCCTTGAGGGCCACGATCTGGTCGCGGGCCTCCCGGAGCGTGGAGACGAGCCGTTCGTTCTGGGCGGTCACACCGGCCAGGTTGGTCTGGAGCTCGACGATGCGGTCTTCGAGGATCCTCGAATTGCGCGGTGAGTCGGCGAGCTTGCGGCGCAGGACGGCGATCTCCTGCTCGAGGTACGAGACCTGAGCTGCCTGGTCGTCGGAACCCCGTGCGGGCCGGCCGGCGCTGCGGTTGTAGTCGTCATCGTGGGATGCCACGGTCCTCACCTCCTCCTGGGGGAGCTGGACGACCCAAACCTACCTTCATTCCTGCCGGGTAAACCCGTAGATCAGAAAGAAGGCCGGGCGTGTCCGATCTTCGCGCTCGGATGCTGCCCCCCGTGCTGAGTGGATACCCACCGTCGGCCCGCTAATGCGGCCGACGGGTAGGCTCGGTGTCCGATCGTGACCGGGCGGTGTCCGGCGCGGTACGTGGAGTTCGCCAGAAGGAGCGGTAGGGGACATGTCGGAGACCCAGGAAGCACTGGAAGTCTGGATCGATCAGGATCTCTGCACCGGGGACGGCATCTGCGTCCAGTACGCCCCGGAGGTCTTCGAGTTGGACATCGACGGCCTGGCCTACGTGAAGGGTGACGACGACGAGCTGCGCCAGCAGCCGGGCGAGACCGCACCGGTGCCGCTGACGCTGCTTCAGGACGTGGTGGACTCGGCCAAGGAGTGCCCCGGCGACTGCATCCACGTCCGCCGGGTGAGCGACCGGGTCGAGGTGTACGGGCCCGACGCGGACTGACGCGAGCGGTGCGGCCTGACGCGCCGTCGGGTGACGGTGGCTCAGGCGGTGGCTCAGGCGGTGGCGGCGGGCTCGGTGCGTTCGGACCTGAGCCAGCCGCCACCGGCCTGCTTGCGCCACTCCAGGGAGACCAGCAGGTCCGGCGCGTAGCGCGGCACCTCGTCGCTGGAGTAGCCCTTGGCGCGGGCGGTCAGGGTGCCGTCGCTGCGCAGCTTGAGCTCGGTGACGGTGCGGCCGGCCGCGTCCTCCAGCAGGGTGGCGGCGACCCGCGGGCGGCCGTCCTGACCGTTGGTCAGCAGGTAGACGCCGTCCGGCGGGGTGCCGTTGCCGGCGTCGCAGTGGGCGGCCAGGACGGTGCTGGGGCGGCCGTCGAGCAGGGCCGCGAAGCTGAGCGAGACCTTCACCGGGAACGGGCCGCAGTCGAGCGGCAGGGCGGCCTTGGCCGGGTCCGGCGCGGACTCCTTCGGCAGGGCGGCCGGGGCCTTCGAGGCGGTGGGCCCGGCGGGGTGCGCCGTCGGCCGGACCACGCCGCCGGCCGGACCGGCGGCCAGACCCGCGGCGATCACGGCGGCGGTGGCCGCCGCGACCAGCACCCAGTGACGTATCCGGCTCCGGCCGGCCCCCGGCCCGTGGTCCGTTCCGGTCTGCTCCGTCTGCACCGTCGTCATCTGCACCGTCTCGGCCGCGAGTTCCACCAGGCAGTCCCCTCCTGGGCGGGGTGGCGTGTGAGGGAGCATCATCCCACGCCCGGGGGCGCGCGGTGACCCACCGCTCCCCGCTCTCCGCGTCCTTCTCCCCCGGAGCTCTCCGCACCCTTCTCCCCCGGAACCGACGAAGGGTGCACCCGCGGACGGGTGCACCCTTCGGTCGTTCGTTCGTCGTGGCGGCGCCGTTACTCGGACTCGGCCTCGGACCCGGCCTTGGCGGCGGCCCGGGCGGCCGCGCGCTCGGCGAGGCTCGGCTCCGGGGTGCCGTTGTCGTAGTCCTCGCCGTACGCGCCCTTGGCGGGGCGGCGGCGGCGCAGCGGGGGCTCGACCCCGTCGGCCAGGCGGCGGGCGGTGAGCAGGAAGCCGGTGTGGCCGATCATCCGGTGGTCCGGGCGGACCGCGAGGCCCTCCAGGTGCCAGGTGCGGACCATGGTCTCCCAGGCCTGCGGCTCGGTGAAGGTGCCGTGCTCCCGGAGCGCCTCGACGGTCTTCGACATCTGCGTGGTGGTGGCCACGTAGCAGCAGATCAGACCGCCGGGGACGAGCGCCTTGGAGGCGACGTCCAGGCACTCCCAGGGAGCGAGCATGTCGAGGATGACGCGGTCGACGTCGGTCTCCACCAGGTTGTCCTGGAGGTCACCCACCGTCAGCTTCCAGGCCGGGTGCGACCCGCCGAAGTAGCGCTCCACGTTGCTCTTCGCGATGTCGGCGAAGTCCTGGCGGCGCTCGTACGAGGCGAGCATGCCGGTGTCACCGACGGCGCGCAGCAGGTACGTGGAGAGCGCGCCGGAGCCGACGCCCGCCTCGACCACGCGGGCGCCCGCGAAGATGTCGGCCATGGCCAGGATCTGCCCCGCGTCCTTGGGGTAGATCACGGCGGCGCCGCGGGGCATGGAGAGGACGTAGTCGGGGAGCAGGGGGCGCAGCGCGAGGTACGGGACGTTCCCCGTGGTGCGCACGACAGTGCCCTCGGGGGCGCCGATCAGCTCGTCGTGGGGGAACGCACCCTTGTGGGTGTGGAACTGGTTCCCGGCCTGGAGCGTGAACGTGTAGTGGCGGCCCTTGGGGTCGGTCAGCTGGACCTGGTCCCCGACCTGGAAGGGCCCGCGTCGGCGGGTGGCACCGGTCGGTTCGGACATGACGGCAATCCTAAGGGACCGGCGGAGCGCGGCCGACCAGCGGGTCGGCCGGGGCGCCCGGCGGCGGCTCCGCGGCTGCCCGGCGGCGGCTCCGTGGTTGCCCGGCTCCCGCTCAGCGGCGGCCCATCGCGGTGCTGAGGTACCGCTCCAGGTCGGTCAGGGTGAGCACCCCGTAGACGGTGCCGTCCGGGCGGACCACCAGGTACTCGGTGGCGGGGGTACTCCGGAGCGCGGCCAGCAGCTCCTCCCCCGAGAGCTCGGTGCCCAGCCGCAGGCCCGGTTCCAGGTCGCGGGCCAGCGCGCCGACCTGGACCCAGGGACGGCGGTGCTCCGGGACGGCGTTCACCGCCGCCTCCTTGACCAGCCCGGTGGGCTCGCCCCGGCCGTCCACCACCACCATCGCCCCGGCCTCGGCCTCCCGGGCCCGCCGGACCGCCTCGCCGAGCGGGGTGTCGGCGGTGACCTGGACCGCCCGGCGGGCCAGCCCGACGGGCCGCAGGCCGGGCAGGGCCTGCTTGAGGCGGGCGTTGCGCAGGGCGCCGCCGGCCCCGTTCCAGATGATCACGGCGAGGATCGCCGCCAGCACGCTGTCGATCAGGCTGTCGGTGGTCGAACGCTCCGCCCCGCCGCGGGCCGCGGCCAGCACCGGCAGCCCGAACAGCACCACCAGGGCCAGCACCCGGCCCGCCCAGACGGCCGCCACCGTGCCGGTCATCGGACGGCCCGTCAGGCCCCAGACCAGCGCCCGCAGGATGCGGCCGCCGTCCAGCGGGAGACCGGGCAGCAGGTTGAAGGCGGCCACCACCAGGTTGCTGACGAACAGTCCGGCCAGCAGCACACCGGGCACGCTGGCCGGCCGGACCGCCAGGAAGGCCAGGTAGAACAGGCCGCCGAGGACCAGCGAGAGCAGCGGGCCGACGAAGGCCAGCCAGAACTCCCGGGCCGGGGTGGGCGCCTCCTTCTCGATCTCCGAGACCCCGCCGAAGAACTGGAGCTGGATCCGGCGCGGGTTGAGCTCCTGCCGGAGCGCGACCACGGTGTGCGCCAGCTCGTGCACCAGGACGGAGGCGTAGAAGGCCACCGCGAAGGAGAAGGAGACCAGGTAGCGGGTGCCGCCCAGCTCGGGGAGCACCTCGGTGAGCTGACCGCCGAAGATCCAGGTGATCAACGCGGCGATCACGAACCAGGACGGGGTGACGTAGACCGGCACGCCGAACGGACGGCCCATCAGGATGCCGCCCGGCCGCTCCTGCTGACCCCTGCTCTCGCTCACCGTGGTCCCTTCGTCCTCGTCGTCCTGCGGTGCCCGCCGTACGGGCGTCGTCGTCCTGCGGCGGGCACCGTACGGGTGTCCGCGTCGTCCCGTGGCGCCCGTGTGGCACCCGTGGTGCCCGTGGTGCCCGTGCGGGCCCCACCGCGCCACGCTACGTGATCTCCGGCCGGATCCGGCCGTCCGCCCCGTGCCGGTCCTGTACCCGGTCAACGCACGGGCCGCCCCCGTCGTTGCCGAGCCGTGTCCGGACCGTCGGATCGGCCGTGACAGTGGGGTGACGGCGGGATGGCAGCCCGGGGCAATAGGGTCGGGGTATGCAGCACGAGACCGACCGCTCCACCGGGGCGCCCGCCGCGCCCCGGCCGGCCCAGGCGCCGACCGGACTCTCGCCCTCCCGGGCGGGGGACTTCATGACCTGCCCGCTGCTCTACCGGCTGCGGGTGATCGACAAGCTGCCGGAACCGCCCAGCTCGGCGGCCACCCGGGGCACGGTGGTGCACGCGGTGCTGGAGCGGCTGTTCGACAGCCCGGCGGCGGAGCGGACCCCGGAGCAGGCGCTCGGCCTGCTCCGCCCGCAGTGGGAGCGGCTGCTCGGCGAGCGGCCGGAGCTGGCCGGGCTCTTCCCGGACGACCCGGACGGCACGGCACTGACCCGCTGGCTGGGCGACGCCGAGAAGCTGATCGACCGTTGGTTCCGGCTGGAGGACCCGACCCGGCTGCACCCGGTGGAGCGCGAGCTCTACGTGGAGACGGTGCTGGACTCCGGCCTGCTGCTGCGCGGCTACATCGACCGGGTGGACGTGGCCCCGACCGGCGAGGTCCGGCTGGTGGACTACAAGACCGGCCGCGCGCCCTCGCGGGACTTCGAGGGCAAGGCGATGTTCCAGATGAAGTTCTACGCCCTGGTGGTCTGGCGGTGGAAGGGCGTGCTGCCCAAGCGCCTCCAGCTGGTCTACCTGGGCGGCGGGGGTGACGTGGTCACCTACGACCCGGACGAGGCCGACCTGCTGGCGGTGGAGCGCAAGCTCACCGCGCTCTGGGAGACCATCAACCGGGCAGTGGCCACCGGGGACTTCCCGGCCACCCGGAACCGGCTCTGCGACTGGTGCGACCACAAGGCCAGCTGCCCGGAGTTCGGGGGCACTCCCCCGCCCTACCCGCTGCCGCTCCAGCGGCGGCCGCACGACGACGAGGTCCCCGGGCCGGACGTGCTTCCGGCCGCGGGGCGGACCGACGAGGGTCCCGGGCCGGAGCTGCCTCCGGCCGCGGGGCGGACGAGCGAAGAGACGAGCAAGGAGTCCGAGTGACGATCCGAGTGCTGCTGGTCGACGACCAGCCGCTGCTGCGAACCGGTTTCCGGATGATCCTGGAGGCCGAGTCCGACCTGGTGGTGGTGGGTGAGGCCGGGGACGGGCAGCAGGCGCTCGACCAGGTGCGCGCGCTCCAGCCGGACGTGGTGCTGATGGACATCCGGATGCCCCGGATGGACGGGGTCGAGGCCACCCGACGGATCGCCGGCCCCGGCCGGGACGGTCCGGCCAAGGTGCTGGTGCTGACCACCTTCGACCTGGACGAGTACGTGGTCGAGGCGCTCCGGGCGGGGGCCAGTGGCTTCCTGCTCAAGGACGTCCCGGCCGAGGAGCTGGTGCAGGCGATCCGGGTGGTGGCCGACGGCGCGGCGATGCTGGCGCCCTCGATCACCCGCCGGCTGCTGGACATGTACGCCACCAAGCTGCCGTCCGGCGACGAGGCCCCGCCGCAGGCACTCACCGCCCTGACGGAGCGTGAGCTGGAGGTGCTCAAGCTGGTCGCCCGCGGCCTCTCCAACGCGGAGATCGCCGGCGAGCTGTACGTCAGCGAGACCACCGTGAAGACCCACGTCGGCCACGTGCTGACCAAGCTCCAACTGCGGGACCGGGTGCAGGCCGCGGTGTACGCCTACGAGAGCGGCCTGGTCCGTCCGGGCGCCCAGTAGCGGCTCCCTCCCGGCACGACGAAGCCCGCCCGCTCCTTGCTCGGAGCGGGCGGGCTTCGTCGTGTCAGGGGTGACGGAACGTCACTTCTTGGTGCGGCCGATCTCCCAGAAGCGGAACACGCCGGTGGTGTCCACCGTGCTGTCCACGCCGGTGATGTCGGTGCGGGAGGCGTAGAAGGCCTTGTTCTGGAAGATCGGGAGCATCGGAACGGCCTCGGCGACCAGGTTCTGCACCTGGCCGTAGGCGCCGCCGGCGCTGCGGTCGGTCTGCTTGATGCTCTCCGGGAGCAGCTTCTGGCTGATCTTCGGGTCGTCCCAGCCGTTGTGGAAGGCGCCGCCGTCGACCAGCAGCGGGCCGACGAAGTTGTCCGCGTCCGCGTAGTCCGGGGTCCAGCCGACGGTGTAGGCCTGGTAGGAACCGTCGTTCCAGCCCTTCTGGAAGGCGTTCCAGTCCGCCTCCTGCTGGACGTTCACCTGGAACAGGCCGCTGGCCTCCAGCTGCTTCTTGATCTCCTTGGCCTCGGCGTCGCCGGCCCGGGAGCGCGACCAGGTGAGGGTGAACTTCACCGGGGTCTGCACCTTGGCGTTGGCGAGCAGCTTCTTGGCCTTGGCCACGTCCGGCTCGCCGTAGCGGTCGAAGAAGGCGGTGTTGTGACCGGTGATGCCGGCCGGGACCACCGAGTAGAGCGGCTGCACGGTGCGCGCGTACACGTCGCGGGCCAGCACCTTGCGGT
The DNA here is from genome assembly GCF_044452665.1 of Kitasatospora sp. NPDC051853. Taxonomy (NCBI): domain Bacteria; kingdom Bacillati; phylum Actinomycetota; class Actinomycetes; order Kitasatosporales; family Streptomycetaceae; genus Kitasatospora; species Kitasatospora sp. NPDC051853. Next base: position 115,002 of record NZ_JBITBY010000007.1, on the reverse strand, counting down.
CCAGCAGCTGGGCGACGGCCTGGCGGACGGCCACGTTGCCCGTGACGGCGTCCTTGGTGTTGAAGGTCAGGAAGCGGGTCTCGCCGCTGTCGCCCTCGGCCACCTTGAGCTTGCCGGCGCCGGTCAGCTGCTCGTCCTTCAGCTTGGCGGCGGTGGCCGGGTCCAGACCGTTGTCGGCCAGGTCGATGTCGCCGGACTCCAGGGCGTTCTTCAGCGCGTCGCTGTCGGCGAAGTAGCGGACGACGAACTTGTTGTTCTGGAGCTTGGCCTCGCCCCGGTAGTCGCCGTTGGCGGTCAGCGTGACCTTCGCCGGGCCGCCGTTGTCGCCGGCCTCGATCGCGTCGATCTTGTACGGGCCGGAGCCGACCAGCTTGTCGTTGGGCAGCAGCTTGTCGGCCGGGAAGACCTGGTGGTCCACGATCGAACCGGCCGCCGTGGCCAGCTTGGCCGGGAGCACCGCGTCCGGGGTGTTCAGCTGGAACTCCACCTCGAGGTCACCCTTGGCGGTCACCTTCTCGACGGTGTCGAGCAGGCTGGACGGGCCGTTCTCGTCCGCGATCTTCTTCATCCGCTCGACCGAGAAGACCACGTCCTGGGCGGTCAGCGGGTGGCCGTTGGAGAACTTCAGACCGCTCTGCAGGGTGCACTTGTAGGTGGTGGTGCCACCACCGGTGAAGCCGCAGGACTGGGCCGCGTCGGGCTGCGGGACGGAGGCGCCCGCCGGGAACTTCAGCAGCGACTGGAAGGTGTTGTTGAGCACCAGCCAGGCCCCGTTGTCGTAGGCGCCGGCCGGGTCGAGCACCTTGGTGACGTTGGTCGTCCCCATCGTGATGGCGCCCTTGCCGTCGTCGCCGCCGGTGACCACCTTCTTGGCCGAGGCGCAGCCCGCGGCCGAGGTGACGACCAGGGTGGCACACGCCAGTACAGCCAGACGGTTGGCAGAAGTCATGCGGGAACGTTCCTTCTCGGACGGACCGACGGTGAGCCGGTGGCTGCCGAAGCCGCTGCCCGGGTGGGGGCGCACGGCGGTCGGGCGTGAGTCACTGAACCGGATGAAGCGTGCCACATCGAACTTGTACGAATATCACCGGTAGTGATCACGGGACGGCCCGTCCGGACCGGAACCTTGACGTCTTGTCAGACAATGCCCGATTCGTCCCACGAACGGGGGCTCGCACCATCGCCCAGAGTGGGCAAAGTCACACCGGAGAGCGGTGCCCGTCCTGCCCTGCGGGCGGTGCCCCCCGGTGTCCGGGAGTGGTGCCTCTCAGTGCCTCCCAGTGCCTGGAAGTGGTGCCCCTCGGGGTCCGGAGGTGGTGCCCTCGGCGTCCGCGGGCGGTGCGCGTCAGACCCGGGCGGCCACGACCGAGCGGAGCAGCTCCAGGTCGAGCTGCTCCAGCGAACCGATCACCGTCCGGCCCGGGGCCGGCTCGATCGGCGCCACCGAGGGGACCGCGATCACCGGGCAGCCGGCCGCCTCGGCGGAGCGGACCCCGGTCGGGGCGTCCTCCACCACCACGCAGCGGGCCGGGTCCGCGCCCAGGCGGGCCGCCGCGGCCAGGTACGGGTCCGGGTGGGGCTTGGTGCGGGCGACCTCGTCACCGGCCAGGGTGAACGCGAAGTGGTGGTGGCCCAGGCTCTCCAGCACGATGTCGATCACGTGCCGGTGCGAGGCGGAGACCAGGGCGGCCGGGATGCCGTGCGCGGCCAGGGTGTTGAGCAGCCGCTCGGCCCCGGGCATCAGCGGGACGCCGCCGGCCAGCAGGTCGACGAACCGCTGGTTGACCAGCACGGTGAGCTCGGCCGGGGTGAGCGTCACACCGGTGGTCGAGATCAGGTAGTCCAGGACGCGGCTCATCGGGCCGCCGACCACGTGCTCGCGGTCCGCCTCGTTCAGCTCGTGGCCGAGCTCGGCGAAGAGCGTGGCCTCCGCCTGCCACCAGAAGTGCTCGGTGTCGACCAGGGTGCCGTCCATGTCCAGCAGGACGGCCTGCGGGTCGAGCCCGTCGCCCCGGCCCGGCAGCTGGGTGGCGGTGGAGATCGTGGTCATGGTGGGCGTCCTTCCCGTCGGCGGGCGTCCCCGGAGATGACGCAGGCCGGTCCGCGGTGAGCGGACCGGCCCGTTCAGGGTGATCCAGGATACGCCCCGTGCGCCGGAACGACACGAACGGAACGCGGCTACCTCGTTACCTCGCGTTGAAGTACTTCGCCTCGGGGTGGTGGATCACGATCGCGTCCGTGGACTGCTCGGGGTGGAGCTGGAACTCCTCGGAGAGCACGACCCCGATCCGCTCCGGCTTCAGCAGGTCGGCGATCTTGGCCCGGTCCTCCAGCTCGGGGCAGGCCCCGTAGCCGAGCGAGAACCGCGCGCCGCGGTACTTGAGCTGGAACATGTCCTTGACGTCCTGCGGGTCCTCGTCGCCGAAGCCCAGCTCGAAGCGGACCCGGGCGTGCCAGAACTCGGCCAGCGCCTCGGCCAGTTGGACCGAGAGGCCGTGCAGCTCCAGGTAGTCGCGGTAGGCGTTGGCGGCGAACAGCTCGTTGGCCGCCTCGGAGATCCGGTTCCCCATGGTGACCACCTGGAGGCCGAGCACGTCCCGCTCGCCGCTCTCCTCCGGACGGAAGAAGTCGGCCAGGCAGAGACGGCGGCCACGGCGCTGGCGCGGGAAGGTGAAGCGGGTGCGCTCGGTGCCGTCGGCGTTGTAGACCAGCAGGTCGTCGCCCTTGGAGGCGGCCGGGAAGTAGCCGTAGACCACGGCGGCCTCCAGCCAACCCTCGGTCTGCAGCCGGTCCAGCCACATCCGCAGGCGCGGGCGGCCCTCGGTCTCCACCAGCTCCTCGTAGGACGGGCCCTCGCCGGCCCGGGCGGCCTTGAGGCCCCACTGGCCCTTGAAGAGCGCGTCCTCGTCCAGCCAGGAGGAGTAGTCGGCGAACGGGACGCCCTTGACGATCCGGTCGCCCCAGAACGGCGGGGTGGGGATCCGGTTGTCCACCGCCACGTCGGAGCGGATCTGGCCGAGGTTCGGCTCCTCCGGCTCCTGGACCTCGACCCGGGCGTGCCGGCGCTGGCGCAGCTCCGGCAGGGAGGCGCCGGGGACGCCGCGCTTGACCGCGATGAGCGCGTCCATCAGGCGCAGGCCCTCGAAGGCGTCCCGGGCGTAGCGGACCTCGCCCTCGTAGATCTCGTGCAGGTCCTGCTCGACGTAGGCGCGGGTGAGCGCGGCGCCCCCGAGGATCACCGGGAACTGGGCGGCCAGCTGACGCTGGTTCAGCTCCTCCAGGTTCTCCTTCATGATGACGGTGGACTTCACCAGCAGGCCGGACATGCCGATCACGTCGGCGCGGTGCTCCTGGGCGGCGTCCAGGATCGCCGAGACCGGCTGCTTGATGCCGAGATTGACCACGGTGTAGCCGTTGTTGGACAGGATGATGTCGACCAGGTTCTTGCCGATGTCGTGGACGTCGCCCTTGACGGTGGCCAGCACGATGGTGCCCTTGCCCTCGTCGTCGGACTTCTCCATGTGCGGCTCCAGGTGGGCCACCGCGGTCTTCATCACCTCGGCGGACTGGAGCACGAAGGGCAGCTGCATCTGGCCGGAGCCGAACAGCTCACCGACCACCTTCATGCCGGCGAGCAGGGTGGTGTTGACGATGTCGAGGGCCGGACGCTCCGTCAGGGCCTCGTCCAGGTCGGCCTCCAGGCCCTTGCGCTCGCCGTCGATGATCCGGCGCTGGAGCCGCTCGTCGAGCGGGAGGGCGGCCAACTCCTCGGCCTTGGAGGCCGCGTTGGAGGCGGCGCTGACGCCCTCGAAGAGCTCCAGCAGCTTCTGCAGCGGGTCGTAGCCCTCGGCCCGGCGGTCGTAGACCAGGTCGAGCGCGACGGTGCGGCGGTCCTCCGGGATCCGGGCCATCGGCAGGATCTTGGAGGCGTGCACGATCGCCGAGTCCAGACCGGCCTCGACGCACTCGTTCAGGAAGACCGAGTTGACCACCTGGCGGGCGGCCGGGCTGAGGCCGAAGGAGATGTTGGAGAGGCCGAGGGTGGTCTGCACCGCGGGGTGACGGCGCTTCAGCTCGCGGATCGCCTCGATGGTCTCGATGCCGTCCCGGCGGGACTCCTCCTGGCCGGTGCCCAGGGTGAAGGCCAGGCAGTCGACCAGGATCGAGCCCTCGTCGATGCCGTACTCGGTGGTGAGCTGGGTGATCAGGCGCTCCGCGATCTCGACCTTCTTGTCGGCGGTGCGGGCCTGGCCCTCCTCGTCGATGGTGAGCGCGATCAGACCGGCGCCGTGCTCACGGGCCAGCGAGGCGATCCGGCCGAACCGGGTCTCCGGGCCGTCGCCGTCCTCGTAGTTGACCGAGTTGAGCACCGCGCGGCCGCCGAGCGCCTCCAGGCCGGCGCGCAGCACCTGCGGCTCGGTGGAGTCCAGCACGATCGGCAGGGTGGAGGCGGTGGCGAGGCGGCCGGCGATCTCCTTCATGTCGGCCACGCCGTCCCGGCCGACGTAGTCGACGCAGAGGTCGAGCATGTGCGAGCCGTCCCGGATCTGCTCGCGGGCGATCTCGACGCAGGCCTGCCAGTCCTGGGCGAGCATCGCCTCGCGGAACTTCTTGGACCCGTTGGCGTTGGTGCGCTCGCCGATCGCCAGGTAGGAGATGTCCTGACGGAACGGCACCGGCTGGTAGAGCGAGGAGGCGGAGGGCTCGGGCTGCGGGTCGCGGGCCACCACCGGACGGCCCTGGACCCGCTCGACCACCGCGCGCAGGTGCTCGGGCGTGGTGCCGCAGCAGCCGCCGACCAGCGAGAGGCCGTACTCGGCGGTGAAGGTGTCGTGGGCGTCGGCCAGTTCGACCGGGCTGAGCGGGTAGTGGGCGCCGTCCTTGCCCAGGACCGGGAGGCCCGCGTTCGGCATGCAGGAGAGGCCGATCCTGGCGTTCTTCGCCAGGTAGCGCAGGTGCTCGCTCATCTCGGCCGGGCCGGTGGCACAGTTCATGCCGATGTAGTCGATGCCGAGCGGCTCCAGCGCGGTGAGCGCGGCGCCAATCTCGGAGCCCAGCAGCATGGTGCCGGTGGTCTCGACGGTGACCTGGGCCAGGATCGGGAGGTCCAGGCCGGCCTCGGCCAGCGCGGCCTTGCAGCCGAGGATGGCCGCCTTGGTCTGCAGCAGGTCCTGGCTGGTCTCCACCAGCAGCGCGTCGGCGCCGCCGGCGATCAGCCCGGCCGCGTTGTCCCGGAAGCCGTCGCGGAGCGTCTCGTAGGGGGCGTGGCCCAGGGTCGGCAGCTTGGTGCCGGGGCCGATCGAGCCGAGCACCCAGCGGGTGCGGCCGTCCTTCGCGGTGAAGGAGTCCGCCGACTCGCGGGCCACCCGGGCGCCGGCCTCGGAGAGCTCGAAGATCCGGTCGGAGATCTCGTACTCGCCCAGTGCGGAGTAGTTGGCGCCGAAGGTGTTGGTCTCGACGCAGTCGACGCCGACCTCGAAGTAGGCGTCGTGGACGGAGCGCACGATGTCGGGGCGGGTCAGGTTGAGGATCTCGTTGCAGCCCTCGAGCTGCTGGAAGTCCTCGAGGCTCGGCTCCTGGGCCTGGAGCATGGTGCCCATCGCACCGTCGGCCACCACCACGCGGGTGGTGAGGGCTGCACGCAGTTCGTTCGCGCGGTCCTGCTCCTTCGCGCGGTCCTGCGGGGTGGAAAAGGGGACGGCGGTGGCCATGGGGCTACTCCCTGGGTGCGACGGCTGTCGGCTATGCGACCCGTCCGTGTACGGGAGGCACGCGGTCAGGGTAGCCGGACCACGGCCAAGGTCGGGAACCCGTTCCGCATCCTGAGCGTCCGCCTTCCACGAGGAGGACGGATGATCAAGAAATTCCGGCGGACCTGGTCAGTTGCGACCCGCCGCAGGAGGGCCGCGTACTGCTCCCTGCTGGCGCTGTTGCTGGGTGCGGTCCTGACGCTGCTTCCGCTCGCGACGGCGGCCGCCGCACTCAGGCTGGCCTACTCCGGCGAGCCCTCGCCCCAGGCCGTGACCAGGGGACGGGACGCGGTCTGGCTCGGGCACGCCTGGGTGGACGGGCGCAAGGGGGAGGCCGACGTCGCCGAGTTGACGCGGCTGCTCGCCGGGACGGGGGTGCGTGACCTGTACGTACACACCGGGCCGCTGGAGCACGACGGCTCGCTCCAGGCGGGCCGGTACCCGAGGGCGCGTCAGTTCGTCGAGGAGGTGCACCGCTTGCTGCCCCGGCTGCGCGTCCAGTCCTGGCTGGGCGACGTCGTCCGGCCGGAGAAGGAAGGGCTCGACCTGACCGATCCGGCGGTGCGCGGCCGGATCGCCGGGGCGGCCGGGCAGGTGCTGGACCTCGGCTTCGACGGGGTGCACTACGACCTGGAGCCGGTGCGCTCCGGCTCGGCCGGCTTCCTGGACGTGCTGGACCGGACCCGGGCGCTGACCTCCGCGCGGGGCGTGCCGCTCTCGGTGGCCTCCCCGCAGATCGACCCGCTCCCCGGACTGCACCGGGTGACCACGGCCGCCTTCGACCACGGCAAGTGGTGGTCCCAGGCCTACTTCGCCGACGTCGCCCGGAGGGTGGACCAGATCGCGGTGATGTCCTACGACACCGCGATGCCGGTCGAGTCGCTGTACGGCGGCTACGTGGCGCAGCAGACGGAGCTCGCCCTGGAGGTGACCCCGCCTCAGGTGGACCTGCTGATGGGGCTGCCCGCCTACTGGGACGACACCTTCGGCCACCGGGGCTCGGCGGAGACGGTGGCCGCCGCCGTCCGGGGCGCCCGGCTGGCGCTGGGCCGGGAGGCTCCGGGGCGGCAGTCCTTCGGGCTGGCGCTGTACGTGGACTTCACCGCCACGCCGGAGCACTGGGCGGCGTACCGCTCGGGGTGGTGCTGAGGACGCGCGGAGGGGGACGCGGCGCGCGGCGCCGAGGGGTACAGCGCCGAGAGGGGCGGAGCCGAGGGGTGTAACGGGACGGGCGGGCTGCTGTGCTGACGGTCGGTCAACCAGACCCACCCGAACGGATGGTGACCACGTGACAGCGGAGCGTCTAGCATGATTCGCGCACGACCGTCGGCCCGGGAAGGAGTCCCGATGGACACGGTGATCGTCCAACTGCCCGGCCGCCCGGGGGCGCCCCCCTCGGAGCGGCCCCCTCTGCTCCGAATGGGGCCGGGCGAACAGGCGGACTTCGGCCGTGGTGCGCCGGACCGCCCGGTCGCGATCGAGCTGGCCGACCAGGGGGTCTCCCGGCGGGCCGGGGAGATCATCGCGGCGGAGGACTACTGGCGGCTCTCCAACTTCAGCCCCACGGCGACGTACGTGGTGGAGAACATGGAGGGGGCCGGCGAGCACCTGAAGGTCGCTCCGGGGCGGCTGGGCGCGCCCGTGCCGTTCGAGTTCGCCCGGGTGGTGCTGCCCTCCGTCGGCGGTACCACCGAGTTCAAGGTCTTCGCCCCGCAGCACGCCTACCTGGACGGGCCGCCGGACCACCAAGGTGGCGAACACACCGTCAGCCCCTTCGCCCTGGACTCGACGGCGAAGTACTTCCTGGTGCTGCTGGCCCTCTGCGAGCCGCGCCTGCGGGACCCTTCGGCCGCGGCCGTGCCGGGGGTCGGCGACGTGCTGGCCCGGCTCCGCGCCCTCCCGGCCGGGCGTGGTCTGACCCGCTCCGCCGTCAACTACCACATCGACTACCTGGCGGAGACCAAGCTGCGGCTGCGCGACTGCGAGGACGGCGGGCGGACCGGCCGCAAGCGGGAGGAGCTGGTGTCGCTCGCGCTCCGCTTCGACCTGGTGCGGGAGGAGCACCTCGCGCTGCTCAGTCCACCGCGGCTCAGCCCACCGGTGGCCGGCCCCCGAGCCGCGGCTCCCGGCGCGGCCCGCGGTCCGGCACCCGCTGCAGCCCCCACCGAGGCCTCCGCCACGGCTCCCGTCCGGCGCGGCTGAGCGGACGGAGTGCCGATGCCGACCGAACCGGGTCAGCTCGAGGTGCCGACGGGCTACCTGGTGGCGGGCTGCCGGATCGGGCCCCTGATCGGGAGCGGGGCCTGGGGTCGGGTGTACGCCGGCAGCTGCGAGGCGGACGGCACACCCGTCGCGGTGAAGTTCCTCCCGCCGGGGCGGCTGACCCCAGGTCAGCGGCGGACGATGGCGGAGCTGACCCGGCGTGAGGTCCGCTTCAGCCGACGGGCCGACCATCCCCACCTGATCCGCACCCTGGCCGTCACCACCGTCCGGGACCCGGCCTGCCCGGCCTTGGACGGCGCCGTCGCCCTGGTGATGGAGCGGGCCGAGCTGAGCCTTCAGCAGCTGCTCCAGGAGGCCGTTCCGGGGCGCTCGCTCCCCGGGGCCGGACAGATGCTCGGCCAGCTCGCCGCCGGGCTGGCCCACATGCACGGCCGGGGCTGGGTGCACGGCGACCTGAAGCCGGGCAACGTGCTGCTGATGCCCGACGGTGACATCCGGCTCGCCGACTTCGGGCTGACCACCCAGCTGGAGGGGACCCACGCCTACGCACCACCGCTGGGATCGCTGGACCACGTGCCACCGGAGTGGTGGTCCCAGCGGTCGGGGCCGCGCGGCGTCCAGCTCCGGCCCAGTGCGGACGTCTGGGCCTTCGGTGTCCTGGCGCACCAAGTGCTCACCGGCGGCCTGCACCCCTTCCTCGGTGCGACCGCACGGGCCCGGGCCCTGACCGCCCAGGCCTACGCCCGGGGCAGTGCGCCGCTGCGGCTCGACGAGCGGCTGCCCGAGGGCTGGCAGGCGCTGATCGCCGGCTGCCTGACAGCCGATCAGGCGCTGCGCCCGACCGCCGGACGACTGGTGACGCGGTTGCGACTGCTGCACTCTCCCCCGCCTCCCCGGCGGTGGCGCCGAATCGGTCTGACGGTGGCCGCTGTCCTGCTCGCGGCCGTACCGGCTGCCCCCTGGACCGGCCTGACGGGCCGGTCTCCCGCTCCCCCGCCTCCGACCGCCGGTACGGTCTCGGGCCCGGCGACCGGGTCCTCCCCCGACGGAGCTGCCGTCTCCGCAGCTCCCGTCTCCTCCGGCCCGTCCACCCGGGCCGGGGCGCTCCCACCCGATGCCGACGTACCCGATGCCCTGCGCGAGCCCATCGACCGGGCGGCCCGGCGCTGCCCGGAGCCGGAGATCACACCCGCGCTGATCGCCGCCATGCTCAAGGCGGAGAGCGGCTTCGATCCGCAGGCGTCCCGTCCCCGGACCGAGGAGTACGGGATCGCGATGTGGACCCCGTCGGTCTTCAACGCCTGGGCGCAGGACGGTGACGGTGACGGCCGGAAGGACTACATGTCGGCTCCGGACGCCATCATCACGATGGGCAACTACGTCTGCTGGCTGGACCAGCAGCTGAAGCGGCGCGGAGTCCGCGGTGACCTGCCCGCCCTGGTCACCGCGGGCTACCGCACCAGCGACAAGACCGTGGCCGACACCGGGGGCGTCCCGGAGCGGGTACGCCCCCACGTCGACCTCGTGCTGCGCTACCTCGCGCAGTACGGGGGCTGACGCGCTGTCAGCCTGCCGGTCCGGCCGCCGTTGCCGACGGCGGGGCCGGCCTCAGCAGTAGGGCAGGCCGGGGACGGGCTCGTCGTTGCCACCGCCGGAGAGGTAGATGACGTTGACCCAGACGCCCTTGTTGCCGCTGTCGTCGTCGGTCTTGGCGTACCACTTGTTGTAGTACGGCCCGTCCGACATCCGGGTGCCGACGGCCTGGCAGTAGAAGTAGTTCGTCCCGGCGTTCAGGGTGCCGGCACGGACGTTGTTCTCCCAGTACGTCGGGGCGGTCTTCCAGACGTTGCAGTTGTACTTGCCGCCGCCGATGCCGTAGCAGCCGCTGGCGGCCTCGGCGCTGACGGTCGTCGCCCCGAGGGTGGCGGCGCCGAGCGCCAGCGCCGCACCGGCCATGACCAGCCTGCGCACTCCGAGTGCACCGAACATGAGGGTTCTCCTTGCTCTGCTCTCCCGGCTCGGGGTCTCCCGTGCCGAGATCAGAGAATCATCGGGAGAAATCCACCGGTACCTGACATTTGTCAGGGTCACAGGCAGGACGAGCGGGCCCATGATGGACCGTCAGAAGGATCCGGAGGCGGGTGCGTTCTCCGTCTTTCAGGCCGGGTCCACCGGGCCGACCGGGGCAACCGGGGCAACCGGATCGACTGGATCGAGGGGGGTGCGATGAAGCGCGATCAGCAGACGCCAGCAGTGGGCGGCCAGCTGGGCCGGGGTGCCCGGGAGTTCGCCGTGCAGCCAGTCGGCGAGCAGCCCGGTGAAGGTCGCGGCCACGGCGGTGGCGACCAGGGCGGCGTGCGGGGCGCCGGCCAGTTCGCGCTCCCGGCGGCTGTAGGCACGCAGTTCACGGTGCATCAGCTCGCCGAGCGGGCCTCCGCCGCCGGGGGTGAGCAGGGTGCGGTAGAGCGGGCCGTGCCCGGCCAGCGCGGCCAGGAAGTCCACCAACGGCGGTGGCGGGGAGGCCGGGTCGGGCACGCCGCGCCAGGCGTGCAGCGCCTCCACACCGTCCCGGACGATATCGGCACAGGCATCCACCGCCAGCGCCTGGAGGTCGGGGTAGTGCACGTAGAAGGTGGCCCTCCCGACCCCGGCCCGCCGGACCAGGGCCGCCACCCCCAGCTCGTCCAGCGGACGCTCGGCGCACTCGGCGAGCAGGGCGGCCCGGAGCTTGGCCCTGGTCCGCTCCGCCCTGGGGTCGGGCCGGTCGGACCTCTCGGACCTGTCGATGCGGTCGGGCCCGTCGATGCGGTCGGCGGAGCCCGCCCGGGAGCCCGCCGTCCCGCGGGAGCCGGTCACCCCGCGACCAGCACGGCGGTCAGCGCGAGCGCACCGGGCAGCGCCTGGGCAACCAGGATGCGGCGGTTGGCGGTCGCGGCACCGTACAGACCCGCCACCACCACACAGGCGAGGAAGAAGACCTGGACACGGAAGCCGGTCGGGTCCGCCGCCACCAGACCCCAGACCAGACCGGCGGCGAGGAAGCCGTTGTACAGGCCCTGATTGGCCGCCAGCGGAGCGGTGGCCTTGGCCATGGCGGCGTCGAAGCCCGAGAGGCCGCGGCCCGGCGCCCGCTCCCACAGGAACATCTCCAGCACCAGGATCCACGCGTGCAACGCGGCCACCAGACCGACCAGGACGTTCGCGAGGAGGTTCATGGCAGGCTCCCTTTCATGGACGACTGTCCAACAATCATAGACACCTGTCCCGAAGTGTCCAAAACCGACTGGGTCGCAGAGGGTTCTCCGGGATAGGCTCGACCGCTCCTGGCCCACGCTTCAAAGCTCGTAGGCTGGGCAGGTAGGGACCATGGAACGTCCGGAGGGAGACGCTGGGTGATCGAGCTGGAAGATGTTCCCGAGTTGATCGACCCGGTGATGGTCTGCGCCTTCGAAGGCTGGAACGACGCAGGTGACGCGGCCTCGGCGGCCGTGGGGCACCTGGACACGACCTGGGGCGGCAAGGTCTTCGCGGCGCTGGACGCCGAGGACTACTACGACTTCCAGGTCAACCGACCGACCATCTGGCTGGACGGCGGGGTGCGCCGGATCACCTGGCCGACCACCCGCCTCTCGGTGGTCCGGGTCACCGAGCCGCGCCCGCGCGACCTCGTGCTGGTCCGCGGCATCGAGCCCAGCATGCGCTGGCGCTCGTACTGCAACGAACTGCTCGGCTTCGCCCACGAGTTGGGCGTCGAGCTGGTGGTGATCCTGGGCGCCCTGCTGGGCGACGCCCCGCACAGCCGGCCGGTACCGGTCAGCGGGGTCACCTCGGACGCCGCGCTGGCCCGCTCGCTCGACCTGGAGGAGAGCCGCTACGAGGGGCCGACCGGCATCGTCGGGGTGCTCCAGGAGGCCTGCGCCCACGCCGGGGTCCCGGCCGTGACGCTCTGGGCCGCCGTGCCGCACTACGTGGCGCAGCCGCCGAACCCGAAGGCCACCCTCGCCCTGATCAACAAGCTGGAGGACCTGCTCGACCTGCGGATCCCGCCGGGCGAGCTGACCGAGGACTCCCGTGCCTGGCAGCTCGGGGTGGACCAGCTGGCCGCCGAGGACAGCGAGGTGGCGGAGTACGTCCAGCAGCTGGAGGAGGCACAGGACACCGCCGAGCTGCCGGAGGCGTCGGGAGACGCCATCGCCCGCGAGTTCGAGCGGTACCTCCGACGCCGGGACAACCTCGGCCCGACCGGCGAGAAGCCCGTCTCCGGTCACGCCACCGAGCCGAAGAACCCGACGGACGAGGACCAGTGACGGTCGTCGCCCGGTGAGTGCCGCCGACCATCCGTCGGCACCGCACAGCTGACGACCACTCACGACCGTCGGCAACCGCTCACGACCACCGACGACTGCGCACGACCACCGACGAAGAACAGCTGACGAAACGACAGGGTCCGCACCGCAACGAGAACCTCGAAGCGATACGGACCCTGTCCCGTCCGACCCCTAGAGCGCCACGCCCAGCAGGGCGTCCACCGTCCGGGAGACCAGGCCCGGGGCGCCGATGTCGGTGCCACCGGCCTCGGCCTGCCGGTCGGCCCAGCGGTCCACGGCGGCCAGTGCCGCCGGAGCGTTCAGGTCGTCGGCGAGCGCGGCGCGGACCTCGGCCAGCAGCTCGTCGGCCGACGGACCGTCAGGCCGGGAGACCGCGGCGCGCCAGCGAGCGAGCCGCTCCTGCGCCTGGTCCAGGTCGGCCTGGGTCCACTCCCAGTCGCTGCGGTAGTGGTGGGCGAGCAGCGCGAGCCGGATCGCAGCCGGTTCGACGCCGTCCCGGCGCAGGGCCGAGACGAAGACCAGGTTCCCGCGCGACTTCGACATCTTGTGCCCGTCGAGCCCGACCATCCCGGCGTGCACGTAGGCCCGGGCGTACGGGTGCGCACCGCTGGCGACCTGGGCGTGGGAGGCGCCCATCTCGTGGTGCGGGAACGACAGGTCGCTGCCGCCGCCCTGGATGTCGAAGCCCATGTCCAGGTACTGCAGCGCGATGGCCACGCACTCGATGTGCCAGCCGGGCCGGCCGTGGCCGAGCTCGGTGTCCCAGGCGGGCTCGTTCGGGCGGGCCGAGAGCCAGAGCAGGGCGTCCAGCGGGTGCTTCTTGCCCGGGCGCTCCGGGTCGCCACCGCGCTCGGCGAAGACCGGGACCATCGCCTCCCGGTCGAGGCCGGAGACCTCGCCGAAGTGCGGGTCGGACTCGACCGAGAAATAGATGTCGCCGTCCAGCTCGTAGGCCGCGCCCGAGGCGAGCAGCTTCTTCACGAGCGGGACGATCCACGGGATCGACTCCACGGCACCGATGTAGTGGGCCGGGGGAAGCATCCGCAGCGCCGTCATGTCCTCGCGGAACAGGGCGGTCTCACGCTCCGCCAGCACGGTCCAGTCCTGACCGGTGGCCACCGCCCGCTCCAGCAGCGGGTCGTCCACGTCGGTGACGTTCTGCACGTAGAGGACGTCGTGACCGGCGTCCTTCCAAACGCGCTGCACCAGGTCGAAAGTGTTGTAGGTGGCGGCGTGGCCGAGGTGGGTGGCGTCGTAGGGAGTGATGCCGCAGACGTACAGCCGGGCGGTCGGCCCCTGTGGGACCACCTCCCGGACGCTGTTCGTGGCGGTGTCGTGGATGTGGAGGGGAAGCCCCTGACCAGGCAGGGCGGGAACCTCGGAGGCGGGCCAGGAATGCATGGCTCGACTCTAACCTCGCGATCATTTGAAAGGCTAACCAGTACGCGAGATCGGCCGGATTGCGTTCGCTGCCGGTTCACCTCACAGCTACGACGTCACCCCGCAGCCACCGCGTCACCCCACCCTGTCCGGGCCGTACGGGCTCAGACCGGCGGCCAGGGGATCGACGGCCAGTCAGGCGAAGGCTCCGGGTGACGTCCGCCACGCAGCAGCGCGGCGACCCGGGCCCTGGTGGCATCCAGTTCGGCGGGGGTGATCAGCGGGCGCAGGCTCTCGCCGAGGGCACCGTCCAGGGCACCGGCCAGTCGGCCGAGGACCTCTGACGCCTCGTCCGGTAGCGGTTCGCCGGCCCAGCCCCAGAGCAGGGTGCGCAGCTTGGCCGGTGCGGCGAAGGTCACGCCGTGGTCGATGCCGTACAGGCGGCCGTCCGGGGCTGTGATCCAGTGGCCGCCCTTCCGGTCGGAGTTGTTGAGCACCGCGTCGAGCACCGCCAGACGGCGCAGCCGGTCGTCGTCCCGGTGCACCAGCAGGGCGGTCCGCCCGCCGCCCACGTCCGCGTGGACGATCGGGAGCCAGCCGGGTTCGGGGCCGGCCGGGTCCTGAAGGTCGATCAGTTCCTCTGCCTCGTCGTCCGGTTCGATCCAGAGCTGGACCATGCCCGGCCCGGCCTGGCCGTCCCGGAGCACCGTGGGCGGCACCAGTCCCCATCCGGTGGCGGCCGAGACCAGGAAGGAGGCCGCCTCCCGCCCGGCCAGCGTGCCGTCCGGGAAGTCCCAGAGCGGCCGCTCCCCCGCGACCGGCTTGTAGGCGCAGGGCACGGTCAGGCCGTCCAGGGTGACGGTGCAGTAGAGCACCGCGTTGGAGGCGCTGGTGACCCGGCCGTGCACCTCCAGTTCGCCCGAGCGGAGCAGTTCCAGCGCCGTCCTCGGGTCGGCGGCCAGCGCGGCGCTGACGGCCGGGTCCGCCACCGGCACCTCGATCTGCTCCGGCTGTGCCGACTGTTCCAGCTGCTCCGGTTCCTCCGTCGACGAACCCGTCGCCACCTGCTCCACCCGCTCCACCCGCTCCGCCTGCCCGGTCGGCGCGCCCGACCGACCGTCCTCGGCCGCCGTCCCCGCCGCCCGCTCCGCCTGCGGTCCCGCCCCGCCCGTGCGCTCCACGGTCAGCGCCGGTACCCGTTCGCCCGGGGGCAGAGGTGGCCCTCGGGGTCAAGCGGCAGGTTGCAGAACGGGCAGGGCTTGCGGCCGGCCGCGACCAGGTCGAGCGCGCGCTTGGCGAAGACGCGGGCCATCGCCCCGCTGAGCCGGAC
Organism: Kitasatospora sp. NPDC051853; assembly: GCF_044452665.1. Lineage (NCBI taxonomy): Bacteria > Bacillati > Actinomycetota > Actinomycetes > Kitasatosporales > Streptomycetaceae > Kitasatospora > Kitasatospora sp. NPDC051853. Next base: position 99,991 of record NZ_JBITBY010000007.1, on the reverse strand, counting down.
CCGGAGCATGTCGGGGCCGTTCTCGTCGTCCTCGTCGTCGTAGTAGTCGGCCTCGTCCTCGACGGCCTCCTCCTCGCTCTCGACCACCGCCTGGGCCTCGACCACCAGGCACTCCTCGACGCTGTCCCAGGCCAACGCCATGGTGCCGACCCGGAACTCCTGCTCCAGCGGGAGGTCGAGCGGTGCGGTGTCGATCAGCTCGGCCGGCGCGGTCTGCGGGATGTCCGCGTCGCCCCCGCTGCGGCGCAGCGCCTCGTCGAGCACCTGCTCGACCCGCTCCGCCAGCGCGGCCACCTGGGCCTTCTCCAGCAGCACGGAGGTGATCCGGCCGCGCGCGCTGGCCTGGAGGAAGAAGGCCCGGGCCCCGGGCTGGCCGACGGTGCCCGCGACGAACCGCTCGGGCTGGTCATAGAAGTGGACCTGACGGGGCACGTGCTCGCTCCGGGTTCTGGAATCGGGCGCCTGGGCGCCGAGGTGTTCTGGGACGTGGCGGGTGTCGCGGTGTGGATCGTGGTCTCACCGGCCACCCTACGGCCTGGGCAGCCCAGTTGGGGCGGCCCAGGTGCCGCTGCGTCAGATGGACGGACGCGCGCCGTCACGTCCACGGCCCGCCCTTCCCGGTCCCACTGCCTCCCGGTCCCGCTCTCCCCCGGTCCCCCGGTCGCCCACCTCGGCCGACCCACCGCCCCCGTCGACGAACCGCAGCGACGAACCGCAGCGACGGGCCGGGGCGACGAGCCGCGTCAGCGGACCCCGGTGTCGCCGCCGACCACGGCGTCCCCCTGCCCGGCGCCCGCCGAGCCGCCCTCGGCCGGGGGTCGCGGCGCCAGTGAGGCGAGGCTCCCGGTGTCCCCGACCCGCAGCACGAACGGCCGCTGCGGGGTGTACCGGATCGCGGTGACCGAGCAGGGCTCGACCGAGATCCGCTGGAAGTGGTCCAGGTGCAGGCCGAGCGCGTCGGCCACCACCGCCTTGATCACGTCGCCGTGCGAGCAGGCCACCCAGACCGCGTCCGCACCGTGCTCAGCCTCGATCTTCTCGTTCCACTCCCGCACAGCGTCCACCGTCCGGTGGCTCAGTTCGCGCAGTGACTCGCCACCGGGGAAGACCGCCGCGGCGGCGTGGTCCTGGACGGTGCGCCAGAGCGGTTCCTCGGCCAGTTCGGCCAGCGGCCGGCCGGTCCAGTCCCCGTAGTGGCACTCGCCGAGCCGCTCGTCCACGGCTGCCGGGCCGAGCTCGGGGCGGCCGTCGAGCAGCGGGGCGAGGGTCTCGGCGCAGCGTTCCAGTGGGCTGGAGACCGCCTTGACCAGCGGGATCCCGTCCAGCCGGCCGGCCAGCGCGGCGGCCTGGGCCCGGCCGGTCTCGTCGAGGTGCACACCGGGGGTCCAGCCTGCGAGCACCCCCGCCGTGTTGGCGGTGGAACGGCCGTGACGGACGAGCAGCAGGGTCGGCATGGCGTCAGCGTACGGCCTGTGCTGCCCGCCGGTGGCGCGGAGGCTCGATATGGTGCACTTCTCGGGCCGCAACGGGGCGGCAGGCACCAGAATGGACCGCATGATCGTCGACAGCGCCATATACCGCGCAGGCCGTCGCACCCCGGGCCCCGAGGACTTCTCGGACGCCCTGGCGGCCGCCCGGAAGGCCGGAGACGCCTTCGTCTGGCTCGGTCTGATGGAGCCCACCACCGGGGAACTCGACCTGGTCAGCGAGGAGTTCGGGCTCCACCCGCTGGCCGTCGAGGACGCCGTGACGGCCCATCAGCGGCCCAAGCTGGAGCGCTTCCCCGGCTCGGCCTTCATGGTGCTCAAGACCCTCGGCTACCACCCGGACGGGCACACCGTCTCCACCGGCGAGGTGATGCTCTTCCTCGGCGACTGCTACGTGATGACGGTCCGCCACGGCGAGGACAGCCCGCTCTCCGGCCTGCGCAGCACCCTGGAGCAGGAGCCCGAGCTGCTCGCCCAGGGCCCGGCCGCCGTGCTCTACGCCGTCGCGGACATGGTGGTGGACCACTACCTGGAGATCACCACCGCGCTCCAGGGCGACCTGGACGACCTGGAGGCCGAGGTGTTCGCGCCCGGTCGGCCGGTGCGCGGGCTGGCCGAGCGGATCTACGCCTTCAAGCGGCAGGTGACCGGCGTGCGGAAGGCCACCGTCCCGCTCCAGGAGCCGTTGCTGCGGCTGGCCTCGGGCACGGTGGAGTCCGTCCCGGACAAGCTGCGGCCGTACTTCCGCGACGTGGCGGACCACCTGACCCGGGTGAACGAGCAGGTGGACGCGCTCGACCGGCTGCTCTCCGACATCCTGAGCGCCAACCTCGCGCAGGTCAGCGTGCAGCAGAACAACGACATGCGGAAGATCTCGGCCTGGGCGGCGCTGGCCGCCGTGCCGACGATGATCGCGGGCGTGTACGGGATGAACTTCGAGGACATGCCCGAGCTGCGCCAGCCCTGGGGCTACCCGGCGGCGGTCGGGGTGATGGTGACGATCTGTCTGGTCCTGCACCGGGTGTTCAAGCGCAGCGGCTGGCTCTAGAGCCCCTCTGACGGGCTCCGGCCACAGCGCCACCGGAGCCGGTGCAGGACCCGGGACGGAATCGGGTGGGCCGTCCGGTCCGAACGGACCGGGCGGGTCAGGCCAGCCCGGCGCGCTCCAGGGCGTCGACGCCGGTGCGCAGGGCGGTGATCCGCTCCTCCAGGGTGAGGCCGGCCGGGGCCAGGGTGAGGGTGGTGACGCCCGCGTCGGCGTAGGCCTGCATCCGGTCGGCGATCCGCTCGGTGGTGCCGAGCAGGGCGGTGGAGTCGATCAGGTCGTGCGGGACGGCGGCGGCCGCGCCCGCGTAGTCCCTGGCCAGGTACTTCTCCTGGATCTCGTCGGCGGCCTGCTCGTAGCCCATCCGGCGGGCCAGCTGGTTGTAGAAGTTCTTCTCCTTGGAGCCCATGCCGCCGACGTAGAGGGCGGTGTAGGGGCGCTGCAGGTCGGCGGCGGCCTTGACGTCCTCGCCGACCGAGATGGCGACGGTCGGGCAGAGGTCGAAGCCCTCCAGGGTCTGGCCGACCTTGGCCCGGCCGGCCTTCAGCGGGTCGAGGGAGAGGGCGGCGTGCTCGGGGGCGAAGAAGATGCCCAGCCAGCCGTCGGCGATCTCGCCGGTCTGCTCCAGGTTCTTCGGGCCGATGGCGGCGATGTACAGCGGGATGTGCTCGCGGACCGGATGCACCGTCAGCTTGAGCGGCTTGCCGGGGCCGCCGGGCAGCGGGAGGGTCCAGTGGGCGCCCTCGTGGCTGAGCCGCTCGCGGGACATCGCCTTGCGGATGATCTCCACGTACTCGCGGGTGCGGGCCAGCGGCTTGTCGAACTTGACGCCGTACCAGCCCTCGGAGACCTGCGGGCCGGAGACGCCGAGGCCGAGCCGGAAGCGGCCGCCGGAGAGGGTGTCCAGGGTGGCGGCGGTCATCGCGGTCATCGCGGGGGTGCGGGCCGGGATCTGGAAGATGGCGGAGCCGACGTCGATCCGCTCGGTCTTGGCGGCCACGTAGGAGAGCACGGTGGCGGCGTCCGAGCCGTACGCCTCGGCGGCCCAGCAGACCGCGTAGCCGAGCCGGTCGGCCTCCTGGGCGACGGTGATGTTGTCGGCGTCCATGCCGAGGCCCCAGTAACCGAGGTTGATGCCGAGTCGCATGTGGGTGCCCTCCGGGAGGATGTTCAGGTGTCGGGATGTTCAGGTGTCAGGTGTCAGGTGTCGGGGTGTCAGGTGTCGGGGTGTCAGGTGTCGGGGTGTCAGGGGTTCGTGGTGGCCGGGCCGCCCGACGACCGGCCGCTGGACGGAGCGTAGCCGGTCAAGCTACCCACCGGTAGGTACCCGCGCGTGTCGTCCGCCGGCACGCGCGTGTCGCGCTCCCGGCACGTCGGCGTGGCGCCCCGCCCCCGGGCCGCTACGCTCGGCCGACGGGGGAGGCACCTTCCCCCACCTGCGCCGATGTCACCTCCGACGTCACCCGCGCGCGGGTCAGCCGACGGAGGGTCTGCCCGATGGAACAGCGTCATCTCGGCCGGACCGGCCTACGGGTCTCCCGGCTCGGCCTGGGCACCATGACCTGGGGCCGGGACACCGACGAGCACGAGGCCGCCGAGCAGCTCAAGACCTTCGTCGACGCGGGCGGCACCCTGATCGACACCGCCGACGTCTACGCCGACGGCGGCGCCGAGTACCTGATCTCCCGGCTGACGGACGGTCTGGTCCCGCGCTCGGAACTGGTGATCGCCACCAAGGCGGGCAGCACCCCCGACTCGGACCGGCGCTTCGACACCTCCCGCGGCGGCCTGCTCGCCGCCCTCGACGCCTCGCTGCGCCGCCTGGGCACCGACCACGTGGACCTCTGGCAGGTGCACGCCTTCGACCCCGGTACCCCCACCGAGGAGACCCTGCACGCCCTCGACCTGGCCGTCTCCTCCGGCCGGGCCCGGTACGTCGGGCTCTCCAACCACAGCGGCTGGCAGCTGGCCAAGGCCGCCACCTGGCAGCGCGCCCAGCCCGGCCGGGTACCGCTGGCCTCGACCCAGATGGAGTACTCGCTGCTCCAACGCGGCATCGAACGCGAGGTGCTGCCCGCGGCGCTGGACGCCGGGCTCGGGGTGATCGCCTCCTCCCCGCTCGGCCGGGGCGTGCTGACCGGCAAGTACCGTCACGGCGTGCCGCCCGAGTCGCGCGGGGCCTCGCCGCACCTCTCCGGCTTCGTGCAGCCGTACCTCGGCGAGCGCTCGCGCCGGATCGTGGACGCCCTCGCCACCGCCGCCGACGGTCTGGCCAGCAGTCCGCTCGCGGTCGCCCTGGCCTGGGCCCGGGACCGGCCCGGCGTGGCGAGCGCGCTGGTCGGCGCCCGGACCGCCGGGCAGCTGGCGGCGGCCCTGTCGGTGGAGGCGCTTACGCTACCGGGTGAGATCCGCGGTGCGCTGGACGACGTCTCGGCCCCGGTGCACCGCTACCCGGACCAGGGCTGGACGGAGCTGTAGGAGCGAAGTGGTGGGCGACGTGAGGGAAGCAGAGAACGTGGCCGAAGGCGCTCCGGACCAGGGACCTGAGCAGGCGTCGGAGAGGGGTTCCGGGCAGGGGGCCGACGGTACGTCGGCGGACACGGCCTCCACCGTGGCCGCGCTGGCCGAGGCGATCCGCACGGTCGGTGGGTCCTCCGGGGCCGGCGGCCCCGCGGCCGGCACCGCCGCGCCCGGCGGGGCCCAGGCCTCCGGCGCGGTGGACGGGCAGCGCGAGCAGGCCCTGCGGGAGGCCGCCGAGGTGCTGACGGCCGGGGGCGCCCCGGCCGAGTTCGCCCCGGCCGCCGTCGCGGCGCTGGGCGAGGGCGCGGCCGGCCTGCTGCGCGAGGACCCGTGGGCGGTGCTCACCCTGCCCGGCGTCCGGCCGGACCAGGCGGACGGCTTCGCCCGTGGCCTGCTCGGCCCGGCGGCCGGCCCGGGTGACCCGCGCCGCGCCCAGGCGCTGGTGCCGTGGCTGCTGGAGCAGGCCGCGCTGCGCGGCGACTCGGCGGCGGAGATCGGCGAGGTGGCCTCCGGTCTGGAGCGGCTCGGCCTGCCGGACGCGGCCGCCGCGCTCCAGGAGGTCGTGGTGGACGGCCGGGTGATGGCCTTTCAGGAGGAGCTGCCCGGCCACCGTCCGTCCGGCGACGAGGACGACGAGCCGCCGATGCGGACGCTGCTCGCGCTGGAACGGCTCGCGCTCGCCGAGGAGAGCCTCGCGGACGGTCTCGTTCGGGTGATGTCCACCTTCGTGCCCGGCACCGACGAGGAGTACGAGGCGGCCCACGGCGACGAGTCGGCCGAGACCGGGGACGGGGCCGGAGACGGGGACGGGGACCCGGAGAACCCCGAGGCAACCGAAACGGCCGAGGACGCGGCGGACGCAGCCGAGGACGTGACGGGCGCGGCCGGGGAGGAGAGCACGGAGGCCGGGCCCCCTGACGCACCGTCGGCTCCCGTGCAGCCCGGCCCGGCCGCTTGGGAGGCGGCCGCCGTCGCCGCGCCGTCCTCCTCCGCCACCGCCCTGGTCCGCGCCGTGGCCGAGCACCCCGTGGTGCTGCACACCGGCGGCGAGGCCGCCCGTGCCGAGCCCGCCGCGCTGCTCGCCGCCGCGCTGGGGCTGGGTCTGCGGGCCTGGGCCGCAACGTGGACGGCGGAGGGCCGGGACGCGCTGCGGGCCCGGAGCGGGGCCGCCGAGGTGGCCGTGCTCGGTGAGCTGCTGGCCGGGGCCGACGGCCCGGGCCGCGCCTCGGACGGTTCGCTCGCGCTGGACCTGCTGATCGTGCTGGACGCCCCGCTGGTCGACGTCGAGCTGGCCGCCACCCTGCTGGAGGCGCTGGCCGACTCCACCCGGCTGGTGCTCAGCGGTGACCCGGGGCAGCTCTGGTCGGCCGGCCCCGGCCGGTTCTTCGCCGACCTGCTGGCCGCCAAGGCCTGCCCGGCGGTCGCCTCCCGGACGCCGGACTTCGGCCCCATCGGCGAGCTGGTCTCCTCCATCGGCATCGGCGAGCTCCAGCCCGTCGACGCGCCGGAGAAGGAGGTGGTGATCCTCACCGCCAAGGACGGCGGCGAGGCGGTGCACCGCGCGGTGCAGCTGCTCACCGACTCCATCCCGCGCGCCCTCGGCATCCCGGCCGAGCAGGTGGTGCTGCTGACGCCCGGTCACGGCGGCGCGGCCGGCACCCGGGCGCTGAACGCGGCGGCCAAGGCCCGGCTCAACCCCGGCCCGGGCCGGTTCGGCGGCTTCGACCCGGGCGACCGGGTGGTGCACTCCCCCGCCCCGGGCGTGGTCCGGCTCGGCCGGGTGCTGGACGGCGACGCCGCCGGGCTGCACCTGGAGCTGGCCGGCGGCGGCAGGCTCACCCTGCCGCCCGCCAAGGTCTCCGAGCTGCGCCACGGCTGGGCGCTGACGGGCCATCAGGCGGTCGGCCGCCGCTGGCCGGGCGTGGTCGCCGTGCTGCCGGAGGACGCCGCCGCCGGCCTGACCAGGCAGTGGGTCTACACCGTCTTCGGCCGCGCCGAGCGCCACCTCTCCGTGGTGCACGCGGCCGGTCCGGCGCTGGCCCAGGCCGTCGCCGAGCGTCCGGCCCGTCCGCGCACCACCCGGCTGCGCTCGATCCTGGCGGAGCAGGCCGAGCAGGCGTACTGAGCAGGCGTACTGAGCCGAGCCGGCCTGCCGGGCCGATCGGGACGCAACGACGGAGGGGCGGGCCACCGGGCCCGCCCCTCCACGCCGTACAGAGGCCGTACAAAGCCATACGGCTCCGCACGGAGCCGCACGGAGCCGTACGAGGAACACAGCGCCGTACGCGGCCGCACGGGGCTGCGCGACCCCGCCGCCGTGCGCCGTGCCGGCTACTCCTCGTCGTCCAGCCCGTCCAGGTCGTCGTCGTAGACCTCGCTGACGTCGAACCGGCAGATCAGCAGCTGCGAGTCCGCCCCGTCGAACGGCTCCGGGAGCCACTCGCCCGGGTCGGAGGGCTCGGCCGCCGCCACCCAGAGCGTGGAGTCCCCCTCCTCCAGGCCGAACTCCTCGCAGCGGGCCGCGATCTCGTCCGGCTCGTACTCGCCGAACAGCACCCCGATGGCCGCGTTCACGCCGCTGCCGTCCTGGCCGCCGCCGGGCACCAGCGAGCTGTCCACCCGTTCCGCCTGCCCCCGCAGCCGCTTGGCGTCGGTGATCAGGTAGTCCCGGCGGATCAGCACGCTGATCGCCTCGGGCTGGTCCGGCCCGGTGTAGCCACCGCTGCCCTCGTCGCCCGGCACTTCGAACGGGGTGACCTCGTCGTAGGCCTCGTAGAGGATCTGGTCGTAGGCGATGGCCGCCGCGGCGAGCTCCTCGTAAGCGGCGACCACCCCGGGATCGCCCGCTGTGGCGTGGCCGGTGATCGCTGCCAGGTGGCGGTCGATGGCGGACTTGACCGCCTCGGCGGCGGCCCGTACCTCGGCGATGGTGAGCTGCGCGGCATCAGACATGGTGCTGACGCTATCTCCCCCGGGGCGCGACACGCACAGGGGTTGTCGTCTACTTCCGGGAATTCACCGCAACTTCCGCCCGGATGTCCGGTCCGGACGGATCTGTACCCCGCACCGACCGCGGCCCGGCCCGCGCCACGGGCCCGCGCATCGGCCCCGACCGGGGTGGGTATCCCTTCCTCGGTACGAAAACTGATTGACTGTCAGCCCCCGGAAAGCCCAGGCTCACCTGACGGATCGGGCGGCCCGGGGCACCGTTCGACCCAGGCCGTCACAGGCAGGTCGTACCCTTGCCTGCATGCGTCGTCCCGCAGGAGGAGAGTCTTGACCCCACCGAAGCTGGTCCGGCAGCCCGAGTACGAGTACCAGTCGCTGCGCATGCCCCGCGGCACCACCCGCAACGCGGCCCGGCAGCTGCTCACCGAGCACGCCGAGTACGGGCACTGGGAGCTGGACCGGCTGAAGCTCTTCCCCGACGGCAGCCGCACCGTGCTGCTGCGACGGCGGATCATCCGTCAGGTCCGCAGCTGGTGACCGTCGGCCGAGACCGTCCGTGACGAACGCCGGAGGGGCGTGGCGCCCGGTGCGCCACGCCCCTCCGGCGTTCCTCCGAATCCGGCAGCCGGACCGGAGGCCTCAGCGGGCGCCCGCCCGGGCGCGCCGGTAGAGCACGCCGCCGCCGAGCAGCAGGGCCGCCCCGGTGACGGTCATCAGCTGGAGGCCGTCCGAACCGGTCTGCGCCAGCTGGGCCCGGGCCGGAGCCACCGCGGCCGCGGAGGCGGTGCGGGAGACGGCCGGGGCGGGCGGCGGGGTCTCGGTGAAGGAGACCGGCTGGCCGGTCACCACGGTGCCGGGGAGCTCGCCGCCGGGGAGGCCGCCGCGGCCGTTGCCGTGGCCGGAGCCGCCGGTGCTGCTGCTCGGCGGGACGGTGCCGGGCGGCTGGCTGGTGGCGGGCGGCGGCGGGTTGTGGGTGCCGTGCTCGTCGCACTCCTCGTCGGGCACGTGGTGCGGCGGCGGGGGCGGGGTGGCGGTGTTGCCGCAGCTGTTGCCGAAGGCCGGGTTGCCGATCCCGACCACGTCCACCGAGTTGCCGCAGGCGTTCACGGGGATGGAGACGGGGGCCTGCACGCTGTTCCCCGAGGCGACGCCCGGGGAGTTGGCGGTGGTGCCGCCGGCCTGCGCGCCGCCGCTCTTGGTGGACGTGCCGCCGTGCTGCGAGCCGCCTCCGTGCTGCGAGCCACCGCCGTGGCGGGGGCCGGAGGCGTTGGCGCAGTCGTTGCCCATCGCCGGGTTGAGCAGGCCCACCACGCTGACGGTGTTCCCGCAGGCGTTCACGGGGATGTCCACGGGCGCCTGGAGGCTGTTGCCGGAGCCGACGCCGGGCGAGTTGGTGGTGGCTCCCTGGGCATCCGCGCCGGCGTAGGCGTAACCGGAGGCCGAGGCCAGCACGCTGCCCGTGGCGACCACCGTGAAGATGCCCTTCTTAGCGACCTGACGCATGTACTCCCCTGAGTGGTGTGTGATTGTCGGAATTCCCGATGCGGTCTTCGCCGGTACACCGAACAACGAGCCCGGGGGTCCCGCGGTTGACCCGAACGGGCCTCTTCACCCCATCGAGTGAGCGGCCCTCGCACACGCGGACGGGCCCCCCGCGCAGTCGCGGAGGGCCCGTCCGGTACGAACCACTTCTCGGTCGGATACCGGCCCAACGGCCGGATTCCGCTTAGAAGTTGGCGCAGTGGTTGCCGAACGCCGGGTTCAGCAGGCCGATGACGCTGACGGTGTTGCCGCACAGGTTGACCGGCACGTGCACCGGAACCTGGACGCTGTTGCCCGACAGCACACCCGGGGAGTTGGTCGCGAAACCGTTGGCGGCCGCACCGCCGTGGGCGACGGCGGCACCCGCACCGGCGAGCACCAGACCACCGGTGGCGGCGGCGACGGCGACGATCTTCTTGACCTTCATGGGGCTTTCCTCCTGGTCGATTCCTGTGTTCCGCAGCCCGTTCCCGGCCTGCAAATGGGTGAACGGCGAATGGGCCGAACGGGGTACGGGAGGGATCATGCATTCACCCGCAGCGGTGACAACTCGCACAGGGGAACGCCCAGTTGAGTCCTCGAAGAATCCTTTCTCCACCCCCGGACATCGTCATCCCCTCCGACAAACGGAAGGCCCGCCTCCGGGGATCCGGAGACGGGCCGTCGGCGCTGACGGGGGATCAGCAGGCGTCGATGAAGCGGTCCAGCACCCGGACGCCGAACTTCAGGCCGTCCACCGGCACCCGCTCGTCCACGCCGTGGAACATCCCGGCGAAGTCCATGTCCGGCGGCAGCTGGAGCGGCGCGAAGCCGAAGCAGCGGATGCCCAGGTCCTGGAAGGACTTGGCGTCCGTGCCGCCGGAGAGGCAGTACGGCACCGCCCGGGCGATCGGGTCCTCGGCCTGCAGCGCGGTCTGCATCGCCTCGACCAGCGCACCGTCGAAGCCGGTCTCCAGCGCCTTGTCGTAGTGCAGGCTCTCGCGCTTCACCCGGGGCCCGAGCACGCTGTCCAGCTCGGCCAGGAACTCCTCCTCGTAGCCGGGCAGGAAGCGGCCGTCCACGTGCGCGGTGGCCTGGCCGGGGATCACGTTCACCTTGTACCCGGCGTTCAGCATGGTCGGCTGCGCGGTGTTGCGCAGCGTGGTGCCGATCATCTTGGCGATGCCGCCGAGCACCCGGAGGGTCTCGTCCATGTTCTCCGGGTCGAGCTTCACGCCCAGCGCGTCCGAGAGCTCGTCCAGGAAGGCCCGGACCGTCTTGGTGATCCGCAGCGGGAACTTGTGCCGCCCGAGCCGGGCCACCGCCTCGCACAGCTCGGTGATCGCGTTGTCGTCGTTCTCCATCGAGCCGTGCCCGGCGCGGCCCTCGACGGTGAGCCGCATCCAGTGCATGCCCTTCTCCGCCGTCTCCACCAGGTAGAGGCGCACCTGGTCGTTGACGGTGAAGGAGAAGCCGCCGACCTCGCCGATGCCCTCGGTCACGCCCTCGAACAGCTCCGGGTGCTTGTCCACCAGGAAGCGCGCGCCGTAGGTGCCGCCCGCCTCCTCGTCCGCCAGGAAGGCCAGCACGATGTCGCGCGGGGGCTTGCGCCCGGTGCGCAGCCGGTCGCGGATCACCGCCAGGGTCATCGCGTCCATGTCCTTCATGTCCACCGCACCGCGGCCCCAGACGCAGCCGTCCGCGATCTCCCCGGAGAAGGGGTGGTGGGTCCAGTCCGCCGCGTTGGCCGGCACCACGTCGGTGTGACCGTGGATCAGCAGCCCGGGGCGGGACGGGTCCTCGCCCTCGATCCGCACCACGGTGGACGCCCGGCCCTTGGCCGACTCGTAGATCTTCGGCTCCAGGCCGAACTCGGCGAGCTGCTCCGCGACGTACTCCGCCGCCTTGCGCTCCCCCGGTCCCGACCCGTCGCCGTAGTTGCTGGTGTCGATCCGGATCAGGTCCCGGCAGATGTCCGCGACCTCCGACTCCCCGGTCACCTTCGACCCCGTCCGCGCCTCGCTCACGGTCTCTCCTCGTCGTCTCGCCCACCCGGCCGGCCGGCACGCCGCACCATCCGGCCATCCTCCCCCAGCCACCGCTCCGCCCCAAGACCATTCCCGCGGATCGAAGCCCCGCGAGCCCCGTCAGGCACGGTTTTGGGTCCTGAAGCTGATCTTTGCTACAGTTACACATGTCGCCGCGGGGAACAGCCCGCGAAGACAGACACCTAGTCCGGGTGGCGGAATGGCAGACGCGCTAGCTTGAGGTGCTAGTGCCCTTTATCGGGCGTGGGGGTTCAAGTCCCCCCTCGGACACCAATGAAGGACCCCAGCGGAAGCTGGGGTCCTTCTGCGTTCACAGCAGGACAGCGAAAGCCGAGACGGTGATCCTCGGCAGCCCCGGAACGGGCAAGAGCGTCATTGCGCTCTCGCTCCTCGGCGAGCTCTACCGTCGGGGCCACTCGGCTCTGCACGCGACCAGCTCCCGGTTCTTCACCCTGACCGCGCGCTGTCCGGTGCTCCGCCGGCGGCGCTAGTGGGGTGATCCTCGGTCCGGATCTGGTGTGGCGCGGGGACCACTGGGTGGTCGATCGCACCGCGTCGAAGGACCCCGCCTTCACCAAAGCCGTCTCTGACGCCGATGTCGAGCGGCTTGTCCGCCCTACCTACAAGGTCCTGCTCACCCGCGGAATGATCGGGACCGTGATCTACTCCACCGACGCCGAGACCCGGGCGAAACTGCGCGAGCTTGTCTCGGCGGCATCGGAGCCCGAACAGCGTCGGCCGTTCGACAGCGTCGTCTGACCCTGTCCAGGGCTTGGACCGACCGGCAATTGGGGGGTGGGGGGAAGGAGCGGCGGTGGGGTGCGTGCCCCAGCGCCGCGACGCCGCCCCCAATTGCCGGTCGGGCTTACCTGCGGCGCTGTCGACGTCGGTGGCTCAGGCCAGGTCGGCGAGCAGCAGGTGCAGGGCGGACTCCTCGTGCAGGGCCAGGTCGAGGGCGGCCATCGCGGGTCTGAGCCCCGGGTCCCAGAGGGCGTCCACCGGTGTGCCCGAGAGGGGGAGGGGTGGGCTGCCCTGGGTCCGGGTGTGGGCGGCGAGGTGTTCGTAGTCGCTCGCCGCCATCCGCCAGGGGCGGGCCCGGTAGCGCTGGACGATCCGGTTGGCGAGGGCGATGCCGGGCCAGTCGAAGTCGCCGTGGTAGGCGAACTCGCAGCCGGCGGCGGCCAGGGCGTCGAGGAGTTCGAGGACGACGGTGGCCGCACTGCCCGAGGTGCAGACCAGACCGGCACCGCAGCCCGTGGCCGCCGCCGCCTCCACCACCTGCGGGTTCTCGCAGATGTGGACGCGGGTGCAGGCCGGTACGGCGAGGTCGAGGGAGCGCAGGTCCCGCAGGGTCAGGTGGGTCTCCGCGTGGTGGTCGGCGCGTTCGCGCAGTGCCCGTTCGCGCCAGCCGTCGCCGACCGGCCGGAGGCCGTAGGTGAGGACGGTGCTTGACACCTCGTCAGGGGCGACGGCCGCGAGCCGCCACAGGTCGCGCCGGCCGGCTGCGTCGCCCGGGAGCGGTGCGCCGAGGGCGAGGGCGAGGCCGCGTAGGACGAGGCGGGAGAGCAGGGTGTCGTCGTCCAGGCCGTGGGCGGTGCCGGTGACCAGGGTGGCGAGTTCGCCCCGGCCCCGGAACTGCGGGCCGGGGTCGCCGGCCGCCCGGAGCAGGCCGAGGAGTTGGATCGCCTGCTGGAGGAGGTCCTTGGCGGCTTCGGCCGGGAGGCGGGCGGCGGTGCCGGTGCGTCGGACGTCGGCCAGCCACTGGTGGGCCCAGTCCTCGTCCGCGAGGGGCGAGGCGGCGAGGGACGCGGACACCGAGGCCCAGAGGTCGGTGCGGCGGGCCTGGGCGGCGGACCGCGCCGCCGGCCGGTCGGTGAGCGGGCCGCCGAGCAGGCGGACGGTGTCCGCCAGGCCGCGCCCGACGGCTCCGGCGCGGAGGCGGGTGTCCAGGTCGGCCAGCCGGACGGCGGTGTCGGGGCTGCCGATCCGGCGGCCGAGCAGGAGGGAGAGCGCTTCTCGTGACGGTGCGTCGAGGCCGGTGAGCCCGATGCTGCCGCTGATCTGCAGACCGTTGCGCTCCAGCCGGGCTCGGACGACGGTCCACAGCTCCGCGAGTTCGGGTTGGGCGAGCCAGGCGATGGCCTCGGGGGGTGGTTGGCGGTCGGGCGGGTTCATTCGCTCACCAGGCGCCGGTTGCGGCCGTTCCAGGCGTAGTGGAGCGTGGCGACGCCTCGGTGGCCGGGGTCGCGCAGGCATTCGTAGATGTGGAGTGACGGGACGTCGGGCCAGTTCCCCATCAGCCGTTCGCTGGTGAGGACGAAGTCCAGGTCGAGGTCGACCAGGATCCGGCCGAGCCGGGCGTGGGTCGGCTCGTCCACCTTGGCGAAGGCGTCGTCGAGCAGGATGAGCCGGGGCACCTGCGGGGCGGCCTCGGCCAAGGTGGTGAAGTGGGCGGCGGCCGCGGCGAAGAGCACCAGGTAGGAGAGGACGCGCTGCTCTCCCTGGCTCAGGCCGGTGCGGCCGGAGAACTTGCGCCGCCGTACGGTCGCCGCCTCGTTGATGACCCAGGGCTGGAAGGTGAACCAGGTCCGGTAGTCGAGCGCGGTCCGCAGGTGGGCGGTGTAGCCGGCCCCGGGGTCGGCCCGACGGGCGTCCTCGATCCGCCGTTGCAGGACTTCCCGGAGCTGCTCGGACTGCTCACGGGTGCGCAGTCCGGACGGGCTGCGCAGGAGTTCCACGGCGGCGCGGACGTCGGCGTCCACGGTGTCGGCGAGCCGCCAGTCGAGTTCGACGCCGAGCCCGTGCGAGGTGCGTACGGAGCGCAGGGTGTCGTTGAGCGCCGCCACCAGGGCGCCTGCGGAGAGGACTTGGCGGGACAGGTTGTCGCCGAGTTCGCCGGTGAGGAAGCGCTGGAAGACCTCGTGTTCGCGTTCGGTGAGCCGGGAGCGGGCTTCGGCGGCCTGGCCGGCGATCCGCTCGCCGACCAGGGCGACGTCGTGCTGGCCCAGGTCGTCCACCAGGTGGCAGACCATGATGCCGTCGAGTTCCTCCAGTGCGGCGTCGTAGCCGCCGGCCAGTTGGTCGCGCAGGTCGTTGAAGCGGTTGAGCAGGGTGGTGCCGGAGACGTCCCGGCGTTCGGTGTCGAGGGCCCGTCGGCAGACGTCCGTCAGGGCGTGCAGGGCCTTGAGCCGGGCTCGCACGTCGCTGTGCGCGGGGTCGGCGGCGGTCAGTTCGGCGGCGTGGTCCGCCAGGCCCGCGCCCCGCAGTACCTCCGGGGTGGCGAGCGCGGTGCGCAGGGCACGGCCGGAGTCGATCACCTCGGTCTCCTGGGCGGAGAGCTCGGCGCGGCTGACCAGCTCGGCCTGTTCGGCGCGCACACGCCGGTCGTGCAGCTGAGCCAGCGTCCGCTCGGACTTGGGCAGTTCGACGGCGGCAGCGTCCAGGCGGCGGCCGATCCGGTCCTCCCGGTCGAGGAGTTCGTGCTCCGAGGTGCCGACCGCCTCCTCCAGTGTGCGGAGGGCCCGCCGGGCGGAGGCCAGCTCGCCGCGGTGCCGCCGGTAGCCGCTCTCCGCGTCGGCCAGGCGGGCACGGGCCTGCTCGTAGCCGTCGATCTCCTCCCGGTGGGCGGCCGCCGTGATGTCCGCGGCGCGCAGGTCCTCCCGGAGCCGGGCCAGACCCGCGGTCAGGTCGCGCAGGGCGTCCCGGACGGCGTCGAGGGCCTGGGGGTCGGTCGGCAGGGCGTGCGCGGTTGCCGCTGCCTCGGCCTGTCGGCGGGCCTCCGCGCTCGCGGCCCGGGCCTGGTTCGCCGCGCCCGCTGCGGTGGCGGTCGCCCGGAGGAGGGCGGACTCCGCCCGTCCGGCGGCTGTCAGGTCGGCCCAGGCCTCGGTGAGGCCCTGGGCCTTCGGCCGACGCCGGAGGGCTGTGGTCAGCTCACTGAGCCGGTCCGTCAGTTTCCTCAAGTGCAGCTCTGCCAGCGCGAGTTGTTCCTGCGCTACCCCGATCTGCTCAGCGAGTTCGGCGATCCGCCGACGCCTGGTCGCGGCCCGGACCTCGGTGCCGAGGTACTCGGCCCGTGGTTTGGCGTACGCGCCCTGTGCCACGCCGAGCCACCACCGGCCGTCCGCGCTGATCGCGCTGTGCCCGGCCGGGTCGAACGGCATGCCGGGCGGAACCAGCGCGATCGTCCGGAGCAGCTCGGTGATCTGGTGCTCGGTGATCTGGTGCTCCGTCACCACCGCGCCGGGTACGGCGACGGGGCGCAGCACGGTCGCGACGGTGGGGCCGGCGACCGCGGCCCGGCCGGGGGCGAGCACGGTGTCGCGGGTGAGCGGGTCGATGACCGTGCCCTCGGCCGTCACCCAGGCGTCGAGCAGCCCACCGGCTTCGAGCGCCGCTTCGAGGCCCGCCCGGTCGGCCGCCGTCAGCCCGTCCGCGAAGTCGACCAGCCGGTACAGGGGTGCGCCGGTGGCCGGTGGCCGGTCGGTGTCCCGGTAACGGGAAGGCGGTGGCTCGGGGTCGGAGCGCTGCTCCCACTCGTCCTTCTCCCGCTCCAGGGAGCCGATGTCCGCGGCGAGTTCGCGGACGCGGAGCCGGGCACCGCCACGGTCCTCCGACAGCTGCTCGACCGTGCCGGCGAGGGCCTGGTCGGCCGCGGTCTCCACGTCCTCCCGTGTCTCGGCCGGGAGCGCCCGCTCGGTGAAGGTGGCGTCGGCCGCCCCGTCCCGGGCGACCAGCGCGCGGACAGCCCCCAACGGCACCTCGGCCAGGCTCTCCAGGCGGCCGGCCCAGGCGGACACCTCGGCGGCGTACAAGTCGCTCGCCGCCACGACCAGTCGGCGCCGACGCTCGGTCTCGGCGGCGGCCTCCTCGGTCCGGTTCTCGAGGTGCTCGCGCTCACGGTCCGCCTCGCGCGCGGCGTCGGCGGCCGTGCGGGCCAGGGCCAGCAACCCGGCCAGCTCCCCGACCGTCCGCTGCCTGGCCCTCACCACCGGCTCCGCTGCGGCCAGTTGACCGTCCCAGCCGTGCAGGGCCTGCGCCACGGCGGCCGGGTCGAAGGCCCGGACCCGCTCCCGGCACAGCAGCAGGCTGTCACCGTCGGGCGCGGGGAGCTCCTCCTCGGCGGCGGCCGCCAGGACGGTGACCGGGGCGGCAGCCGGCTCCCCCAGGTGGGCCCGGCCGGTTGCGGAACGGTCGGCCGCCTCCCCCAACTCCGCGTGTGCGGAGCCGAGCCGGCGCAGCGCGGTGCCCACCCGCTCGGCTCCGGCCGACACCGTGGCGCCGGCGGCCTCCGCCGCGCCGTGGGCGAGCTGCCACCCGGTGAAGGCCGACCCCGCCGCCGTCCGCAGCGCGGCCACCGTGCTCCGTCGCTCGCCGAGCTCCTGCAGGCTGCGGTAACCGGTGCTCAGGCGCAGTGCGTCGAGCTCTGCCTTCGCGTCCTCCTGCTCCTGTCGCAGCCGGTCGCGGGCCTCCGTCGCCGTGATCTCACCGGCCGTCAGTTCGGCGACCAGCTTTCCGGCCTCCCCCGCCGCCTTGCGCCGGTCCCCGAGCTGTCCCAGCTCCTCACCGACCCGGACGGCCCGGCGACGCAGCACGCCGTGCAGATAGCCCCGGTAGCCGCCGAGGAAGTGGCCCAGCGCGGCATCGGTCTTCTCCAGCCGGCCGAGGTCCCCGCGGACGTTGTCGAGGTCGTCCAGGTTGCGGGCGACCCTCTCGATCACCTCCTCGTCCAGCCCGGGCAGCGTTTCGCTGAGGACGGCGACCAGCCCGCCCGACTCGATCCGGTCGCCGATGGTGGGGCGGCGGAGCCGGTGCAGCAGCTGGGTCAGGTTGCGGTAGCGGGCGCTGTCGGTGATGCCGAACAGCTCCCGGGCCACCCACGCCCGGTGGTCGGCTGCCCGCTCCTGCACTTGGTCGGTGCCCACGCTCGCGCGCAGCCGGTCCAGTGGCAGCGGCTGCCCGGCCTCGGCCAGCTGCAGGTCGTGGCCGATCCGCCGGGTGGTGGTGAAGAAGTACGGCTTGGCGGTGTTGGCGGACTTCGACGCGCGGATGGCGGCGCCGAGGGTCAGGAACTGCTCGCCGTCCTCACCGTCCTCGTCGGCGCGGCGGAACTCCACCCACAGGTAGCCCAGCCGGTTGGTCTGTTCGAAGCCGTCGAGCATCAGCCAGGTGAGGGTGGTGCGGCCCGTCCCGGTGGCGTCGAGCGCGCGGGTGTCGCCGTCCAGCAGGAACGGCAGCAGCAGTTCGAGCGCCTTGGACTTCCCGGCCCCGTTCTTGCCGCGCAGCAGCAGTCGGCCGTCGCCGAACGCGAACTCCTGCTCGTCGTACTGCCAGACGTTGCGGATGCCCGCCCGGTGCAGTCGGTAGCGGCCACGGCCGAGGTGCTGGGCTCCGGCGGATTCGCGGCTCACGGTGTCGGCTCTCCCTGCGGGGTGGTGTCGGGCTGCGGGCCGAAGGCGGACGGCCGCGCGGCCTTGCGGACGGTGACGGTGGTGGCGTAGCGGGCGGCCGCGGCGAGCAGCACCCAGCCGCCGCCCGGGTACCCCCGGGCCTCCCGCACATCGGTGACCTGCCGACCGGCCGGGGCCTCGGTCTCGTACTCGTCGGGCACGCCGAAGCCCTCCGCCCGCAGCGGGCCCGCCGGGGCTGCCAGCCGCATCCTGGCCAGCAGGTCCAGCACGTCCGCGCGCAGCGCCGCCGGGTCCTCGACGTACCCGCGCTGCCAGTTGCCGCGTCGGCCGTACTCCTCGACCAGGTCGTGCAGGATCTCGTCCACCAGCCCGGGCGGGATCGGTACGCCGATCACCAGCCGGCCGCCGGCCGCGGGGTGGCCGGCGCCGTCGGGGCGTAGGTGCCGTACCAGCCGCTCCACCAGCAGCAGCGCGGCCTGGGCGACCGTGCCGGTGCCGGGGAAGTGCAGGTCCGTCAACTCCTCGTCCGGGTCGACCAGGACGATCCCCTCGGCGCGGATCTCCGCCTCCAGGCCGAGCAGTTCGGCGAAGGCCTGGGCCTCCCGGCGCTGGCGGGTGCGCAGCCACTCCCGCTCGCCGGCGGTGAGCTCGTCCAGGTACACCACCGGCGTCTCCACCAGCCTGCGCCGTACGTACGTCCGCGCCCCGCCGAAGCCCGGGTCGGCCGCGCGGCCGATCAGGTCGGCCCCGTCCCGGCTCCGGGCCAGCGGGCCAGCGACGATCGAGCGGGCGATCTCCCGGTCGACCGTCAGCAGGGCCTCCCCCTCGGACTCCTCGGTCACCGAACCGACGCTGCCCTCGACCTCCGTCAGCACACCCCACCCGACCAACTGCCGGAACGCGGCCGCCAGCGTCCGCTTCTCCGCCTGGCGGCCGGTGTCGGCGAGTTCCAGCCCGGCGTCGACCGCCGCCGCTCGCACGTCCGCCACCAGCTGGGACAGCAGGACCTGCTCGGGAGCGGTCACCAGTGCCGAGAGGGCGAGCGCCAGACAGGCGTAGGTGCGCGGGGTGAACGGGGTGCCGGTGGACCGCACCAACCGGTGCCCGGCCCCGGGGCCGAGCCCCGCCTTGAACAGCCTGGCGAACCTGGCCTCCACCAACAGCCGGTAGCCGAGCACCTGTTGGAACCGCGGCCCGAGCCAGTCGGCATGGCGGCGGATCAGCAGGAAGGCCTCACCGTGCGGCCCGTCCGCGTGCACCAGCGGGTGGGCGAGCAGCAGCCGGGCCGCCGCCCGGCGCTCGGCGGCCAACTCGACGTCGTGGGTGGAGGGCAGCACCATCAGGCTCCGGCCTCCGCCGGCCCGGCGGCGGCGTACCGGCCGAGGGCCAGCTCCAGGTCGTCCACCAGCAGGTCGCCGTCCACCGAGTGCAGCACCGTGCCGGCGCCGACGACCCGACGGGCCGTCAACCTGAGGTCCAGCTCCGCGTCACCCGCCGAGACGCCTTCCAGTGCGAAGTCTCCCCGGGTGGGCCGGCGCAGCTGGGCGTTCCCGAGCGCGGAGGCCAGCAGCTCCAGCAGCAGTGCCATCGCGGCGGAGGTCAGCCGGACCTGCGCGAAACGGCCCGAGGCGCTGCGCAGCTCGTCCGCCGCCCCCTGCCGGGCATCCGCCAGCGCCCGCGCCTGGTCCAGCAGGCGCTGCTTCTGGGCGGAGTGGTCCTCGACCGAGGCGGCGCGACCGCGCTGGGCGCGGTCACCCCGCTCCCGCAAGGTCACCGGCACGTCCACCACCGGGCCGCTCCACCAGCTGACATGGGCGGGCACCACCCCCTCCGGATCGGGCGCCACCCCCAGGTGGCGGGCGCCGTGGAGACCGAAGGCGGCCACCGCCAGGTCGTGTGCGGTCTCCGGCTCGGCCGCGTCGAACCACGCCGCGAGCCGGAGCAGGTCCCGGCGCCGGGACATCTCTCCGGAGGCCGAACGCAGCATCCGCTTGGCGTTGGCCAGCAGGGACTGGAGCGCCCGGAGCGTGGCGCCCCGCAGCTGGTCCACCTGGCTGCCCTGGCCGTCCAGGTCCTCGAACCAGCCGCGCAGACCCTCCCAGTCCGCCAACTCCCGCCCACGGCTGCGCTGGACGCGCGTCCGGTCCGCCAGTGTCCCGAGGCCGACCGCGTGTTCGTCGATCCGTTCCAACAGGCCGGGCAGGTCGGGCCAGAGCTCCGCGAGGCTCGATGCGATCCTCGGCGAGCGGAAGGACACGTCCTCGGTGATGGCCTCGACGTAGTCCAGCAGCAGTTCCTTGAAACCCTGGTACTCCCCGCCGTCCAGGTCGTAACGGGACAGCACCTGCCCCAGGTAGGCGTAGAAGTCCCGTACCGAGTCGGCGAATTCGGCGAACTGCACGAACAGCGTGCTGATCTTCTCCAGCGCCTCCTGCGGGTCCGCACCGCCCGGCCGCACCACGGCCTCGACCACCTCGCGCAGCCCGCGGTCCACCAGCGCGAGCAGCTCACTGCTCACCTCACGGGCCGCATCCGCCCCCGCCAGCACCTCGTCCGCGTCCCGCTGCACCCGCTCGCCGAGCTTCGAGAGCTGGTAACGCGCCCGCGAACGCTGGTACTCCGCGATGCTGGCCGCCTTGACGGTGTGCGTGCTGCGCAGCAGATTGCCCCACTTCACCAGCTGCTCCAGCCGGGCGGTCACCGTCTCGGCGTCGGCCTGACGCGACCAGGCGTCACTCCCCGACAGCTTCGCCAGGATGTCCGGCACCGCCAGATCCGCCAGCAGGGTCGAGCAGAACACCCGCATGAGCGCGACGTACTCCAGCCGCTCGGGCGCGCTCAGGTAGGAGTACGCGGCGAGCCGCTGCCAGAGCTGCTCCTCCGTCAGCTGCCCGCCACCCACCTCACCCGCCGTCCCCCCGGCCTGTTGCTCCATGCCCGCGAGGATAATCGCAGGCAGGGACGGTGCGGGCCCGATCCATGGATTCCCCCGCAGATCACCGCTGCCGGGCACCCCGGTCCCCTAGGCTCTGGCACAGACCGGTTCGGACCGCTGGAAAGCAGTGAGCACATCGTGGCAACCGTGCACCACCTCACCGAGCCGGCCACCGCTCCGGCCCCGCTGAGCTCGGCCGAGCTCTCCGTGCTCGGCACCTGCGCCGCCGTCTTCCAGCCGGCCGACCCGCCCCGGCTCGGGCAGGTGGCGTTCTGGCGCCCCGACGGGACCGCCCCACCCGGCCGGGGCGGCGTCACTCGCCTCGTCGTCGTCCGCCCGCACGGTTCTTCGGTGCGCCGGCGCACCGTACCGGCCACCGTCCTGACCGTCGCTCAGGCGCTGCCCGTCCTCACCCGGGCCCGTACCGGCACCGGAGCCGACCCGGCCGCCGCCTTCTGGGGGGCGGCCGGTCTGCTCGCCCTTCAACTGGTCGCGAGGGGGCGGCTGTTGCCCGGTGTCGGCCCGGGCGGCTCGGACGCCTGGCGGGTCGGCCCGCTGGACCTGGAGGATCTCCGGCGGATCCGCGAGCTCGCCGCCGCGATGCCACCGGAGGCCCGCGCCGTGCCGCTCCCGGAGCGTACGCCGCTGCAACTACCCGAAGCCGAGCCGCTGCTGCGTGCCTTCCTGGACGCGGTCGCCGACGGGCTGCCCCGGACCCCGGCCGCCCACCTCGCGGCCGGCGGCCCGGCGTGGGCCTCCCCCGCACCCCAGCAGGCGGGCGCGCACCGGGGGTGGGCGGCCGAGGTCGCCGCCGGGCTGGACACCGGGGTGCGGGTGTCGCTGCGCCTGGAACTGCCCGGGACGGCCAACCCGCCTGCGGGTGGTCCCGGAGACTCCGATCGCCGGTACGACGGTCGGGAGGACGACAGCGTCGACCTGCCCTTCCGGGCGGTCGTCCAGCTGCACAGCCTCGGTGACGTCACCCTGGTCACCGACGCCGCCGATCTCTGGTCAGGCCGTGCGGCGGCCGGTGAGGCCTTCGGCCCCCGCACCAAGGTCGACACGCTGCTGACGCTGCGCCGGGCCGCCCGGGTGTGGCCTCCGCTGGGCCGGCTGCTGACGGCGGCCGTCCCGGCCGAACTGGAGCTGTCCGACGAGGAGGTCCAGGAGCTGCTCGGCGACGCCGCGGTACGCCTCGCGGCAGCCGGGCTTCGGCTCCACTGGCCCAAGGAGCTGGTCCGCGAGCTCACCGTCCGCGCGGTGGTCGAGCCGCCGGAGCCGGCCGGTTCCGACCTGCCGTCGCTGCTCTCCGCCGAGAAGCTGCTCGCCTTCCGCTGGCAACTCACGCTCGGCGGAAGGGAATTGACCAAGTCCGAGCTGGACCGTCTGGCCGAGGCGCAGCGTCCGGCGGTCCGGCTGCGCGACCAGTGGGTCCTGCTCGACCCCGAGGCGGTGCGGCGTGCCCGCGAGCGTGAGGAGAGACGCCTCACCCCGCTGGACGCCCTCTCGGCCGCCCTCACCGGCACCGCCGAGGTCGACGGCGAGCCGGTCGAGGTCGGCTCCTCCGGATGGCTCGCCGAGTTGCGCGACCGCCTCACCGACCCCGAGGCGACCGCCCGCCGCGAGCCCCTGCCCCAACCCGCCGCGCTCCGGGCCACCCTGCGCGACTACCAGCTGCGCGGCCTCGGCTGGCTGCACCGGATGACCTCGCTCGGCCTCGGCGGGTGCCTCGCCGACGACATGGGCCTCGGGAAGACCATCACCCTGATCGCCCTGCACCTGCACCGCCAGGCCGATCCCGCCACCGCCGGCCCCACCCTGGTGGTCTGCCCGACCTCCCTGCTCGGCAACTGGCAGCGGGAGATCGAGCGGTTCGCCCCCGGCACCGCCGTCCGCCGCTTCCACGGCACCGCCCGCGAACTGAAGGGCCTGGCCGCAGGCGAGTTCGTGCTCACCACGTACGGCACCATGCGCCGGGACGCCGCCCGGCTCGACGCGGCCGGGCCTTGGGGACTGCTGGTGGCCGACGAGGCCCAGCACGTCAAGAACCCGTTCTCCGCCACCGCCAAGGCGCTGCGCACCCTCACCTCCCGGGCCCGGGTCGCCCTCACCGGTACCCCCGTCGAGAACAACCTCTCCGAACTGTGGGCGCTGCTCGACTGGACCACCCCGGGGTTGCTCGGCCCGCTCAGGACCTTCCGGGACCGCTACGCCCGGGGCGTGGAACGCGGCGACGACCCCCGGGCCGCCGAGCGCCTGGCCACCCTCGTCCGGCCCTTCCTGCTGCGCCGCAGGAAGTCGGATCCGGGCATCGCCCCGGAACTCCCGCCCAAGACCGAGACCGACCGCGTCGTCGGTCTGACGAAGGAACAGATCGCGCTCTACGAAGCCGTGGTGCGCGAGACCA
Source organism: Kitasatospora sp. NPDC051853 (assembly GCF_044452665.1). Lineage (NCBI taxonomy): Bacteria > Bacillati > Actinomycetota > Actinomycetes > Kitasatosporales > Streptomycetaceae > Kitasatospora > Kitasatospora sp. NPDC051853. The sequence goes on along the minus strand of NZ_JBITBY010000007.1, from coordinate 76,672 downwards.
TGGCCGAGATCCGGGACAGCACGGGCATCGCCCGGCGCGGACTGGTCGTCAAACTGCTCACCGGGCTCAAGCAGATCTGCAACCACCCGGCGCAGTACCTGAAGGAGGACGGGCCGGGCCGGGTCGCCGAGCGGTCCGGCAAGATCGAACTCCTGGACGAGCTCCTCGGCACCATCCTCGCCGAGGACGACGCCGTGCTGGTCTTCACCCAGTACGTCGCCATGGCCAGGATCATCGAAGGCCACCTCGCACAGCGCGGCATCCCGGCGCTGTTCCTGCACGGCGGCACCACGGCCAAGCGGCGCGAGGAGCTGGTACGGCGCTTCCAGGACGGCGAAGTCCCGGTCTTCCTGCTGTCCTTGAAGGCCGCCGGTACCGGCCTCAACCTCACCCGGGCCGCCCACGTCATCCACTACGACCGCTGGTGGAACCCGGCCGTCGAGGACCAGGCGACCGACCGCGCCCACCGGATCGGCCAGACCCAGCCGGTCCAGGTCCACCGGATGATCGCGGAGGGCACGGTGGAGGACCGCATCGCCGAGCTGCTGAAACACAAGAAGGACCTCGCCGAGGCCGTCCTGGGCGGTGGCGAGGCCGCGTTGACCGAGCTGACGGATGCCGAGCTGGCCGAGCTGGTGGAGCTGCGGAGCGCCGGTGGTCGGGCGCGCACGGCCCGGTCCCGCAAGGAGGTCCCCGCATGAGCGCCCGCCGCACCACCGGCCGCCCCGACGCCGCACGCAGCCGGACGTTCCCCCCGCTTCCGCCCGCCCGGGGCCGCCGGTCGTTCGCCGAGTCCTGGTGGGGCAACGCCTGGGTCGAGGCACTGGAGGGGAAGCAGCGCTCCGCCGACGGCCGCCTCGCCCGCGGCCGCACCTACGCCCGGGGAGGCAACGTCGGCGAGATCACCGTGACCCCCGGCCGGGTCGCCGCCCGGGTCCAGGGCAGCCGTCGCACTCCGTACCGGACGTCGATGGACATCCCGGTGCTGAGCGAGCGTGACTGGGAACTGCTGCTGGACGCCGCCGCCGGGCAGGCCGGGCACATCGCGGCCCTGCTCGACCGTGACGTGCCCGCCGAACTGGCCGAGGACGCCGCACGCGCGGGGGTACGGCTGCTTCCCCGACAGGGCGAGCTCACCCCGGCCTGCTCCTGCCCCGACTGGGGCCACCCCTGCAAACACGCGGCCGCCGTCTACTACCAGGTCGCCCGGCTGCTCGACGAGGACCCGTTCGTCCTCCTGCTGCTCCGGGGCCGCGGCGAGCAGGAACTCATGGACGAGCTCCAGCGCCGCAACGCCGCGCAGGCGGCCCTGGAGTCCGCGAGCGGCCATGACGTACCGTCAGCCGCCGGATCGGTGCCGGCCAAGGACGTCTTCGCCGCAGCGAGGACCGGGCTCCCGCCGCTTCCCGGCCCACCGCCCGCCACCGACCGCCCGGGGCCCACCGCCTTGCTCACCGGTGCGGGTGCCCCTGGCACCGGGATCGACCCGGCAGCGCTGGAGTTCCTCGCCACCGATGCCGCCGCCCGCGCCGCACGACTGCTGACCGAGGCGCTCTCCCCCGCCAGTCCCGACGCGGCACCGGCCGGCCCACTGGACATCGACCAGGACGTCATCCGTCTCGCCGCGGCCGAAGGCCCGCCCGCCGTCACCGCGCGCCTGGCGGACGCCGCCGGGCTGGGCCACGCCGACCTCGCCCGCGCCGTACGCGCATGGCGCCACGGCGGCCCCGAAGGCCTGCGGGTCCTGAACGAGCCCTGGGACCCGGAGCCGTACGAACTCGCCGCCGCCCGCGACGCGGTCAGGCAGGCGTGGGAGGGCGAACGCACCCCGGCCCTGCGGGCCACCCGCAACCGGCTCACCGCCACCGGCCGCGCCGCACAGCTGCGCTTGGGCTCCGACCGGCTCTGGTACCCCTACCGCAAGGAGTCCGGCACCTGGTGGCCCGCCGGCCCCGCCGACCGCGACCCGGCGGCGGCCCTCGCCACCGCCCTGGACCCGGAACCGTCCTGACCTCCCGCGACGGGACGTTTCACGGAGTTGGGAGCTGTGCCGGTGCCGGGCAAGAATGAGCCAATGAACGAGAACACCCCCGACGCGCCCACCTCAGCCATCGAGAGGCGCGACCAACTTCTTCAGGCGATGCGGAAGGACGGCGGCTCCTGGGACTGGGTGCGCGCCCGCGCGAGCTACGTGGTCGAGCCCGACCCGCGCACCGTGCGGCGGGACCTGGAGCAGCTGCGCAAGGCGGGCGCGGTCTACCGCGACCGTGAGACGGGCACGTACCGGGCCGGCTAGGACGCCGGCAGCCCACCGGACCCCGGCGGAAGCCGGGGTCCGGCTGTTTTCAGGCGTCCCCGTGGACGGGGCGGCCGCCGAGCAGGGTGTGGGTGGGGAGGAGGCCGGCGAGGTCCGCCGACGGGACGGTGGTCGGGTCGGCGGGCCAGACGGTGAGGTCGGCGAGGCGGCCGGGGGTGAGCAGGCCGCGCAGGCGGGACTCGCCGGTGAGGCGGGTGGCGGCCGTGGTGTGCAGGGCGATCGCCTCGGTGCGGGTGACGGCCTGTTCGGGGCCGAGGACTCCGTCGACGGTGGTGCGGGTGGTCAGGCCGTGCAGGGAGTGGGCGGCGCCGTAGGAGCCGACGGGGTAGTCCGAGCCGGCCGAGACCTCGGCGCCGGCGTCCAGCCAGCCGCGGGCGGGGAAGAGGGCGGCCACCCGTTCCTTGCCCCAGTACTCGGCCTGGATGGCGGCCACGTCGTGGAGCAGGGGCTGCTGGATGGTCACCGGGATGCCCGACCTGGCTGCGCGCTCGCGCTGTTCACGGTCCGCGAGGCCGCCGTGCTCCATCACCAGCGTGCCGTGGGGCAGGCCGGGGAGGCGACGCTGCACCCGTTCGTACAGGTCGAGCAGGGCGCGGACGCCGCGGTCGCCGTAGGCGTGGATGCCGACCCGCCGGCCGCGCCGGGCCACGAGTTCGACGGCCTCCTCCAACTCCCGCTGGTCCCAGGCGAACTGGCCGGTGTAGCCGGGGGTCGGGCAGTGCGCCGGGCAGTACGGGGCGTCGAGCGCGGCGGACTCGATGCCGCCGTCCATCCAGAACTTCACGCCCCACAGCCGCAGCCAGGGGTCGGCGGCGTACCGCCACTCCTCCGTGCCGTCGAGGAGTTCCTCCACCTGGCGCACCGAGGTGTAGCCGAGGGTGCCGAGCAACACCCGTACCCGGCAGCCGAGTTGGCCAGCGTCCCGGAGCTGCCCGAGCGCGGCCAGGTCGGCCGGGGTGGAGTTGGTGTCGCGGACGGTGCCGATGCCGGTCGCGGCGTAGGCGTGGGTGGCCAGGCGCAGGCCGTCCAGCCTGGCCGCCGGGTCGGGCACCGGCAGGTGGGGACGGATCAGTGCCATGCCGCCGCGCAGGTGGCCCGTGGGCCGGCCGGCGGCGTCGCGGGCGATGGTGCCGCCCACCGGGTCGGGGGTGTCGGCGTCGATGCCGCAGCGGTGCAGCGCCCGGCTGTTGAGGACCTGGTTGTGCACCCCCCGCAGGACGAGCACGGGGTGCCGGTCGGTGGCCCGGTCGAGCTCGGCGGCGGTGGGGAAGCGGCGTTCGGCGAGGTTGAGCTCCTGCCAGTGCCCGGTGGTGCGGATCCACTCCCCCGGGGGCGTCCGGTCGGCCCGGGCGCGGATCAGGTCGAGGAACCCGGCGACGGAGCGGGCGCCGTCCACGGCCACGTCGCGGGCGCTGTCGGCGGCCGCGATCAGGTGGGTGTGGGTGTCGTCGAAGGCCGGGAGCACGGTGGAGCCGGGCAGGTCGAGCAGCCTGGTGGCCGGGCCGGCCAGGTGGTCGAGCCCGTCCGGGGCCGCGGAGACCGCGAACACCCGGTCCCCGCGCACGGCGAGCGCCCGTTGCGGCTGCTGGCCGGGGACGAGGGTGTGGATGCGGCCGGCCCGGAGCAGCAGGTCCGCGGCCGGCGGGGTGGACGAGGGCACGGCGGCCTCCCAGTTCGATCGGGAACGGCGCTGGGCTGAAGGTGCGTCAGGCCGTCGCGGGCCGGATCAGGCGCTCGTCCGGGATGACCGCGACGCCGAGGATCTCGATCATGGCCTCGGGCTGCCAGAGCCCGGTGGTGCCGATGCCGGCCATCGCGGGGTAGACCGGCCCGGCCAGTTCGCGCCAGACCTCGCCGATCTCGCGGCCGTGCGCCTGGTAGTCGGGGATGTCGGTCAGGTACAGGGTGACGCTCACCAGGTCCCGCGGGACGCCGCCCGCCGCGGCCAGGGTGGTGAGGACGTTGCCGAAGGCCTGCCGGAACTGTTCGACGATGCCGCCCGGGACGATCTTCATGTTCCGGTCGAGGGCGGTCTGGCCGCCCAGGTGGAGCGTGTTGCCGCTGAGCGTTCCGTGCGAGTAGCCGCTGGGCTCGGGCAGCGACGGGGGGTTGACCGGAAGGGGCGTCAGATCGGTTGCCATGGCGTGCTCCTGCGTGCCGGGAACCTGGGCGCCGTCACCGTAGCATCTATTGACAGTCACGTGACGGTCGCAGAAATAATGAAATACCGGATCGCCTGGCGGTACGAAGGAGGAGCACGGCCCATGCACCTCGCGACAGTGGCCCACCCGGCCGGCACCAGCGCGGCGCTGCTCGACGGCGGCGTCTGGCGGGCGCTCCCCGCGCCCGACCTGTCGGCGTTCCTCGCGGCGGGCTCGCCGACGACGGCCGGTGCGGTCATCGACGGCGCCGTCCCGGTGCTGCCGTTGCCCGCGCCCCGCAAGGTGGTCTGCTGCGGCCTCAACTACGCCGACCACATCCGGGAGACCGGGCGTGAACTCCCCACCCACCCCACGCTGTTCGCCAAGCACGCCGACACCCTGACCGGCCCTGCCGACGACCTCGTACTGCCGAAGGGCCTGGAGGTCGACTGGGAGGCGGAGCTGGCCGTGGTGGTGGGCGCGACCCTGCGCCGCGCCGACCGGTCGGCCGCGCTGGCCGGGATCGCGGGCTACACCGTGGCGAACGACGTCTCGGTGCGCGACTGGCAGTACCGGACGCTGCAGTGGTTCCAGGGCAAGGCCTGGGACGCCACCACCCCGGTCGGCCCGGTGGTGGTGACGCCGGACGAGCTCGACCCGGCCGAGGGCGTGGAGGTGATCTGCCGGGTCAACGGCGAGCAGGTCCAGCGCGACTCCACCCGGACGCTGGTCTTCGACCCGGCCGACCTGCTCGCGTACATCTCCTCCTTCACCGTGCTGCGCCCCGGCGACCTGGTGCTGACCGGCACCCCGGGCGGCATCGGCGCGGCCCGCGAGCCGCGGCGCTTCCTCGCCGACGGCGACGTGCTGGAGACCGAGGTCCCCGGCATCGGCACCCTGCGCAACACCGTGCGCTTCACCGACTGACCCTCACCGACTGATCCTCCGTCACGTCCTCCGACCACGGACCGGCCACGAGCCGACCAGGAGCAAGGAGCTTCGATGGACCCCACACCCGGGGACTACGTCCTCGACGGCGACAACTCGATGTACGCCACCGAGAGCGGCCTGGTGGTCCCGGTGGTGACCAGGGCCGGCACCGAGCCCGGGGACACCGGCCAGTCGGCAGGCGCCACCCGGATCTCGGGCATCAGCATCCAGCACACCCCGGCCACCCGGCTCTGGTTCGGCAAGGTCCGCAACGAGCCCGGCTACCGCTCCGTCCCGCACCACCACGGCGAGGCCGAGACCGGCGGCTACGTGCTCTCCGGGCGGGGCCGGATCTACTTCGGCCGGAAGTTCGAGGACTACGTCGACCTGGCGCAGGGCGACTGGGTCTTCGTCCCGCCGTTCATGCCGCACGTCGAGTGCAACCTCGACCGCGACGACCCGCTGACCTGGATGACCACCCGCACCCCGGAGAACATCGTGGTCAACCTCCCCGACGTCCCCGACGCGGACCTGCGCGACTGGCTGGAGCGGCCCTGATGACCGACACCACCTCCGAGACCTTCACCGCCGCCGTCACCCTGACCCCGGCCGCGCCGGTCCGCTTCGACCTCGCGTTCACCGCGGTCACCCAGCCCTGCCCGTGGCCGAAGGCCTACGGCGGCGACCTGGTGGCCCAGGCCGCGGCGGCCGCCATGCGCTCGGTCGAGGACGGCAAGACGCTGCACTCCATGCACTCCTACTTCATGCGCCCCGCCGAGATCGGCAAGGAGGTGCACTACGAGGTGGAGCTGCTGCGCGACGGCCGGGGCTACGCGACCCGGCAGGTGCGCGGCCACCAGAACGGCAAGGAGCTGTACGTCTGCCTGGCCAACTTCGCGGCCGGCGAGCCCGGCGCGAGCCACCACGGCGAACTCCCGGACCTGCCGGGGCCGGAGGGCCTGCCCAGCTCCGCCGAGTACCTCGCGGACCGCAGCGGCGGGACGATGACCGCCGCCTCGAAGGAGTACTGGTCCACCGGGCGCAGCTTCGACATGCGGCACGTGCCGGGCCCGGTCTACCTGGGCGTCGAGGGCGCGCGGGTGCCCCACCAGGCGGTCTGGGTCAGGCCGTTCGACGCCCTGCGGCCGGTGGAGGGGCTGACCGACGCGCAGCGGGACACCGCGGCCCTCGCCTACGTCTGCGACTACACGATCCTGGAGCCGGTACTGCGGGTGCTGGGTCTGCACTGGGCGCAGCAGGGCCTGGTCACCGCCAGCCTGGACCACGCGATGTGGTTCCACCGGGCGCTGCCGCCGGGCGCGGCGGACGGCTGGCTGCTCTACGCCCAGCAGGCCGGTGCGGCGGAGGCCGGGCGCGGTCTCGGCTCGGGCCGCTTCTTCACCCCCGACGGCACCCACCTGGCCACCGTGGTCCAGGAGGGGATGATCCGCGTCCCCGGGGCGGACCGGGCAGACCGGGCAGACAGAGCGGCGGGCCGGCCATGACGGACCCGGCCTCCGCGCACGCGGACACCTTCGCCCGCGACCACCTCCCCCCGGCCGACCAGTGGCCGGTCCTGGAGTTCACCACCGAGCTGCTCCAGTACCCCGAACGCCTGAACGCCGCCGTCGAGTTGATCGACCGTCCGACGGCGGCGCACGGCGCGGACCGGCCGGCGCTGCGCACGCCGGACGGCGAGGTCTGGACGTACGGCGACCTGCGGCTGCGCTCCGACCAGATCGCCCAGGTGCTGACCGAGGACCTCGGCCTGGTGCCCGGGAACCGGGTGCTGCTGCGCTCCCCGAACAACCCGTGGGCGGTGGCCGCCTGGCTGGGCGTGCTGAAGGCGGGCGGCATCGTGGTCTCCACCATGGCCGCGCTGCGGGCCCGCGAGCTGGCGCCGATCGTGGCCAAGACCCGGCCCGTCGTGGCGCTGGTCGACCACCGGTACCTCGACGAGGTGCTCGCCGTCCGGGACGCCGCGGCGCCGGGGCTGGTCGTGGTGCCCCACGGCGGCGACGCGGACGGGGACCTGTGCGGACGGGCCGGGCGCAAGCCCGGGCGGTTCGCCGCGGTGGACACCGCGGCCGCGGACGTGGCGCTGTTCGGGCCGACCTCGGGCACCACGGGCGTTCCGAAGATCACCGTGCACTTCCACCGCGACGTCCTGTCGATCGACAACACCTTCGGGCGGCACACGCTGCGGCTGCGCCCCGACGACCTGGTCGCCTGCACCGCGCCGTTCGCCTTCACCTTCGGCCTGGGCATGCTGGTGGTCTTCACGCTCCGGGCGGGTGCCTGCGCCTTCCTCACCGAGGCCACCACGCCGGTGCAGCTCGCCGAGCTGGTCGCCGAGCACGGTGTGACGGTGCTGGCCACCGCGCCGACCGCGTACCAGCAGATCGTCAAGTCCGGTGCGGTGCAACGGCTCTCGGGCCTGCGGCGGGCGGTCAGCGCGGGCGAGCACATCCCGTTGGCGCTCTGGGAGCGGCTGCGCGAGGAGCTCGGTCTGGAGGTGATCGACGGGATCGGCGCCACCGAGCTGCTGCACATCTTCATCTCGGCCGACGGCGCGGACATCCGCCCGGGGGCGACCGGCCGCCCGGTGGCCGGCTACCGCGCCACCGTGCTGGGCCCGGACGGCGAGGAGGCCGAACCCGGTGTGCCGGGGCGGCTCGGCGTGATCGGCCCGGTCGGCTGCCGCTACCTGGACGACGAGCGGCAGGCGAACTACGTCCTGAACGGCTGGAACGTCACCGGCGACACCTTCGTCCGCGACGAGGACGGCTACTTCTGGTACCAGGCGCGCAGCGACGACATGATCGTCTCCTCCGGCTACAACATCGCCGGCCCCGAGGTCGAGGCCGCGGTGGTCACCCACCCGGACGTGGCCGAGACGGCGGTGGTCGGTGCCCCCGACCCGGCGCGGGGCTCGGTGGTCTGCGCGTTCGTGGTGCTCCGCGAGGGGGTGGCCGGTGACGCGGCGAAGGCCCGGGAGATCCAGGACTACGTCAAGCGGCTGATCGCCCCCTACAAGTACCCGCGCGACGTGCGCTTCGTCGACGCGCTGCCGCGCAACCCCAGCGGCAAGCTCCAGCACTTCAAGCTCCGCCGGATCGTGCGGGAGCAGGCGGCGGACGAGACGGCGAAGGACCAGACGGCGAAGGACCAGACAGCGGAGGACCGGGCATGAGGATCGCCATCGCCGGCGGAGGGCCGGGGGGCCTGTACTTCGCCGCCCTGATGAAGCGGCTCGACCCCGCGCACGAGATCACCGTCTGGGAGCGCAACGCGCCGGACGACACCTTCGGCTTCGGCGTGGTGTTCTCCGACGAGACCCTGAGCGGGATCGACAACGCCGACGAGGTCGTGCACGCCGCGATGGAGAGCCGGTTCGCCCGCTGGACCGACGTGGACATCGAGTTCGACGGCCACCGGTTCACCGTGGGCGGCCAGGGCTTCGCCGCGATGAGCCGGCAGGACCTGCTCGGGATCCTCCAGCGGCGGGCCGCCGAGCTCGGCGTCACCGTCCACTACCGCACCGCGGTGCCCGACGTGGACGGGCTGCGGGCCTCGTACGACCTGGTCGTCGCCGCCGACGGGCTGAACTCCGCGATCCGCACCAAGTACGCCGACGTCTTCCGGCCGACGCTGGACCGACGGCGGAACAAGTACATCTGGCTCGGCACCGACCTGGTCTTCGAGGCCTTCCAGTTCTTCGTCAAGCAGACGGAGTGGGGCACCGTGCAGATCCACGGCTACCCGTACTCCGACTCCGGCTCGACCTTCATCGTCGAGATGCACGAGGAGGTCTGGCGGCGGGCCGGCTTCGACCAGGCCGACGGCCGGGAGCTGCCGCCGGGGGCCTCGGACGAGGACGCGGTCGAGCGGATCCGCGAGCTCTTCGCCGAGGAGCTGGGGGGCCACCGGGTCCTCACCAACAACTCGCGGTGGCTCAACTTCACCACCGTCCGCAACGAGCGGTGGTCCGACGGGAACGTGGTGCTGCTCGGCGACGCCGCCCACACCGCCCACTTCTCGATCGGCTCGGGCACCAAGCTGGCCATGGAGGACGCCCTCGCGCTGGCCGCCTGCCTGCACGAACACCCCACGGTGGACGGGGCCCTGACGGCGTACCAGGCCGAGCGCAAGCCGGTGGTCGAGTCGACCCAGCGTGCCGCGCAGGCCTCGCTGGAGTGGTTCGAGAACATCGGGATGTACGCGGAGCAGGCCCCGGCCCAGTTCGCCTTCAACCTGCTGACCCGGTCCCGGCGGATCACCTTCGAGAACCTCCGGGAGCGGGACGCCGGCTTCGCCGCCCTGATGGAGAGCGAGTTCGCCCGGCACGAGCGGGCGGCCGGGCCGGCCCCGGCGATGTTCCAGCCGGTGACGATCGGCGGCCTGGAGCTCAAGAACCGGATCGTGCTCTCCCCGATGGACATGTACTCCTCGGTGGACGGGGTGCCCGGCGACTTCCACCTGGTGCACCTGGGCTCCAAGGCGCTCGGCGGAGCGGGCCTGGTGATGAGCGAGATGGTCTGCGTCTCCCCCGAGGGCCGGATCACCCCGGGCTGCCCGGGGCTGTGGACCGACCGGCAGTCGGAGGCCTGGCGCCGGGTCACCGACTTCGTCCACGAGCGCTCCACCGGCCGGATCGGCCTGCAGCTCGGCCACTCCGGCCGCAAGGGCTCGACCCGGCTGATGTGGGAGGGCATCGACCGCCCGCTCGACGGGGGCAACTGGGAGGTGATCGGCCCGTCCGCGCTCCCCTACGGCCCCGGCTGCCACCTCCCGCGGGAGGCCACCCGCGCGGACATGGACAAGGTGGTCGCCGACTTCGCCGCGGCCGCCGGGCGCGGGGTGGCGGCCGGCTTCGACCTGGTCGAGGTGCACGCCGCCCACGGCTACCTGCTCTCCTCCTTCCTCTCCCCCGTCGCCAACCGGCGCACCGACGAGTACGGCGGCTCCCTGGAGAACCGGCTGCGGTTCCCGCTGGAGGTCTTCGACGCCGTGCGCCGGGCCGTCCCCGCCGAGGTGCCGGTGACCGTCCGGATCTCGGCGACCGACTGGGTGCCGGACGGCAACACCGAGGACGACGCCGTGGAGATCGCCCGCGCGTTCATCGAACACGGCGCCGCCGCGATCGACGTCTCCTCCGGGCAGGTCACCCAGGACGAGCGGCCCGCCTACGGCCGCTCGTACCAGACCCCGTTCGCCGACAAGATCCGCCACCGGGTGGCCGGGCCGGCCGGGGTCAAGGTGATCGCGGTCGGGGCGATCTCCTCCTACGACGACGTCAACTCCATCCTGCTGGCCGGGCGGGCGGACCTCTGCGCGCTCGGCCGCACCCACCTCTACAACCCGCAGTGGACCTTGCAGGCCGCCGCCGAGCAGGAGTACCGGGGCGCGGGCGCCGACTGGCCGGTCCAGTGGGACGCGGGCCGCCGCAGGCCGCCGACCTCACGGACCGACCGCGTCCCGCCGCGGCTGGAGCTGCTGCGCGAGGGGGCCGTGGACCGGGTGCACCAGCGGTGGACGCCCGGCGCGGGCTCCGGGGCCAGCAGCGACACCGGCGCCGGCACCGGCACCGGCACCGGAGCGGGCACCGGAGCGGGCCGATGAAATCATGAACGGCCGCGTCGGTGATACTGAACCGGATGAGCGAGACGAAGAGCGCCCAGCCCCCGGCCGCCGCCCGCCGTTCCCGGACCCTGCTCGTGAGCTTCCTCGGCGCGGTGGTCCGTCCCCTCGGCAACTGGATGCCGATCGCGGGCACGGTGGAGCTCCTCGCCCAGGCGGGCCTGGACGCGTCCAGCGTCCGGACGGCGGTCTTCCGGCTGAAGAAGCGCGGCTGGCTGGAGTCGGAGTCCCGCTCCGGCCTGCGCGGCTACGCGCTGACGCCGGCCGCGCTGGAGGCGCTCGCGGCCGGTGACGAGGTGATCTGGCACGCGCGGCAGCCCGCCGACCTCGGCGACGGCTGGTGCCTCGTCAACTTCTCGGTGCCGGAGTCGGCCCGCGCGGTGCGCCACAAGCTGACCGCGCACCTGGCCGCGCTCGGCTTCGGCAACATCGGCGCGGCGGTGTGGATCGCGCCCGCCCGGATGCTCCCCGCCGCCCGGCGCGCCATCGCCGAACTGGACCTCACCGGCCAGTGCGCCGTCTTCGTCGGCGACCACGTCGGGGGCCAGCAGCTCACCAGCATGGTCGGCAACGGCTGGGACCTCGCCGAGATCGACCGGCGCTACCGTGCCTTCATCGAGGAGTACGGGGACCTTCCGGCCGGCCCCGCCGCCGACGACGCGCAGGCCTTCGTCAGCTACCTCTCGGTGGTCGACCACTGGCGCAAGCTCCCGTTCCGCGACCCGGGCCTGCCGCCCGAGGTGCTGACCGAGGACTGGAGCGGCCCCGCCGCCGTCCGCCTCTTCGAGCGGCTGGTCGCGGAGCTGGACGGACCCGCGCTCGCCCACGCCGCCCGCCACTGGAGCGGGTAGCCGGGTCAGGCGGTGACGAAGCAGAACGCGTTGCCCTCCGGGTCGGCCATGGTGCGGAAGGAGCCCTGGTCGTCGGTGACGGTCCCGCCGGTGGCGGCGGCCCCCAGGGAGACGGCCAGCCGGACGGCGGCGGGGAGGTCGCCGACGGCGATGTCGAGGTGCAGCCGGTTCTTGGCCGTCCGGGGTTCCGGGACGGGTTGGAAGGCGAGGCGTCCGCCGCCGGGGAGGTCGACGTGGGACCAGCCCCGGGCACGGTCGACGGGGGCGGTGCCGAACAGCGCGGCCCAGAAGCGGGCGAGGCCGCGCGGGTCGTGGCAGTCCACCACGACCTGGCTGAGGTGTGCGTCCATGGCCGGAGCCTAGGGGACGGCCCCCGGGACGCGGAGCGGCCCGGGACCTCGAAGTGTCCCGGGCCGGGGTGGTGCTGGTGGAGCGTCAGGCCTTCTTGGTGTCGGCGGCCTTCTGCTCGTTCTTCTCCTTGATGCGCTTGGTCTCCTTGCGGACGTCGACCAGGGAGGCGCGCTCGTGCTGGAGCCAGAGCGGGTTCTCGGCCTTGATGGCCTCGATCTGCTCGGTGGTCAGGGCGTCGGTGACGCCGCCGCGGGCCAGGCCGGCGATGGAGACGGTGAGCTTGGCGGCGACCACCGGGCGCGGGTGCGGACCGTTCTGGCGCAGCTCGGTGAGCCAGGCCGGCGGGTTGGTCTGGAGCGCGTTCAGCTCGTCGCGGGTGACGACGCCCTCCTGGAACTCGGCAGGGGTGGCCGGGAGGTACACACCGAGCTTCTTGGCCGCGGTGGCCGGCTTCATCTGCTGGGAGGTCTTGGAATTGAGCGATGTCATGGGGACAAGGGTAAGGGAATCGGACAGCCGCCCCGGTCACGGCGGTGGTCGGCGACGGGCACGGGGGTCGGTAGCCTGGCGGGGTGACTGACTCGCAGGTGGTTCCCTCCCCTTCCTTCCGGCTGGCGTACGTTCCGGGCGTGACCCCGACCAAGTGGGTGCGGGTCTGGGGTGAGCGGCTCCCGCAGGTGCCGCTCACGCTGGTGCAGGTGGACGCGCCGGAGGGGTCGGCGACGCTGCGGGACGGGCTGGCGGACGCCGGTCTGGTGCGGCAGCCGGTGGACCGGTCGGTGCTGAGCGCGATCCCGCTCTACACCGAGACCACCGTGGTGGTGGTCCCGAAGGACCACCTGCTCACGGCCCTCGACGAGGTGGAGCTCGCCGAGGTGGCGGACGAGATCGTGCTGCACCCGCTGGACGACACCCTCGGCTGGCAGGAGCTGCCGGGCCGCCCGGCCTTCGAGCGGCCGGCCACCACGGCGGACGCGATCGAGCTGGTGGCGGCCGGGATCGGCGTGCTGCTGGTGCCGCAGTCGCTGGCCCGGCTGCACCACCGGCGGGACCTGACGTACCGTCCGGTGCCGGACGCCCCGCAGTCGCAGATCGCGCTGGCCTGGCCGGAGGAGGCGACCACCGAGCTGGTGGAGGAGTTCATCGGGATCGTCCGGGGGCGGACGGTGAACAGCTCGCGCGGCATGGCGGCGCAGTCCAAGGAGCAGCAGCAGGCCAAGCAGCAGCCGAAGAAGAAGCCGGGCGGGGCCAGGCCGCAGCAGGGCGGCAAGCCCGCCGCCAAGGGTGGCGGCAAGGGCGGGCAGTCCGGCCGGGCCGGTGCCAAGAAGGCGGCACCGGCCAAGCGGGCCAAGCCGAAGCGCCGGTCGTAGCGCGTCCCACCGGGGGCACGTCCTACTGGGGGCGCAGCCTACCGGGGGCGCAGCCGCCACAGCGGCGGGGCCGCCCGGCCGGGGTCGTCGGTGGTCAGCCAGGTGCGCAGGTCCCGGGTGGCGGCCGGGGTGAGGTCGAGCTCCTCGGTGATCCGGCGGGTGGTGACGTACTCCAGGCCGAGGGCGGCCGTGCCGTCCTCCCAGGTGGCGAAGGCGGCCGGGTCGAAGGGGAGCGCGGGCGGCACCGCGCCCTCTCCCCGGGCGGCGCGGGCGCGTTCGCGGGCGATCTCGGAGAAGCCGCAGACCTCGACGCTCGCCTTCTCGGCCTCGTCCAGCGAGGTGCAGCCGTGCAGGGCGCGGGCCAGCGTGTTGAGGTCCAGCGCCCGGTCGAGGGCGAGCCGGTGGACGTCGGCGCTCGCGGCGGTGAGGGCGAGCGGCTCGGGTGCGTCCCGGGTGCCGCAGACGCCGCGCACGCCGCGGGCGGCGGCCACCAGCAGGGCGCCGGCCTCGGAGGGGTGCCAGTCGAGGACCCGGCCGACGGCGGTGGTGTGAGCGGCCGTCAGCCGGAGGGCGGGCGGGCCGAGGCGGGGCAGCAGGACGGGGAGCGGCACCTCGTTGTCGAGGCCGGGCCCGGCCACGTGCACGGTGGTGGGCAGGCCGCTGCGGGCGCAGGCGGCCAGGGCGAGGGCGTCGCCGAGGGGGCTGCGCAGGGTGGGTTCGGTGCCGTCGGCCACCACGTCGCCGCCGACGTCGACCAGGTCGATCCGGTCGGCACCGCAGTGGGCCGCGGCGTCGCGGAGCTGGCGGGCCAGGCCGACGGTGCCCTCGTACGGGTCCAACAGGCCGAGTGCGGGCCGGAGTTGGGTGGCGAGCCGGGGCAGCAGCGATCCGGCCGGCGGGCGGGGCGCGGTGGCCGGGGTGACCAGACGGAGGGCCCCGCTGCCGGGGGTCAGGCCGGTGAAGTCGGTGGTGCGGCGCGGGCCGGGGAGCGGGTCGACCACCAGGCGCTCCCAGGCGTAGGTGAGGACCAGGGCCGGGGTGTCGGGGCCGTGCAGGGCGGCGTGCACCAGGGCGGTGGCGATGGCGTCGCCGCCACCGCCGGCGGCGATCAGGAGTCGGGTCATGGGTACGAGGGTTATCCCGGCGCGGCGGGGGCCGACAAGGTTGTGAAAGCACCGAGGAGGGCGTGCCCGGAGCGGGGGGATTCTGAAGGATCGCCCGATGATCAGGGCTGACGGACCGTCAATACCGTTGCGGGCATGACGGATACCACGACGGGGACCACCGCCTCGCTGCCGATCGTTGCGCTCGGGTCCGAGCGGGCGCCGGCCGCCGGTTCGCCCTACCAGCAGTACGTCTACGCCTACCCGCACCAGAAGTCCTACCGGCTGCTGGAGCAGCGGCCGTTGCTGAGCGAGCTGTGGGCGCAGGAGCGGCTGGACGCGCTCTCGCTCTACGTGCACGTGCCGTTCTGCGAGATGCGCTGCGGCTTCTGCAACCTCTTCACCCGCACCGGGGCGCCGGAGGAGGTGACCGGGGCGTTCCTCGGCACGCTGGAGCGGCAGGCCCGGGTGACCAGGGAGGCGCTGGAGGCCAAGGGCGAGCCGGTGCGGTTCGCGCTGGCGGCCTTCGGCGGCGGGACGCCGACGTACCTGACGGCGGGTGAGCTGAGCCGGCTGGCGGACGTCTGCGAGGACGTGATGGGCGCCGACCTGCGGGCGGTGCCGTGGTCGGTGGAGACCTCGCCGGCCACCGCGACGGCGGACCGGCTGGCGGTGCTGCGGGAGCGGGGCGCGACCCGGCTGAGCATCGGGGTGCAGAGCTTCCTGGACGAGGAGGCGCGGGCGGCGGTGCGGCCGCAGAAGCGGGCCGAGGTCGAGGCGGCGCTCGGCCGGTTGAAGGAGGCGGCCTTCCCGATCCTCAACATCGACCTGATCTACGGCATCGAGGGGCAGACCGAGGAGTCCTTCCGGGTCTCGCTGGACGCGGCGCTGGCCTGGGAGCCGGAGGAGGTCTACCTCTACCCGCTGTACGTGCGGCCGTTGACCGGTCTGATGGCCCGGCACGACCGGGACGGGCGGCGCTGGGACGAGCAGCGGCTGCGGCTCTACCGGTACGGCCGGGACCACCTGCTGGCCGCCGGGTACCGGCAGGCCTCGATGCGGGTCTTCCAGCGGATCGGCACGGCGGCGGCGGAGGGGGCCGGCGGGGCCGGGATCGCCGAGTACAACCAGCAGGCCGGGATGGTCGGACTGGGCGTCGGCGCCCGCTCGTTCACCACCGGCCTGCACTACACCACGGACTACGCGGTGGCCGTGCCGGAGGTGCGGCGGATCATCGACGAGTACATCGCCACGCCCACCGAGGAGTTCCGCCGGGCGCAGTGGGCCTACCGGATGGACGGCGGGGAGCGGCGCCGGATGCACGTGCTGCAACGCCTGCTCGACGCGGACGGGCTGGCGGTCGACGGCTACCGCGCGCTGTTCGGCACCGGGCCGGAGGAGGACTTCGCGGCGGAGTTCGCGCAGCTGGTGGAGCGCGGCTGGGTGTGGCTGGTGGACGGTGCGGCGCTGCGGCTGACCTCGGAGGGGATGGCGCACGCGGACGCGGTCGGGCCGCTGTTCTTCTCGGACCGGGTGCGGGCCGCCATGGCGGGCTATCAGGACCGTTGAGGGCCCCGGGGCGCACCGCGCCCCGGCCGGGAGACCAGGACCAGACCGCCGAGCAGCAGGGCCAGGCCGAGCACGGCGGCCGGGCCGGGGCGCTCGCCGAGCAGCAGGCCGAGCAGGGCGGCGACCAGCGGTTCGGCCAGGCTGAGGGTCGCGGCGGTGGCGGCGCCGACCCGGCCGACGCCCCGGGTGAAGAGCAGGTAGCCGAGGGCGGTGGTGCCGAGCGCGAGCCAGGCGACCAGGGCCGCGGTGCGGGGGGTGGCCAGTCCCTCGGGGGCGGCCAGCAGGGCGGGCAGCACCAGCAGGCCCGCGCCGAGCACGCTGACCGGCGCGGCCGCGGACGGGTCCCCGCCGTGCCGGGTGAGCGGACCGGTGGCCGCGATGTAGACGGCGAAGCTCACGCCGGCGGCCACCGCGAGCAGGACGCCGGTGAGGTCGGCGCGGGCCCCGCCGCCCGGTGCCAGGAGGAGGGCGATGCCCGCCACGGCCAGGGCGGTGCCGCGCCACCAGGCCGGGGTCAGGCGCTCGGTGCCGAGGGCGCGGGCGCACAGGCCGGCCGCCACCGGGGTGGTGCCGAAGGCGGCGGCGGTGGCGAGGGCGGCGCCGGTGCGGTCGACGGCCTCCAGGAAGCAGAGCTGGAAGGCGGCGGTCACCAGGACGCTCAGCAGCAGCCAGCGGCGGACGCCGGGGCGGGCGAGGGTGCGCAGGCCCTTCGGGCGGACGGTGCACAGGGCCAGCACCAGGCCGCCGAGCAGCATCCGCCCGGCGCCGATCGCCGCCGGGGCGGCGGTGGAGGCGGCCAGCACCTGGGCCGGGCCGACCGTCCCCCAGAGCACCGCGGCCCCCAGCACCTGGGGCACCCCGCCCGTCCGCCGCCGCGCCCGCACCTCTTCGATGGTCATGTGGACGGACGCTAACGAGGCGTCAGCACCGGGCGGAATGGGGCGAGTTGACCACAGATCGGCGGGGGCCCGGACCGGGGGCCGTAGGTTCGCACCAGCGGGCGGGGCCGGTGCCGCGCGGCGGGGAGCGCCGTGCGGCACCGGCCCGGTCGGCGGAGGTCAGCGGGTGACCTGCCAGGTGAGGGTGTCGGTGAGCAGCAGCTTGAGGTCGGGGTCGGCCACGGCCGGGGTCGGGTCGGTGGCCCGGGCGGTGAGCTCGCGGGTCTGGCCCTTGCCGAGGTGCAGGTCGGCGGTGCGGACGGTGGTGCGGTCGCGCAGGCCGATGAGCTCGCGGCCGTCCAGGTACCAGCGCAACCGCGTTCCCGGGGTGGGGAGTTCGACGGTGACCACGGCCGCGGCGTCGAGCGGGGCGGTAGTGGGGGTGGTGCTGGCCAGCGTGGTGGCGTAGCGGTGGAAGCCGGCGATCATCGCCTCCCGGCCGGGGAGGTTGAACTCGCGGCCGAGCGACCGCATGATCGAGTTGTCGGTGGGGCGGTAGAGCCCCGTGGGGTAGTAGCCGCCGCCCTGGTAGGCGCCGACGGTGCCGCCGTCGGGGGAGGTCTGGCCGAGCCAGCGGTACCACTTGGTCTTGGTGCGCTTCATCTGGGCCAGGGTCTGCTTGCTGATGTTGGTCTCGGCCGGCTCCTTGCCGGTGTAGGTGCCCTGGCCCTCGTACCAGTACTCGTCGGCGAGCTTGCCGAGCGAGTGCCCGGTCTCGTGCACGGCGATCTGGCCGGACTTGGCGTTGCCGCCGGCGACGGTGGCGATGCCGGAGTACCCGAGCTCGGAGGAGACGTCGTTGTAGCCTGCGCCGCCGTACTTGGCGCTGTTGGCGACCACGATGACCAGGTCGGCGGCGGGGGCCTTGGCGGCGTAGCGCTCGACCGCGTCGGTGTCGACGCAGAGCAGCCGCTCGACGTCGCCGCACCAGAAGTACGAGCCGAGGGCGGTGGTCCGGGTGGTGGTGCGGTCCGGGTCGCCGGTGACGCCGGACTCGGCCGAGACGGCGTCCACCGCCCAGACGTTGAAGAGCGAGCGGTAGCTCGCGTAGGGCTCGACGGCGGTGATCTCCTGCCACTTGGCGGCCGCGTCGGTGTGGAACTTGCCCTGCTCGGCGGCGGTGTAGCCGTCACCGATCACCACCACGTCGAGCTTGGTGGCGGTGGAGCCGTTCTGCACGATGGTGGAGACGTCGCCGTCGCCGAGCACGGGGGCGGCGAGGCGCTGCGGGGCGGCCTTGGCATGGGTGACGGGGACCTCGGCGCGGCCTATGGTGCCGTCCTCGGCGAAGGTCTCCACCTGGTGGCGGGCGACCGGGGCCGGAGCGGGGGCGGCGGTGGCGGGGGACGCGAGGGCGAGGCCGGCCAGCAGGGCGGTGGCCAGCACGGACGGGACGATCCTGGGCGAGGGCACGAACGGACCTCCGGCGGGAGTAAGTTGATGGTTAATCACACTTAAGCGGTGAGTTAATGTAGGGCACCCGTCCGGCCCCCGACAATGGGGCGGCGGAACGAGCAGGACCAGCAGCCCACCACCGACAGGGGGACGGACGTGACGGAGCAGGACGAACCGGCCGTGATCGGGCAGCGGCTCCAACAGCTGCGCCGCGACCGGGGCCTGACCCAGCGCACGCTGGCCGGCGAGGGCTACACCGCCGCCTACGTCTCCACCCTGGAGGCCGGCCGGGTCCGCCCCTCCGAGGCCGCGCTGCGCTACCTGGCGGAGCGGCTCGGGGTGACCCACGACGAGCTGGCCACCGGCCGCCCCGCCCATCTGGCCACCGGACTGCGGCTGGACCTCACCGAGGCGCAGGGCGAGCTGGCCACCGGGGACCGCGCCGGGGCCGCCGCCCGCTTCGCCGCCGTGCTGGAGCGGGCCGAGCGGTACGGGGTGGCCGAGCTGATCCCCCCGGCCCTCCTCGGCCTCGGCGAATGCGCCCTGGAGAGCGGGGAGTTGGAGCGGGCGAGGGAGCACTTCGAGGCGGCCGAGCGGCTGCTGGCCGACGGGCCGCCGGCGCGCCGGGCGGCCGCCGTCCGGGGGCGGGCGGTGGCCCACCTGCTGGCCGGTGAACTCCGCTACGCCTGCTACCTGCTGGAGACCGCGATCGACCGGCTCAACGCGGCCGGACTGCCCGACCCGGACGCCCTGCTGCTGCTCTACTCCGCCGTGATCGGCCCGTACATGGACATGGGCGCGCACGCCCGGGCCGCCCAGGCCGCCGAACTGGCCCTGGCGCTGGCCCCCGTCGCCACCGACCCGGTCCTGGTGGCCGGCCTGCACCGCAGCGTCGCCCGCACCCTGATCGCCGAGGGCCGGGCCGCCGAGGCGGACGCCTCACTGGCCAAGGCACAGGAGCTCTACCAGCACCTGCGGCTCGGCTCCGACCTGGCCAAGTGCCACTGGATGCGCGGCTACGTACTGGCCCAGGACGGCGAACTCGGCAGCGCGGAGCGGGAGTTGCGCACCGCCCGGGCCATGCTGGCCGCACACGGGGCCGAGCTGTTCACCCAGCAGGTGGACGTGGAGCTGGCCGACGTGCTGCGCCGCCGGGGGCGGCGGCAGGAGGCCGCCGAGCTGCTGCACGCCCTGCTGCCGCTGGGGCCGGGCCGGGGCGCGGTGCACGCGGCCGGCGCCCACCGGCTGCTCGGCCTGGTCGCCGAGGAGGATGGCGACCCCGAGACCGCCGAGGAGCACTACGTCAACGCCCTCTCGCTGCTCGAACAGACCGGTGCGGCGGGCGACTTGGCCGACCTCTGCCGCCTGCTCGGCGACCTGCTGCGCCGCACCGGCCGCACCGAACAGGCCCTGGACGTCTACCGGACCGGCCTCGGCCACCGCGCCGCGCCGGGCACCACCACCCTCGGCCCCGGCCCGGCCCGCCCGCCGATCCCCTGAGGCGCCGCCCGGCTCCCGTCGGCCGGCTCCCGCCGGCCGGCATCGGATTGTCCGGGGAACGACGGCGCAGGTCAGGTGCCGCCCTGCGGGTTCTCCGGAACGGGCACCCGGCCCACCCGGAACCTCCCCTTCCGATACCCATCCGAGATCTGACGGGTCTTCCGCACGCAGTGTGAGGTGTGCCATTTTACATGTCACACATTGAGTCGGCCGTGTCCCCCAACAGCACGGCCACTACTCGGCCCGGAGGCCCCCACCGTGCGACCCTCCCGGATACCGACGGCCCAGCTGGGCCGTCTGCTCACGCTGGCGTTCGCGTTCCTGCTGACCCTCGGCCTCTTCGCCCCGCAGAGCCGCGCCGCCACCACCGCCCCGCAGGAGCGGCCGACCCCCCGCAGCTTCCCGCTGCCGAAGTCCCCGAAGCTGCCCGACGAGCACCGCCCGGTCCCCGGCGAGGCCCTGACCGGCGGTCAGGACTCCCCCAGGGCCGGCACCGCCCCGGCCGCGGCGCCGGAGAAGCAGGGCAAGGCGCAGCGCTCCGCGCCGAACGCGCTCACCGCCGCGGTCTGCTCCCCCGCCGACTTCGCCAAGACCGGCGCCGCGCTGGTCCAGCAGGTCCGGTCGGTGGACGTGGCCTGCGTGAACTCGCTGTTCAACCTGGACGCCGACGGCGCCGCCAAGGTCTTCCGCGAGGACCAGATGGCCACCGTCGCCGACGCGCTGCGCACCGCCTCGGCGTCCTACGACGGCACCAACAACGCCGCCATCGGCCAGCTGGTGCTCTTCCTGCGGGTCGGCTACTACGTGCAGTGGCGCTTCCCGGACCGGGTCGGCGCCTACGGCGCCCCGCTGAAGAGCGCCACCCGCGGCGCCCTGGACGCCTTCTTCGGCGCCCCGCGCTCCAAGGACGTCACCCAGGCCAACGGCGAGACCCTGGCCGAGGCCGTCACCCTGATCGACAGCGCCCGGGAGAACGCCCGCTACACCGGCGTGGTCAAGTGGCTGCTCAACGGCTTCGACCCGACCACCGGCGGCGCGATGTGGAGCGCGGTGGACAACACCCGCACCGTCATCGAGCGCGGCACCGAGCTGCCCGAGTTCATCGCGGCCCTCCAGGCCGACCCGTCCTTCGCCACCGCGATGGCCGGCCTGGTCACCCGCAACGCCGCCGGTCTCACCGGCAGCGACCTGGCCACCTCGATCGGCATCCAGCTCGGCTCGCTGGTCTCCTTCCCCGAACTGCGGCCCCAGGCCCGCCCGTTGGTCAAGGACCTGATCGCCCGTTACCCGCTGGTCGGCGCCTCCGGCCCGCTCACCATGAACCTGGCCTGGTACGCGGAGAACAAGGACAAGGGCAACTGCGCCCTCTACGGCATCTGCGACCTGCCCACCCGGCTGATCCCGCTGGTCCTCACCGTGGACCACACCTGCAGCCCCTCGCTGCGCGTCCGGGCCCAGGACATGAGCGCCGCCGAACTGGCCGACACCTGCACCAGCCTGGCCAACCAGGACGCCTACTTCCACGCCCTGGTGAAGGACGGCGGCCCGGTCGCGGGCGACCAGAACAAGCGCCTCGAGGTCGTGGTCTTCGACTCCTACTACGACTACAGCCTCTACGCCTGGTCGATCTACGACATCGAGGTCGACAACGGCGGCATGTACCTGGAGGGCGACCCGTCCAAGGTCGACAACCAGGCCCGCTTCATCGCCCACGAGGCCACCTGGGAGCGCCCGACGTTCCAGATCTGGAACCTGAACCACGAGTACACCCACTACCTCGACGGCCGCTACGACATGGCCGGCGACTTCGATGCCGGGATGTCCACGCCGACCGTCTGGTGGGTCGAGGGCATCGCCGAGTACGTCTCCTACGGCTACCGCGGCGTCCGCTACGACGACGCCATCGCGCAGGCCGCCCAGGGCACCTACAAGCTGAGCACCCTCTTCGACACCACCTACGAGAACGCCGACTCCACCCGGATCTACAACTGGGGCTACCTGGCGGTCCGTTACATGCTCCAGTCGCACCCGCAGGACATGACCGCGCTGCTGGCCAAGTACCGGGCCGGCGACTGGGCGGGCGCCCGCACCCTGCTCACCTCCACCATCGGCACCCGCTACGACGCCGACTTCGCCGCCTGGCTGACCGCCTGCGGCACCGGCCGGTGCGGCAGCCTCCAGCAGGCCCAGGCCCCGCTCTGCACCCAGGCCGACACCCGGCAGTACGACAAGAACTGCCGCCGGGACGGCGTCGCGGCCACCACCGGCAACTACAGCTACATGTTCGTCTACCTGCCGGCCGGCGTGCAGCAGCTCACCGTCACCAGCAGCGGCGGCACCGGCAACGGCGACCTCTACTACAACGGCTCCAGCTGGGCGACCACCACGTCCTACCTGGCCAAGTCCACCAACACCGGCAACGGCGAGACGCTGACCGTCGTCAACCCGCCCGCCGGCTGGGTCTTCTTCAGCCTCTACGCCCAGCAGGGCTTCGACGGCGTCAGCGTCACCACGCAGTACTGAGCACCACCCGTACCGAGCACCACCCGAGGACAGTGCCCCGCAGGCCCGACCGGCCTGCGGGGCACTTCCGTTCGGGTACGGCCTTGAGCAGATCGCGGCGAATCATGATCGGGCCCGCTCGGTGATTCACTCGTTCGGGGGAGTGGAGGGACACTCTCCGGTCCACCCCGGCGATGTGGATCTAGGGTCGTCAGAGGTCGGGGTGGGGAAAGGCCGAGCGATCGGCGGCCTGCTCCAAGCCCGGTGATATTCACATACTTTGACGACCTGTCAGTGCTGGCAGGACGCCCGCCGAGCACGATGAAGGAGAACCCGGCAGATGTCCGTGGACGCAGGCCTGGAGAACGCTCAGGCACCGGAGAAGCAGCTCAGCCTCGGTACCGCCGCCGCTCGCAATCTCGCCACCACGACCAAGTCCGCCCCGCAGATGCAGGAGATCACCTCCCGCTGGCTGCTCAAGGTGCTCCCCTGGGTCCAGACCTCGGGCGGCGCGTACCGGGTCAACCGCCGTCTGACCTACACCGTCGGCGACGGCCGGATCGACTTCGTGAAGACCGGCTCCGAGGTGCGGGTGATCCCGGGCGAGCTCGGCGAGCTCGCCCTGCTGCGCGGCTTCGAGGACCAGGACGTGCTGGTCGCGCTGGCCGACCGCTGCGTGCAGCGCGAGTTCCGGGCCGGCGAGGTGCTGGCCGAGCTCGGCGAGCCCATCGACCAGCTGCACCTGCTGGCGCACGGCAAGGTGAGCCGGGCCGGCCTGGACGCCTACGACGCGCCCACCCAGCTCGGCGTCCTGGCCGACGGCTCCCGCTTCGGCGAGCAGGCGCTGACCGAGTCCGACGCCCTGTGGGACTAC
The DNA here is from genome assembly GCF_044452665.1 of Kitasatospora sp. NPDC051853. Lineage (NCBI taxonomy): Bacteria > Bacillati > Actinomycetota > Actinomycetes > Kitasatosporales > Streptomycetaceae > Kitasatospora > Kitasatospora sp. NPDC051853. The sequence continues at coordinate 53,191 of NZ_JBITBY010000007.1, read as the reverse complement.
ACCGTCACCGCCGCCACCAACGGCACCCTGCTCACCCTGAGCCGCTCCGACTTCCAGGCGGTGCTCGACCAGTCCCCCGAACTCCAGGCCCACATCGCCGAGTTCCTCACCCTCCCGCAGCAGCGGCAGAACGAGCTGGGCGAGGCCGAGATCGCCCTGTCGGCCGGCCACTGGGGCGAGGTCGAGCTCCCCGGCACCTTCGTGGACTACGAGCTCAAGCCGCGCGAGTACGAGCTGAGCGTGGCCCAGACCGTGCTGCGGGTGCACACCCGGGTCGCCGACCTCTACAACCAGCCGATGAACCAGACCGAGCAGCAGCTCCGTCTCACCATCGAGGCACTGAAGGAGCGTCAGGAGCACGAGCTCATCAACAACCCGGAGTTCGGCCTGCTCAACAACGCCGACTTCAAGCAGCGCATCCAGGCCCAGACCGGCGCCCCGACCCCGGACGACCTGGACGAGCTGCTCTCGATGCGCCGGGACACCCACTTCCTGCTGGCCCACCCGCGCACCATCGCCGCCATCGGCCGCGAGTTCAACTCCCGTGGCCTGTACCCGGACCACGTCGACCTGCACGGCTCCAAGGTGCCGGCCTGGCGCGGCGTCCCGATCCTGCCGGTCAACAAGATCCCGGTCACCAAGGAGCGCACCAGCTCGATCATCGCGCTGCGCGTCGGCGAGGCCGAGCAGGGCGTCATCGGCCTGCACCAGACCGGCATCCCGGACGAGTACCAGCCGAGCCTGTCGGTCCGCTTCATGGGCATCGACGAGAAGGCGATCATCAACTACCTGGTCACCGCCTACTACTCCGCCGCCGTCCTGGTGCCGGACGCGCTGGGTGTCCTGGAGAACGTCCAGATCTCGAACGGCCGTGACTGACCCTCGATGAGCGGGTGCTGGGCGGGCCGGAGTCCTTCCGGTCCGCCCAGCACCGTGTCCGGGCCCCCTCCAGCGCACTCCCCGAAAGGCTTGGCACCGATGGCGGCGCAACCCTTCCGACTGCCGGACTTCTACATGCCGTACCCGGCCAGGCTCAACCCCCACCTGGAGAGCGCCCGGGTGCACTCCAAGGCGTGGGCCCGCGAGATGGTGATGATCGAGGGCTCCGGGATCTGGGACGAGGACGACTTCGACCGGCACGACTACGCGCTGCTCTGCGCGTACACCCACCCCGACTGCGACGCGGCCGAGTTGGGCCTGATCACCGACTGGTACGTCTGGGTCTTCTTCTTCGACGACCACTTCCTGGACATCTTCAAGCGCACCCGGGACCTGGCCGGCGGCAAGGCCTACCTCGACCGGCTGGCCGCCTTCATGCCGCTGGACGACTCCCAGGGGTACCCCGAGCCGACCAACGCGGTCGAGGCCGGCCTGGCCGACCTCTGGGCCCGCTCCGTCCCGGCCATGTCCGCCGACTGGCGCCGGCGCTTCGCCCTCGCCACCGAGGCGCTGCTGAACGAGTCGATGTGGGAGCTCTCCAACATCGAGCGGGGCCGGGTATCCAACCCGGTCGAGTACATCGCGATGCGCCGCAAGGTCGGCGGCGCCCCCTGGTCGGCCGGCCTGATCGAGCACGCGGCCGGGGCCGAGGTGCCCGCGGAGATCGCCGCCACCCGGCCGATGGAGGTGCTCCGGGACACCTTCTCGGACGCCGTGCACCTGCGCAACGACCTCTTCTCGTACCAGCGCGAGGTCGAGGAGGAGGGCGAACTCTCCAACGGCGTCCTGGTGCTGGAGACCTTCCTGGGCTGCTCCACGCAGGAGGCGGCGGAGCGCCTGAACGACCTGCTGACCTCCCGGCTCCAGCAGTTCGAGCACACCGCGCTGACCGAGGTCCCGGCCCTGCTGGCCGACCGCGGGATGGACGCGCGGGCCGCCGCCGACGTCTTCGCGTACGTCAAGGGCCTCCAGGACTGGCAGTCCGGCGGCCACGAGTGGCACATGCGCTCCAGCCGCTACATGAACGCGGAGGCCGACCTCGGCACGGGCGTGCTCGGCGGCCCGGCCGGGCTCGGGACCTCGGCCGCCCGGCTCTTCGCCTCGGTGGCCGACACCATGCCGGCCCGGCTGCGCTCCTTCTCCTACACCCCCTTCCAGCAGGTCGGGCCCACCGAACTCCCGGAGTTCCGGATGCCGTTCGGCAACGTGCTCAACCCGCACCTCCAGCGCTCCCGGGAGAACACCGTCGCCTGGTCGCGCCGGACCGGCCTGCTCGACGAGGTGCCGGGGGTGCCCGGTGCCGGGCTGTGGACGGAGGAGATGCTGCGCGCCTTCGACTTCCCGCTCTGCTCGGCCGGCATGCAGCCGCGCGCCACCGCCGAGGAGCTCGACCTCACCAGCGCCTGGCTGACCTGGGGCACCTGGGTGGACGACTACTACCCCCTGGTCTACGGCCGGGGCCACGACATGGCCGGGGCCCGGCTGATGCACGAGCGGCTGCTGGCGATGATGCCGCTGGAGGGCGGCCCGGCGCTGCCCGGCCCGCACCCGGCCGAGATCAGCCTGGCGGACCTCTGGCAGCGCACCGGCGCACCCCTGACGCCCGAGCAGCGGCGGTCCTTCCGGTCCGGCGTGGTCCGGATGCTGGAGAGCTGGCTCTGGGAGCTGACCAACCAGATCCAGAACCACGTGCCGGACCCGGTGGACTACCTCGAGATGCGCCGCCTCACCTTCGGCTCCGACCTCACCCGCAGCCTGCTCCGGCTCGGCCGCACCGACGCCGTCCCCGCCGAGGTGTTCGCCGCCTCGCCGCTCACCGAGCTGGAGGCGGCGGCCTTCGACTACTGCACGCTGGTCAACGACCTGCACTCGTACCAGAAGGAGGTCGAGTTCGAGGGCGAGCTGCACAACGCCGTGGTGGTGGTGCAGAACTTCCTGGACTGCGAACGGGAGCAGGCCGTCGCCGTCGTGCACGACCTCACCACCGAGCGCATGCACCAGTTCGAGCACCTGTCCCGGAACGAACTCCCGCTGCTCTACACCCAGTTGGACCTTCCGCAGGAGGCCAGGGCAGCGGTGGACGAGTACACCCAGGAGCTCCGGCACTGGATGTACGGCATCTTGAAGTGGCACCAGGAGTGCCACCGCTACGACGAGGCCTCGCTGCGCCGGCACTTCGCACCGGCCGGCGCCCCCACCGACGACGCCGGCCCCGTGCGGCGGCCACCGGCCGGCCCGACCGGCCTGGGCACCTCGGCCGCCCGGGTGCTGGAGCTGTTGGGCAGGAGCTGAACCCCCTCGCCCGCGGAGGGGTCCGGGTGGCCGCCACCACCCGGGCCCCTCCCTGGCATTGCCACCATCGGTTCGTGGTCAGACTTTCTGACCATACGTTAGCCCTTTCGAGGTATTCAGTGGCCAACCGGAGAACCTGTCCGCCAGGTCGCTCGGTGATCTTCCACGTGAGCGACTCTTCCCCTACGGCGCCCCGCGGCCGGCTGGTCCGACGGGCCGCCACCGTGCTGGGCGCGACCGCGCTCTGCTTCACCCTGGCGGGAGCCGCCCCGGGCGCCTCCCGCGGCGGGGACTCCCACGACAACGGGCTGCACCTCGGCTGGTGCCACCGGGTCGAGGTCGGCCTCTCCCCGGTCGAGGTGGAGGTCGGCTTCGAGTACGAGCTCGGCACCGGCAAGGGCAAGGGCCACGGCAAGGGCCACGACCACCATCACCACCACCCGTGCCCCAAGCCGACGCCCAAGCCCAGCCCCACCCCGAGCCCGAAGCCCTCCCCCACACCGACGCCCACCCCGACCCCGACTCCCAAACCGACCCCCACGCCGACCCCGACCCCCACACCGCCCCCGCCACCGAAACCCGCCCCCACACCACCGCCTCCCCCAAAGCCCACCCCGAAGCCGAGTCCCTCCCGTGCGGTGGTACCGCCGCCGGTGGTGCCCCCGCCGCCTCCGCCCCCCGTCACCACCCCGCCCGCACCGCCGCCGGCTCCCCGGCCCTCGCAGACCTTCCGCAAGCCGGCCGTCGTGCCCGTGGCCGAGCCGCCCGCGCGGAACACCATGCCGACCACCCGGACGGTGCTGCTGGTCACCGTCCCGGCCGTCCTCGCGGCAGGCGCCCTGCGCCCGCGCGGAGGCGGCAGCGGCCGAGGCCGCCGCTGACCCGGCGTCACCCCACAGCCCCCTGACCGTCCCCAACCGGGACAGCCGTCCCGGTCACCGAAGTGGAGTTCCCTCATGTCCGAGTGGGTGGCCCTCGTCATCGCCATGGCCGCGGTCTGTGCCGTGGTGCTGGCCGTCGTCGTCCTGCGACAACGGCGGGTCGGCGAGGACGACGACCCGTCCGAGACGCCGGACGTCATCGAGTACATGACGATGATGATCGGCGTGGTCTACGCGATCGTGCTCGGCCTGGCCATCGCGGGCGTCTGGGAGGCCCGCGGCTCCGCCCAGGCCGACGCGCTGCGCGAGGCCCAGGCCCTGCACGAGGTCAGCGCCCGGGCCGAGGTGCTGCCCGCCGCCGACCGCGACAAGGTGCGCGCCGAGGTGAACGCCTACGTCTCCTTCATCGTGGACACCGAGTGGTCCTACATGGAGCAGCACGAGAGCCTCTCCCCCGAGGGCACCGAGAAGCTGGCCCAGCTCCGCCGCACCGTCACCGAGCGCACCCCGCAGACCGAGCTGGAGAACCAGGCCTACCAGCCGATGGTGGACCGGGTCGCGGCCGCCGACGAGGCCCGCAACTCCCGCGGCCAGAACGCCGGTCCGACCATGCCGGGCGTGGTCTGGTTCGGCCTGCTGGCGGGCGCGGTGGTCACCGTCGGCATGCTCTTCACCCTCCAGATCCGGCGCTCCGGGCGGGAGTTGTTCCTGGCGGCCGCGTTCAGCGCGCTGATCGCCTTCCTGCTCTTCCTGATCTGGGACTTCGACAACCCCTTCGGCCGGGGCCTGTCCGTCACCGCGCAGCCCTTCCTCGACCTCTTCCCGGGGATCGGCGACTGAGCGCGCACGGGGGGGGGGGGGGGGGGGGGGGGGGGGCGGGCCCCCCCCCCCCCCCCCCCCCGCCCCCGTGCGTGCTCAGGTCCGGAACGGGCCGGTCACCTCGTAGGTGATGCCGCCCGAGGAGCTGCCGCTGGTGCCGCGCTGGCTGGAGAAGTACAGCCGGGAGCCGTCCGGGGAGAAGGCCGGGCCGGTGATCTCCGAGGCGGACTGGCCGGTGATCCGCAGGAACGGGGCGATGGTGTCGGCCGGGGTGATCAGGCAGATCTCCATGTTTCCGCCGTCCTCGGCCACGTAGAGGTCGCCGGAGCCGGCCCTGGTCACGTTGTCCACGCCGGTGAGCGGGGCGGTGCCGGTGGTGACCAGCGAGTCGTCGTAGGCGAGCGAGATGCTCTGGTTGACCGCGTCGTAGGCCCAGACCCGGTTGTCGCCCTTGGTGGTGAACCAGCAGGTGCCGGCCGCGTAGACGCAGCCCTCGCCGCCGTTGAACTTCTTCGCCCCGGAGACCTGGCTGCGGGTGGTGGTGGGCTGGCCGTCCGGATCCGGCACCACCGCCCAGCTCACCGGCCCGGAGGTGCCGGTACCGCCGACCATCACCTCCAGCGTCCCGCTGGAGAGGTCGCCCCAGGTGGTCGGGCGGAAGCGGTAGAAGCAGCCGGTGCTCTCGTCCTCGGTCAGGTAGACGACCTGGCGGTCCGGGTCGGCCGCGGCGGCCTCGTGCTTGAACCGGCCGAGCGCGGGACGGCGGACCGCCGCGTTCACCCCCCACGGGTCGGTCTCGTAGACGTAGCCGAGGCTGACCTCCTCGCAGGACAGCCAGGTGTTCCACGGGGTCTTGCCGCCGGCGCAGTTGACGTTGGTGTTGGACAGGATCCGGTGGGCGCCGGTGATCTGGCCCGAGGAGTCGAACGTCACCGCGCCCGCGCCGCCGGTGCCGCTGATCTCCGAGTTGGAGACGTAGATCCAGCCGCTGCCGTCCGCGAAGACCGCACCGCCGTCCGGCGCGCTGTGCCAGGTGTAGGCGGTGCCGGCCACCTTCTGGCCGGTCCGGGCGATCACCCGGCTGGTGAACCCGGCCGGGAGCTGGATGCCGTTCGCGTCCGCCGCGCCGAGCGCGCCGTACGGGCCCGGGGCGGGCTGGGCCGGTGCGGCGGTGGCCGCCCCGCGCCAGAGGGTGCCGCCCAACGCGGCGGCCGAGCCGCCGATCACGGCGGTGCGGAGAAAGTTGCGACGTTCCATGCCGACTCCCGGGGGATTCGTCAGTTCCCGCCACCCGTCCGGCGGCGGGCCGCGCCTCGCGGAAGGCTGGGGAACGGGGGTGGCCGCCCCGGCAACGCCGGATGAACGCCCCCGGGCGGTCGGACGCACTGCCCGCCCACCATACCCACTGGGGTATCCTGGGCGGTCCATCCACGCCGCCGTACGGAGGAGGATCCCGGTGAAGGTGGAAGAAGAGGCCCAGGCGGCCGTCCTGAACCGGCTGCGCCGCGCCCAGGGCCAGCTGACCGGGGTCATCGCGATGATCGAGGCGGGCCGCGACTGCAAGGACGTGGTGACCCAACTGGCCGCCGTCTCACGGGCCTTGGACCGGGCCGGGTTCAAGATCGTGGCCAGCGGCATGCGGCAGTGCCTGAACGGCGAGTCCGAGGACGGCTCCCAGCCGCTCACCGAGGCGGAGCTCGAGAAGCTCTTCCTCACCCTCGCCTGACGCCCCCGCACGCGACGCACGGCGCACGGCGGGCCCGGACCCCGGCTGGCTGCCGAGGTCCGGGCCCGTTGGTGCGGGGCCGTGCGATGCGGTGCGGGGCGGTGCTCAGGCGATGGAGAAGTCGTCGCCGTAGACGCTGCCCTGGCCGTACCAGCCGTGCAGGTAGACGGTGACGGTGCCGTTGGCCCCGGTGGTGAAGGGGACGGTGAGCTTGGTCCAGGAGGACGAGCCCGGGGTCCAGGTGGAGGCGGTGGCGCCGCCGCTGACGCCGAGGTAGGAGTAGTTGCCCTGGACCCAGCCGGTGAGCGTGTACTTGGTGTTGGGGGCCAGGGTGACGGTCTGCGAGCACTGGCCGTTCTGCGAGCCGGTGGCCGCGGCCTGCAGCGCGTACGAGCCGCTGTGGGCCGGGGTGGAGACCACCGCGCCGCCGGGCTGGCAGCTCCACGGGGCCAGGCCGCCGGTCTCCAGGCCGCCGTTGACCAGGCCGGTCGGGGCGGTGCCGGTGACCGTCAGGGTGTAGGTGGCGGTGTGGCTGCCGGAGGCGCCGGTGGCCTTGACGGTCAGCACGTAGCTGCCCGGCACGGTCGCGGCGGTGGTCGCCACCGACAGCGTCGCCCCCGAACCGGCGTTCACCGTACCGGGGTTGACGGTGGCGGTGACCCCGGCCGGGGCACCGGTGACGGTCAGCGCCAGGCTCTGCGCGGAGCCGGAGGTGACGGCCGTGGAGAGCGCGGCCGTCGTCGAGGCGCCCGCCTGCACCGAACCCGCCGCCGGGCTGACCGCCAGCGAGAAGTCGTTGCCGGGCTGACCGCCCGTCACCGTCAGGGTGTAGGTGGCACTGTGGGTGCCGGAGGCGCCGGTGCCGGTGACGGTCAGCGGGTAGCTGCCCGGGGCGGTGGCGGCCGTGGTGGAGACCGAGAGCATGGCACTGCCGCCGGCCGTGACCGAGGACGGGCTGACGCTCGCGGTGACCCCGGCCGGGGCACCGGTGACGGTCAGCGCGACGTTCTGCGCGGAGCCGGAGGTGACGGCGGTGGCGATGCCCGCCGTGGTGGCGGAGCCGGCCTGCACCGAGCCGGCGGCCGGGGAGGCGGTCACCGAGAAGTCGTCGGCCGGGGTGGTGGTGCCGCTGGTGTAGGGCGCGAAGATCCGGGTGAAGTCCCAGGTGCCCTGCTGGATGCCGGAGCAGCTGTCCGAGCCAGCCGTGCCGGGGCAGCCGCCGTTGTCCCGCTGGAGCGCCCAGAAGGAGAGCGTGTTGACGCCCTTGGAGAGCGCCCAGTTGTAGACCTCGGTGGCATTGGCCACGGTGAAGGTCTCGGCGGGGCCGAAGTCGTCGATGCCGATCATCTCGATGATGCCGATCGACGCCCAGAGCTGGGCCGGGGTCTTGGACGGGTAGAGCGAGGCCAGCTGGTTGTAGAGGCCGGTGGTCGCGGTCTTGGTGTCCGCGGCCATGTCGTGCGCGGCGTTGTCGTAGTAGTCGAAGGTCATCTGGTTGACGACGTCGATCCGGGCGTTGTTGCTGATCGCGTTGCGCAGCACCTTGAGCCCGCTGGCCGCCAGCCCGCTGGTGGTGGTCGGCAGGGTGTAGGAGAACTGGATCGAGCGGCCGTTGGCGGCGGCCCAGTCCTGGACCAGCTTGATCGCCTTGTTCCGGCGGTCGATGCCGGCCGTGTTGGTCAGCGAGTTGTCCTCGATGTCGAGGTCGATCCGGCTGACGTCGTAGGTGGTGATCACCGACTCGAAGGCGGCCGCGATCTGGTTGACGTCGGTGCAGCTGTCGGCCAGTTCGGTGCCGGTGTTGTCGGCCGTGTAGCCGCCGAAGGACGGGATGACGTCGCCGCCGTTGGCGCGGATGGCGGCGATGTCGGCCCCGAAGACGGACTGCGAGACCGGCATCGAGGTGTCGCCGTTCCAGAGCGGTGTGCAGGACCCCTTGGCGGCGGTCTGCAGGAACGCCATCGTGAGGTGCTTGGCACCGGACTGCGCGGCCAGGGTGGCCGGGCTCTGCCCGGTCCAGGCCTCGAAGTAGGGGGCGAAGACGCGGGCCGGCAGTGGGGTGGCGGCCGCTTGGGCGGTGGTGGTGCCGGCCGTCATCAGACCGGCCGAGGCGGCCAGGGTGGCGAAGGCGGCCACCAGGGCACGGAGTGGTCTACCTGGGCGCATGGGGGTTCTCCAGCAGACGTGAAGTCATCGGATGGGAGGCGGGACGGCGGTGCAGGGAGGCACGGTCGCCGTACGCGGGTCCGGGGGTGTCCGGGTGACATGGGCAGGGCAGTAGGCGCCCGCCGCCCGGATCAGACACCCCCACAGTGCGTCCCGGTCGGATGGACATCGCCCATAGTTGGACTAGACCACTTGACCGTCAAGGGCCCTGATGGGCCGTCAGGCAATCCTTTACCGACCCTTGGCACGCGACCTCGGCACTCTTCTCCGCCCCCTTCGCGTCACCGCCCCGCCACCGCCCCGGCACCCCGCCCGGGGCCCCGGGTAGGCTGCCGGGTGCCCGGCCGATCATGACGTGTCACGACGCGCCGTGGCGCGTCCGCTTCCGAAGCCCTCCGAGGAGTACCTGTTGAGCACCGCCCCGCTCCCCGGGCCGCCGATCTCCGTCGTCGGGATCGGCGCCGACGGCTGGGACGGCCTCACCACCGCCGCCCGCACCGCGCTCACCGGGGCCCGCACCGTCCTCGGCGGCCCCCGCCAACTCGCCCTCCTCCCGGACTCGGTGACGGCGGCCCGGATCGCCTGGCCCTCCCCGCTGCGCCCCGCCGTCCCGGCCCTGCTGGCCGAGCACGCCCCCGGCGGCCTGGCCGTCCTGGCCAGCGGCGACCCGATGTACTACGGCATCGGCCGCACCCTGGCCGAACTCGCCGGACCCGAGCGCCTCGCCGTCCACCCCCACCCCTCCTCGCTCTCCCTCGCCTGCGCCCGGCTCGGCTGGCCGCTGGAGTCCACCGAGGTGGTCAGCCTGGTCGGCCGCCCCCTCGACTCCCTCACCCTCGCCCTGCACCCCGGCCGCCGGGTCCTCGTCCTCAGCGCCGACGCCACCACCCCGGCCGCCGTCGCCGCCCTGCTCACCGACCGCGGCTTCGGCACCAGCCGCCTGCGCGTCCTGGAGCAGCTCGGCGGCCCCTCCGAGCGCCAGCTCGACGGCACCGCCGCCGACTGGGCCCACCCGGCGGGCGACCCGCTCAACGTGATCGCCGTCGACTGCGCCCCCGACGGCCCCCGCACCACCCTCACCCCCGGCCTGCCCGACGACTCCTTCGAGACCGACGGCCAGCTGACCAAGCGTCACGTCCGGGCCGTCACCCTGGCCACCCTGGCCCCCTCCCCCGGCGAGCTGCTCTGGGACGTCGGCGGCGGCTCCGGCTCGATCGCCGTCGAGTGGCTGCGCGCCCACCGCGACTGCCGGGCCGTCACCGTCGAGCGCGACCCGGTCCGTTCCGGCCGGATCACCCGCAACGCGGCCGCCCTCGGCGTCCCCCGCCTCCGGGTGGTCACCGGCCCCGCCCCGGCCGCCCTGGCCGGACTGCCCACCCCCGACGCGGTGTTCGTCGGCGGCGGCCTCACCGCGCCCGGCCTGCTGGACGCCTGCTGGGCCGCGCTGGCCCCCGGCGGCCGCCTGGTCGCCAACACCGTCACCCTCGAATCCGAGGCCCTGCTCACCGAGTGGTACCGCCGCCACGGCGGCGAACTGCTCAAGCTCGCCGTCTCCCACGCCGTCCCGGTCGGCGGCTTCACCGGCTGGCGCCAGGCCATGCCCGTCACCCAGTGGTCCGTGGTCAAGCCCTCCCCCTCCGCCCTCCGAGAGGACTCCCCCTCATGACCGTCTACTTCATCGGCGCGGGCCCCGGCGCGGCCGACCTGATCACCCTGCGCGGCCAGCGCCTGCTCGCCGCCAGCCCTGTCTGCCTCTACGCCGGCAGCCTCGTCCCGCGCGAACTGCTCGCCGAGTGCCCGGCCGACGCCCGCCTGGTCGACACCGCCGACCTCGACCTCGACCAGATCATCGCCGAGCTGGTCCGCGCCCACCAGGCCGGCCAGGACGTGGCCCGCCTGCACTCCGGCGACCCCTCCGTCTTCTCCGCCGTCGCCGAGCAGATGCGGCGCCTGGACGCGGCCGGCGTCCCCTACGAGGTGGTCCCCGGCGTCCCCGCCTTCGCCGCCGCGGCCGCCGCCCTCAAGCGCGAACTCACCGTCCCCACGGTCGGCCAGACCGTCATCCTCACCCGGGTCGCCCGCCAGGCCACCCCCATGCCCGAGGGCGAGGACCTCGCCACCCTCGGCCGCAGCGGCGCCCTCCTCGTCCTCCACCTGGCCACCCGCTACGTCGACTCCGTGGTCGAGGAGCTCCTCCCCCACTACGGCCCCGACTGCCCCGCCGCCGTGGTCGCCATGGCCAGCCGCCCCGACGAACTCGTCCTGCGCGGCACCCTGGCCACCATCGCCGCCCAGACCAAGGAGGCCGGCCTGCTGCGCACCGCCGTCATCCTGGTCGGCCGCACCCTGGCCGCCGAGCAGTTCCGCGACAGCCACCTCTACTCGAGCGACCGCGACCGCACCCACACCTGCGACTGACGCCCCTTCAGGAGGATTCCGCTTGCCCGACCTCAGCACCGCGATCACCGCCTTCGACGCCCGGGCCGTGGAACGGGCCCTGCACTCCGGCGCCGACCCGCTCGCCCCCGGCCCCGACGGCGTCACGCCGCTCCGGCTCGCCGTGGAGTCGGGCTCGCCCCTGCTGGTCTCCACCCTGCTCGACCGGCAGACCCGGGAGCGGCTCTCGCCCGGGCAGCGCGAGCACCTGCTCGCGGTGGCCCGGAGCTGGTACGAGCGGGACGTGGCCGCACTCGGCCCGTTCACCTGGGTCGAGGACGAGCAGGACTCGCGGGTCCAGCAGCTCGTCCTCGACGGCCGCACCGTCCGGGCCGGGCACGGGGCCGTCCTGACCTGGCTGGAGCAGGAGTTCGGCGTCCCGGTCCCCGCCGACGAGCTGATCGCCCGGGCCGTCCGGCAGTCCGCCGAGGACCACCCCGACCGGGTCGGCGCCTGCGGTGTGCTGAGCCGTCGTCAGGACCCGGAGACCTGGACGGCGCTGTGGGCGCTGCGTCCCGACCCCAACCCCGCGCGGCGGCTGGTCCTCGCCGTGGTGCTGGGCTACCGGGCGGTCGTCGACGACGTGGACGACCCGGCGATGCCGGTGGCCTGGGCGCGCGAGGAGACCGATGCCCGGGTGCTCTCCGAGGTCCTGTTCGTCTGCGGCCTGACGGTGCACGAGGAACTCGGCGCGATCGGTGTGCGGTACGCCGGGCACCCGGACCCGGACGTCCGCTGCCAGGTGCCCGAGCTGCTCGGTGCCAGCTCGCCGGCCGAGGTCTCCGCGATGCTGGCCCTGGCCGATGACACCGACTGGAAGGTGCGCAACGCCGCCGCACAACGCCTCGCGCCCGAGCGCGCGGCAGAGTACTGGTCTCCCCTGCTGACCCTGCTGCACGACCCGGTCCTGCGGGTCCGGCTCTCCGCCGCGTTGGCCCTGGGCCACTCCAACGATCCACGGCCGGAGATCGGTGACCTGCTCCGGGCGCTGCTGGAGGAGGACGACCGCGAGCTCCGTGAGATCGGCGGCTACGGCCTGGCCATGCGCCAGGACGACCGGGCCTTCGACGCCTACCGCCGTCTCGGCCCGTACTCCGAGGCCGACGGCGGCTGGAACCCCCACCTGGAACACCTCCGCCGCTGGGTCGAGCAGCAGGAGCGGTCCCGGTCCTGACGACGGCTCAGGCCGTGCCGACGATGGTGCCCGCGCGGTCGATGCAGATGACGTCGACCTCGATGGGGGCGCCGGCCAGGACGTCGAGGGCGGTGCGGCGGGCCCGGGCAGCGACCAGGTCGCCGAGCGGGACCCCGGCGGCGGCGCACAGCTGGACCGCCTCCAGGCCGGTGTTGGCGCCCGCCACGGCCTCCACCAGCGCCGGGTCGGCACCGCCCTGGCGGGCCAGATCGGCGAGGAAGGACTTGTCGACCTGGGAGCGGCCGGAGTGCAGGTCGAGGTGGCCGGCGGCGAGCTTGGAGAGCTTGGCGAAGCCGCCGGCGATGGTGAGACGGGGGACGGGGTGGCGCTTGAGGTACTTGAGGACAGCGCCGGCGAAGTCGCCCATGTCGAGCAGGGCGTCCTCGGGCAGGCCGTGCACCGCCACGGCCACCTTCTCGGAGGTGGAGCCGGTGCACCCGGCCACGTGGGTGCGGCCGGCCGCCCGGGCGACGTCCACGCCGCGCCGGATGGAGTCGATCCAGGCCGAGCAGGAGTAGGGGACCACGATGCCGGTCGTCCCGAGGATGGAGAGGCCGCCGAGGATGCCGAGCCGGGGGTTCCAGGTGGAGCGGGCGATCTCCTCGCCGTGGTCGACCGAGATCTCCACCACCACGTCCCCGCTGCCCCCGCACCGGGCCGCCACCTCGGCGACGTGATCGCGCATCAGCTGCCGCGGCACCGGGTTGATGGCCGGCTCCCCGGGCGGGATCGGCAGCCCGGCCTTGGTGACCGTGCCGACCCCGGGCCCGGCCGCGAAGACCACACCACTGCCGGGCGCCCCGTGGCGTACGGTGGAGCGGATCAGCGCGCCGTGCGTGACGTCCGGGTCGTCGCCGGCGTCCTTCACCACACCCGCCATCGCACTCTGACCCGGCGTCAGCAGCTCGGCCGCCAGCGCGAAGGCGGGCCGCTGGCCCTTGGGCAGGGTGATGGTCACCGGGTCGGGGAACTCGCCGGTGAGCAGCGCGGTGTACGCGGCGGTGGTGGCGGCCGTCGCGCAGGCGCCGGTGGTCCAGCCGTGCCGCAGCCCGCTGCTCTTGAGCTGGGCCTCCCGGCCGCCCTTCGCATCGGCGTTCCCACTACGCTCACCAGTCACGTACGTCCCCTGGAGTCCTGTTGCACGTCTTGATCCTCGGCGGCACCACCGAGGCCCGCGAACTGGCCGCCGCCCTCGCCGCCGACACCGCCCTGCGGGTGACCAGTTCCCTCGCCGGGCGGGTGGCACAGCCCCGGCTGCCCGTCGGCGAGGTCCGGATCGGCGGCTTCGGCGGACCGGCCGGGCTGGCCGCCTGGCTCCGGGCGGAGCGCGTGGACGCGGTCATCGACGCCACCCATCCCTTCGCCGGGGCCATCAGCCGGAACGCGGCCGAGGCGGCCGCCGAGGTCCATACTCCCCTGCTCGCCCTGCGCCGCCCCGGCTGGGTCCCCGTCCCCGGCGACCGCTGGCACCCGGTCGGCTCCCTGGCGGAGGCCGCGGCCCTGCTCCCCTCCCTCGGCGGACGGGTCTTCCTCACCACCGGCCGCCAGGGCCTGGCCGCCTTCGCCTCCTCCCCCCTGCACTTCCTGGCCCGCTCCGTGGACGCCCCCGAGCCCCCGCTCCCCGCCTCCACCGAGGTCCTCCTCGACCGCGGCCCCTTCACCCTCGACGGCGAACGCCGCGTCCTGCGCGACCACCGCATCGACGTCCTGGTCACCAAGGACAGCGGCGGCGCCGCCACCGCCCCCAAACTCACCGCCGCCCGCGAACTCTCCCTCCCGGTGGTGATCGTCCGCCGCCCCGAACCCCCGGCCGGCCTCCCCACCGCCCCCGACGTCCCGTCAGCCCTCACCTGGCTGGCGGGCCTGTGAGCATGCCGCCCCTCCTCTTCCGCTTCGAGCTCATCGAACGCAGGCTCGGCCATGACCTACAGCTGCGCCTGGGCAGCCACCGCACCATGTGCGACTACGGCCCACTGCTCGACGACGAGCGCTACGGACCGGGGCTCGACACGATCCCCTTGCGACTGGTCCGGCTCCTCGACCAGTGGTTGTCACAGTTGCGCCGCCTCCGGACCAAGGCCGGGACGGCCCTCCTCCCGTACGACTTCTCCGACCAGTCCACGGGCTGGCTCCGCGTCGTCGCCACCACCCCCGAGCGGATCTCCGTGGAAGCCGGCTGGAGCGCCGTGGACGGCTACTCGGTCCGCCCGTTGGCGTACCTCTCCTCCGCACGGCGGATCAAGGACTTCACACCGATCGTGATGGGCCGCCAGGAGTGCCCCCTGGAAGAGCTCATCACCGCTGTCGAACAGGCTCGGGCAGCCTTCGCCGCCGCCTGACCGGCCGGGTACGGAACCGTGCCCTCGGCTGGGAGGATGGCGCGCATGACGAACGCCCCCACCCTGGTCGACACCCGCTCACCGTGGGTCGTGCTGACGTCCCGTCGGGACCCTTGGGTGGCGGCGGGGCTGGCCGCGCTGGAGGCGGCGGGCGGCTTCGCCTTCCGGTTGGACGGGCGGGAGCTGCTGGAGCCGGCCTCGCTGTTCCGGGCCTTCGCCCGAGAGCTTCCCTTCCCCGGCTACTTCGGCCACAACTGGGCGGCCCTGGTGGACTGCCTGCACGACCTGCACGGGCCCTGGCACGGCAACCGGGCGGTCGCGGTGCTGGTCGACCGGGCCGATCACCTACTGGCGGCGGACCACCTGGGCCTGTTCGTCTCGGTGCTCTGCCAGGCGGCCTGGCGCGCCAACCTCCGCCTGGACGCCGACGGCTTCCCGGACGACATGCCCGCCTTCCCCCTGCACTTCGTGTTCCTCCTCGACCACCTCCCCGCCTCGGACTTCACCGCCCGGGTGACCACCGATCCGGACGTCACCGTGCACCTGGCGGACGGCCGCCTCACCGCCGCCCTGACCGGCCCGGACTGGCCCGGCTCGGACTGAGCTCAGTCGAAGCGGACGTGCCGCAGGCCCGTCCAGACCCGCCGCAGCCGCCCCCGCAGGGGGCCGTCGGTGTCCGGGGCAAGGGTCAGACCGGCCGAGGCTGCGATCCGGTCGGCGACCTTGGGGACCGTCAGGCGGTCGGTCCACAGGTGCTCGGCGAACTCCTCCCCGCCCAGCCGCTCCAGGCAGAGGTCCAGCTTGGACACCGCGAAGCTCTCCCGCCGCAACGGGGCGTCCTTCCCGCCGACCAGCCGCACGGCGTGCCCGAACCCCCGCTCCCGCAGCCGCCGCAGCACCGTCTCCCGCTCGGCCAGCAGCGCGAAGTGCCGCACGTCGTGGCCGCGTTCGCGCAGTCGCCCGACGGTCTCGGCGAAGTACCCGGGCTCCACCACCGTCATCGGCACGATCACCACGCCGTCGTGCCCACCGAGCGCCCGGTCCAGCACCTCGAAGACCCCCTGCCGCCAGGCCGGGAGGTCCTGGAAGTCCCCGCGCAACCCAGGGGGCGTCATCCGGTGCAGCCCGAACCCCACGTGCTCGGGGTCGCACACCACGCTGCCGGCCAGCCGCCGCCGGAGCTCGTACGCCGTCTGCGTCTTGCCGCCGCCGAAGGGGCCGTTGATCCACAGGAGCATGGGGCGGAGCGTACGCCCGGCTGGCGCCCCCGACCAAGATCCGCAAGACTCGCGCCCATGGTCTCAGTGGTGCAGAACGTCGCGATCGACTGTGCGGACGCCTACGAACTGGCGCGGTTCTGGAGCGAGGTGACGGGCTGTCCGGTCGACCCCGACTGCCGCCCCGGCGACCACGAGACCCAGGTGGTCCTCGCCGGCGGCCCGGTCCTCTACTTCAACGTCGTCCCCGAGCCCAAGACCGTCAAGAACCGGTTCCACCTCTGCCTGCGCCCCACCGACTCCCGCGACCCCGAGGTCGAACGCCTCCTCGCCCTCGGCGCCACCATGGCGGCGGACCGCCGCAACCCGGACGGTTCGGGCTGGGCGGTCCTGCACGACCCGGAGGGCAACGAGTTCTGCGTCCTGCGCAGCGAGTCCGACCGCGCCGCCGCGCACTCCTGAGCACACGGACCGCCGCTCAGCTGTTGATCTAGAGCGCACTCTAGGGTCTACCGTCCGGTTGTCGGCCCGTCAGGGGGCCATCGGATCGGGGAGAGAGCATGAGTACTTGGTTCGTCACCGGGGCATCGCGCGGACTCGGCGCGGCGATCACCCGCGAAGCACTGGAGCGCGGGCACAAGGTGATCGCCACCGCGCGGGACGCCTCCGCGGTGCTCGTGGCCTACCCGGAGCAGCCGGAGGGCCTGCTGGCGGTGGGTGCGGACGTGACCGAGGAGGCCCAGTTGGCGGCGGCCGTGGAGGCGGGGGTGGCCCGGTTCGGCGGGATCGACGTGGTGGTGGCCAACGCGGGCCACGGGCTGGTCGGCGCGGTCGAGGAGGTCTCCGACGCGGCGGCCCGGGCGCTGTTCGACGTCAATGTGTTCGGGGTGCTGAACACCCTGCGGGCGACCCTGCCGGTCCTGCGCGCGCAGCGCTCCGGGCACGTGCTGACGGTCAGCTCGGTGGGCGGCTTCGCCACCGCGCCGGCCGTCGGCGTGTACGGCGCGTCGAAGTTCGCGGTCGAGGGCATCTCGGAGGCGCTGCACGGCGAGCTGGCCCCGCTCGGCATCCGGGTCACCATCGTCGAGCCGGGTGGCTTCCGGACGGACTTCCTGAGCGGGGCCAGCATCCGGGTCGAGCCGGCCTCCATCGCGGACTACGCGGAAGGCGCGGGCCCGGTGCGGGAGTCGATGGCGTACCACGACGGCCGGCAGGCGGGCGATCCGGTGAAGGCGGCCCGGGCGGTGGTCGACGTGACCGGGGCAGCCGAGCCGCCGCTGCGGCTGCAACTGGGTTCCGACGCGGTGCAACGGGTCGAGGCGAAGCTGGACCTGGTGCGGTCCGAGCTCGATGCGTGGCGGCAGGTGGCACTCTCCACCGCGTTCTGACGGACCGTCCGACCGGCCCCGCGCCAGGACGGTCGGGGCCGGTCGGCGGCTACTCGGCGGCCAGCAGGCCGAGGGCGGCGTCCAGGGCGTCCTCGGCCTTGGCGTCGACGTCGGGCTTGACGCCGACGCCCTCCCAGTTGGTGCCGGTGACGGGGTTGATGGAGCGGGCGGTCGGGACGGTGACCGCGATGTGCGGGGTGAGGGCGTAGCGGTCGGTGGGGTGGGCGCCGCCGCGGGTGGTCTCGCCGACCAGGGTGGCGCGGCCGAGGGCCTGGAGGTTGTAGGCGAGCTCCTCGCCGCCGGAGAAGGTGAAGGCGGCGGTGAGGACGGTGACCGGGCGGTCGAGGTAGCGGGGGCCGGGGGTGTGGGGGTAGGTCCAGTACTGGCGGGTGGAGTCGGTGGCGCGCTCGTAGATGTCGTTGAGGTGGACCTCGTCGTCGCCGAAGAAGTGGCTGCACCACAGGGCGACGCCGTTCGGCGAGCCGCCCCGGCACTGCCGCAGGTCGATGACCAACCCCTTGGTGTGGGCGACGAGTTGCATGGCCGCCCCGATGGCCGCGAACCCGGCGTCGGCGTCCGGGATGAAGCGCAGGTCGAGGTAGCCGATGTTGCCGTCCAGCCGCTCGGCCCTGGCGATGCCGAAGTTGCCCTCCTGGTAGTACGTCAGCCAGCGGGCCTTCTCCTCCTCCGGGGAGTCCTCCTCCTCGACCGGGACGGCCTCCTCGCTCCAGAGCAGCCGCAGGTGCTTGTCGGGGCAGACGGCCTGGAGGTCCGCGGTGACGGCGGCACAGAAGTCGGCGTCGGCCAGGCCGTCGTACGCACCGTCGGCCAGCTTCCCGCGCAGCGCCTCGGCGATCGGGCCGGTGAGTTCGGGGAAGACGTAGCCGGTGGTGATCTTGTCCAGCGCGGCGTCGAGAATCTCGTTGTGGGAGGTCATGAGCGCGCATCGTACGGACCGGCGGACACCGTGACGAGCGGTTATTTCCGCACGCTACGATCCCCGCCGGAGGGGGCACACATGACGGAACGACGACGCTGGCCGGCCCTGTTCGTGCTGGCCGGGCTGCTCGCGCTGGCGGCGTACGCCTGGGGCGTGTACGAAGACCGCCCGGGCGGGCGGACAATGGTGGCGGTGGCGCTGTTCCGCCCGTTGATCGTGGGCGGGGCGGGGCTGGCCTTCCTCGCGGTGACGGCCGCCGCGCGCAGCCGGAACGGGCGGACGGTGGCCGGGCTGGTGGCCGCCTGCACGCTGCTGTACGCCGTCGGGGCCCTGGTGCTCCAGGGCGCGGTCCCGCAGCAGCGGGTGACCAGCCGTCAGCCCAGGCCGGGCGTCCCCGGCCACGTCCTGGTGGTGACCCAGGTCGGGAACCCGGGCTCGGAGATCGAGTCCCAGTCCTGGAAGCTGAACCTGCACACCGGCAGCGGCTGGTCCGAGCGCCACTGGTGGGTGGCCGAGCTCCCGGCCTCGGGCCGGGACGGCACCTTCGCGTCCGCCACCTGGGCCGACCGCGGCCACGTCCTGGTCACCACGGACAAGGGCACCCGCACCATCGCCGTACCGGCCCCCTGACGGATCGTCCGCCAGGGGGCCGGCCGGGGAGAGTCACGCCTCCGGGTAGCGCCGCGGCGTCCAGACCACCTCGCGGCCTTCCCCACGGCTGACCGCCTGGGTCTGCGAGGAGCCGATCAGCAGGATGGTCCGCATGTCGACCTCGGCCGGGTCCAGCTCGCCGAGCAGTACCGTCCGCACCCGCTCGGTTGGCCCGCCCACGTCCCGGGCCATCACCACGGGGGTGTCGGCGGCACGCAGCTCCAGCAGCAGCTCCTTCGCCGAACCGACCTGCGTGGTACGGGACTTGGAGCCCGGGTTGTACAGCGCCAGCACCAGGTCCGCCTCGGCCGCGGCGCGCAGCCGCGAGGCCACCACCGACCAGGGCTTGAGCCGGTCGGAGAGCGAGACCACCGCGTAGTCGTGGCCGAGCGGGGCGCCGGCCCGGGAGGCGGCGGCGTGGGCGGCGGTCATGCCGGGGCAGATCCGCACCGGGATCTCCCGGTACCGCTCCTCGCAGGCGACCTCCAGCACGGCGGTGGCCATCGCGAAGACGCCCGGGTCGCCGGAGGAGACCACGACCACCTTCCGCCCGCGGCTCGCCAGGTCGAGGGCGAACTCGGCCCGCTCGGACTCCACCTTGTTGTCCGAGCCGTGCCGCACCTGGCCGGCCCGCACCGGCACCCGGTCGAGGTAGGTGGTGTAGCCCACCAGGTCGGTGGCGGAGGCGAGTTGGCCGCGCACCTCGGGGGTCAGCCAGAGCGGCCCGGCCGGGCCGGTGCCGACCACGACCACCTCGCCGGGGCCGTCGTACACCGGCGCGGGCGAGCCACCGCCCAGCCGGCTCGGCAGCACCGCCACCGAGAAGTACGGCACCGACTCGGGGTCGATCTCCGCCAGCGCGCCGGTCCGCTCGCCCGCCATGGTGGCCCGCTCGACGTACGAGGCCTCGGCCAGGCGGCCGGAGCGCTCGAAGGCGGAGCGGACGGCCGGGAAGGTGCGGCCGAGCTTCATCACCACGGCCGAGTCGGCGGCGGCCAGACGGGCCGTCAGCTCCTCCTCGGGCAGGGTGCCGGGGATGATGGTGAGGGTCTCCTCGGCCTCGCACAGCGGCTTGCCGAGCCGGGCGGCGGCGGCGCTCACCGAGGTGACGCCGGGCACCACCTCGGTCGGGTAGCGGTGCGCCAGGCGCTTGTGCATGTGCTGGTAGGAGCCGTAGAAGAACGGGTCCCCCTCGGCCAGCACCACCACCGTCAGGCCGGCGTCGAGGTGGGCGGCCAGCCGGGCGGCGGCCTCCTCGTAGAAGTCGTCCAACGCGCCCCGGTAGCCGCCGGGGTGGTCGGTGGTCTCCACCGTGACCGGGTAGACCAGCTTCTCCTCGACCACGCCGTCCTTGAAGTAGGGGGCGGCGATGGAGCGGGCTATCGACCGGCCGTGCCGGGCGCTGTGGTACGCGACCACGTCCGCCTCGCCGATCAGCCGGGCGGTCTTGACGGTCACCAGCTCCGGGTCGCCCGGGCCGAGGCCGACGCCGTACAGTCTGCCGATCTGCTGCTCCGTCACTCTTCGGTGCTCGCAATCGCGTTGATCGCGGCGGCGGCGATCGCGCTGCCGCCCCGGCGGCCCCGGACCACCAGGTACTCCAGGCCCAGGTCGTTCGCGGCCAGCACCTCCTTGGACTCGGCGGCGCCGATGAAGCCGACCGGCACGCCGATCACGGCGGCCGGGCGGGGGGCACCGGCCGCGACCATCTCCAGCAGGCGGAACAGCGAGGTCGGCGCGTTGCCGACGGCGACCACCGCGCCCTCCAGGTGCGGCAGCCAGAGCTCCATCGCAGCGGCGCTGCGGGTGTTGCCCAGCTCCTTGGCCAGCTGCGGCACCGAGGGGTCGGAGAGGGTGCAGATCACCTGGTTGTCGGCGGGCAGCCGCTTGCGGGTGACGCCGCTGGCGACCATCGAGACGTCGCACAGGATCGGCGCCCCGGCGTTCAGCGCGGCGCGCGCGTCGGCGACCACCTTCGGCGACCAGAGCAGGTCCTCGACCAGGTCGGTCATGCCGCAGGCGTGGATCATCCGCACCGCGACCTGGGCCACGTCGGCCGGCAGGTGGGCCAGGTCGGCCTCGGCCCGGATGGTGGCAAAGGACTCGCGGTAGATGGCCGCGCCGTCCTTCTCGTACTCGATCACCGGATTTCTCCTAGAGAGCCCCGGCCTTCGGGCCGGGGAGAGGGGGACCCCCACCCAGAGGACAGGAGAGGGGCTTTGGGTCGAAGCCGCGAAGCGGCGGTGTTCTCTGCGTGTCCTGGGTTACCTCTCTGACTGTCGGTGAAGGGCGGTAGGTTGTGGACCGTGACGACTGGACGGGCTGCGGAGGACGCCGGGCACGCCCGGTACACCTACCGCCTGCGCGTGTCGTCGACCGCGCTCGGTGCCCTCGAAGACGAGTGGGGCAAGTGCCGGTGGGTGTGGAACGAGTGCCTGTCTGTGTCCCGCAGAGTCCATCTGCTGAACAAGACCGCGAGCGAGAAGCTGACATGCGGTCCGGCGCGGCTCGACAAGATGCTGACCGAGGCCCGTAGCGCAATGGCGTGGCTGCGGGAAGGGAGCTCGGTGCCACAGCAGCAGACAATCCGGGACTTCGCGAAGTCCCGTGCGAAGGCGCTCCAGGACGTCAGAGCGAAGCTGCCAGCATCTCAGCGGGCCGGGCTGCCGAAGCCGAAGAGAAAACGGGATGCGCTCACGTCGCTGAACTACACGCGGCGTGGTTTCCGGCTCAGAGCTGGCCGTCTGCACCTCGCCGGGGGGATTGTCCTGACCGTGGTCTGGTCGCGTGAGCTTCCCGCCAACCCGTCGTCGGTGCGCGTGTACCGGGACAGCACTGGCCACTGGTACGCAAGCTTTGTCGTCCCCGTCGCAACGGAGCCGCTGGCCGCGACAGGCCGCGTGATCGGCGTCGACTGGGGCGTGAAGGACACTGCCACCACCACCAGCGACGCTCACGATCTGCCGCATGCCGAGCACGGCAGGACGGCCGCACAGCGCCTCGCCCGCTACCAGCGTCAGATGGCGCGTCGTCGCGCCCCGAAGGGGAAGC
The DNA here is from genome assembly GCF_044452665.1 of Kitasatospora sp. NPDC051853. Classification (NCBI taxonomy): domain Bacteria; kingdom Bacillati; phylum Actinomycetota; class Actinomycetes; order Kitasatosporales; family Streptomycetaceae; genus Kitasatospora; species Kitasatospora sp. NPDC051853. Next base: position 31,151 of record NZ_JBITBY010000007.1, on the reverse strand, counting down.
CGCAGACCCGGGGCTACCGCAAGGCGCAGCAGCAGGCAGCGAAGCTGCACAAGAAGGTAGCCAGACAGCGCCAGGACACCGGCCGCAAGTGGGCGAAGAGCGTGGTCCGCGACTTCGATCACATCGCCGTGGAGGACTTCCGTCCGAAGTTCCTCGCCAGGACCACCATGGCCAGGAAGGCGTCCGACGCCGCGATCGGCGCGACCAAAACGGCGCTGATCGAGATGGCCCGCAAGCACGGCCGTACCGTGCACCTGGTCCACCCCGCGCACACCACGATGGACTGCGCGCACTGCGGAGCGAGAGCCAAGCACCGCCTACCTCTTTCGATGAGAACGTATACGTGCACCGCCTGCGGAGTCTCCTCACCGAGAGACAAGAACTCCGCTCGCGTGATGCTCGTCCGGGCTGGTCTCAACCCGGCTGGTGTTGATCTTCTAAGCCCTGCCCGTCGCTGACGGTCAGGCTGAGTGAGCCAGGAATCCCCGTCCTTCAGGGTGGGGAGGATGTCAATTCGTCCTCCGGGCCTCGGCTACCGCCTGGGCCATCTGTTCCATCGTCAGGTCATGCGTGGTCCTTGCAGAGATCCGATGGTTCGTCACCCGGTACATGTCCGATCCCGTGGCCAGCACGTCGACCCACTCCCCGGCGGGGTGGCCGCAGCGCCGTTCGCAGCCGGACCAGTGCACCGGCAGCCCGGGCACCCCGGCGGTCTCCAACGCCCGGGCGGCGTCCGCCCGTACGTCCGCGAGCGACTTGGCGCAGCCCGGCGCGCCGGTGCAGGCGGTGGCCAGCTCCCAGGGCGAACCGGGCGTCAGGCGCAGCCCGGCGGCGGCCAGTTCGCCGACCGCCGTCGCCCCGGGGAGTACGACGCTGCGCCACGGGGTGATCCGCAGCTCTCCGGCGCAGGCCCCGGCCAGCGCCCGCCACTGGGCGGCGGTCACGCTGCCGAAGCGGGTGCCGGCCACGACCCCGCCGCCGAACGGTCCCAACTCGGGGGCGCCGCCCGCGAAGACGGGCAGCGGCTCGGCGCCCGGGTCGAGCAGCTGGGCGGCCTCCCGGACGAACCAGGCCTTCACCCCAGCCGCTCGTACCGCCGTCAGGAACTCCTCGGCGGCGGCCAGCGCGGCGGCGGGAGCGGTCCCGGGGGCGACCCGGCGGGCGGTGGCGGCCCGGCCGAGGCGCAGCAGCGCGCCGCCGCCGGGCGTTGCGATCAAGGTCACATCGGCGTCCAGGGAGGCCACGTCGCCGCGGCCGTCGTCCAGGACGAAGAGGAACAGTCCGGCCAGTCCGGCGGCCGGCGGGCTGGCGCACAGCAGCGCGTCCAACTCCCGCGCCCAGGCCCGGACGTCGGCGCTGCCGAGCCCGTCCAGCCCGGAGAGCGGCGAGGCGATGACGTTGCGGACCCGCTCGTGGGTCTCGGAGGGCAGCAGCCCGGCAGCCCGCAGCAGGGCACCGAGCTCGGCCCCGGCGTCCTCGGCCAGGCCCCGCAGCTGGACGTTGCCGCGCGAGGTCAGCTCCAGCCGCCCGTCGCCGAGCCGCTCGGCCGCGTCGGCCAGGGCGAGGGCCTGAGCGGCCGTCAGCAGGCCGCCGGGAAGCCGGACCCGGGCCAACGCCCCGTCGTCGGCCCGGTGCAGCCGCAGCGCTCCCGGGCAGGCGTCACCCCGGTCGCGGTCGGGCCCGGAGGCGGCCTCCCGCCCGGCTGCGGAGGCACCGCCCCGGTCGCGGTCGGACGCGCCGGGGCGTGACTCGGCGACGGGCGGCGTGGGTGGCATGGCCGCGAGCATACCCACGTTCCGCCGGTTTGCTCCTGTCCGCTGCGTCACGTCCGCGCGACCCTCCGTCCCCGGCGGCACGGCCCGCTCTCCCCGACCACCCGACCCTCCGTCCACCCTCCCGTCCTCCCCCGCCCGCACCGGTGATCACCTGACAGACCTTCGGGACCCTGGTCCGCAACCCGGGCGCACCCCGTACGATGCTCCCCGGGTGGGCGCACAGCCCAGCCAACGCCAGCGACGGCGCTATGGGGAGGAAACCGGTGCGAATCCGGTGCGGTCCCGCCACTGTGACCACGGTTCGGCCGTGGGAGCCAGGAACTCCTGCCGTCCTCACACCAGCCCGGGGCGCGGACCCCGAGGAAGGCTCCGCCGTGCCCGTGCGCCGTACACCAGCGCTCCGTCGCGCCGCCGTCTCCTCGTGCCCGCCGCCGTCCCGGCGTGAAGTCACGGCCGGGAGGGCCTCCGCATGATCCTGCTCCTCTCCACCTCCGACACCGACCTGTTGAGCGCCCGCGCCTCGAACGGTCCGGTCCCGTACCGGCTGGGGAACCCGGCCCGGCTCGGGGTGGACGACCTGCCCGCGCTGCTGGAGGGCACCGACCTGGTCGTCGTCCGGCTGCTCGGCGGCCGCCGGGCCTGGCAGGAGGGCCTGGACGCGCTGCTCGCCGGGCCGCGCCCGGTGGTGGTGCTGACGGGCGAACAGGCCCCGGACGCCCAGCTGATGGAGCTCTCCACGGTGCCCGCCGGCCTGGCCGCCGAGGCGCACGCCTACCTGGCGCACGGCGGCCCGGCCAACCTGGCCGAGCTCGGCGCCTTCCTCTCCGACACCGTGCTGCTCACCGGCCACGGCTTCGCGGCGCCCGCCTCCGCGCCCGCCTGGGGCCCGTTGGAGCGTCAGGCGGCCGACAACGACGGCCCGCTGGTGACGGTGCTCTACTACCGCGCCCACCACATGAGCGGGAACACCGCCTTCGTGGAGATCCTCTGCCAGGCGATCGAGGCCACGGGCGCCCGGGCGAAGGCGATCTACTGCGCGACCCTGCGCGGCGCCGAGCCGGAGCTGCTGGCCGAGCTGGCGCAGGCCGACGCGCTGGTCACCACCGTGCTGGCGGCCGGCGGCACCCGCCCGGCCGACGCGCAGGCCGGCGGCGACGAGGAGGCCTGGGACGCCGGCGCGCTGGCCGCGCTGGACCGCCCGATCCTCCAGGCGCTCTGCCTGACCTGGTCCCGCGAGCAGTGGGAGGCCAGCGACGACGGCCTCTCCCCGCTGGACACCGCGACCCAGATCGCCGTGCCGGAGTTCGACGGCCGCCTGATCACCGTGCCGTTCTCCTTCAAGGAGCTGGACCAGGACGGCCTGACCGTCTACGCGGCGGACGCCGAGCGGGCCGCCCGGGTGGCGGGCATCGCGGTCGCCCACGCGAGGCTGCGTCACGTCCCGGCCGCCGAGCGGCGGTTGGCCCTGGTGCTCTCCGCGTACCCGACCAAGCACGCCCGGGTGGGCAACGCGGTCGGCCTGGACACCCCGGCCTCGGCGATGCGGCTGATGGCCCGGCTGCGCGCCGAGGGCATGGACATCGGCACCGACGTCCCCGGCCTGGACCTCACCGGCGACGGGCACGAGGGCGACGAGCTGATCCACGCGCTGATCGCGGCCGGCGGCTACGACCAGGACTGGCTGACGGAGGACCAGCTCGCCCGCAACCCGGTCCGCATCCCGGCCGCCGACTACCGCCGCTGGTACGCCGAGCTGCCGCAGGGTCTGCGCGAGCAGGTCGAGGAGCACTGGGGCCCGGCCCCCGGCAACCTCTACGTGGACCACTCGCAGAACCCGGACGGCGACATCGTGCTGGCCGCGATCCGCTCCGGCAACCTCCTCGTGCTGATCCAGCCGCCGCGCGGCTTCGGCGAGAACCCGGTCGCGATCTACCACGACCCGGACCTGCCGCCGAGCCACCACTACCTGGCCGCCTACCGCTGGATCGAGGCCGCGCAGGCCGACGGCGGCTTCGGCGCCCACGCCGTGGTCCACCTCGGCAAGCACGGCAACCTGGAGTGGCTGCCCGGCAAGACCGCCGCGCTGTCCGCCGAGTGCGGGCCGGACGCGGTGCTCGGCAACCTGCCGCTGGTCTACCCCTTCCTGGTCAACGACCCGGGCGAGGGCACCCAGGCCAAGCGCCGCGCCCACGCCACCCTGGTCGACCACCTGGTCCCGCCGATGGCCCGGGCCGACTCCTACGGCGACATCGCGCGGCTGGAGCAGCTGCTCGACGAGCACTCCAACATCGCCGCGATGGACCCGGCCAAGCTGCCGGCCATCCGGGCCCAGATCTGGACCCTGATCCAGGCCGCCAAGCTGGACCACGACCTCGGCCTGGACGAGCGCCCCGAGGACGACGGCTTCGACGACTTCCTGCTGCACGTCGACGGCTGGCTCTGCGAGATCAAGGACGCCCAGATCCGGGACGGCCTGCACGTGCTCGGCCAGGCCCCGGCCGGCGAGGACCGGGTCAACATCGTGCTGGCGATCCTGCGGGCCCGTCAGATCTGGGGCGGCGTCAGCGCGCTGCCCGGCCTGCGCGAGGCGCTCGGCCTGGACGAGGCGGCGCTGACCCTGGGCGCCACCGACGCGGCCGAGGCGCAGGCCCGTGCCCTGGTCGAGGCGATGGAGGCCGAGGACTGGGCCCCGTCCGCGGTGGAGAAGGTGGCCGCCGGGCACCCGGACGCGGTCCGCGAGGTGCTCGACTTCGCCGCCCGCGAGGTGGTCCCGCGGCTGTCCGCCACCACCGACGAGCTGGACGCGGTGCTGCACGCGCTGGGCGGCGGCTTCGTCCCGGCCGGGCCCTCCGGCTCGCCGCTGCGCGGCCTGGTGAACGTGCTGCCGACCGGCCGCAACTTCTACTCGGTGGACCCGAAGGCCGTCCCCTCCAAGCTGGCCTGGGAGACCGGGCAGGCGCTGGCGCAGTCCCTGGTGGACCGTTACCAGGCCGACAACGACGGGCAGTTCCCGCCGTCGGTCGGCCTCTCGCTCTGGGGCACCAGCGCGATGCGCACCGCCGGCGACGACATCGCCGAGGCCTTCGCCCTGCTGGGCGTGCGCCCGGTCTGGGACGACGCCTCGCGCCGGGTCACCGGCCTGGAGCCGATCCCGCTGGCGGAGCTGGGCCGCCCGCGGATCGACGTCACCCTGCGGATCTCCGGCTTCTTCCGGGACGCCTTCCCGCACGTGGTCGCCCTGCTGGACGACGCCGTCCGGCTGGCGGCCCGTCAGGAGGAGACCGAGGCGGAGAACTTCGTCCGCGCCCACGTCCAGGCCGACCTGGCCGAGCACGGCGACGAGCGGAAGGCCACCACCCGGATCTTCGGCTCCCGCCCCGGCACCTACGGCGCCGGCCTGCTCCAGCTGATCGACAGCCGGGACTGGCGCACCGACGCCGACCTGGCCGAGGTCTACACGGTCTGGGGCGGCTACGCCTACGGCCGCGAGCTGAACGGCCGCCCGGCCCGGGAGGAGATGGAGACCGCCTACAAGCGGATCACCGTCGCGGCCAAGAACACCGACACCCGCGAGCACGACATCGCGGACTCGGACGACTACTTCCAGTACCACGGCGGCATGGTGGCCACCGTGCGCGCCCTGACCGGCAAGGCCCCGACCGCCTACATCGGCGACTCGACCCGCCCGGAGACGGTCCGCACCCGCACCCTCACCGAGGAGGCGGCCCGGGTCTTCCGCGCCCGGGTGGTCAACCCGCGCTGGATGGAGGCGATGCGCCGCCACGGCTACAAGGGCGCCTTCGAGATGGCCGCCACCGTGGACTACCTGTTCGGCTACGACGCCACCACCAACGTGGTCGCCGACTGGATGTACGAGAAGCTCACCCAGGAGTACGTGCTCGACCCGACCAACCGGGAGTTCCTGGCCGAGGCCAACCCCTGGGCGCTGCACGGGATCAGCGAGCGCCTGCTGGAGGCGGCCGACCGCGGCCTGTGGGCCGAGCCGGACCCGGCGCTGATCGAGGAGCTGAAGGCCGCCTTCCTGGAGACCGAGGGCGACCTCGAGTCGGACAGCTGACGGCTGCGTGAAACGCACGGGGGGACCGGTGGCCGCCGGTCCCCCCGTGCCGTCCTGGTGGAGCGTCAGCGACGCTTCAGGCCCTGGTCGATGGCGCTGATCAGCTCGCCGTTCGGGGTGTCCCCGTCCAGCGCCCAGATCATCGCGCCGGCCAGGCCCTCCTCGCGGATGTAGGAGGTCTTGGCGCGCAGCACCGTCGGGTCGTCGTAGGTCCACAGGGTGGAGCCGTCGAACAGCCAGGCGCTGCCCTTGTCCCGGCTGCGGTAGATCTTGTAGCTGCCGGAGTCGGCCAGCTTCTTGAGCGCCTTGTAGTCCTCGGTGCCCGCCACCCAGGTGGCCGGGGCCGGGCCGGTGGCCGGCTGGTCGAGGCCGTCGCCGCCGCCGGTCACGCCGGTCCAGCCCTGGCCGTAGAACGGCACGCCGACCACCAGCTTGTCCGCCGGGGCGCCGCGGTCCAGCCAGGCGTTGACGGTCTGGTCGACGCTGAAGTCGCCGCGCTTGGCGTACAGCGCGGACTGCTGGGCGGTCTTCTTCTCGCCGGAGACGTGGAAGTCGTAGCCCTGCAGGTTGACGAAGTCGAAGTCCTTGATGATCTTCTTGACCTCGAAGCCGGCGTCGATCTTCGCCGGGGCGGTCGGCACGTACGCGCTCAGGTCGTAGTGCTTGTGCCGGCCCTGGGTCCGGGCGTAGGCGTCCAGCTGGACCCGGAACTCGTGCACCAGCTTGGTGAAGTTCTGCTTGTCCTCGGGGCGGATGCCGTTGCCCTCGTTGCCCTCGGAGCCGGGCCACTCCCAGTCCAGGTCCACGCCGTCGAACAGCCCGGCCGCCGCGCCCGCGCCGCCGCGGGCGCCGTCCACCGGGAGGTTGCCCTTGATGTAGGTGTCGAGGCAGGAGGCCACCAGCGCCTTGCGGCCCGCGTCGGTGAGCACCGCGTCCGAGAAGTGCGCCGAACCGCTCCAACCGCCCAGCGAGACCATGACCTTGAGGCCCGGGTTCTTCGCCTTCAGCTCGCGCAGCTGGTTGAAGTTGCCCGCCAGCTTCTGCTCGGCGGTGTCCGCGACGCCGTCCACCGAGGTGGCCGCGTCGACGGGCCGCACGTAGTCGGCCCACGGGTCGGCCCCGGGCACGTTGCCGACCAGGCACTTGCCGTCCTTGCCGATGGCGCCGAACGCGTAGTTGATGTGGGTCAGCTTGGCCGCGGTGCCGCTGGTCTGCAGGTCCTTGACCTGGTAGTTGCGGCCGTAGATGCCCCACTGGGTGAAGTAGCCGATCCGCTTGTAGGCGGGGACTCCGTGGCCGCCGTGACCGTCGTGGGCGTCGTGGGCGGACACCGCGGGGGCGATCGAGACGAGCAGGCCGAGGGCCGCGGCGGAGGCGACGGTCAGCCGGGTGATGGATCCGTGACGCATGGGCTCGTTCCTGTTGTGGGCCTGGATGGAGCTTTGCTGCAGGGAAGGTATTGGTCTGAACCAGTAGCGTCAACCGGCCGTCCGCCCTGCAAAACACTGCCCGCCCGCGCTTGACACTTCGTACCCGGCAAGGGACGTGACGCTCCGTCAGGCCACGGAGTACCACCCCCCGGAGCCGCTCCTTCCGGCCCACGGGGCCGAACAGGGCTAGCGTTGGACCATGAACCTGCCCGCCTCCCTCCGCCACCCCGCCAGGTACGCCGCGCTCGTGTCCGGAGGGCTGCCGGTGCTGACGTTCCCCGCACCCGGGCTGTCCTGGCTGGCCTGGGTGGCCCTGGTGCCCGGCCTCGAACTGATGCGGCGGGCCGGGAGCGGGCGGGAGGCGGTGGTGCGCGGCTGGTGGTTCGGGGCCGGGTTCATCCTGCTGTCGATGTACTGGCTGGTGCCGTCGATCGGGCCCGGGCTGCTCGCGCTGGCAGTGGTGTTCGGCGTACTGCCCGGGGCGGTCGGGTACGCGGTGTGGCGGCTGCTGTCACCTCCGCTGACGGTCCGTCGGGCGCTGCTCGCGCTGCTGGTGGTCCCCTCGGTCTGGGTCTGCACCGAGTTCGTCCGCTCCTGGCACGCGCTCGGCGGCCCCTGGGCACTGCTCGGCGCGAGCCAGTGGAAGCACCCCGCCGTGCTCGGCCTCGCCTCCGTCGGCGGCGCCTGGCTGGTGAGCGCCGCCGTGGTGGCCGCCAACGTCGGCGTGCTGATCCTGCTGGCCGGCCGCCGCCCGCGCGTCCGGGTGCTCGCCGCCCTCGCCGTCACCGCCGCCCTGCTGGCCGGCCCGCTGCTGTTCGCCGCCCTGCCCGCCCCGCCGCCCGGGGACACCGCCACCCTCGCCCTCGTCCAGCCCGGCGAGGTGGCCGGGTCGGCCGCCCGCTTCGCCGCGAGCGGGCGGATCACCGCCGAACTGGCGGGCCGGGCGCCCGATCTGGTGGTCTGGGGCGAGAGCAGCACCAACAGCGACCTGGACCGGGACGGGGACGCCCGCCGCGAGGCCGCCCGGCTGTCGGCCCTGGTCGGCGCCCCGCTGCTGGTCGGCGAGGACGCCCGCAAGGGCGACGGCCTGATCTCCAAGGACGCCGTCCTGGTCACCCCCGGCGGGGTCGCCGAACGCTACCGGAAGATCCGGCTGGTGCCGTTCGGCGAGTACATCCCGCTGCGACCGCTGTTCGGCTGGCTCACCGGCGTCAGCCGGGCCGCGGGCGAGAACCGGGCCCCCGGCTCCGCCTTCCACCTGCTGCACACCACCGACCGGCAGGGCCGCCCCCTCCCCTTCGGCGCGCTGATCTGCTTCGAGTCCGCCTTCCCCGACATGTCCCGGGCGGCCGCCGCCGAAGGGGCCCGGATGCTGGTCTTCCAGTCCGCCACCTCCACCTTCCAGGACTCCTGGGCCCCGCAGCAGCACGCCTCCCTCGGCGCCCTGCGCGCCGCCGAGACCGGCCGCCCGGTGGTCCAGGCCGCCCTCACCGGCGAGTCGGTCGCCTACGACCGCCAGGGCCGCCGCCTCGCCCTCCTCGGCACCGGCGCCACCGGCTCCCTGACGGTCCGTCTCCCCCTCGCCTCCCCCACCGCCACCACCTGGTACACCCGCCTCGGCGACTGGGTCCCCTACACCGCGGCGGCCGTCACCCTGGCGGCGGCCGTCCTGGGCTCCCGGCGATGGTGGCTACCCCAGGGGCGCGAGGAACTGCGCGAAGCGGAAGAGATGAACCACCTGCCGGGTACGGAGAACCACTTGCACGTGAGCGCCCGCACCCGGCACACGGGTCCGTGACTCCCGCTTCGCGCAGTTCCCCGCGCCCCCGGGGTGACCAATTTCCGCCGCGCCCCGGAGGGCCTCAGACCTGGTAGAGCCCGAAGACCGCGCCGAGCGGGTCCTTGAGGACGGCGAGGCGGGGCCCGTCCGGTACGTCGGTCGGCGGCAGTACCGCGTCGCCGCCCAGCCGGACGCCCCGCTCCGCGGCCAGGTCGACGTCCGCCGCCGCGAAGTACGGCATCCAGTACGGCGGCAGGTCGGCCGGGAACTGCTCCCCCATGTCGAGCACCCCGCCGAAGTCGGTCCCGTCCAGCCCCCACTGGGTGTACTGCTCTCCGGGGCTGACGCTCCATCCGAACAGCCCGTGGTAGAAGCCGACCGCCCCGGCCACGTCCCGCGTCGCCAGTTCGATCCACCCCGGGGCGCCCGGCTCGGCGAACCGCGCGACGCCCGGGAGGCGGCGGCCGTGCCAGATGCCGAACACCGCCCCGGCCGGATCGGCCACCACCGCGAAGCGGCCGAGGTCCAGGGCCTCCGTCGGCCCGGCCAGCAGCTGCCCGCCGGCGGCCTGTGCGGCCTCCGCCGCCGCGTCCACGTCCTCGGCCGCGAGCGACACCGACCAGGCGGTCGGCTGGCCCTCGGCGACCAGTCCGACCACGCCCGCGACCGGTGCTCCGTCCAGGTGCATGACGCTGTAGCCCATGGCCTCGGGCCGCGGGTCGGCCTCGCCCGTCCAGCCGAACAGCTCGCCGTAGTAGCGCTCCGCCGCCCGCGGGTCGGCACTGCTGTGCTCGAACCAGCAGGGCGCGCCGGGGCTGGTCTCGGTGATCCTCATCCTGACGCCCCCTCAGCCCCGGATCTCGATGACGCACTTGCCGCGCGCGTGGCCGGACTCCACCGCCAGCATCGCCTCCGCGGCCCGGTCCAGCGCGAAGGTCTCGGAGACGTGCGGGTCCAGCGCGCCGCCGGCCACCAGCGCCGCGACCGAGGCCAGCACCTCGCCGGTGCGGCGGCGCTTCACGTACTCCCCGCCCAGTCCGGCGGCGGTGGCCGGATCGGTGGTGGAGACCAGCCGGCCGCCGGTGCGCAGGGTGGTGGCGGCGGCCTTGGCGTCCATGCCGCCGACCAGGTCGAGCACCCCGTCCACGCCGTCCGGGGCGGCGGCCCTGATCCGCTCGGCCACGCCGTCGCCGTAGGCGATCTGGGTGGCGCCCAGGGTGGCCACGTACTCCCGGGCCTGGTCCCTGGCGGTGCCGAGGACGGTGATCCCCCGGCTGCGGGCGATCTGGGCGGCCGCGCTGCCGACCCCGCCCGCCACGCCGAGCACCAGCAGGACCTGACCGGGCGTCAGGCCCAGCTGGTCCACCGCGTCGTAGGCGGTGGCGGCGGCCACCGGGAGGGTGGCGGCCTGGGTGAAGGTGACGTCGTCCGGCACCCGGGCGGCCTCGCCGGCGTCCAGCAGCACGTGGTCCGCGAAGGCGCCCTCCGGTGCGATGCCGAAGACCGGGTCGCCCACCATGAAGCCCGAGACGCCTTCCCCGAGCACCCGCACCACTCCGGCCGCCTCCGAGCCGAGCACCCGGGGCACCGGCTTGGTCCGCCCGAAGAGGCCTTCCCGGATCTTCCAGTCCGACGGGTTGACCCCGGCCGCCCGCACCGCGATCAGCAGCCGGCCCGGTCCCGGCACGGGGATGCGCCGGTCCAGGTACTCCTGGGTCTCCGGCCCGCCGTACGCCACGAATCCGAACGCCTTCGACATCGCACTTCCTCCACTGGGGGGGGTTCGCCGGACCCCACCAGCTTGCGGGCCCCGGCCCGGCCGCGCCCGGGGCTGCTGGGCCGAACGGTGCCGCAGTGACCCCTGTTGTTCAAATTGGAACAACAGGTGTACGGTCGGCCGGGACGGAACACCCAGACAAGAGGAGGGCGGGCATGCCCGAGCAGCTCGACCCGGCGACCGTCCGCACCACGGTGCGGATCCCGCTCACCTTCCCGGACGGCTACCGCGTCCAGGCCGAGGTCACCACCTTCCACGGCCTCGCCGACGGCGCCGAGCACCTGGCCCTGCGCCTGGGCGAGCCCGGCGGACGACCCGGCGGCGAGCAGCCCGGCGGCGGCGGGCCGCTGGTGCGGCTGCACTCCGAGTGCCTCACCGGCGACGTCTTCGGCTCGGACCGCTGCGACTGCGGCCCGCAGCTGCGCGAGGCGGTCGAGCGGATCGCCACCGACGGCGGCTACCTGCTGTACCTCCGTCAGGAGGGGCGCGGCATCGGCCTGTACAACAAGCTCGACGCCTACGCCCTCCAGGACCGCGGCCTGGACACCTACGCCGCCAACGCGGCGCTCGGCCTCCCGGAGGACGGCCGCGACTACGCGGCCGCCGCCCAGATGCTCGCCGCCCTCGGCGCGCCCCGGATCCGCCTGCTCAGCAACAACCCCGACAAGGCCGCCCAGCTCACCGCCCACGGCATCGAGGTCACCGAGCACGTCCCCACCGGGGTGCACGTCTCCCCCGCCAACCTCCGCTACCTGCGCGCCAAGGTCGAGCACACCCACCACGCCATCCCGCTGGCCGAGCTGGCCGGCTGACGCCCGCTCAGGGGTCTGGGCAGGGAACGGGTCGACCCCGTACGATCCCAGCGTGCCGCCGGGGGAGTGCACATGCCAAGTCGGTCTCCCGGCGGATCCTTTCGACCCGTGGGGGAGACACCGATGCGCACGTTCTCTCGGATCAAGCTGCTCGGACTGCTGGGAGCGGGGTTCCTGGCGGTGACCGCCGCCGCCCCGCCGGCCCAGGCCGGCGAGGTCGGCGTGTACGCCCGCTTCATCAAGAACGACGTCACGCGGACCTGCCTGGACGTCCCCGAGGTGTCCGGCGCGCACTTCGGGGACCGGGTGGGCGTCTACTGGTGCAGCGCGGACGACAACCAGCGGTGGAACCTCCTGCGGACCGGGAGCTTCCCCTACCACCTGCCCAACGGCGTGGTCATCTACAAGGACAAGTTCCTGGTCAGCAGCTACCACGGGGACAACCTCTGCCTCGACCTGCCGGGCCAGGGCGGTGACCTGCCCAACGGCACCGAGATCCGCCTGCACACCTGCATCACCCAGAACGACAACCAGGAGTGGTACTGGGACGACTCCGCCGGCCCCGAGGTGCTGGTCAACTACCAGACCGGCAAGTGCCTGGACGTCGACGGGCAGGCCTGGAACCAGACCGACCGAGGGCCCCGCACCACCTGGCTCTACGACTGCTGGGGCCAGGGCGGCGACACCGACGACCACGCCTGGTACACCACCCCCTACTACTGGGGAGCCCCGTCGAGCTGACGGACGCTCAGCGCCGGGGCGCCCCGCTCCCGCCCGGGGAGGGCGCCCCGGGCCGGGTGCCCGGGGAGGCGGGCGCGCCGGGCGTCGCCGGGGCACCCGGGGAGGCACTGCCGGAGGCGCTCGGCGAGGCGCTCGGGCCGGGCGGGCGCACCGGGTCCGGGATGTGCACGGTCTCGAACTCCCGCTCGGGGGTGCCCTCGACGGCCAGGTCCATCGCCATCTTCCAGATCGGGCCGGGGCCACTGGAGCCGTAGACCTCGCCGTGGAACTTGCCGCCGATGGTGATGTTCTGCATCGGGACGCCGCCGACCGGGCTGCCCAGCCAGACCGCGGTGGCCAGGTCGGCGGTGTAGCCGGTGAACCAGGCGGACTTCTTCTGGTCGGTGGTGCCGGTCTTGCCCGCGATCTGGCGGTCGTCCTCCAGGCCGAGTTCGCGGCCGGTGCCCTTCTCGGTGACGCCGAGCAGCACGGTGTTGATGACGTCGGCGGTCTCCTCGGACATCACCCGCGAGCACTTGCGCTCCGGCACCGGGACGGCCTTGCCCTCGGCGTTGGTGATCTTCTCGATGGCCACCGGCGTGCAGTGGGTGCCGCGGGCCGCGAAGGTCGCGTAGACGTTGGCCATGGTCATCGGCGCCACCTCCTGGGTGCCCAGGCCCATGGCCGGGACCTCGTCCAGCTGCGCCCCGCTGGCCCGGCCCTTGATGCCGAGCTTGTTGGCCATCTGCTTGACCGCGCAGAGGCCGATCTCCTGCTCCATCTGCACGAAGTAGGTGTTGACGGACAGCGCCATCGCCTGCTTCAGCTCGTAGGGGCCGACCTCATCGGACCTGTCGTTCGGGACGCTGCCCTCCTTCTTCCCCTTCGCCTGGTTCTTCCAGGTTCCCGCGCAGGTGGTCATGGTCGGCCACTCCAGCCGGGGCGGCGAGGTGAAGGACTGGGTGGCCGGCAGGCCGGCCTCCAGTGCGGCGGCGGCCACGATCGGCTTGAAGGTGGAGCCGGGCTGGAAGCCGTTGCCGCCGCCCATCGCGGCGTCCACGTTCAGGTTGACCACGGTCTCGTTCTTGGCCTTGTCCAGGCCGTACGGACGGGTCTGGGCCATCGCCAGGATCTTGCCGGTGCCGGGCTCGATCATGGTGGCCGCGGCCGAGACCTTGTCGCTGACCCGGACCTTGGTGGTCACCGCCTTCTGCGCGGCGGCCTGCTTCTTCGGGTCCAGGGTGGTGCGGATGTCCAGGCCGCCGAGGTCCCAGAGCCGCTTGCGGTCGGCCGCGTTGGCGCCGAACACCGGGTCCTGCTGCACCAGTTGGCGGACGTAGTCGCAGAAGAAGCCCATGCCGGCCTGGGCGGTGATGCAGCCGTTGCGCGGCGCCTGGTAGCGCAGGCCGACCGGGGCGGCCTTGGCCTCGGCGGCCTGAGCGGCCGTCAGGTGGCCGCGCTCCAGCATCTTGTCGATCACCACGTCGCGGCGCTTCTGGGCGGCCTGCGGGTGGAGCTTGGGGTCGTACTGGCTGGGGTTCTGCACCAGCCCGGCCAGCAGCGCCGCCTCGGGGACGGTCAACTCCTTGGCGCGCTTGGAGAAGTAGCGCTGGGCGGCGGCCTCGATGCCGTAGGCCTGGTTCCCGTAGTACGTGATGTTCAGGTAGTTGGTGAGGATCTGGTCCTTGGTGAGCTCCTCCTCCAGCTTGATCGCGTACTTGAGCTCCTGGATCTTGCGCCCCAGGGTCTTGCGCTGCGCCGCCAGCACCGCCTCGCGGTCGTCCCCGGCCTGCTCCACGTGGACGTTCTTCACGTACTGCTGGGTCAGCGTGGAGGCACCCTGCACGGCCGAGCCGCTCTCGGCGTTCTTGCTGGCCGCCCGGAGCACGCCCTTGAGGTCCACCGCCCCGTGCTCGTAGAACCGCGCGTCCTCGATGTCCACCTGCGCCTGGCGGATCACGGTGCCCATGTCCTCCGCCGTCAGCACGGTGCGGAACCGGCCGTAGACGGTGGCGATCAGACCGCCCTGGGCGTCGTAGATGTGGCTGGCCTGGGAGAGCGGCGGGGTCCTCAGCTCGTCCGGGACCTCCTCGAAGCTCTCGGCCCCGCTCTTGGCGGTCAGGCCGAGGGCGCCGGCCGCGGGCAGGGCCATCCCGGCCAGCAGCACGCCGGACAGCGTGGAGAAGCCTATGAACTTGAGCCCGGAGGATATGGGGCGGTTCGGTGCCATGCCGGAACACTACGTCCACAAACACCGCACGGGGGGAACGATTTCGGTCTCCTCTGTCACAACTCTGCGACAGCGGCGGGATGTTCGGATGCGATCTGACCAACACCGGTCAGAGATAACGGTCATATGCGGCGGAGCCGGGCAGCCACCGTGCCGCAGAACCGGACCGACTCGACCAGCGCCGGCAGCGGGTCGTCGGCCGCCAGCCAGCCGCGCTCGGTCGAGCGCCGGGGCAGCAGGTCGCCCGGCGGGCGCAGCTCCCGCCGGGCCGAGGCCAGCGCCGAGGGCAGGTCCAGCTGGCCGACCCCGAAGGAGCGCGCCAGCTGCTCCCCCGCCGGTATCCGACGCCCCGTCATCCCCAGGTGCAGGGCCCGCACCACGTCCACCCCGGTGGTGGTCTCGAACAGCCGGAACTGCGCGCCGGTGCGCGGGTTGAAGTCCACCAGCCGGTACCGGCCGTCCCGCCGGTCCAGCCGCCAGTCCAGGTCGGCCACCCCCCGGTAGCCGATCCGGCGGCAGAACCCGGCCGCCAGCGCGGCCAGTTCGGGCTCCGGCAGGGCGCGGGCCCGGCTGGTCATCCCCGCCCCGGGCGGCCAGGAGCGCAGCTTGCGGCCGGTGAAGACCACCGGCTCGGTGCCCTCCGGGCCGCAGTACAGGTGGGTGAACCAGTCCTCGCAGTGCTCCGGCGGCAGGTACTCCTGCACCAGCACGGACGGCTCCTGACGGTCCGCCAGCAGCGCCCGCAGCTCCTCCTCGCCGCGCACCACCGTGGTGTGCCCCACCACCGGGGCGCGCAGCCGGGTGAAGGCCTCCAGGTTCTTCAGCACCAGCGGGTACCCGTGCCCGCGCCCCACCGCCAGCAGCTCCCGGTACGTGCCCGGGGTCCACGCCCGCGGGGTGTCCACCCCGTGCTCGGCGCAGAGCCGGGCCAGCCCGCCCTTGCTGGCCAGTCGCCGCGGCAGCCCGGGCTCCACCCCGGGCAGCAGGTACCAGCGGGAGAGCTCCCCGGCGTGCTCGGCCAGCAGCACCGCCGCCTCGTCGTCGGTGGCCACCGGCACCACCGGGCGGCCGATCGCGTCGCCGAGCTCCGCCAGCAGGGCCAGCAGCCGCTCCGCGGGCTCGGTGCCCCCGGTGGGCCGGACGAAGGCCCGGCCCAGGTAGCGGGAACGGGCCACCGGGGTCCAGCGGTCCTCCACCACCGCGTGCACCGGGACCCCGAGGCGCCCCAGCGTGCGGACCACGCCGAGCCCGCCGTGGTGCTGCGGGTAGCGGCCGACCTTCACCAGCAGGGCGGGCGTGCCGCGGTCCGGCTCGATCGGGGACATCCGGCTCCAGCCCTTCCTCGGCGGCGTGCCCTCCCGGTCCGCATTCTCGCCCCGACCCGACCGCACCGCCCCCGGGGTGTCCGCCCCGGCCGCGCCGCTCCCGGGGGTGCCCGGCCCGCCGAGCCGGTGCACGCTGGTCTGAGGGGTGATCACTCTGCCGCCAGGAGGGTGCCGGATGTGGACCGACCGTCAGAGGGGCGCCGCCCGGCCCGGAGCGCTCCGGTGAGCGGCCGGGCGGTGCCGGTCACCGTGGTCGGGGCCGGGCCGTACGGGCTGGCCACCGCCGCCCACCTGCTCGGGCACCGGGTGCCGGTGCGGGTGCTGGGCGAGCCGATGGAGAGCTGGCGGGAGCGGATGCCCACCGGGATGTACCTCAAGTCCTCCCCCTCCGCGTCCTCCCTCTCCGACCCCGCCGGCCGGTACCGGCTGGCGGACTTCCGGGCCGCCGAGGGCCGCGGGCCCGGCGGCCCGGCGGACCCGGTGCCGGTCGAGGAGTTCGTCCGCTACGGCCTGTGGTTCCAGCAGGCCTGCGTCCCGGACCTGGAGCGCACCGCCGTGCGCTCGGTGGAGGCCGGGCGGGCCGGCTTCCGGATCGCGCTGGCCGACGGCGAGGAGTTCACCAGCGCCCGGGTGGTGCTGGCCACCGGGCTGGCCCCCTTCCCGCACCTGCCCGCGGGCCTGGCCCCGCTGGTGGCGGCCGGTCTGGCCAGCCACTCCTGCGAGCACCGGGACCTGGCCGGGCTCGCCGGGCGGCGGGTGGCGGTGCTGGGCGCCGGGCAGTCGGCGCTGGAGAGCGCGGCGCTGCTGCGCGAGGCCGGCGCCGAGCCCACCGTGGTGGCCCGCACCGGCCGGCTGCTGTTCGGCGAGCCGCCCGGCACCGGCGGGCCCGCCGTCCGACGCCTCGTCAAACCCGGTTCGCCGCTCGGCCCGGGCTGGTCACTGCTGGCCTTCGCGCGCGGCCCGGCCGCCTTCCGGCAGCTGCCCGACCACACCCGGCTCCAGCTGGTGCGCACCGTGCTCGGCCCGTCGGGCGCCTGGTGGCTGCGCGAGCGCGTGGAGGGCCGGGTGCCGGTGCTCCTCGGGCGGACGCTGCGCTCCGCCGAGGAGCGCTCCGGCGCGGTGCGGCTGACGCTGGGCCGGCCGGGCGGCGCCACCGAGACCCTGGAGGCCGACCACCTGCTGGCCGCCACCGGCTACCGGGTGGACCTGGACCGCCTGCCCCTGCTGGGGCCCGGCACCCGTCGCGCCCTGCGCCTGCTGGAGGGCTCGCCCCGGCTGGACGCGGACTTCCAGTCCTCCGTCCCCGGCCTGTACTTCACCGGCCTGGCGGCCGCGGCCACCTTCGGCCCGGTGCTCCGCTTCGTCTGCGGCACCGGCCACGCGGCCCGCCGGATCGCCGGGGCCCTGCGGTGAACCCACTTCCCGGCGGGCCGGCCGGGACGGCGCCGCGCGGGCGGGTGCGTCTCCCCCGGCGGGTACCTCTCCCCCGGCGGGTGCGTCCGGCCCACCTGCTGCTGCCGCTGGCGCTGCTGGTCTGGGCGCTCTCGCTGCGCGCCGTGGACCTGTCCGGGATGGACGACCTGGGGCTGCTCCAGGTGCTGCCCGCCGGGTACTGGGTGGCGGTGGTGCTGCTGACGGCCGGCTTCTGGCTGGCGGTGCGTGACCGCGCCGTCCGCGTCCGGTGGTTGACGGGGTACCTGCTCGGGCTGATCGCGGTGATCCACGCGACCCCGACGCTGCTCTACCCGACCCTGCGCTACGCCTGGGCCTGGAAGCACGTCGACGTGCTGGACGCGATGCTGCGCAGCGGCGGCCAGGTGCCGCACGCCGGGGGCTTCGACATCTACAACCAGTGGCCCGGCTTCTTCCTGCTGAACGCGCTCTACCTGCGGGTCACCGGCCTGGAGTCGGCGCTCGGCTACGCGGCCTGGGCCCCGCCGGTGGTGAACGCGCTGCTGCTCGGCCCACTGCTGCTGCTCTACCGCTCCTTCTCCACCGACCGGGGGCTGGTCTGGGGCGGGCTCTGGGTCTACTACTGCTGCGCCTGGGTCGGCCAGGACTACTTCGCCCCGCAGGCCTTCGCCTTCCTGCTCTTCGTCACGGTGCTGGCCCTGGTGGCCCGTCAGCTCCCGGGCGCCGCCCCGGGAGGAGGGGCGCACGCCTCCGGCTCGCCCGAGCGGGCCGGCCCGCCCCGGCCGCTCCTGCTGCTGCCGGTGCTGCTGCTGGAGGCGGCCGTGGTGGTCTCGCACCAGCTCACCCCGCTGATGCTGATCTGCGTGCTGGCCGCCCTCGCGCTGCCCCGCCGCAACCGGCGGGCGGTGCTGCCCGCACTGGCCGGGGCGGTGGTGCTCACGGTGCTCTGGGACACCACGGCCGCCCGGCCGTTCCTGTCCCGGAACCTGCCGGAGTTCCTGGCCGGGCTGACCGCGCCGGACGCCAACGTGGTCTCCGGCCTGGCCGGGCTGGGCGCCGCCGCGCCGGGGCAGGTGGTGGTGGCCTGGGTGGACCGGGGGCTCTCGGCCACCGTGATCCTGCTGGCCGTGCTGGCCGTCTGGCGCCGACCCTGGGTGCGGCGCACCCCCCTGCCGCTGATGGCGGCGGCCCCGCTGCCGCTGCTGCTGGCGAACAGCTACGGCGGCGAGATGATCTTCCGGGTCTACCTCTTCGCGCTGCCCGCCTGTGCCTTCCTGATCACCGCCCTGCTCCGCCCGGCGGCCCGCTCCGGGGCCCGGGCGACGGCGGCCGTGGCGGTGGTGCTGGCGCTGCTCGGCGGCCTGTTCTTCGGCTACTACAGCAAGGAGAACATGAACTACTTCACCCCCGGCGAGGTCTCCGCGGTGGCCCGGATGATCGAGGTGGCCCCGCCCGGCGCGGTGATCGTCTCGGTCACCGGGAACGTGCCCGGAGTGGCGGCCCGCTACGACGTCCACCCCCGGGTCCAGCTGAACCAGGAGAGCGAGGACGTCCGCCGCCAGCTGGCCACCGACCCGCTGGCCGCGCTGGCCCGGGCCACCGCCTTCGCCCCGCCGGGCACGCCGTTCTACCTGGTGCTCAACCGGGGCCAGGCCGCCGAGTGCTACCTGACCGGCGTGCTGCCGGCCGACACGGTGGCCCGGCTGGGCGCCGCGGTGGACGCGGCACCCCGCTTCACCGTGGTCCACCGCGACGACGACGCCGCGGTCTACCGCTACGTCCCCGATCCGGGCTGACCGGGGCGGGCCGTCCGAGGAGGTGTCAGAGGTGTTCCGCCGCTTCGCCGTTCCGCTGCTGCCCGCCGTGGCGGGCTGGGCCGCGCTCGCCGCCCTGGCCCTGCCGGAGGCCGTCCGGCTGCCCGTCACCCTGCTGTTCCTGCTGACCGGTCCCGGCACCGCGCTGGCCCGTCTCGTCCCCGGCCCGTCCGGGCGCACCCGGTCGGTGGTGCTGGCCGGGGCGCTCGGCCTGGCGGTGGAGACCCTGGTGGCGGTGGCGCTCTACCTGGGCGGCTGGTTCACCCCCGCCCGGGCGGTGCTGGTGCTGGCCCTGCTGACCACCCTGGCGGTGCTGGCCCGTCCCCCGTTCGGGCGAGTGGGGCTGGCCGGGCTGCTCCTGCTGGTCAGCGCCTGCGGCGGCGGGGGCACCGGCGAGGTGTGGAACACCCCGGGCGCCCGGATCACCGAGACCACCGCCGGGGCCTCCTCCGCCGCCGCCCCGGCCCCGGCCGGCGACTGGCGGCTGGTCCTCCAGGACGAGTTCGACGGCACCGTGCTCAACACCCGGCGCTGGGCCACCTGTTACGACTGGAACGACGACGGCTGCACCAACAAGGCCAACCACGAGCTGGAGTGGTACCTGCCCTCCCAGGCCACCGTCGGCGGCGGCGCGCTGACCCTGACCGCGCAGCGCCGCCCGACCACCGGCGCCGACGGGCAGGTCTACCCCTGGACCTCCGGCATGGTCACCACCGGCCGGGACTCCTGGGACGCCCAGCCCCGGCAGGTCTTCACCCGGGGCTACTTCGCGGCGGCGGTGCGGATCCCGCCGGAGGGCGGCATGTTCCCCGCCTTCTGGCTGATGCCGGCCGCCACCCGGACCACCCCGCCCGAGCTGGACGTGGTGGAGTTCATCGGCTCCACCGACAAGGCCCAGTTCACCGTGCACTGGGCCGGCCCGAACGGCCAGGACCTGCACGACGCGGCCTTCTTCGGCCCGGCCGACTTCCCGGCCGGCTACCACGTCTTCGCACTGGCCTGGGAGCGGGACGCGCTCACCTGGTACGTGGACGGGGTGGCCCGGCACCGGGAGACCCGGCCGGAGCGGATCCCGGACCAGCCGATGGAGCTGCTGCTCAACCTGGCGGTCGGCTACCCCGCGGCTCCGCCGGACGGTGTGGACACCGCCCGGATGCAGGTGGACTGGGTGCGGGTCTGGCAGCACTGACCGGCCGTCGGACGCCGCCGGCACCGACCGGCCGCCACCCGTCCGGTCCCACGTCTCACAGGTCGGGCGGCCCGCCGACCGGGCGGCGGACGGCGGCCCGCATCCGCCGGTAGTACCGCCAGCCCTTGGTCCGCAGGCGCTCGGGGTAGGGCGCGACCGGGGCGCCCTCGCCGTCCGACCAGCGGCGGAAGTGCTCGGCCGTGGTGTCGGCCCGCACCATCAGCCGGGAGATCCGCAGCGGGTCGTCGTTGCCGGAGCTGAAGGCGTTGCCCACCGCGCAGGCGGAGGTGAACCCGGCCAGGCTCACCTGGCGCCGCACCGCCGCGCTGGAGTACCCGTGCGGGTGGGCGAAGGAGAGCACCTGGTGGCCGAGCACGTCCTCCAGCTCCCGGCGGCAGCCGACGATCTCACCCGGCAGCCAGCGGCCGGGCAGGGTGTCGAGCTGCGGGTGGGTGCGGGTGTGCGCGCCGATCTCCACCCCGCAGGCGTCCAGGGTGACCACCTGACGCCAGCTCAGCATCCGGGCCGGCGGCAGCAGGCTGCCGGTGGCCGGCCCGCCGGGCGGGTGCACGGCGCCGGTGGTGACGAACAGGGTGGCGGGCAGGCCGCGGTCGGTGAGCTGCTGGACCACCGTCCAGTAGAAGTCGGCGAAGCCGTCGTCGAAGGTGAGCACCGCGCAGTTCTCCGGCAGGGCCGGGCCGCCGCGCAGCGCGGAGACCAGCCGGTGCAGCGGGATGACGGTGCGTCCGCTGTCGGCGATCCGGTCCAGCTGCTCGGCGAAGACGCGCGGGGTGACGGTCCACGGGGCGATCCAGGACGGCGGGTCCTCGGAGACCGAGTGCCACAGGTACACCGGTACGACGGTCATGGCGCACCTCCCGGCCCGCCCGGCCCGCCCCCGGCCGGGACCGCGGGCAGCGGGGGCACCGCCGAGGGCAGCGCCCGGCGCAGCCGTCCGGTGGTGTAGCCGGTCACCGTGACGGCCACCCCGAGGGCCAGCGCGGCCAGTTCGCGCGGGCCGCCGCCGCCCCGGCGCATCGCCCGGGCCATCCCGCGCGGCACCACCGAGTAGAGGTAGCGGCGCTCGCTGGCCAGCGCCGGGCGGCGGCCCGCGTGCCGGGTGACGGCGGCCTTGGAGAGGCCCTCGGCGTAGCAACGGGCCCGGAAGTAGCTCCAGTTGGTGCGGCCCTCGGGCACCCGGTGGCTGACTCCGGCGGTGGGCTCGTAGCGCAGCATGGCACCGGGGTGACGGGCGGTCAGCCGGATGCAGAGCTCGGTCTCCTCGCAGCCCAGCGGGCGGCTGCCGACCCGGCCGAGGTCGGGGCGGAAGCCGCCGGCGGCGAGCAGCTCGGCCCGCCGGAAGGACATGTTGGCGCCGATGAAGTTCCGTACGCAGCCGTCCTGTTCGGGCATGCCGAGGTAGGAGCAGCCGACCACCCAGTCGAACTCGGGCGGGAACCAGGCGGGGCGCCCGCTCTCCCAGTGCGGGCGGACCAGGCCTCCGACGCCGAGCACCCGCTCGTCCCGGTAGCCGGCCAGCAGCCGCTCGGTCCAGTCCGGGTCGGCGGTGGCGTCGTCGTCCAGGAAGGCGACCACGTCGCCGTGGGCGAGCGCGGTGCCGGTGTTGCGCGCGCCGGACAGGCCGGGGCTCTCGTGGTTGGGCACCACCCGGACGCCGGCCAGCACCCCGGCGGCCCGCACGGCCAGCTCGGGGCAGTGGTCGACCACCAGCAGCAGCTCCTCGGCGGGGCGCTGCTGGCGCTGCACCGAGCGGACGGCGGAGACCAGCTCGGGCCAGCGGGCCATGGTGTAGGAGCAGATGACCACGGTGAGGGTGGGCGGACGGCCCGCCAGGACCGGTTCGGTGAGCGGGTTGGCGGTCATTGCCGTCACCGTCCCTTCGGGAGCCAGCGGCCCGTGGTGGCCAGCAGGGCGAGTGCGAGGGTGCTCTCGGCGATCAGCCAGGCCAGGGCGACGCCGGTGATGCCGAGCGGGGGGATCAACAGGAGGGTGAGCAGCAGCACCAGCCCGAGCAGGGCGGCCTGGAGGGCGACCACCCGGCGCATCGCCCGGCGGGCCCGGCAGACGTCCACGGCCAGGCCGAGCACCAGGTTGGGCAGGGCGGACAGGGCCAGCAGCCGCAGCGCGGTGGTGCCGTGCTCGGCGTAGCCGGGGCCGAAGAGCGAGAGCAGCCAGGGGGCGGTGACCACCAGCAGCGCCGCGCCCGCGCCGATCAGCGGGGCGGAGTGCCGCAGCACCCGGCGGGCCTGGGCGGCCAGCCGCTCCGGGGCGTGCGCGGCCTCGACGATCAGCGAACTGCCCATGTTGAGCGCGACCAGCTGGAGGGTGTAGGCGATCACCCAGGCCAGCGAGAAGTAGGCGCTCTGCTCGGCCCCGAGCCGGCCGAGCACCAGCAGCGGCAGCACGCTGAACGAGGCGGTGCGCAGCAGGGCGCCGAGGTAGTCGGCGGCCGCGTAGCGGACCAGTCCGGCGGGCCGGGCCGCGTCCCTCCCCGCCCGGGCGTGGGCCGGGACGGCGCGGCCGAACAGGTAGGCGTTGGTGACCAGCAGGGAGAGCAGCAGGGCCGCGCTCCAGGCGAGCAGGATCCCGGAGCCGGGCAGGACTCCGGAGACGGGCAGCAGGACGCAGAGGCCGAGCAGCGCGGCCTTGGCGACGGCGAACAGCGCGTTCTCGCCGAGCACCCAGCCGGGTCGGCGCAGCCCGGTGAGCGCGCCGTCCTGGAGCACGAAGAGGGTGTACCCGGCGGCCGCGGCGACGAAGGCCACCGCGACCACGGGGGTGCGCAGGAAGTCCAGCTCGGGGGCGAGCACCGGGACGAGCAGCAGGAAGGCGCCGGCCGCGAGCACGGTGGCCGCCGAACTGACGGCGTAGCAGCGCAGCAGCAGGCGGCGGGTGTGCCGGCCGGCGGTGGGGACGAAGCGCATCAGCACGTCGCCCAGGTTGAACTGGCCGATGCCGGAGAGCAGGGCGGCGGCAGCCAGCGCGGCGTACCCGCGGCCGACCGCCGCCGGGCCGTACCAGGCGCTGGCGAGCAGCCAGAACAGGCCGCCGAGCCCGGCGGTGAGCAGTGAACTCGCGGTCAGGACATGGCCGTTGCGCAGCAGCGGCTCGGTGGCGAGGGCGGCCCGCAGCCGGGCCCGGAGCAGGGCCGGGTAGGAGCACTGGCAGGGCAGCGGGAGCGGGCAGCCGCACCCCACCGCGGTGCCCCGGGTGGTGGCGGTGGCGGCGGCCATCGTGCTCACCCCGTCCGCGGGCCGGGGCGCCGGGCGCCGGCCGGCACCGGGTCGCGGGCGATCCGCTCGTCGGCGATCCGGCGCCGCTCGGCCTGGTGCTGGGCGCGCAGGTAGCCGAGCGGGCCGTACAGCATGCCGGAGAGCTCCAGCAGGGTGAGGCGGGTGGAGTGCTCCCCCGCGACGGTGGTGCGGTGCCTGGCCTGGCCGAGGGCCTGGCGCAGGCCGCCGGGCAGGCGGCGCAGCAGGGCGGGCAGCAGCCGGGGGTCGGCGGTGACGGCGGCGGCCAGGTAGGCGCCGAGGCCGGCGCCGTAGCCGTAGAGCTGGGCGGGCAGGGCCTCGTCGGCCCGGCGGTGGCGGTGCCAGATGATGGCGTCGGGCCGGTAGTCCAGCACCAGACCGGAGTTGACGATCCGGAAGAAGGCCAGCAGGTCGTCGCCGCCGTGGGCGGGGGTGCCGGCGCCGGTGGCGGGGTCGAAGCCGCCGAGGGCGCGGAGCAGCCCGGTCCGGAAGGCCATGTTGGCCCCGGAGCCGAACCGCCCCGCGGTGAACGGGAAGAGCGGGTCGGCGCTCGGCAGGTCGATGGCGTGCCGGCGCTCGCTGAAGCCCTTGTCGTAGCCGCCCTGGCGGTGCAGGGCGGCCTGGGCCGGGGTGGCCAGTTCGGCGGGCAGGATCAGGCCGGTGACGCAGCCGGTCCTGGAGTCGCGGTCGAAGGCGTCCGTCAGGGCGGCCAGCCAGTACCGGTCCACCAGGGTGTCGTCGTCGGTGAAGGCGATCAACTCGCCCCTGGCGGCGGCCAGTCCGAGGTTGTGCGCCCGGGCCAGGCCCGCCACCGGCTCTCGCAGGTAGCGGACCCGGCCGGCGTACCGCTCGCGGATCAGCGCGTGGGCGTCGTCCCCGGCCGGAGCGTTGTCGACCACCAGCACCTCGTACTGCGGGCTGTCGATCCGCAGCAGGGAGTCCAGGCACTGGCGGAGCGGCTCCGGCCGGTCATGGGTGGCGATCACGACGCTGACGCGCGGCGGAGGGCCCGCGGGCGTCCGGGGGCCGCCGACCCGACTTGAGGGCCCGCCGGACGTCGCGGAGGTCAACTGGGATGGGACGGTTCGAGGGCGGGCGGGGGTGGGGCCGAGTTCGCGGTGAGCGGCAGCGACCAGCGTCCGGTACGTTCCGCCGGGGTCGGCGGGGTCGGCACCGGTGGCCTCGACCAGGCCGAGCGGGTGTCCGTGCAGCCGCACCAACGCCAGCACGCGGCCGTCGGGAGCGGCCGGCCCGGTGCCGCCGGGCGAGCGCAGCTCACCGGGTTCGGCCAGGTCCAGTTCGACCACGTGGACGGGGGTGTCGAGCGTGTCACGGGCGGCGGGGCAGGGGCAGGCCGCTGCGGTCCGCTGGTCGTTGCCGTTCATCATCGCTCCCTCGATACGGGTGCGGCCGCACCCCGGCTGCCAGGTCGTTCGGCGATCAGGGTGCGCAGCACCCGGCGGCCGTCGGAGACGGCGTGCAGGTGCGAGCGGCCGCTGCGTCGGGGGAGTTCCAGGCTCGGTACCTCGGCGATCCGCAGGCCGGAGCGGAGCGCGTGCGCGACCATCTCCGCCTCGATCTCGAAACCGGCCGAGCGCAGGTCGAGTTGGTCCAGGAAGCTGCGGCGGAAGGCGCAGAAGCCGTAGCAGAGGTCGGTCAGCCTGGCCCCGTAGAGCCGGTTCACCACGGCCAGCAGCGCGAGGTTGCCGAGCGTGCGGATCCGGGTCAGGTCGAGGGAGCCGCCGCCGCCGATGCAGCGCGAGCCCTTCACGAAGTCGTAGCCGTGGTCCAGGAAGTGCAGGTAGTGCGGGATCTCGCCGGGCCACATGGACCCGTCCGCGTCCATCATCACCACGTACTCGCCGGTGGCGGCGGCGAATCCGGTGCGCAGCGCGTTCCCCTTGCCGGGGGCGCTCTGCTGGAGGGGGCGGACGGTGGGCAGTGCGTGTTCGGCGACGGCCAGGGTGGCGTCGTCGGAGGAGCCGTCGACCAGGATCACCTCGTCGACGCAGCACGGGATCTGCTCGAACACCCAGGGGATGTTGCGGGCCTCGTTCTGCGCGGGGATGACCAGGCTGACGGAGTGTCGGGTCCGTGTTCCGTCGTCCACCCGGCGCCGGGGCCGGTCGGCCGGCGGCCGGTCGGTGGTGCGGCGCAGCGGCCGGGCCTGGCGGTCCGGGTACGGGAGGACGTTCGGAGGCAGCGTGGTGCTCATCGTTGGACAGCCTCTCGGGAGGCAGCGGGCACGCCGGTACTCCCACGGGCGTGGCCCTCTGTCGACGGGGCGGTGCCGGCCGCGCCTCGGGCGCGGGGTGTGCCCCGGTTGGAAGGGGGAGAGCGGTCGGGAACGGCGCGTGGGATTCGGTGGGACTGCCCCGAGAACCCTTCGGGGATACGCGCCGACCGGTCTCCGGCGGCTGGAGCCGCCTGGGTCGGGCAACTGGCGAATGAACTGGTGCCAGGGCCTCATCGTCCGCCCGTCCGGCGAGCGATGTCAACCCTTATGTCCGATTTGACCTAAGGGAGTTCGAGCTGCTCCCGCCGGGCCGCCGTCTGCTCGGCCAGCCGCCGGGCGATGTCCTCCGGGCGGGCCGGGCGGCCGAAGAACCAGCCCTGGGCCCAGTCGCAGCCCATCTCGCGCAGCCGCTGGGCGTCCTTGTCGGTCTCCACGCCCTCCGCGGTGACGGTCAGGCCCAGGGTGTGGGCCAGCGAGACCAGGCCGCTGACGATCCGCCAGCCGGTGTGGGTGTCCTTGGCCGGGTCGTGCATGTCGCCGACGAAGGAGCCGGCGATCTTCAGGCAGGAGACCGGCAGGTCCCGCAGGTAGGCGAGGTTCGACCAGCCGGTGCCGAAGTCGTCCACCGCCAGCGAGACGCCCAGGTCCCGCACCCCGTGCAGGGCCTTCAGGGTCTCGTCCTCCGGGCCGACCACGGTGGACTCGGTGATCTCCAGCTGGAGCTTGCCGGCCGGCAGCCCGGTCTTGCGCAGGATCCGGTCCACGTCGGTGACCAGCCCGGCGCTGCGGGCCTGACGGACCGCCAGATTGACGTTGAGCTGCGGGGCCGCCTCGCCGAACTCCCGTACCCAGTCGGTGGCCTGACGGCACGCCTGCTCCAGCACCCAGCGGCCGAGCGGCATGATCAGGCCGGTCTCCTCGGCCACCCCGATGAACTCGTCCGGGCCGAGCACCCCGAGCTGCGGGTGGCGCCAGCGCACCAGCGCCTCGACCGCGACCAGCCGGCCGTCGGCCAGCGAGCAGAGCGGCTGGTAGTCGATGTAGAACTCGCCGCGGTCGAGCGCGGCCGGCATCCGGACCGAGACCGCGTAGCGGCTGACCGCCCGGGCGTTCTCCTTGGGGTCGAAGAGGGTCCAGCGCCCGCGCCCGGCCTCCTTGGCGCGGTAGAGCGTCAGGTCCGCCGCGCGCACCGCCGCCCCCGGGGTGGTGGTGGCCACCCGGCGCTCCAGCACGCCGACGCTGGCGCCGACCGCCAGCGAGTGGTCGCCCACCTGCACCGGTCTCGCCAGCGCGGCCAGCACCGTCTTGGCGGCGGCCACCGCCTCCTGCTCGCCCCGGCAGTTCTCCAGCAGCACCACGAACTCGTCGCCGCCGAGCCGGGCCACCAGGTGGCCGAGCGGGGTCAGCGCGGTCTCCAGCCGCTGGGCCACGGCGGCCAGCAGCTGGTCGCCGGTGTCGTGGCCCAGGCTGTCGTTGACCACCTTGAAGCCGTCCAGGTCCACGTAGCAGAGCCCGAAGCGGGCGCCCGGCTCCGGCTCCTCGAAGAGCTTCTCCAGCCGCTCGAAGAAGGCCACCCGGTTGGGCAGTCCGGTCAGCGGGTCGTGGGTCGCCTGGTGGCGCAGCCGCTCCTGGAGGCGGTAGCGGTCGGTGATGTCCTCCAGCATCGCCACCTGGTAGAGCGGTCTGCCCTCGTCGTCCCGGATCAGCGAGACGGTCAGGTGGGTCCAGACCACCTCGCCGTCCTGCCGGTAGTAGGGCTTGTCGAACTGGAAGTACTCGGTGCGCCCGGAGATCAGGTCCTCGTACGCCTCCCAGACGCCGGGGGTGTCCTCGGGGTGCACCAGCTCGTCCACCCGACGGCCCGTCATGTCGATCGGGCCGGTGCCGAAGATCTCCCCGAGCGCCTTGTTCACCGAGATGATGTTGCCGTCGGTGTCGCCGATGCCGATGCCGATCGCGGCCGACTCGAAGAGCGCGCGGAACTTGTTCTCCGACTCCCGCAGCGCCTTCTCCACCTCCAGCTTGGCGGTGTCCGCCGCCAGCCGGATCGCCTCCTGCTCGCGCAGGGTCCGCTCGCGCAGGGCGCGCGCCCAGCCGGCCGCGAAGGAGCCGCACAGCTCTGGGCCGCGGCCGTCCGGGTCGGGCGTGCGCTGGAGCAGCTCCACCGCCCGGGCGAGCACCACCGGGTCGGTGAAGTGCGCGTCCACCAGCTGGGCCCCGGCCTGGGCGGCCAGCTCCGGCCGGAACGGCTCCTCGGTCTGCGCGCGGTGCAGCAGCGCGGCCGTCCGGGAGACCAGCCTGCGCAGGATGCCCGGGTGCACGGCGGCGCCGTGGCCGCTGGAGAGCAGCCGCTCCCACTCGCCGTGGAAACGGACCGCCCGCTCGGCCTGCGCCAGCTCCTCGGTCTCGCCCGGGCCTGCGGTCACGGCTTCAGCCCGACGCCCACCAGACCGGTCATCCGCTCCGGGTTCGGGCCGACCGACTCCGGGTCCTCCGGCCGCCACTGCGGCATGTAGACCAGGCCCGGCTCCAGCAGCTCGAAGCCCTCGAAGAACTTCTCCACCGCCGCGAAGTTGCGCATCGTGATCGGGGTCGGGGTGCGCTTGTACAGGTCCTGGTGGGCCTCGGCCTGGTCCGGGCGGCCCTCCAGGGAGGCGTGGCACATGACCAGGGCGCTACCGGAGGGCAGCGCGTCCCGCAGCTGCCGCAGCAGCTTGTACGGGTCGTCCTCGTCGGTGATGAAGTGCAGCACCGAGACCAGCAGCAGGGCCACCGGCTCGCCGTCCGCCAGCAGCGCCTCGACCTCGGGCCGGGCCAGGATGCCCGCCGGGTCGCGCAGGTCGGCCTCGACCACCAGGCTCTGCGGGTCCTCCTTGAGCAGCAGGCGGCTGTGCGCGACGGCGATCGGGTCGTGGTCCACGTAGACCACCCGGCTGTCGGGGCGGATCGCCTGGGCCACCTCGTGCACGGCACCGAAGGTCGGGATGCCGGAGCCGATGTCCAGGAAGCGGGTGACACCGCTCTCGGCGAGGAACTGGACGGCGCGGCGCAGGAAGGCGCGGTTGGCGCGCATGATCTCCGGCAGCTCCGGCCAGAGCTCCATCGCCTTGCGGGCCATCATCCGGTCGACCTCGAAGTTGTGCGAACCACCCAGGTAGTAGTCGTACATCCGGGCCGCGTTCGGCTTGTCGAGGTCCGTTCCGGCGGGCACCCAGTTGGCTTGCTGCATGACCGCACCCCTACCGGTTCTGAATCTGACGGGACAACACGAGGATCTTCCTATCATCGCCCCACCACCTGCAACCAGCGAAGCAGCAGAGACGGAAGTGAATACTGAGGCGCAGAATGGAAGCCTCATGGCCGGACGGATCGAGGACTACGCGCTCCTCGGAGATCTCCAAACCGCCGCCCTGGTGGGCCGGGACGGTTCGGTCGACTGGCTCTGCCTGCCGCGGTTCGACTCCCCCAGCTGCTTCGCCGGCCTGCTCGGCAACGACCGGCACGGGGCCTGGCGGCTGGCGCCCGAGGGCGGCGGGCCGTGCACGGAGCGGCGGTACCTGCCGGAGACCCTGGTGCTGGAGTCGGTCTGGCGGACCCCCGCCGGGGCGGTGCGGATCACCGACTTCATGCCCCAGCGCGACCGGCTGCCGCGGCTGGTGCGGCTGGTGGAGGGGCTGAGCGGCGCCGTGCGGATGCGCGGGGCTCTACGGCTGCGGTTCAACCACGGGCGGATCGAGCCCTGGGTGCGCCGCACCGACCACCACCGGATCGCGGTGGCGGGCCCGGACGCGGCCTGGCTGCGGGTGCCGCCGGGGGTGCACACCTGGGGCGAGGACGGCGCCACCGTCTCCGAGTTCACCGTGCGGGCCGGCGAGCGGGTGCCGTTCGTGCTCACCTGGCAGCCCTCCCACCACACCAGCACGCCCCGCGCCGACCCGGCCGGGCTGCTCGCCTCCACCGTGCGGCGCTGGCAGGACTGGGCGGCGGGCTGCCGCTACCAGGGGCCGTACCGGGATCAGGTGCTGCGCTCGCTGATCACCCTCAAGGCGCTCACCTACGATCCGACCGGCGGCATCGTGGCCGCGCCGACCGCCTCGCTGCCGGAGCACCCGGGCGGGGAGCGGAACTGGGACTACCGGTTCTGCTGGCTGCGCGACTCCAGCCTGACCCTGGCGGCGCTGCTGCGCGGCGGCTTCCGGGAGGAGGCGGCGGCCTGGCGCAAGTGGCTGCTGCGGGCCATCGCGGGCGATCCGGGCGACCTCCAGGCGGTGTACGGGGTGGCCGGCGAGCGGACCCTGCCGGAGACGCTGGCCGACTGGCTGCCCGGGTACCAGGGATCGACCCCGGTGCGGTTCGGCAACGCGGCCGTGCACCAGCTCCAACTCGACGTCTACGGCGAGGTGTTGGACACCCTGGAGCTGTCCTGGCAGGCGGGCGTGCCGATGGAGCGCCAGGTCTGGGGGCTGCTCCGCTCGCTGATGGCCTTCCTGGAGCTGCACTGGCGCGAGCCGGACGAGGGGCTGTGGGAGGTCCGGGGCGGCAAGCGGCAGTTCGTCCACTCCAAGGTGATGGTCTGGGTGGCCGCCGACCGCGCCGTCCGGCTGGCCGAGGCCACCGGCCTGCCGGCCCCGCTGGAACGCTGGCGGGCGCTGCGCGACGCGGTGCACGCCGAGGTCTGCGAGTACGGCTACGACCACCGCCGCGGGGTCTTCGTCCAGGCTTACGGGGAACAGGAGTTGGACGCCGCCACGCTGTTCGTCGCCAAGTCCGGCTTCCTGCCGCCCGGGGACCCGCGGGTGGTCCGGACGGTGGACGCGGTGCGCAGCGAGCTGGACCACGGTGGCTTCGTCCGCCGCTACCACACCCTCCCTGACGGCGTGCCCGGCTCCGACGGGCTGGCCGGGCCGGAGGGCGCCTTCCTGGCCTGCTCGTTCTGGCTGGCCGACGCGCTGACCGCCACCGGGCGCCGGGAGCAGGCCCGCGAGCTGTTCGAGCGGGTGCTGGCGCTGACCAACGACCTGGGCCTGCTGGCCGAGGAGTACGACCCCGGGACGGGGCACCAACTCGGCAACGCCCCGCAGGCGTTCACCCACATCGGGCTGGTCAACACGGCCTTCGCGTTGGACGGGGACGAGGCGGGGGGGGGCGCCCCCCGCCGGGGGGGGGGGGGGGGGGGGGGGGGGGGGGGCGGGGGGGGGGGGGGGGGCGGCCGGCGGGGCGGGCGGCCGGGGCCCCCCCCCCCCCGCCCCCCCCCCCCCCCCGCCCCCCCCCCCCCCCCCCCCCCCCCCCCCCCCCCCCCC
>NZ_JBITBY010000006.1:480261-513600 GCF_044452665.1 Kitasatospora sp. NPDC051853 | reverse complement strand
CGTCGTCGCCTTGGTAGGCCATTACCCCACCAACAAGCTGATAGGCCGCGGGCTCATCCTGCACCGCCGGAGCTTTCCACCTTCCACCATGCGGAAGAAGGTCATATCCGGTATTAGACCCAGTTTCCCGGGCTTGTCCCAGAGTGCAGGGCAGATTGCCCACGTGTTACTCACCCGTTCGCCACTGATCCACCCCGAAGGGCTTCACCGTTCGACTTGCATGTGTTAAGCACGCCGCCAGCGTTCGTCCTGAGCCAGGATCAAACTCTCCGTGAATGCTTTCGCACCTCGGAAGAGCGGCACAGCAACCACCGGAATAGGGTGGCCCTGCGCACTGCGTCCTCGCTAGTGTCTTACTTAAAAGGAATCTCCAACCGAGCAGATGCCCGGCCGGGGATGTCAACATATCTGGCGTTGACTTTTGGCACGCTGTTGAGTTCTCAAGGAACGGTGGCTTCCTTCGGACTGCCTTCTGGCAGGCCCTCCGGGCGCTTCGTTCTTTCGTGTTTCCAGCTTATCAGACGTTTTCGCCTGACTCGCTTTTGTCTTCCGCGACCTGACGGCCTGTCCGACGTTTCAAACCTTAGCCGATCCTCGCTCCGAAAAGCGAATCCAGCCGCAATCCATATAAACGCACACGACAAATACCCAGCCCGCAAAAGGGTGCGAACCGGCTCGGATCAGAAGTGGTGTTCCAAGGATTGGCCGCCCCGGGACCGTCCACACAGAACGCGTGTCCGGTGCTCCCTGCCGAGCGACTAGGGAACAGTACTCCTCCTGTCCCCCGGAGGCAAACGCCCAGGCCCGCTCCGCGAAAACGGTTCGCCCGTTCGACCCCACGGGTCGCATCCTCCTCACCATGGACGAACCGAAGCACCGCATCCGTGCGCTGCACACCAAGGAGACCGTCACCGTCTACCAGGCGTACCGGCCGGAGATCGGGGTGGCGGCGGCCCGCGACGGGCGTTTCCCCTCCTCCTGGAGCCGGACTCGGATGACGTGGATCAAGCCGTCGTTCCTCTGGATGATGTACCGCTGCGGTTGGGGGGAGAAGGAAGGACAGGAGACCGTGCTCGCGGTCGAGATCTCCCGGGCCGGCTTCGAGTGGGCGTTGCGGCACGCGTGCCTCTCCCACTACGAGCGCGGGCTCCACTCCGACCAGGCCGCTTGGAAGCGCGAGCTCAAGCGGGCGCCCGCTCGAGTGCAGTGGGACCCGGAGCGGGACCTGCACCTCAAGCCGCTGCCGTACCGCTCGCTCCAGCTCGGCCTCGCCGGGGAGGCGGCGGGGCGCTACGCGGACGAGTGGACGGTGTCGATCACGGACGTGACCCCGCTCGCGCACCGGGTCCACGCGTTGGTGCGGAGCGGCGACCTCGGCGCAGCGGCCGCGTTGCTGCCGCAGGAGCGGCCGTACCCGGCGGGGCCGGAGCTGCTGGCCCACCTCGGGGCGTGACCCTGCCGTATGGCGCGCGTCCTTGCCGTCAGTGCCCCGGGAACAGAGCTGAGCGGCGAGCTCGTCCGAGCACGAGCGGCAACCGGGTCCGGCGCAAGGTCGGGCGGGTCGTCGCGGAGTTGCGGCGCCGCGACGGTCAGCGTGTCGACGGGTCCACAGGCCTGTGGGCTCCGGCGCTGGCCCCGGCTCCGGAGGGCGGTGCACGGTGAGGGACTTCCTGGTGGCCGTCGGGGCCGACTGCGTGGGTGCCCTGGCGGCTGCCACGTTGACCACGGCCGGCGCCTGGGCCACGAAGGTGATCCGTCTGCGGAAGGGCCGGGAGGATTCGCGGTGAGTCGGTGCCGCGGCTGACAGAGGGTCAGTGGGCGTGCTCCGGCGTCGGCTGGTCGGGGTCGTACGGGAGGGCCCAGGCGCGTTCGCCGCTCAGAACCTCGGCCGGGGGCCAGGTGTCCCGGAGGACGGTGGCAAGGGCGGGGGCGGGGCTGCTCAGCAGCTCCGGGGTGCGCAGGCCGCCGCCCCTGCGTGGGGAGGAGATGGTGACCGGGGCGGCAAGGAGGGTGTCGCCCCAGGGGGCGAGGGCGGTGGCGAGTCGGCCGTCGAAGGGCTCGCCCGTCCCCGTGATGCCGGTACCGGTACCGGTACCGGTACCGGTGCCGTGGACGGCGTCGGCGAAGCGGCCGTAGGTGTCGGCCTCGACGGAGATCCAGACGCCGAAGCTGACGGTCCGTCCGTCGGTGAGCCGGACGGGGAGCAGGGCGCGGACGAAGCCGCCGAGGGTGCGGGTGAGCACGGTCTGCTCGGACGCGAAGGTGACGACCTGTCGGCGCTCCTGCTCGGTGAGGTCTGCCACCGGGTCCGGCAGGTCGTGGTCGAAGGCGGGTGTCGCGGTGCTCAGTGGCTCGCCGCAGCGGCCGCAGAGCGGGGCGGCCACCGGTTCCGCCCGGCCGTCCGGGCCCTGGACCGCGGCCCGGGCCTTCTCGGCGGCCGCGTCCGGGGCCCGGACGGCCAGGTAGGAGAGGTCCTCGTGCCAGGCCTCGGGGGTGAGGCGGACGAGCAGGCTGCCGGGGACGGCCGGGTCGGGGGCCGGCAGGTCGGCGATGGCGCCGTCGGCCTTGAGCATGCCGAAGACGCCCGTCCGCCCCACCTGCGTGTCCCCGTACGGCTGTGCCCGCACGTACGGGCCGATGTCCACCACCTCGCCGACGGAGTCGGTCAGGCGGAAGAGCTCCTCGCGCAGCAGTCCGGCGTGGTAGCGGGTCCGCTGGGTGCTCTTGGTGCCGTAGAGCCGCCGTCTCAGCAGCAGGCCGAGCACCAGCCCGATCGGTGTTCCGATGACGAGCGCGACGATCACTACGTCGAGCAGGTCCGAGTCGTCCATGGTCCGCTCCCCCGTCCCCCGTGGTTGTCGGGCGGAGCGTAGTCAGGACGGGGGCGTCATGTCGATCACCGGTCGGCGGGCTGACCGGGGGTCAGGCGGTGACCACGGCCAGGACGAAGCCGTCGTAGCCCTTGGAGCCGACGGTCTGCAGGGCGGTGGCGGTGAGGCGGGGGTGGGCGGCGATGAGTTCGGTGAAGGTGCGGACGCCCTGGACCCGGGGGTCGTCGGAGGCGGGGTCGGTGACGGCGCCGTCGCGGACGACGTTGTCGCCGATGATCAGGCTGCCGGGGCGGGTGAGGCGCAGCGCCCAGTCCAGGTAGGCGGGGTTGGAGGGCTTGTCAGCGTCGATGAAGACCAGGTCGAAGGGGCCGTGGCCCTCGGCGGCGAGCTGCGGGAGGGTGTCGAGGGCGGGGCCGCGGCGGAGGTCGACGCGGTCGGCCAGGCCGGCCCGGGTGAGGTTGGCGGTGGCGACCTCGGCGCAGCGGGGGTCGGCCTCCAGGGTGACCAAGTGGCCGTCGGCGGGGAGGGCGCGGGCGAGCCAGATGGTGCTGTAGCCGCCGAGGGTGCCGATCTCCAGGACGGTGCGGGCGCCGCTGATCCGGGCCAGCAGGTGGAGCAGCTTGCCCTGGTTGGGGGCGACCTGGTGGGCGGGCAGTCCGGCGCTGTCGCTGTCGGCGACGGCGGTGAGGAGGGCCTCGTCCTCCTCGACCAGGAGGGCGTTGAAGTAGTCGTCGACGGCGGTCCAGGTCTGCTGCATAGTCAGTTCCCTTTCGATACTCACTGCGTGCCCAGCAGGAACCTACTACAACCCGCCCCGCCCAGGACAGGCCGGTCTACCCTGGGCGGCATGGCTGAGCCCGTGACCGTGGCGGAACCGTCCGCCGGTGTGGAGGCCCTGGCCCGGCTGGTGGCCGGGCGGGGCGTGGTGGTGCTGAGCGGCGCGGGGCTGTCGACCGAGTCGGGGATCCCGGACTACCGGGGCGAGACCGGCAGCCGTCGGCGCGGCTCCCCGATGACCTATCAGGAGTTCACCGGGAGCGAGGCGGCCCGCCGCCGCTACTGGGCCCGCAGCCACGCCGGCTGGCGGACCATCGCCCGGGCCGAACCGAACGCCGGGCACCGCGCGGTGGAGCGGCTGCGCCGCTCGGGGCACGTCTCCGCCGTGATCACCCAGAACGTCGACGGCCTGCACCGGGCGGCCGGCACCCGGGACGCGGTGGAGCTGCACGGCGGGCTGGACCGGGTGGTCTGCCTGACCTGCCGTCACCTCAGCTCGCGGACCGAGCTGGACCGGCGGCTGACCGAGCTGAACGGGGAGTTCGCGGACCCGGGCGCGGACCGCCGGGCCGACGGCGACGCCGTGCTGCCGGACTCGGCGATGCAGGGCTTCCGGGTGGCGCCGTGCACGGAGTGCGGCGGGGTGCTCAAGCCCGACGTGGTGTTCTTCGGCGAGAGCGTGCCCAAGCCCCGGGTGGAGCGCTGCTTCGACCTGGTGGCCGCCGGGCAGGTGCTGCTGGTGCTCGGCTCCTCCCTGACCGTCATGTCCGGTCTGCGGTTCGTCCGGCAGGCCGCCAAGGACGGCACCCCGGTCGCGATCGTCAACCAAGGCCCCACCCGGGGCGACGAGTTGGCGACCGCGCGGCTCGCGCTCCCGCTCGGCCCGGCCCTCGTCGAGCTGGCGGACCTGGTCGGCGGCGCGGCCCTGCGCGGCTGACCGTTCGGACCACGCGGAGCCGTCCGAACGGGCAGACCCGTGAAACCGCCGTTCCCTCCCGTTACCTGCGCCGTCCGCCGCCACGTCCTGATGGGCAACACCGCCACCGGGCGGTCTGCATGGCCGGCATGCGACGACGACAACGGAAGGCACAGCGGAGATGAACGAGCTCCCGTCCGACACGCCTCGCAACGAACTGCCGACGATCGACCTCACCCCGGCGGGCCCCGACAGCCACTGGTCACGACGGTCGCGCCGCGGCCGCGTGGTCGGCGGCGTGGTGGCCGCCGCGCTCACCGTCGCGGGCCTGGCGGCCCTGCTCGGCGGACACCTCCGGCCGGCCGACAGCGCCGGCGGCACCGACGACACGGTGCGGCTCGCCGCGGCCGCCGGGCCCACCGCGAGCGCCGGTGCCTCACCGGACACGGGCCTGGTCCCGGTGACCGGGCGCGCCCTGCTCGGCCAGCTCCTGGACGCGCTGCCGCCGTCCGTCCCGACCAGCGGCCACGCCGCCGAGACGGCCTACGTCGACGAGGACTCCCGGGAGACCGTCGCCCAGGTCTACCTGACCACCCCCCGGGGCACCGGCATGGTCCGTGCCTTCGTCGGCTACGCCAGCCCGGACAAGGTCTGCACCGCGCAGACCTCCTGCCGGGTGGACGACCGGGGCAACAAGTACACGGTCAGTCACATGGCCGACAACTGCGTCCAGGACACCGTGATCTGGATGGTGCACCCCGACGGCACCGGCATCCAGCTGAACCTGGCCACCTGCCTGGCCTGGGACGGCACCGGCAACAAGAAGGGGGTCCTGCCGATGACCGAGGAGGAGGCGGTCCGGCTGGCCGGGGACCCGGGCATCCGGCGCATGATCACCCCGGCCGCCCGGGACGCGGCCCAGACCCGCTTCCCGCAGGTGCCGCGCCTGACCAGCTGACGGCGGGTCGGGCGGCGGCCGTGTCCCGGGCGGCCGCCGCCGCCCGGCAGGGCGTCAGTTGCCGACCGAGCCGCCGGGGCCGATGTCGGTCGGCCGGTGGATGTGGGCCACCCGCCCGTAGCGGTCCGGCTCCTGCCGGTGCGCCTCCGGGTGGTCGAACTGCCGATCCCGCCGACGGCCCATGACGAGCCGTCGGATGCCCGAGCCCAAGGCGGTGAGGATTCGCTTCACTGTGTACCCCCGTACGTGGCTGGCGGGGCCCGACCGGATCGGGCCCCGCCTCCACGGTAGGACGGCGGAACGGTCCTGGGGAGGGCTGCCGCAGCGGAACCGTCCGGAGTCACGAGCTGTACCGAACCGGCCGCCGATTTCAGCAAGTTCAGCCAGGTGGGAGGAGTGGCCGGGGTGCCCACGGAGTGGAACGGGGCTGACCGATCGGGTGCGACTTGGCACACTGCTCACCGTCCCCCACGACACCCCCTCCTCTGGAGCCTCCATGGCACTGCCCCAGGGCGCACTCGGCCACCGTTACCAGGGCGAGCACCCGCTCCGGACCCTGCTCTTCCTGATCCGCCCCGACCGCGCCCGCGCCGCCCTCGCCGTCCTGGTCTTCCTCGCCAAGCACTCGCCGATCTGGCTGCTCCCGCTGGTCACCGCCAACGTCCTGGACGTGGTGGTGGAGCACCGCCCGCTGGCCGAACTCTGGTGGAACACCGGCCTGTTGCTGGTGATCCTGGCCCTCAACCTGCCGCTCCACCTGCTCTACGTGCACTGGATGCACGGCACCATCCGCCGGATGGGCACCCGGCTGCGCAGCGCGCTCTGCCACCGGATGCAGCAGCTGTCGATCGGCTTCCACGCCCGGGTGACCGCCGGGGCGCTCCAGTCCAAGGTGATCCGGGACGTGGAGAACATCGAGAACGCCGCCCAGCAGACCGCCGACAACGGGCTGGCCGCCTTCGCCACCCTGCTGGGCGCGCTGGCCGTGATCGGCTGGAAGGCCCCCGCCTTCCTGCCGGTCTTCCTGGTGCTGGTGCCCGCCGCCGCCTACCTGGTGACCAGGCTGCGCACCCGGCTGCGCGACCAGAACGAGTCCTTCCGCCGCGAGGTCGAGCAACTCGCGGGCCGGGTGGGCGAGATGACCACCCTGATCCCGGTCACCCGGGCGCACGGCCTGGAGCGCACCGCGCTGCGCCGGATGGACCGGACCCTGGACCGGGTGCTGCACGCGGGCCTGCGGCTGGACCTGCTGAACGGCCGGTTCGGCGCGCTCTCCTGGATCCTGCTGAACGCCATCGGCGTCGGCTGCCTGGCCGGGGCGGCGGTGGCCGCGTACCAGGGCTGGTGGGGCGTCACCCCCGGCGCGGTGGTGATGCTCAGCGCCTACTTCACCTCGCTCACCGGCTCCGTCACCGGTCTGCTGGCGCTGGCCCCGCAGCTCGGCAAGGGCTTCGCCTCGATCCGCTCGGCCGGGGAGGTCCTCCAGGCACCCGACCTGGAGGAGAACGCCGGCAAGGCCGAGGTCACCGCCGTCCGCGGCCGGATCGACTTCCGCGGCGTCACCCTGCTGCACCCGGGCGCGGACCGGCCCGCGGTGGCGGGGCTGGACCTGAGCGTGCGGGCCGGGGAGACCATCGCCCTGGTGGGCGGCTCGGGTGCGGGCAAGTCCACCGTGCTCAACCTGGTGATCGGCTTCCTGCGCCCCACCGAGGGCCGGATCCTGCTGGACGGCACCGACATGGAGACCCTCGACCTGCGCAGCTACCGCCGCTTCCTGTCGGTGGTCCCGCAGGAGCCGGTGCTCTTCGACGGCACCGTCCGGGAGAACGTCGCCTACGGCCTGCGGGACGTCCCGGAGGAGGTGCTGGACACGGCGCTGCGGGACGCCAACGCGCTGGAGTTCGTCGACCGGCTGCCGCACGGCAGGGACACCCTGCTCGGCGAGCGGGGCGTCCGGCTCTCCGGCGGGCAGAAGCAGCGGCTGGCCATCGCCCGCGCGCTGGTGCGCGACCCCCGGGTGCTGGTGCTGGACGAGGCGACCTCCGCGCTGGACCCGCGCTCGGAGGCGCTGGTGCAGCAGGCGATGGCCGAGCTGGTGAAGGGCCGCACGGTCTTCGTGGTCGCACACCGGCTCTCCACCATCCGGGCGGCCGACCGGATCGCGGTGCTGGAGCACGGGCGGCTGGTCGAGCTGGGCAGCCACGCCGAGCTGATCACCGGCGGCGGCGCGTACGGCGCCCTGCACGCGGCAGCCGCCTCCTGACCGGGCGGCCCGGCACCGCCTCCTGACGGCCTCTCAGCGCGGCGGCCGCTCGGCCGAGCCGCGGGCGACCAGGCGGGTCGGGAGGACGGTGCGCCTGGCCGGGGAGGTGTCCCCGGCCAGGCGGTCGAAGAGGGTGCGGGCGGCGGCGGTGCCCAGGGCCGTGGGGTCCTGGGCGACGACGGAGAGGCCCGGGGTGAGCAGATCGGCGAGTTCGAGGTCGTCGAAGCCGAGCAGGGCCGGCGGGCGCGGGTGGTCCGGCGGGAGGTGGTGCAGGGCGGCCAGGGTGATCCGGTTGTTCGCGGTGAACAGGGCGGTGACCGGCTCGGGGCCGCTGGTGAGGCGGGCCACCGCGGCCGCCACCCGGGCCCGGTCGCTCGGGCCGCTCTCGATCCAGCGCTGATCGACCGTCAGCCCGGCGGCGGCCATCGCCTCCCGGTAGCCGCGCAGCCGTTCGGCGGCGGTGTGCAGGTGCGGCTGGTCGCCGACGAAGCCGATCCGGCGGTGGCCGTGCCGGATCAGGTGGGCCACGCCGTCACGGGCGCCGCCCGCGTTGTCGCTGAGCACCGCGTCCGCCCCGATCCCGGCGGCGGGGCGGTCCAGGAAGACCACCGGGGTGCCGGACTCGGTCTCCGGCAGCAGGTACCGGTGGTCGTCCCCGGCCGGGACCACGATCAGGCCGTCCACCCGGCGGGCGCAGAAGGCGAGCGCCAACTCCCGCTCCCGGTCCGGGTCCTCCCCGCTGGAGCCGGTGAACAGCAGGCAGCCCTCGGCCCACACCACCTCCTCCACCGCCCGGGTCAGGGCGGAGGAGAACGGGTCCGCGATGTCCTCCAGGAGCAGCGCGACGGAGGCGGTGCGGCCGGTGCGCAGCAGGCGGGCGCTGTCGTTGCGGCGGAACCCGAGGGCGGCGATGGCCTCGCGGACCCGGGCGGCCGTCTCCTCGGTGACCCCGCTCTCGCCGTTGACGACCCGTGAGACGGTCTTCAGCCCGACCCCGGCGGCTGCCGCCACGTCCTTCATGGTGGGCCGGGCGGTGACGGGGCGGCTGGTCATACCGGGAGCATACGGCTCCCCCGCGCGGCTCAGCCGAGCACCAGGGCGGTCCAGGCCTCGGCCAACAGGCGGTGGCCGGCCGGGGTGGGGTGGATGCCGTCGGTGGCGATCGCGGCCGGGCCGCCAGCGGTGCGGGCGGCCTGGTTGAGCAGGCCGTCGGCGGCGAGCAGCAGGGCGCCGTACTCCTCGGCGAGGCGCCGGACCACCTGGATGCGGGCGTCGAGGTCGGGGCGCCAGTCCCACTGGGCCGGGGCGACGGGGAGCAGGAAGGGTTCGACCAGCACCAGGCGGGCGGTGGGGTGACGGTCCAGCAACTCGTCCAGCAGGGCCCGGTAGTGGCCCTCCCAGGGGTCGATCGGGGACTCGATGCCGCCCTCCCGCCACCGCCAGGTGTCGTTCACGCCGATCAGGAGGGAGAGCAGGTCGGGGTGGTGGGCCAGGGTGTCGTCGGCCCAGCGTTCGCGGAGGTCGGTGACGCCGTCGCCGGAGACGCCGCGGTTGAGCAGGGTGGCGCCGGGGTGGGCCGCGCGCAGGGCCGGGGCGGCGAGGGCCGGGTAGCCGTGGCCGAGGTCGGAGGGGGAGGCGAGGTGGCGTCCCGCCCGGGTGATGCTGTCGCCCTGGAAGAGCACGGTCGGGTGCGGCG
The DNA here is from genome assembly GCF_044452665.1 of Kitasatospora sp. NPDC051853. Lineage (NCBI taxonomy): Bacteria > Bacillati > Actinomycetota > Actinomycetes > Kitasatosporales > Streptomycetaceae > Kitasatospora > Kitasatospora sp. NPDC051853. The sequence continues at coordinate 504,159 of NZ_JBITBY010000006.1, read as the reverse complement.
GCAGGTCGATCGGCATGCGGGCGGGCCTTCCTGACGGTCGGTCGGACGGGGTCAGCGTACGGGAGCGGCGGACCGGGGCGCCGAGCTCCTGGACAACGTTGTCATCGGCGGCGAGAATCGGCCCGTTCCCACCGACCCCCATCTGCGGAGCTGCCACCCATGAGCATCCGGACTCCCGACTCCCTGCTGGCCGCGATCGACCTCGGCGGCACCAAGACCGCCGGCGGGCTGGTCGACTCCGAGGGCGTCCTGCTGCACCGGGTGCAGGTGCCGACGCCCGCCCGGGGCACCGAGAAGGAGATGGCGGCCGCCGTCGCCGCCGTCCTGGACCTGCTCGCCGCGCACCCCGGCTGGGCCGCCGTCCGCGCCGTCGGGATCGGCAGCGCGGGGCCGGTCGACATCGAGGCGGGGACGGTGAGCCCGGTCAACATCCCCAGCTGGCGGGCCTTCCCGCTGCGCGCCGAGGTCGCCGCCCACCCGGCGGTGGCCGGGCTGCCGGTGGTGCTCGGCGGGGACGCGGTGGCGATGACCGCCGCCGAGCACTGGTGCGGCGCGGCGCGGCCCTACCGGGACGTGCTCTGCCTGGTGGTCTCCACCGGGGTCGGCGCCGGACTGGTGATCGGAGGCCGGCTGCACACCGGGCGCACCGGCAACGCCGGCCACCTCGGCCACATCACCGTCGACTTCGACGGCCGCCCCTGCCCGTGCGGCTCCCGCGGCTGCCTGGAAGGCCTCGCCAGCGGGACCGCCATCGCCCGCACCGCCGCCGAGTCCGGCTGGCGCTCCCCCGACGGCGACACCTCCGCCGGCGCCGTCGCCGCCTCCGCCCGCACCGGCGACCCGCTCGCCCTCGCCGCCTTCGACACCGCCGCCCGCGCCCTCGCCGCCGGCATCGCCGCCACCGCCACCCTCGTCGACCTCGACGCCGCCGTCATCGGCGGCGGCGTCGCCCAGGCCGGCGACCTCCTCTTCACCCCGCTCCGCCGCCACTTCGCCGCCTACGCCGCCCTCCCCTTCGCGGCCCGCACGGTCCTCCTCCCGGCCGAACTCGGCACGGACGCGGGCCTGATCGGAGCGGCCGCGCTGGCCCGCACGGCCTCCCGCTGAAACGTCAGCGGACGGGCTGGGTGGCCTCCAGCCGCTGGATGGCGGTGCGGACGGCCGCCGTGAAGCTCCAGAACAGCGGCAGGGTGTTGGCCGCGCGGTCGAGGCGGGTGTTCTTGCCGGGCGCGAACATCGCGGCGCGCAGTTCGGTGGTGAGCTCCAACTGCGCACCCGCACCGAGCAGGCTGCGGTTGCAGATGTTCTGCGGGTGGACGCCGGCGATCTCCTCGTCCCCGGTCGCGGTCGCCGCGCGGATGCCCGCCGCCGCGAACTCCTCGGCCAGGTACTGGCGCAGCGTGGCGTTGAGGCCGCCGATCAGCACCGCGGCGGCACCGGCTTCGAGGCCGGCCTGGGCGGCGGTGCAGCCGTGCAGGGAGACGACGTTGAGGCTGCCCGCGCACATCGCACGGCCCGTCAGGTCGTCGAAGTGGGTCGAGGTGACGTGCAGGGCGCTGTTGCCGGAGGACCGCAGCCCCTCGAACATCCAGAAGTCGTGCAGCGGCCCGGCGGGGGCCGTGTCGGTGGGGCCGGCCGGGGAGTACCCGGCGATGGCCAGGCACAGCTCGGAGGTGCCGCCCTCGATGCCGCCGCCGTGCGGGGCGATGACGGTGGTCCGGACCGGAGCCGCGGCCGCGGCCGGGTCCTGGTCGTCGACCAGGTGCCGGCGCAGGCGCCGGCCGTAGTCGACGCCCTCCACCAGGGCCGGGTCCGCGTAGAGGGCGGTGTTCGAGTCGTAGAGGTCGGCGGCGTGGGCCGTGGTGGCCGACAGCGCGGTGCCGAGGGCGCCCATGGCGGGGGCCGCGACGAGGGCGGTGATCAGTGTGCGGCGGTCAATCATGGGAGCGGATCCTGGCAGCTCAGCGGGCGTGCAGGCAAACGAACGGCGGATCACCGACAGAGCGGGGAGCCGGGGAATCCGTCAGAGGTGCCGACGCTCCACGTCGAGCCCCCGCACCGCCCTGGAGCCTGCCGACGCCCTCCGGATCGTGCTCGACGCCGCCGGCTGACCGGCGAAAACCGCTCGGCACGGCGCGGGGCCGCCCCAGATGATGTGACACCACTCCCCTGACCGGAAGGCCGCGTGCCATGGCATCCCCGCACGACCGCGACTACCTGACCACCGCCTGCTACGTCCTCGGCGACAACGCCTGGCACCTGGAGCTCGAGGACCTCCGTCATCAGCGGCTGCTGGTGTCCGCGGTGATCCCCGACGAGGATCCGGCCCGTGAGCCGGTGTTCCGCTTCGAGGAGCTGGAGGAGGCACAGCAGGTGCCCTACGAGGTCATGCGTCGGTTCACGGACCAGGTCGAGGAGGAGATCCGCTCCTCCCGCGCGTGGATGCGGCTGCGGCCCGAGCTCGTCGCGGTCGTCCACCACCTGCGGCAGGAGCACGCCGGGTGGATCGACGACGAGGACCTGCCTGGCGCACTGGCCGGGCTCCGCGCCTCCGTCCCCGAGGCCGACCTGCCCGCCGTTCTCGCTGCCGCGTTCGAGCGGGCCCTCGACGGCACCGAGCTGGACCGCGCGGAGGCCTTCCGGATCGTGCTCGCGGCCGGCGCCCGCTGACGGCGAACGCCCCCGCCGTCGCGGGGACGGGGCGGGGGCGTTCGGCGGGAGGTGAGGGGGCGTCAGGCGCGGCCCATCTCCTCGGCGATGGCGGTGGCGAAGGCGTCGATGTCGGCTTCGGTGGTGTCGAAGGCGGCCATCCAGCGGACCTCGCCGGTGTGCTCGTCCCAGAAGTAGAAGCGGTAACGCTTCTGCAGGCGCTCGCTGACCTCGCGGGGGAGGATGGCGAAGACCGCGTTGGCCTGGACCGGGCGGACCAGGGTGACGCCGTCGATGCCGGAGACGGCGGCCTCCAGGCGCTTGGCCATGGCGTTGGCGTGGGAGGCGTTGCGCAGCCAGAGGTCGCCGCTGAGCAGGGCCTCGAACTGCACGGAGACGAAGCGCATCTTCGAGGCGAGCTGCATCGACATCTTGCGCAGGTACTTGAGGTTCTTGACCCGCTCCGGGTTGAGGACCACCACGGCCTCGCCGAGCAGCAGGCCGTTCTTGGTGCCGCCGAAGGAGAGGACGTCGACGCCCGCGTCCGTGGTGAAGGCGCGCAGCGGCAGGCCCAGGGAGGCGGCGGCGTTGGCGATGCGGGAGCCGTCCAGGTGCACGAGCATGCCGTGCTGGTGGGCGTGGTCGCAGATCGCCTTGATCTCCTCGGCCGTGTAGAGCGTGCCGAGCTCGGTGCTCTGGGTGATGGAGACGGCGAGCGGCTGGGCGCGGTGCTCGTCGCCCCAGCCCCAGGCCTGACGGTCGATCAGCTCGGGGGTGAGCTTGCCGTCGGGGGTGGGGACGGTGAGCAGCTTGAGGCCGGCGATCTTCTCGGGGGCGCCGCACTCGTCCACGTTGATGTGGGCGGTCTCGGCGGCGACCACCGCGCCCCAGCGCGGGAGCAGGGCCTGGAGGGCGACCACGTTGGCGCCGGTGCCGTTGAAGACGGGGTACGCCTCGGCGGACGGGCCGAAGTGCTTGCGGAACACCTCCTGGAGGTGCTCGGTGTACTGGTCCTCGCCGTAGGCGACCTGGTGGCCGTCGTTGGCCAGGGCGATGGCGGCGAGGATCTCCGGGTGGACGCCGGCGTAGTTGTCGCTGGCGAAGCCGCGGACGGCCGGGTCGTGGCGGCGTACGGCGTCGGTGGTGGTCATCGGGCTGTCAGCCACAGGTGCTGTCCGTTCAGTTCTGCTGCGGGGCGGTCCCAGAGGGACGCCAGGGCGTCGGCCAGGTCGGCGGTGTCGGTGAAGCCGGCGAACTTCGCGTCGGGCTTCTCGGCGCGCATCTCCGGGGTGACCAGGGCCTTGATCACCAGGATCGCAGCCGCCGCGGTCGGGACGCCGTCGGGGGCGGTGGTCTCCTTGACGAAGGAGTCGGCCATGGCCAGTGTCCAGGCCTCGGTGGCGGCCTTGGCGGCGGCGTACGCGGCGCCGCCGGCGGTCGGCTTGTGGGCGGCCGAGGCGGAGATCATCGCGTAGCGGCCGGCCTCGCTGCGGACCAGCGCGGGCTGGAAGGCCAGCGAGGTGTGCTGGAGGGTGCGGACGACCCGGTCGTGCAGGAAGTCCCAGTCGTCGATGCGGCTGTCGAAGAAGGTCTTGCTGCCGCGCCAGCCGCCGACCAGGTGGAAGACGCCGTCGACGTGGCCGTGCTCGTTCTCCAGGTGGTCGGCCCAGTCGTGGACCTCCTGGGGGTCGAGCAGATCGATGACCTGGCTGGAGATCTTCGCGTCCGGGACGGTGAGCCGGATGGTGTCGAGGGCCGACTCCAGGGCCTGGCCGTCGATGTCGGCGGCGATCACGGTCGCGCCGGCGGTGGTGAGGCGGCGCAGGGTGGCGCGGCCGGCCGGGCCAGTGGCTCCGGCGACGGCGATGACCTTGCCTTCGAGCTGACGGTCGTTCACGCCGCGATCTCCTGACGGTCTGCGGTGGCACCGGTGATGCCGGTGGTGGCGGCGATCACGCCGCGGAGCTTCTTGGACAGGGCCTCGAAGAACATCGAGAGCGGGAACTCGTCGGGCAGCACCGCGTCGCAGAGCGCCTTGCGGAGCGCCTTGTCCTCGGCGATGTCCAGCGGGAGGCCCTCGGGGCCCTTGGCCCAGGTGGAGGCCGGGTGGGGGGTGAGGTACCGGGAGACCAGCTCGTAGGCCGCGATCCAGTGGGCGGTCTTCGGACGGTCGATGCCGTCGCGGTAGAGGGTCTCGATCTCGGCGCAGAGCCCGTTGGTGACCTCGGCGACCCGGCTCCAGTCGATCGAGAGCCGGTTGTCGCGCCAGCGCAGCGCGTCGTGCTTGTGCAGGTAGGCGAAGAGCAGCTGGCCGCCCATGCCGTCGTAGTTGCGCACCCGGTCACCGGAGACGGTGAAGCGGAACATCCGGTCGAAGAGGATGGCGTACTGGACGTCGCGGCCCTGCGGGTAGCCCTCGGCCTCCAGCTTGACGGCCTCCTTGAAGGCGGTCAGGTCGCAGCGCAGCTCCTCCAGGCCGTACATCCAGAACGGCGAGCGCTGCTTGATCATGAAGGGGTCGAACGGCAGGTCGCCGTGGCTGTGGGTGCGGTCGTGGACCAGGTCCCAGAGCACGAAGGTCTGCTGGGCGCGCTGCTGGTCGGCGAGCAGGCCGACGGCGTCCTCGGGGATCTCCAGGCCGAGCTGCTTGACGGCGCTGGTGGAGACGGCGCGGAAGCGGGCCGCCTCGCGGTCGCAGAAGATGCCGCCCCAGGTGAAGCGCTCGGGGGCCTGGCGGACCGCCACGGTCTCCGGGAAGAGCACCGCGGAGTTGGTGTCGTAGCCGGCCGTGAAGTCGGTGAAGGTGATCGGCACGAACATCGGGTTGTCGAAGCGCTCGCGCTCCAGCTCGGCCAGCCACTCGGGCCAGACCACGGTGAGCAGGACGGCCTCGAGGTTGCGGTTCGGGTTGCCGTTCTGGGTGTACATCGGGAACACCACCAGGTGCTCCAGGCCGTCCTCGCGCTGCTCGGCGGGCTGGAAGGCCAGCAGCGAGTCCAGGAAGTCGGGCTCGCGGTAGCCGGTGTCGGCCCACTTGCGCAGGTCGGCCAGGACGGCGGTCAGGTAGGCGGCGTCGTGCGGGAAGAGCGGGGCGAGCTCCTCGACCGAGCCGAGCACCGACTCGACCAGCGGGTCGACGGTGGAGCGCTGGACGGCGGACAGGTCGATGGAGCCGTCCTTGGCCTGCAGCGGGCGCAGCGCCTCGACGGCCTCCTTCAGCCGGATCCAGGCGGGGTGCGCCGCGTGGCCGGCCGGGGTTACTCCGGAGAGTTCGGCCGCCTCGACGAGCTTGGGCGAAAGATTCTGCATCAGAGACCCACTTAGACAGGAGTTATTTCGACAGGTACACCATAGATTCGAAAGGTTCTCCTGTTCAAGGGGGGTCCCTCCGACACTGACGTGACATACGTGCCGTCCAGCATGCGGACAGTGGCGTGGACTTTGTGGACAGTGGGGCCGATGGGGTGCGAACCTCCCGCCATGCTCCCGGCGGTGATCCACGTGGCCTGCTGCCACCCCGACCTGACCCGGGTGCCTTCCTGTTGTCGCGGCGCCTGCTGACGCCCCGCCGCTGACACCCCGTCGGGAGGCACCGCGGCGGCCGTGCCGTACGCCGACCATGCCCGCCGCCCCCGCGCCGCGCCACCGCTGATGACCCGGTTGGCCGCGCCCTCCCGACGGGCAGTCCTCTTCCTGGCACGTCCTCACCCCCTGCCCCTGGAGCCCGCCATGACCCCGGCCGTCCGCACCGCCCGTCTCGCCCCCGTGGCCGCCCTGCTCGCGGCCGCCGCGCTGCTCGCCGCCTGCGCCCCCCAGGAGGAGGCCAAGTCGCCCTCCGCCGCCGGGAGTTGCGAGGCCGGAAAGCTGGCCACCAAGAAGTCCGGCACCCTGACGGTGGGCACCGACAAGCCCGCGTACGACCCGTGGTTCTCCGAGGACGCCCCGGAGAACGGCAAGGGCTTCGAGTCGGCGGTGGCCTACGCGGTGGCGGAGAAGCTGGGCTACCCGAAGGACCGGGTCAGCTGGGTGGTCAGCCCCTTCAACAAGGCCTTCGCGCCCGGCGCCAAGGACTTCGACTTCGACATCAACCAGGTGTCGGTGAACGCCGAGCGCAAGCAGTCGGTGGACTTCTCCTCCGGCTACTACGACGTCCGGCAGGCCGTGATCGCGCTCAAGGGCTCCAAGACGGCCGGCGCCGCCTCGCTGGCCGACCTGAAGAACGCCAAGCTCGGCGCCCAGGTCGGCACCACCAGCCTGTCCGCGATCACCGGGCAGATCAGGCCCGCCGCCCAGCCCGCCGTCTTCGACGACAACGACCTGGCGAAGACCGCCCTGAAGAACGGTCAGATCGACGCCCTGGTGGTCGACCTGCCCACCGCCTTCTACATCACCGGCGCCGAGGTGACGGACGCCAAGGTGATCGGGCAGCTGGAGGGCGCGGGCGGCTCCGGCGGCGAGCAGTTCGGCCTGGTGCTGGACAAGGGCAGCGCGCTGACCGGCTGCGTCAGCCAGGCCGTGGACGCCCTGCGGGCCGACGGCACGCTGGCCAGGCTGGAGAAGCAGTGGCTCTCCGACGCCGTCTCGGCCCCGGTGCTCAAGTGACCGCCACCACCGACCTGACGAAGCCGGACGAGGAGTACCGGCCGTCCGAACGGCGGCTGGCCCGGGAGGCGCACCGGCGCCGCCGGGCCCGCCGCTCCGCGCTGATCGCCACCGTCAGCACCGCGCTCACCGCGCTGGTGCTGGCGGTGGTGGTGGTCGGCTCCCCCGGCTGGGAGCGGACCAGGCAGACCTTCTTCAACGCCCACTACGCCCGCCAGGCACTGCCCGAGGTGCTGGCCGGCCTCAAGGTCAACCTCGTCCTGATGCTGGTCTGCGGCGCGCTGATCCTGGTGTTCGGCCTGCTGCTGGCCGTGCTGCGCACCCTGCGCGGCCCGGTCTTCCTGCCGGTGCGGCTGCTGGCCACCGCCTACGTGGACTTCTTCCTCGGCCTGCCGATGATCATCTGCCTGCTGATCATGATCACCGGCGTGCCCGCGCTCCGGCTCACCGGCGTCACCACCGACCCGCTGGTGCTCGGCGGGGCCGCCCTGGTGCTGACGTACTCGGCGTACGTCTCCGAGGTCTTCCGGGCCGGCATCCAGTCCGTCCACCCGAGCCAGCGCGCGGCGGCCCGCTCGCTGGGGCTGACCAACGCCCAGGCGATGCGGTTCGTGATCCTGCCGCAGGCGGTGCGGCGGGTGGTGCCGCCGCTGCTGAACAACCTGGTCTCGCTCCAGAAGGACACCGGCCTGGTCTCCATCGGCGGCGTGATCGACGCGGTCTTCGCCGCGAAGATCATCACCTCCCGGACCTTCAACTACACGCCGTACCTGGTGTCGGCGCTGGTCTTCATCCTGCTCACCATCCCGATGACCCGGTTCACCGACTGGGTCAGCCAGCGGATGAACCGTCGTCAGTTCCAGGGGGGTGCGGTGTGAGCGACGATCCGGTGCTCCGCTTCGAGGCGGTGCGCAAGTCGTACGGCGGCCAGCTGGTGCTGCGGGACGTCTCGCTGTCGGTGCCCGCCCACTCCGTCACCGCGCTGATCGGGGCCTCCGGCTCCGGCAAGTCCACCCTGCTGCGCTGCGCCAACCTGCTGGAGGAGGTGGACGACGGCGCGGTCTTCCTGGACGGCGAGGAGATCACCGACCCGTCGGTGGACCAGGACGCCGTCCGGCGCCGGATCGGTGTGGTCTTCCAGTCCTACAACCTCTTCCCGCACCTGACCGTCCTGCAGAACGTCACCCTCGCCCCGCGCCGGGTCCACCGGCGGGAGCGCGCGGAGGCCGAGGCGCACGCCCTCGAACTCCTCGCCCGGCTCGGCCTGGCCGACAAGGCCCGCGAGTACCCCGACCGGCTCTCCGGCGGCCAGCAGCAGCGGGCGGCCATCGTCCGGGCCCTGGCCACCGGGCCCCGGCTGCTCCTGCTGGACGAGGTGACCGCCGCGCTCGACCCCGAGCTGGTGGGCGAAGTCCTGGGCGTGGTCCGGGACTTGAAGGAGCAGGGGATGACCATGGTGCTCTCCACCCACGAGATGGGCTTCGCCCGGGAGGTGGCCGACCAGGTCTGCTTCCTGGACTCCGGCGTGGTGCTCGAACAGGGCCCGCCGGAGCAGGTCTTCGGCGACCCGCAGCAGGAACGCACCCGGCAGTTCCTCCGCCGGATCGTCGCCTCCGGACGGCTCACGCCCGGCAACTGACCACCCGTCACACCTCAGTGCGCCCCCGTTCGCGCCCTGCTCCGCCCGTTCCCGATCGGTGATCGTGGAGCGGACGGGGCGGGATCGGCTGCGGAGGGGGCGCTGCGGTGCACGGACCGGTACTGGTGAGCACACTCCTCGCGGCCGTCGCGGGCGGCACGGCCGGCTACTGCCTGTACCGCCTGCGGCGGGGCGGGCAGCGGGAGTCCGACGCCACCGAGGCCGCGATGGGCCTCGGCATGGCCGGCATGGCCCTGTGGCCCGTCCCCCTCTGGGGCTGGCTCTTCGCCGGCCTCACCGTCTACATGCTGGCCGCCGCCGCCCTCGGCGGCCACCACCCTGGCCACCGGCTCCACCACGCCGTCGGCTCGGCGGCGATGGCCTACATGGCGCTCAGCCCGGCCGCCCACCACGGCGCGGCGGGGCTGCCGCTGCTGACGGGTCTGCTCCTGCTGTACTTCGGCACCTACACGGTGTGGAGCGGCACCCGCCTGCTCGCCACCCCCACCGGCCACGCCGTCGCCGTCTCCGCCCACGTCTCCCGGGCGTGCCGCTCGGCCATGGGCGTCGGGATGTTCGCGATGCTGCTGACCATGTAGGTGGCTACGCCTCCGGGGGCGCGGGGAACTGCGCGCAGGGGAACGGCAGCACGTGCAGCTGACGCACCTGCCCCGATCCGGCTGTGGGCCGCCTTCCGGACTCGCGCAGTTCCTCGCGCCCCTGGGTCGCTGCCCTGCCGGGCGTCCTGCGTCGAGCCGGTGTGCCGTGGGTCATGTTGGGCCGGAGCGGGTTCTCCCGGGGCGGCGGAGCGCGTAGGTTGCTGCCATGACGGCTCTGTTCGGTCTGCTGGTGCTGGGGGCGGTGCTGGCCACCGTCGCGCCGCGGCTGTTGGCGCGGGTGCGGTGGGCGGACCGGGAGCCGGTGCTGGCGTTGCTGGTGTGGCAGTGCCTGGTCGTGGCGGTGCTGCTGTGCTGCGTGCTGGCGCTGCTGCTGGCCACCTCCGCCGCGCTGCCGCCCGTCCGGGCCCTCCTGTTCTCCACCGCTCCGCACGGGGTGGAGGCCGCCTACGGCCTGGCCGACGCGGAGGGGTGGGGGCGGCTGACGGCCGCGCTGCTGGCGGCGGGCGGGCTGTGGACGGCCTACTCGCTCTCCCGGGAGGTCCGCTCGGCGCGGGCGCTGCGCGACCGGCGTTCCGCCGAACTGGCCCATCGTGCGCCGGAGTTGCCCGAGGGGCTGGGTGCCCGGAAGGCCGCGGGCCGGGAGCGGCTGGTGGTGCTGGAGAACGTCCGCCCCGAGGCCTGGTCGCTGCCCGGGCCGTCCTCCCGGCTGGTGGTGACCACCGGTGCGCTCCAGCAGCTGACGGACCGTGAGCTGGCGGCGGTGCTCAGCCACGAGCGGGGGCACGTCCGGCACCGGCACCACTGGCTGGCGCAGTCCGCCCAGGCGCTGGCGAGCGGCTTCCCGGGGGTCGGGGTGTTCTCCGCCTTCCGGGACCAGGTGGGCGAGTTGGTGGAGCTGGCGGCCGACGACCGGGCGGCCCGCCGCCACGGCCGGGTGACCACGGCCCTGGCCCTGGTCGAGATCAACAGCGGCCGCGGCGTCTTCGGCGCCTCCTGCACCCCGCAGCAGCTCGCCGAGACCCCGCACCGCGTCGACCGCCTGCTCGCCGGCGAACCCCGTCTCCCGGTCCACCACCGCCTGCGCCTGACGGTGGCCGCCCTGGCCGCCCCCGCCGCCGCGATCCTGCTCGCCGCCGCCCCGGGCCTGGTCAGCCTGATCTGAGGAGCCGTCAGCCCACTTGGCGCTTCTGGCAGCCCGCTCAGCCGAGCTGGCCGGTGGGCCGCACGGTGATGTGGTTGATGTCGACGCCCGCTGGCCGGCCGAGGACGAAGACGATCGTGTCCGCGATCTGCTCGGCGGTCAGCGCCGCCCCGGGGCTGCCGCCGCGCTCGTCCCAGAACGGGGTGTCCACCACCCCGGGGGCGACCACGGTCACGCCGACCTCGTCCTGGCCGACCAGCAGCCGGGTGTTCTCGGCCAGCGCGTGCACGGCCCACTTGGTGACCGAGTACAGGTTGCCGGGTGTGTGGCGCACTCCCGCGACCGAACCCATCAGCACGATCCGGCCCTTGGACTCCCTGAGCCGCGGCAGGGTCTCGCGCACCAGCAGTGCCGGGCCCAGGACGTTGGTGAGGACCATGGCCCGCATGTCCTCGGGGGCGTGGCTCTCCAGGTTCCCGGGCAGCGAGAACCCGGCGTTGGCGATGACGTTGTCCAGCCGGCCCCAGGTGTCCACCACGCGGCGCACGGCGGCGGCGACGTCGTGCTCGTCGCCGGTGTCCCCGGCGATCGTCAGCAGCCGCTCGCCCGCTCCGGCCGTGGCGGCGAAGGCGGCCAGCTTGTCCGCGTCCCGTCCGGTGACGGCCACCCGGTGGTCCTCCTTGAGCAGGGCCCGGGCGGTGGCGGCACCGATGCCGGTCGAGCCCCCGGTGATCAGCGTGACGGGTCCCATCGGACGGCCTCCTCGGCGGTGCGGTCGGGGCACGGCCTGGCCGTCTGCCCCCGAAACGCCTGCACTATAGCCCCGACTTCACCACCGATGCCCGCCCCACCGACGCCCGCTCCACCGCCCCGGCGCCGCCTCCCCGGGCGGGCCGCCCGGCCGCCCTCCCCCGGCGCCTCCGGCACCCGTTCTCACCGGCCCCGGGAGACGTAGCCGGTCAGCGGGGCGAGGGCCCGCCAGCCGAGGGTCTCGTAGAGGGCCCGGCCCTGCACGGTGGCGCCGAGGACGCCCGACGAGACCCCGTGGGCGAGGGCCGCGTCGGTGAGGGCGGCCATCACCACGGTGCCCAACCCCCGCCGTTGGTGGGCCGGTTCGGTGGAGATCCGGTCGGGGACGCAGACCGCGGTGGTCAGGCCCGCCTGGCCGGAGGCGGCGGGGCTGCCGTCGTCGGCCAGGACCCGGACGGTGGTGACACCGCCGGTGGTCGCGGTGGTGACGGTGTAGCCGTCGGGCACCCGCGTCCGGGACGGGCGCAGGTCGACGGCCATCAGGAAGCAGGGGTCCACGGGCTGCCAGTCCGCGGCGGGGAACCACGGGTCCATCACCTCGGCCGGGAGGAACCCCTTGATGCAGACGGCGGGTTGGGCGACCGAGGCGATCAGCGTACGGGCGGTCGTGGCGTCGGCGCCGAGCAGGACGTGACGGACCGTCTCCCGGGGTCCTCCGACGTCGATCCGCATCCCCCAGGGGACGTCCACCGGCGCGGCCAGCCGCCGGGACACCGCCCACCCCTCGACCCACCACCGTGCGGTCTCCACTACCGGCCCCCTCGCTCCTCCGTCACCGAACCGACCGAACTGTACGGGAGGGCCGAATTCGGTGGCGCCGGGGTACCCCCACCTGCCTACCGTCGCCCGGTGAACGACGAACTCTCCCCCGCCACCCGCCGGTTGCTCGACCAACGCCTGGAGGCGGCCCGGGCCGCGGCCCGGCTGCCCGCCCTGGCCGCCGCGCTGCTGCGCGACGACGGCAGCCCGCTCTGGACCGGCGCCACGGGCTCCGTGGACGGCCGGCCGCCCGGTGGCGACACCCAGTTCCGGGTCGGCTCGATCACCAAGACCTTCACCGCCGTACTGGTGCTCCGCCTGCGGGAGGAGGGGCTGCTCGGGCTCGACGACCGGCTGGACCGCCACCTGCCCGGCCTGCCGGAGGCCGTCGGCGCCGCGACCGTGGCCCAACTCCTCGCGCACACCGCCGGGTTGCCGCTGGACCCGCCCGAGAGTCCGCGCCCCGAGGGCCCGCGGCCGGAGGGCCCGCACCCGGAGGGCCGCCGCTCGCCCGCCGACCTGCTCGGGGAGCCGCCGGTCCTCCACCCGGCCGGTGCGGCGCACCACTACTCGAACGTCGGCTACGCGCTGCTCGGCGCCCTGGTGGAGCGGCACCGGCAGACCTCCTGGGACGAGGCGCTGGCCGCCGAACTGCTCCGGCCGCTCGGGATGCGCCGCACCACCCGCCGGCCGCAGGCGCCGGCCGCGGGCGGCTGGTCGGCCGATCCGCGCACGGGCGCCCCGCGCCCCGAACCGGCCCTGGACTTCGGTGCGTTGGCCCCGGCCGGGCAGTACTGGTCCACCCTCGGCGACCTGGCCCGCTGGGCCGCGTTCCTGGCACGGGGCCGGGAGGGCGTGCTGAGCGCCGCCGCAGTCGCCGGAATGCGCCGGCCGGCGGTGGTGGAGGGCTGCTACGGCCTGGGACTGGAGCTCTGGCGGGAGGACGGGGCGGAGTTCGCCGGGCACACCGGTTCGGTGCCGGGCTTCCGCGCCGCGCTGCTGCTGGCGCCGGCGGCCGGACTCACCGGGATCGTCCTGGGGAACAGCTCGACGCCCGTGCCGGGCGGGGCGGACGGCCTGGCGCGCGACCTGATCCGGCACGCCCTCCGGGACTGACGGCCGACCCACCCGAACAGGCCGGCCCGGCCGAACGGCCCGACCGAACAGGCCGATCCGACCGAACGCCCCGGCCGACCTGACGGAGGATCAGCCGCCCTGGAGCCCGCCCAGGGTCCGGGCGAGCACCTCGCGGTGGACCGGCCGGGCCTCCTCGTACCGCCGCCGGCCGGCCTCGGTGAGGGTGACGTAGATGCCGCGCCGGTCGGAGGAGCACATCGCCCGCTCGACCAGCTCCGCCTTCTCCAGGCGGCCGATCAGGCGGGAGAGGGCACTCTGGCTCAGGTGGACCTGGGCGGAGAGGTCCTGCACCCGCAGCCGCGTCTCGTGCAGGGGCTTCCGCTCGTCCTCGTAGAGGCGCTCCAGCACCTCGAACTCGCTCATGCCCAGCCCGTGCCGCTCGCCCAGCTCACGGTCGAGCGCACAGGCGGTGGCCGCCTGACGGGCCAGCAGGTCGCGCCAGTCGGAGACCAGGTTCGCCCCGTCGGCGGGGACATCGGGTTCGGACACGCGGCCATCCTACCACATGCGCATGAACTTATTGCGCACACATTAAATCGACTTGCATTGAATGCACGTGCATGGAAGTGTCCTTCCCATGACCACAGCACGAGAGCCATCGGCAACCGCCGCTCCCGCCACTCCCTCTGACGCCCCGTCCGTCCACGGCGACGAAGCCTGGAGCCCCCGGCTCTGGGGCACCCTGATCGTGCTCTGCGCCGCCCTCTTCCTCGACGCCCTCGACGTGTCGATGGTCGGCGTGGCCCTGCCCTCGATCGGCACCGACCTCCAGCTCTCCACCTCCACCCTCCAGTGGGTGGTCAGCGGTTACGTGCTCGGCTACGGCGGCCTGCTGCTGCTCGGCGGCCGGGCGGCCGACCTGCTGGGCCGCCGACAGGTCTTCCTGGTCGCCCTCGCCGTCTTCGCCGCCGCCTCCCTGCTCGGCGGCGTGGTCGACGACGGCGGGCTGCTGATCGCGGCGCGCTTCGTCAAGGGCGTGGCGGCGGCCTTCACCGCCCCGGCCGGACTGTCGATCATCACCACCACCTTCGCCGAGGGCCCGGCCCGCAACCGCGCGCTCAGCATCTACACCGTGACCGGCGCCAGCGGCTTCTCGCTCGGCCTGGTGCTCAGCGGCCTGCTCACCTCGGCCGGCTGGCGCTGGACCTTCCTGATGCCGGTGCCCGTCGCGCTGATCGCGCTGGCCTTCGCCTTCCAGCTGCTGCCCCGTCAGCCCCGCCCGCCGCGCGGCTCGGCCGGGTACGACATCGCCGGGGCGGTCACCGGCACCGGCTCGCTCCTGCTGCTGGTCTTCACCGTGACGGAGGCCCAGAGCGCCGGCTGGGGCAGCCTGCGCACCATCGGCTCGCTGGTCCTGGTGGCGGCCCTGGCCGCGGCCTTCCTGGTGATCGAGCAGCGCACCGCCCACCCGCTGGTGCGGCTCGGCATCTTCCGCAACGGCGGCGTGGCCCGGGCCAACCTCACCGCGCTTGCCCTCTTCGGCTCCTACGCGGGCTTCCAGTTCATCGCCACCCTCTACCTCCAGCGGCTGCTGGGCTGGACGGCCCTGGAGATGGCGCTGGCCTTCCTCCCGGCCGGCGCGCTGGTCGCCCTCTCGGCCACCAAGATGGGCGCGATCGTGGACCGCTTCGGCACCGGGCGGCTGATGGTGCTCGGGGTGCTCTCGCTGACCCTCGGCTACGCGCTCTTCCTCCGGCTCGACGAGCACAGCGGCTTCGCCACGCTGGTGCTGCCCAGCATGGTGCTGCTCGGCATCGGCTTCGCGCTGGGCTTCCCCTCCGTCAACATCGCGGCCACCAACGGCGTGGACGACGAGGAGCAGGGCCTGGCCTCCGGGCTGGTGAACACCGCCTTCCAGGTCGGCAGCGCCCTGGTGATGGCCGCCGTCACCGCCGTGATCACCGCGGGCAGCGGCGGCGGGGAGAGCGCCGCGGCACAGCTGGACGGCTACCGCCCGGCCCTGCTGCTGGTCACCGGGATCTCGCTGGTGGGCTTCGTGGTGGCCGCCGTCGGCGTGGCGCTGGAGCGGCGCAAGGCGCCGGTCGCGGTGCCGGACTACGACTACGCCCGCACCGCCGCCGAGGCCCCGGCCGCCGCGGAGGTGCTGACGAAGGGCTGACGGCGCGTCACCCCGAGGCACTCGTGACGGAGGCCGGGTCCACCAAACCCCCGTGTTGGTGGACCCGGCCCCGTCGCCGTACGCCGGAGGCCGAAGGGCCTGGCGAGCGGCTCCCGCACAGTATATTGGCTGGGAGCCAATCAACGTACGGAGCAGACACGATGGCACCTCGCGGGGAATCGGTCAATGAGGAAATGCGCCAACGTTCCCGGCTCCGCATCATGCAGGCGACGGTCGAGCTGGTCGACCTGCACGGGTACGCCAGGACCACGCTGGGCGACATCGCCGAGCGGGCGGGGCTGGCACGGGGGCTGCTGACGTACTACTTCGACAGCAAGCGGCTGCTGATGCAGGCGGCCACCCACCGGATGATGCACCAGAAGCTCTCCGCCGCCCTGGCGGAGCTGCCCGAGGGGGCCGGGCCGGAGGCGCGGCTGGCGCGGGCGATCGACGCGGTGCTCGCGCTGGCGCTGGACCACCCCAGGGTGATGCGCTCGCACCTGGCGCTGATCCTCGACCCGGACGTGGGCGCGTTCGTGAAGGACCCCGAGCAGCGCACCCTGGGCGGCATCCTCCAGGGGCTGCTGGGCGACTGGGGCTCGGCCGATCCGGTGGCCGAACACGCGGTGCTGCGCAGCGCGTTGATGGGCGGGGTGATCGGGCTGCTGCTGCCGGGCGCGGCGGTCTCGCTGCCGCCGATCCGGGCGGACCTGTTCTACCGCTACGGCCTGGCCTGGGAGTTGGGCCGGCCGCCGGTGCCCGAGGCGCCGCCGCGCACGCAGCCGCCGACCCGGGTCTGAGCCGGGCCGACGGCTGACGGTCTGTCAGGAATGCGTCAGGGCAACGGACATGGTGATGCCCGGGCCACCGGCGCCGGAGCGGATCAGTTGCCGGTGAGTATCCGGGTGAGCAGGTCCTTGGTCTGCTCGGGCGTCAGGCTGTCCACGCACAGGCGCTCCATCACCTGGACGTAGGCGTCGACGTCGTCGCGCTTGTCGAGGTAGAGGGCGCTGGTGAGCTGCTCCAGGTAGACCACGTCCGCCAGGTCCTGCTCGGGGAAGCGCAGGATGGAGAACGCACCGCTCTCCCCCGCGTGCGCGCCGAAGCGGAACGGCATCACCTGGATCACCACGTTGGCCTGCTCCGACACGTCGAGCAGGTACTGGACCTGAGCGCGCATCACCTTCGGGCCGCCGACCGGGCGGCGCAGCGCGGCCTCGTCGATCACCGCCCACAGGCGCGGGCCGGGCCCGTCGCTGAGCAGCTTCTGACGGCGCATCCGGAGACTGAGGCGGCGCTCCAGCTCCTCCTCGGTGATCACCGGGCGGGTCTGCGAGAAGACCGCGCGGGCGTACTCCTCGCACTGCAGCAGACCGGGGATGAACTGCACCTCGTAGGTGCGGATCTGGGCGGCCGCCTCCTCCAGACCGACGTAGGTCTGGAACCAGCCGGGCAGCACGTCGTTGAAGCTGTGCCACCAGCCGGACTTGTTGGCCTCGCGGACCAGGCCGAGCAACGCCTCGCGCTCGGCGCCGTCGTCCACCCCGTAGAGGCTGAGCAGGTCGGCGACATCGCGCTCCTTGAAGGAGACGCGGCCGAGCTCCATGCGGCTGATCTTCGACTCCGAGGCCCGGATCTGGTAGCCGGCGTCCTCGCGCGTGATCCCCCGGGACTCCCGGAGCCGGCGGAGCTGCGAGCCGAGCAGGATCCGGCGCACCATCGAACCGCCACCGGGCTGGACTGTGGTCATTGCCGTCAAAACCTCCGCCGTGAGCAAACAGCGCACAGTCTGCCATCAGTTGAGCGCTCTGGGTGCCGGTACTGACTGATCAATCTGCCAGTTCTGCTCCGACCCTCCCAGGATGCACGTGCATCCGGCGCTTGCATATGCCAAAGGTGCGACTGCACGTGAATCGACTCTTGCATCCGCACTGTGCGCACGGGACCATGGTGCACGTGCACCTGCACACCCCTGGCACCCCCGCGGGCACCGTGTCGACGTCCCCACGCGCGATTCCGCACACGCCTCCGGCCGCGCCCCCGCGTGGCCGGATCGCCGTGCGCGGACGTGGTTCGTCGGCCCGGTGGCCGCGCGGCCGAGCGAGTCGGAGGTGACCGGCATGACCCCGGTGGGTCCCGCCGTGTCCGCCCCCTTATGGGAGGAGCTCTTCATGAGCACCGGTACGGCCATCGCGGCCGACCCGCACGTGGTCAGCTGCACCCTCGCTCCCCGCTTCGAGGCCGTGCGGACGGCCCGGGAGTTCGCCAGGGAGACCCTGCACGGCTGGGGCCTCGCTCCCCTCTTCGACGACATCGCCCTGGTGGCCTCGGAGTTGGTCACCAACGCCCTGCGGCACGCCCTGCTGCAGCGACCTGACGCCGCGTCAGCGGTCCGGCTGCCCGTGCAGCCCGGTCCCGACCGTACCGTGGAGCCGCGGGCGGACGCGCGCCTTCTGCCGATCCGAATAAGCCTGGTGCACCGCTCGCCCCAGGTGGTCTGTGCCGTCAGCGACCCGAGCAGCCAGGGCCCGGTGGCCCGCGAGCCCGACTTCGTCGCCGAGTCCGGCCGGGGCCTGCACCTGGTGGACTCCTTCAGCCGCTCCTGGGGCTGGCACCCGCTGGCCGGCGCCGGCAAGGTGGTCTGGGCCGTCTTCGAGGCCGACACCGTGGCACCCGCCGCCACTCCCGGCCGTCACCGGCGCTCCGCCTGACGGTCCGCCAGGCCACCCCGCCGCCGCCACGGCGGGGTTCCACGACGGGGCGCGGGCAGTCACAACGGGGCGCGGGACGGCCCCGGACACGACGAAAGGCCGCCGCGATCCCCTCGCGACGGCCCCGGTGGCCCCGGCCCGACGGACTGTCAGCCCGCCAGGTGGTCGAACTCCCCGTCCTTCGCGCCGAGCAGCAGCGCCGCTATCTCCGCGCGGGTGTAGACGAGCGCCGGTCCGTCCGGGAAGCGGGAGTTGCGCATCGCGACGTCACCACCCGGCAGGGCCGCGAACTCCACGCAGTTCCCCTGCGAGTTGCTGTGGCGGCTCTTCTGCCAGACCACACCTTCGAGGTCCGCGGAAGGCATGCCGTTGTACGTGGTGTTCTGCATGGTGGATTCTCCCCGACGTGACAGGCGTTCGCCTCACTTGACGTGATGATAGCTCCAGTGCACGTGCATCAGCACGAGTGTTTGCGCGTGCACCGAGCGGGGCATGCATCAGTCAGCAGGCGCGCTCGCCAAGCGAGTTGACGCCCCGTATCAGGACAAACGCGGGCCAATCGTGGACATACCGATGACTGCGCGTACTCGAACTCCAGCGGGTTGTCGATCTTCGGGGGTTTCGCGAGATGGCTCACGGTCCGTCACCTCTGTCGGATTGTGACGCCGATCACTGTCCGGACTCCGGCCCGGCTGTGGCCGGTGGGGGGAGATGTCCTACGATCTCCGCCATGAGCACAGCAGCCATCCCGGGCCCGGCACTGCCCGTACGTACTCCAGGCTCCCGTGCGCGGGGGCGCCACCGCCGTCCCGAGCGGCCGGAGATCCCGGCGGGTTCGCCGACGCTGGTGCTGGCCGTTCCGGCCACCGCCGGGCCGGAGGCCCGCCCCGTGGTCGAGGAACTGCTCTCGATCGTGCGCGGCGAGCAGCCGGGCATCGAGGCCACCGCCGCCTACCTCGACGGCGCCCAGGACGACTCCTCCCCCACCGTGGCCGAGCTGCTCGCCCGGGCCGCCGAGGCCGGGCTGCCCGCCCCCGTGCTGGTGCCCCTCCTCCCGGGCCCGCACGGCTTCCTGACCGGCCTTCACGAGCTGGCCGCCGAGCACGGCGCCACCGTGACCGACGTGCTCGGCCCGCACCCGCTGCTGGCCGAGGCCGTCCACGTCCGCCTCTCCGAGGCCGGGCTGGCCCGGGCCGACCGGGCCCGGCTGTTCGCCATCGCGACCGCCGCCGACGGCATCGTGCTCACCACCGCCGGTGGAGAGGACGCCGCCCAGGCCGCCGAGATCACCGGCGTGCTGCTGGCCGCCCGCCTGGCCGTCCCGGTGGTCGGCGCCGCCCTCGACGTGCCCGGCTCGGTGCTGGCCGCCGTCAACCACCTCAAGGCGACCGGGTCCCAGCGCCCGGCGCTGGCCCCGCTGGTGATCGGCCCCGAGGCCGACCCGGAGCTGCTGGCGACCGCCGCCGAGGAGGCCGGCTGCCCGAGCGCCGCTCCGCTCGGTGCCTACCCGGCCGTCGGCCAGCTGATCGCCTCGGCCTACCTGGCGGCGCTCCCGCAGCCCGTCCTCGAGGAGCAGGAGGCCGGGGCCTGACGCTCCGCCACCCGGCAACGCGACGGGGCCCCGTACGGTGCGGAACCGTACGGGGCCCTTGCGCGTCCACATCCGCGTGGACTCAGGAGACGGGCGCCGCGTCCCGCAGCGCGATCCTCGGGGTGACCACCGCGCGCGGCGGCACGGCGCTGGTGGTCGGGGTCGGCGCGCCCGAGAGGTGGATCTCCTGGGCCTCGTTCGCCCCCGCCCTGCGCAGCACCACCCGCTTCGGGGTGGGCAGCTTCGGGTCGAGCCAGAGCTCGGTGCCACTGAACTCGCAGTCCAGGATGGCGATGTCCTCCGGCGCCCCGCCGTCCACCGCGCGCAGCGCCACCCCGGCCTTGCGGTATCCGGTGAACTTGCTGCGCGTCACCTGGACGGTCTCGCCCGGGAGTTGGTGGAGCGCGGTGGAGACCGCGTAGTCCGACTGCCCGGCCGCGTCGATCAGCAGGCCGTCGAAGACGGTGCCCTTGTCCCGGCCGAGCGCGTGGATCGCCACTCCCCCGGCCGCGTTGCCGTAGAGGACGGTGCCGTTGTAGTCGAAGTCGTTCAGGTAGGCGCCGTGCTCGATGCCCCAGCCGCCGTTGTGGTAGGCCACGAACTGGCCGACGGTGTGGTGGAACTCGGCGTTCAGCCAGACGAAGATGCCGTTCTCCAGGTTGTTGTGGGCCAGGCAGCGCTCGAAGGTCCACACCCCCTCGCTGGTCTCCGGCCACTCGTAGCCGGAGGCGCCGTTGGCGCCCTGGACGCCGACCGCCACGCAGTCCCGGGCCACTCCGCCCTTGCCCGCGCCGAGGCTGAAGCCGGTCAGCCGGTAGCCGCGCGGGTTGGGGTCGAACTGGGTACGGGAGGCCACGCAGCTGTCGTAGGTGATGTCGTGCGAGGGGCCCTGCGGGGTCCGGGTGTCCAGCGGGCCGTCCCACCAGTAGGCGTCCTCCCAGGTCTGGTGGGCGATGCAGGAGCGGAAGGTGATGCCGTGGCAGTTGTGCGGCACGAAGGCGTGACTGCCGGTGTCCCGGACCACCACGCCCTCCACCACGGTGCCCCGGGTGGTGTCGCCCAGCATGTGGAAGTGCAGCCCGTACCGGCCGAGCACCGGCTCGGTGACCGGCTTGCCGGCCCACTTCTCCTTGCCCGCGGAGCGCGGGCCCATCCAGCGCAGGGCCGCGTAGCGGACGTCGGCGCGCTGGTTGCTGGTGATGTGGACGTGGGCG
Source organism: Kitasatospora sp. NPDC051853 (assembly GCF_044452665.1). NCBI lineage: Bacteria > Bacillati > Actinomycetota > Actinomycetes > Kitasatosporales > Streptomycetaceae > Kitasatospora > Kitasatospora sp. NPDC051853. Next base: position 483,167 of record NZ_JBITBY010000006.1, on the reverse strand, counting down.
CGGCCCTTCTCGGTGCCCTCGACCCGGACGTTGCGGGTCAGGTTGAGCACCTCGGCGCCGACGCTCACCCCGCCGCCGGTGGTGACCTTGGGGTGGGCGTACTTGAGCGGGCCGTCCAGGCTGACGGTGGATCCGTTGACGGCGGTGACGGTGCGGTGGTCGTAGCGCTCGGAGAAGCCCTCGGCGTCGGGGGTGCCGGTCGGGGTGACGGCGAGCTCGTCGCCGACCTGCCAGCCGGCCGGGGCGGCGGCCAGCCTGATGCTGGTGTCACCGGCCTTCAGCGGGCCGGCCGCGCGGACCCAGGCGGTGCGCTTGGCGCCCGCCAGGCGGAGCCGGCCGGAGCCGGTGACCCAGAGGCCGGTGTCGCTCTCCACCAGGGCCATCCCGCCGCCCTGGAAGCGCCCCTCGTTGACCGAGGGGAAGCGGACGGCGTGCACGGTGGCGGCGTCCCGCGGGGCGAGGGTGAGCGCGCCGCGGACCTCGACGTTGCCGTGGGCGGTCAGCGAAACCGGGCGATCCGGGGCAAAAGTGAGCGAACCTGACGGTTCGACCAGGAGCGAAGCGACCGTCACGTCGCCGTCCAGCAGCACGTGGTCGGTGATCCGCACCGCCGTGCCGGGGCCGGGCGCGGCGCCGCCGCCCCAGCCGGCCGGGTCGGACCAGTTCCGCGGCCGCACCGTCTCGCCGGGCGAGGGCAGTGCGGAGGCGGACTCGGTCGGCGAGGCCGAGGGCGTGGCGGACGGGATGTCAGAGGGGCCGGGCGACGCACCGTGCGCGTGCGAAGCTTCGGTCGGTGGCGGCGGCTTCGCCGCCGAGGGGGCGTCAGGACCACTGCCCGAGCGCCGGACCACCTCCTCCACCCCGACCGCCGCCAGGGCCGTCCCGATCGCCAGGCCGATGAGGAGCTTCCGGCGACTGACCTTTGCCGATCCACTGTCCGCCGGGCCCGACTGGGGCCCTCTCGCGTGCCGCATGACCCGAAGCATAGGCAAATCCCTTTCGCCGCAAGGAATTTGAACAGAATCGATCGGAACCGACATCCGGATCGACAGCTTCCGGTTCATGAAGAGTCGGTAAAGAAACCATGATCGGCATCACAGGGGTTTGCGGTTTCAACTTAACTCTGCCTAACGTGACGCCCTGTTCGTGGCCACACGGACCCAGCCCCTCCGGAACGCCGAATCCTGCCGCCGGACGGGCCGGCAGCTCATCAGCACCACGGCAGGGGCGGGGGAACCACAGGTAAGTCGCCTGGTTTCGGTCACACATGACCGTTTTCAGGCTTGGGGTGAAGCCGCGCTCAGGCACGGCCGGGCAACTCCAGCCCGAATCCGACAGCTCACCTCGCAGGCGTGGGAGAGGAACGCGTCTTCGTGCTGTCCAGCACCACTTCCAAGCGTGCCCGCCGACTCATCGCCGCCACCGGCGTCGTGGGCATCGGCCTCACCGTCCCGACCCTCACCGCCGGCTCCGCCTCGGCCGCCCCCGTCTCCGTGTGGGACAAGGTCGCCGCCTGCGAGTCCACCAACGACTGGTCGATCAACACCGGCAACGGCTTCTACGGCGGCCTGCAGTTCACCTCCAGCACCTGGGCCGAGTTCGGCGGCAAGCAGTACGCGCCGCAGGCCAACCAGGCCACCAAGGCGCAGCAGATCGCCGTCGCCGAGAAGGTGCTCGCCGTCCAGGGCCCCGGCGCCTGGCCGGTCTGCTCCGTCAAGGCGGGCCTGACCAAGGGCGGCGCCGCCGCCCAGGTCGACACCTCCACCAAGGCCCAGGCCCCGCAGGCCGCCCCGAAGGCCGCCGAGCAGCAGGCCCCGCAGCAGCAGGCCGCGCAGCCCGCCGCCACCACCGCCAAGAGCTACACCGTGGCGGCCGGGGACTGGCTCTCCACCATCGCCCAGCAGCAGAACGTCGAGGGCGGCTGGGAGAAGCTCTACGAGCTGAACAAGGCCCAGCTCCCCGAGGGCCCGGACATGATCTACCCGGGCCAGCAGCTGGTCCTGGGCAACGTCGCGGTGGCCACCCCGGCTCCGGCCCCGGCTCCGGCTCCGGCGCCGGCCCCCAAGTCCACTGCCCCGCAGTCGGGTTCCGCCTCCAGCGGCACCAAGACGGCCAAGAAGTCCGCCACCGAGCAGACCGCGACCGTCGCCACCGGCTCCAAGGCCGCCGCGATCAACTTCGCGCTCTCCAAGGTCGGCCAGGCCTACGTCTACGGCGGCAGCAGCAACGGCGGCTGGGACTGCTCCGGCCTGACCCAGGCGGCCTTCCGCCAGGCCGGGATCTCCCTGCCCCGGGTGGCCAACGACCAGGCCGACGCCGCCACCCGGGTCTCGCTGGACAACCTCCAGCCGGGCGACCTGCTGTTCTGGTCCAACAACGGCGCCAACTCCGGCGTCTACCACGTCGCCATCTACCTGGGCGGTGGCAAGTACGTCGAGGCGGCCAACCCCCGCGCCGGCGTGAAGACCGAGACCATCGCCAACTGGGCCCCCGACTTCGCGGGCCGCGTCTGACGACGGCGTGAAGCACCGCCCCCGGAGACCTGGTCGGCTCCGGGGGCGGAGCCGTATCCTGCCGCCATGGCCAAGGTCACCGTCTCCCTGGAAGCCGACTTCGCGATCGAGCTGATGCTCCTCGCCGGCACCAAGAACCCGCAGGACGCCGTCGAGCTGATCCTCCGTGACTACCTCGCACGCTCGCGCCGCACCGAGGCGCGCACCGGCGACGCCGCCGACGAGAGCCGGCTGGTCACGCCCGACCCGGCCGTCCAGGAGGGCTGACACGGAAGCGGGGGGGGGGGGGGGGGGGGGGGGGGGGCGGGCCGCGCCGGCGGGGGGGGGGCGGGCGGGGGGGGCGGGGGGGGGGGGGGGGGGGGGGGGGCCAGCGGGGGGGGGATTTATGTGTGC
>NZ_JBITBY010000006.1:0-480251 GCF_044452665.1 Kitasatospora sp. NPDC051853 | reverse complement strand
CGCGGCGCGCCCCCCCCCCGCCCGCCCCGCCCGGGGGGGGCGCCCCCCCCCCCCCCCCCGGGGGGGGGGGGGCGGCCCGGGGGGGGGGGGGGGGGGCGCCCCCCCCCCCCCCCCCCCCGCTTCCGTGCGTCCTACCGGCCGTGCTGGCGCGGGCCGGTGGAGCCGCGCATCACCAGCTCGGGCTGGAACATGAACTCGCCGCGCTGCGAGCCGCTGCCGTTGACCTCCTCCAGCAGGGCGTCGACGGCGGCGGTGGCCATCGCCTCGACCGGCTGGCGGATGGTGGTGAGCGGCGGCTCGGTGAAGGCGATCAGCGGCGAGTCGTCGAAGCCGACCACCGAGACGTCCTTCGGCACCGCCATCCCGCGCTGGCGGACCGCCCGGATCGCGCCGAGCGCCATCAGGTCGCTGCCGCAGACGATCGCGGTGCAGCCCTTGTCGAGCAGGGCGTTGGCCGCGGCGTGCCCGCCCTCCACGCTGAACAGCGTGTGGTGGACGTACTCGGCGGCCTCGTCCGGGGTGCGGCCGAGGTACTCGCCGACGGCCGCGGTGAAGCCCTCGATCTTGCGCAGCACCGGCACGTAGCGGCGCTGACCGACCGCCAGGCCGATCTTCTCGTGGCCGAGTTCGACCAGGTGCTGGACGGCCATCCACATCGCGGCCCGGTCGTCGGGCGAGATGAACGGCGCGGCGATCTTCTCGCTGTAGCCGTTGATCAGCACGAACGGGACCTGGCGGCCGGTCAGCTTGGCGTACCGGTCGTGGTCGGCGGTGGAGTCGGCGTGCAGGCCGGAGACGAAGACGATGCCCGCCACGCCCCGGTCGACCAGCATCTCCACCAGTTCGTCCTCGGTGGAGCCGCCGGGGGTCTGGGTGCAGAGCACCGGCGTGAAGCCGTGCCGGCTCAGCACCTGCTCGATCACCTGGGCCAGCGCCGGGAAGATCGGGTTGCTCAGCTCCGGGGTGATCAGACCGATCAGACCGGCGCTGCGCTGGCGCAGCCGGGTGGGCCGCTCGTAGCCGAGCACGTCGAGTGCGGCCAGCACCGTCTGCCGGGTCGTCGCGGAGACGCCCGCCTTGCCGTTGAGGACGCGGCTGACGGTGGCTTCGCTGACCCCCGCCTGCGCCGCGATGTCCGAGAGTCGCGCCGTAGTCACGATCCCAGAGCCTATTGCAACCATGTCAGACCGCCCACCAGATGGTGCTGTCCGCCGGGAGGACCGTCTCGCCCTCCACCGCGACGGCCTCGGTGGAGGAGAGCAGGATACGGCCGGGGGCGGCGATCCGGACCGGCTCGGAGCCCGTGTTCACGGTGCAGACGAAGGAGCCGCGGCGGAACGAGAGCAGGTGCTCGCCGGTCTCCAGCCACTCCACCGACTCGCCCGCGCCCAGGTCCGGGTGGGACCGACGGATCGTCAGGGCGGAGCGGTAGAGCTCCAGGGTGGAGGTCGGGTCGCCGGTCTGGACCTCGACGCTGAGCCCGGCCCAGCTGTCCGGCTGCGGCAGCCAGCTGGGGCCGCCGGCGGTCGGGCCGAAGCCGTAGGGGGCCTCGGTGCCGGACCACGGGATCGGCACCCGGCAGCCGTCGCGGAAGCCGTCCTGGCCCTCGGCGCGGAAGAAGGACGGGTCCTGGCGGACCTCGTCGGGCAGGTCGGTGACGTCGGGCAGGCCGAGCTCCTCGCCCTGGTAGACGTAGGCCGAGCCGGGCAGGGCGAGCATCAGCAGGGAGGCGGCGCGGGCCCGGCGCAGGCCCAGCTCGCGGTCGCCGGGGGTGCGGATCTGGGTGCCCAGGCCCGGCTCGTTGGCGAACCGGGTGGCGTGCCGGGTGACGTCGTGGTTGGACAGCACCCAGGTGGTGGGGGCGTCGACCGGGCGCATCGAGTCCAGCGAGAGGTCGATCACCTCGCGCAGCTCGGCGGCGTCCCAGGAGGTGCCCAGGTACTGGAAGTTGAAGGCCTGGTGCAGCTCGTCCGGGCGGACGTAGTTGGCGGTACGCTGGACGGTCGGGGTCCAGGCCTCGGCGACGCCGATCCGCTGGCCGGGGTACTCGTCCAGGATCTGCCGCCAGGCGCGGTAGATGGCGTGCACGCCGTCCTGGTCGAAGAACGGCATCACGTCGTTGCCGAGCAGCTTGAGCTGGTCGTGCGAGCCGAGGTCGGGCAGGCCGGGGGCCTTCACCATGCCGTGCGCGACGTCGATCCGGAAGCCGTCCACGCCCATGTCCAGCCAGAACCGCAGGATGGAGCGGAACTCGTCGGCGACGGCCTGGTTCTCCCAGTTGAAGTCCGGCTGCTCGGGGGCGAACAGGTGCAGGTACCAGTCACCGGGGGTGCCGTCCGGGTCGGTGGTCCGGGTCCAGGCCGGGCCGCCGAAGATGGACTCCCAGTCGTTGGGCGGCAGTTCGCCGTCCTCGCCCTTGCCCGGCTTGAAGTGGTAGCGGTCGCGCAGCGGGGAGCCGGGGCCCTCGCGCAGGGCGCGCTGGAACCACTCGTGCTGGTCCGAGGAGTGGTTGGGGACCAGGTCCACGATGATCCGCAGGCCCAGCTCGTGCGCGTCCCGGATCAGGCCGTCGGCGTCCAGCAGGGTGCCGAACATCGGGTCCACCGCTCGGTAGTCGGCCACGTCGTAGCCGGCGTCGGCCTGCGGGGAGGCGTAGAAGGGGGAGAGCCAGACCGCGTCCACCCCGAGGTCGCGCAGGTACGGGAGCCGGCTGCGCACGCCCGGCAGGTCGCCCATGCCGTCGCCGTTGGAGTCGGCGAAGCTGCGGGGGTACACCTGGTAGATGACCGCGTCCCGCCACCAGCCTCTGCCGGCCGCACCGTTCGCGGCGGAGGAGTCGGCGGCGGGCTCGGCGACGGTCTCGGCGGCGGACCGGGAGGTGTCGGCCAGGTTCTGGGTCATGGACAGTCATCCCTTGGGGACTCGGTGGCGGCCCGGCCGCCCGGTCGGGGCGGCCGGTTCGCGGCAACAGGCAGGTGCGGGGGCGTTTTTGACGGTACGTCAGGCCGTCAGGACTTGGCGGCGCCGGCGGTCAGACCGGTCACGAGGTGACGCTGTACCAGGTAGAAGACCAGAGCTGCCGGGATGGCGATCAGCACCGAGGTGGCGGCCATCAGGTTCCACTGGCTCTCGTACTGGCTGATGAAGGTCTGCAGGCCCACGGCCAGCGTGTACTTGCCGGAGCTGAGCATGAAGGTGGAGGCGAAGGCCACCTCGGCCCAGGCCGTGAGGAAGGAGTAGAACGCGGCGACCGCCAGGCCCGGGCGGGCCAGCGGGATGACCAGGCGCCAGAAGGTGCCGAAGGGGCTCAGCCCGTCCACCCGCCCGGCCTCGTCGATCTCGACCGGGATGGTGTCGAAGTAGCCCTTCAGCAGCCAGGCGCAGTAGGGGACGGTGGTGGCGGAGTAGACCATGATCAGGCCAAGGTAGCCGTCCAGCAGCTTCAGCTCGGAGAGGATGGTGTACATCGGCACAATGAGGACCGCGATAGGGAACATCTGGGTCACCAGCAGGGTCCACATCAGCTGGCGGTGGCCGGCGAAGCGCATCCGGGAGACCGCGTAGCCGGTGGTGGCGGCGACCAGCACGCCGAAGACGGTGGTGCCGCCGGCCACGATCACCGAGTTGAGGAACCAGGTGCCGAAGTCCGTGTCGAACAGCACCTTGGTGTAGTTCGAGAAGGTCACCTTGGAGAGGATCTGCCCGGGGTGCAGGTAGTCCATCTTGTCCGGGCCGAGCGAGATGAAGCCGATGTAGAGCACCGGGAACAGCGCGATCAGGCTGGCCAGCACCAGGGCGGCGTGGGAGAGCACCCGCACCAGCGGGGAGGTCTCGCCGCGGCGGCGGACCTTCTTCGGGGTCGGGGTCATCGCGACGCCTCCTCGTTCCGGGCCAGCCAGCGGCGGTAGAAGCTGGTGAAGACGATCAGGATGGAGAGCAGCAGCACGCCGTAGGTGGCCGACTGGGCGTAGTCGCGCGGCTGTTGGCCGAAGCCGAGGCGGTAGGCCCAGGTGACCAGGATCTGCGCGTCCGGCGCTCCGTTGCCGAACAGCAGGAAGATGACGGTGAACTGGTTGAAGGTCCAGATCACGCCGAGCAGCACCACGGTGGAGGAGACGGTGCGCAGGCCCGGCAGGGTGATGTGGCGGAACCGCTGCCAGGGCGAGGCGCCGTCCATCTCGGCGGCCTCGTACAGCTCGCCGGGGATGGACTGCAGGCCGCCGAGCAGGGAGACCATCATGAACGGCACGCCGACCCAGGTGTTCACCACGATGGCGGCGGTCTTCTGGGCCAACGGGTCGGAGAGCCACGAGGGTTCGGGTAGTCCGACGCTGCCGAGCAGTCCGTTGATGACGCCGCCGTCGGCCAGCATCAGGCGCCAGGAGAAGACGGTGACGAAGGTGGGCACCGCCCAGGGCAGGATCAGCATCAGCCGGTAGAGGCTGCGGCCGCGCAGGTGCTGGTTCATCAGCATGGCCAACGCCAGACCGGTCGCGTAGGTGACGGTGACGCAGATGACCGTCCACGCGATGGTCCAGACGAAGTGCGACCAGAAGCGGTCGTAGGAGCCGGGGCCCCAGAGCACGTCCGCGTAGTTCTGCAGGCCGATGAACTCGTAGGTGGCGGGGATGTGCTTGACGCCGATGGTGCGGGCCGAGTTGAGGCTGTTGGCGTCGGTGAGGGTCAGGTAGAGCCCCTGCGCCAACGGGTAGCCGACCAGCACCCCCAGGACGATGACGACCGGGGCGACCATCGCGTACGCGTACCAGTACTTGCTGTACGAGAGCTTGACGCGGGCCAGCAGACCGGGACGGGGGCGCCGTCCGTCCTCGGTCGGCGCGTCCTGCACGGCGACTGCCATGAGTTGACACCTTCTCGGGAGTGGGTGGCAGCCGCCCGGGCCACCTCCGTCAGGTGGGCGGCCCGGGCGGCGGGCTTGCGAGGTGCTTCCTGGGGCTTACTTGGCGAAGCCGGGGAGCAGCTTGGCGTAGTCCACGGCGGTGGCGTCCAGGCCGGCCTTGGTGTCGGACTGGCCCTGGACGATCTTGCCCAGGTTGGTACCGAGGGAGGCGAACAGCGAGGAGTACTCCGGCAGTTCGGGGCGCGGCTGGGCGGCGGTCAGGATCGCCTGGAAGCCGGCGATGCCCGGGTCGGCCTTGACCTCGGCGGTGTAGGCGTCGGTGCGGGTCGGCAGGGTGGAGTTCTTCTGCGCGAGGAAGGCCTGGCTCTCGGCGGAGGTCAGGAAGCCGGCCAGCTTGGCGGCGGCCTCCTTGTGGGCCTTGTCCGAACCGGCGTAGACCGAGACGTTGTGGCCGCCGGTCGGGGCGCCGGCCTTGCCGGCGGAGCCGGCCGGGACGGCCGCGATGCCGAGGTTCTTCTTGTCGGCGAAGGCGGAGCCCTTGTAGATGTTGGTGACCTCCCACGGGCCCTGGATGATCGCCGCGACCTTGCCGCTGTTGAAGGCGTCCATCATGTGCGCGTAGGAGTCGGTGGTGACGTCGGCCTTGACGGTGCCCGGCGCGGTGAACATCGACTTGTAGGTCTCGATCGCCTTGGCGGCCTCGGGCGAGTTCACCGTGACCTTCTTGCCCTTGGCGTCCACCATGTCGGTGCCCTCGCCCAGCAGGTACGGCATCGCGTAGTAGCCGTCACCGGCGCGCTGGAAGAAGCCGTCGGCGCCGGTCTTCTCCTTGACCTGGGCGGCGGCGGTCTTCAGCTCGTCCCAGGTGGCGGGCGCCTTGGTGATGCCGGCCTTGGCGAACAGCTCCTTGTTGTAGAGCAGGCCCAGGGTGTCGGTGACCAGCGGGGCGCCGTAGACCTTGCCCTCGAAGGTGGCCTGCTGGATCAGGCTCGGCTGGAAGGCGGCCTTGTCGGCGAGGGCCGGGGTGCCGTCCAGCGGCTCCAGGAAGCCGGCCTTGGCGAAGGCGGAGGTCCAGCCGACCTCGGCGCGGAAGGCGTCCGGAGCGCCGGTGGCGCCCATCGCGGTCTGCAGCTTGTTCTGCGCCTGGTCGAAGGGGACGTTCTCGAACTTGACCTTGATGTTCGGGTTGGCGGCCTCGAACTTCTTGACCAGGGCCTCGTAGTTCGGCGCCTCGTTGGTGGCGTTGGAGGTGTCCCAGTAGGTGATGGTGACCGGGCCGGAGGCGGCCTTGTCGTCAGAACCGGAGCCGCTGCTGCCACAGGCCGCCATGGTGACCGCGAGGGCCGCAACGAGGGCAGAGGCCGCGATGCCACGCCGCATGAGAACTCCTTGGGGAAAGGTGGGGGTGCCCGAAGTGGAGGGGGACGGCGCATAATGGCTGTCCCGTTGCCGACTGCGCCGTTGCTCGTGGCCGTCGGGCTCGGGAAGGAACGTAACAGCGATGCAAGCGGCGTCGAAAGGTCTTGCAGCAAGTTTCTGCAAGAACCGGGGATCGTTACGTCCGCGTGTCCTGTGCGTTGCCGGACGGTGGCGACGGCGGATCGGGACCTTTGACCCGGGTTTTAAATGATGATCGCCATTTATATTGGGCACGCAGTCGTCACCCCATCCAGGAGGACCCGTGCTCTCCCCGCAGTCGACCGAGACCGTCCGCGCCACCCTGCCCGCCGTCGGCGGGGCCATCGGGGAGATCACCCCGCTGTTCTACTCCAAGCTCTTCGCCGCCCACCCCGAGCTGCTCCGCGACCTCTTCAACCGCGGCAACCAGGCCAGCGGCGAGCAGCAGCAGGCGCTGGCCGGCTCCATCGCCGCGTACGCCACCCTGCTGGTCGAGCACCCCGAGGTGCGGCCCGGCGCGATGCTGGCCCGGATCGCCCACAAGCACGCCTCGCTCGGCGTCACCGAGGCCCAGTACCAGGTGGTGCACACCCACCTGTTCGCCGCCATCGTCGAGGTGCTCGGCGAGGCCGTCACCCCCGAGGTGGCCGCCGCCTGGGACGAGGTCTACTGGCTGATGGCCGGTGAACTCATAGCCCTGGAAGCCAAGTTGTACCAGGAGGCCGGGCTGGAGCCGGGCGACGTCTGGCAGTCCATGACCGTCACCGGCCGCCAGGCCGAGACCGCCGACGCGGTCTCCTTCACCCTGCGCCGCACCGACGGCGCCCCGGTCGGCGCCTTCCTCCCCGGCCAGTACGTCAGCGTCGGCGTCCACCTCCCGGACGGCGCGCGGCAGATCCGCCAGTACAGCCTCTCGGCCGCCCCCGGCCGGGACGAGTGGCGGATCACCGTGAAGCGCGACGGCGAGGTGTCGACCCGGCTGCACGAGCACCTGGAGGCCGGCGGCGAGGTGTCGGTCTCGCACCCCTTCGGCGACCTCGTGCTCCACGACGGCGACGGCCCGCTGCTGCTCGCCTCCGCGGGCATCGGCTGCACCCCGATGACCGGCATGCTCGACCACCTGGTCCGCACCGGCTCCAAGCGCCGCGTCATCGCCGTCCACGGCGACCGCTCCCCCGCCGCGCACGCCCACGCCGCCGAGCTCACCGCCCTCACCGACGCCCTCCCCGGGGCCGAGCTGCACCGCTGGTACGAGGACACCGACGGCCTGGTCGACCTCTCCGCCGTCGCCCTGCCCACCGGCGTGCAGGCCTACCTCTGCGGCCCGCTCCCCTTCATGCGGGCCGCCCGCGGGCAGCTGCTGGAGCGCGGCGTCCCGGCGGACGCCATCCACTACGAGGTCTTCGGCCCCGACCTCTGGCTGGCCGGGCGCTGACCCCGTCCCGTCACGACTTCGCACCAGCCCCGGTCACGCCCGTGACCGGGGCTGTCGGCGTTCCCTACGATCACCGCACCAGTGATCGAAACGGGGGACCTGATGCCGGACGTCCACGACCGCAGGGCACCACGCCTGCTGCCCTGCCCCAGCTGCGACCTCCCCGACCGGGTGGAGAGCGTCCCCGCCGCCCACCTCGGCGGGCAGCACGAGGTGAGGGAGCCGGACGACGAGGGCGGCACCAGGAGGCGGGTCCGCCACAGCGCGCTCTCCGCCGCCCTCGCACCGGCCCCGCCGGAGCCGGTCGCGGGCTGCTCGGCACCGCTCGCCCTCCTCACCCTCTTCGTCGGCACCGGCCTCCTCGTGGCCGGCACCGTCCTGTCGACCAAGGACCGGCTGCCGGAGGTCTTCCAGGGCTTCGGGCTGCTCCGCTGGCTCGCACTCCCCCTGCTGGCCGTGGGGCTGGCCGCCCTCCTGACCGCCGTCGGCCGGGCGCGCCGGTACCGGCGGGAGACCGCCGGGCGGGCAGGGGCGGAGGCGCTCTGGGCCACCGGGTGGTACTGCGGCCGCTGCGCGGTGGCGTACCTGACGCCCCGTCCGGGCGAGGGGGTGCGGGGGCTGACCCTCTCCGAGTTCCGCGCGGCCGTCTGGTCGGCGGGTGGCTACGGACACCTCGCCGACCGGCATCCGATCGCCTGACCCGTGCTCAGGGCAGCTCGATGGTGCACAGGCCCGGGGCGCTGAAGGGGCGCAGGGTGATGCCGGGGGCCAGGGCGTCGAGCAGGCCCTGGTGCACCGCGCAGACCACCTCGGGGTGGCGGGTGGCGTTGGGGGCGAACGGGCAGCCGTGGAGGAGGACCCGGCGGTCGTCCAGTTCCGGTTCGAAGCCCCAGCGTTCGGCGGCGGCCATCACCTGGTCCGCGAGCGGGGCGTCCGGCGGCGGTGTGCCGGTGCCCCACTCGCGGCCGGCCTGGGCCGGGGTGAGGCGGCCGTAGCCGAGGGCCAGGATGTCCACCAACTCGCGGTAGGCGTCCAGCTGTTCGCGTTCCGGGGCGGCGGTGTAGCGCAGCCTGGGGCGGCCCCGGCCGGCCGCCGGTTCGGTGTGCACGGTGACCAGCCCGGCCCGCACCAGGGCGGTCAGGTGCTGCCGGACGGTGGTCAGGTGGAGGCCGACCGCCCCGGCCAGCTGCCGGGCCTCCAGCGGCTCGCCGGCCGCCGTCAGCTCCGCCAGCAGCGCGCGGCGGGCGGGCGCGGCCAGTGCCCGGTGCACCTCGCCGCTGCTCTCCGTACCGCCGCCCGTACCGCCGTCCATCCGGTCAATATACGGCGAAACGGATGTACCGCCCCCGGCGCAGACCGCTCAGGAGGTGCCGAGGCGGAAGACGGTGACGGAGCGGAACTCCTCGCCCGGGCGCAACACCGTGCTCGGGTACTCGGGGCGGTGCGGGGAGTCCGGGTGGTGCTGGGTCTCCAGCGCGACGCCGGAGTACCGCCCGTAGGGCACCCCGCGCGGGCCGGTGACCGCACCGTCGAAGCCGTTGGCCGTGTAGACCTGGATGCCGGGCTCGGTGGTGAGCACCTCCAGGGTGCGGCCGCTGACCGACTCCTCCAGGAAGGCCGCGCGGGACGGGGCGGTGCCGCCGTCGTAGCCGCGCAGGACCCAGTTGTGGTCGTAGCCGCCCACCTCGCCGATCGCCTTGCCGATCGGGCGGGCCGTGGTGAAGTCGAACGGCGTGCCCGCCACCGCCTCGTACGGGCCGAGCGGGATCTGACGCTCGTCCACCGGGGTGTAGTGGTCGGCCTCCAGGGTGAGCAGGTGGCCCAGGACGTCGCCGGAGCCCTCACCCGCGAGGTTGAAGTAGGCGTGGTTGGTCAGGTTGACCACCGTGGGGCGGGTGGTGACGGCGTGGTAGGCGACGGTCAGGTCCGAGCCGTCGAGGAGGTAGTCCACGGTGACGTCCAGCGCGCCGGGGAAGCCCTGGTCGCCGTCCCGGCTGTGCAGCGTCAGGCGGACGCCGGCGCCCGGCAGTTCGGTGGCCTGCCAGAGCCGGTGGGCGAAGCCGTCGGGGCCGCCGTGCAGGGTCACTCCGTTGCCGGTCGGGGCGAGCGGGTGGTCCTCGCCGTCGACGGTGATCCGGCTGTCGGCGATGCGGTTGGCGTACCGGCCGACGGTCGCGCCGTAGTGGCGGGCCGGGCCGAGCACCGCGGCGAGCTCGTCGGAGGCGAGGAGCAGTTGGGCGGTGCGGCCGGTGCGGTCGGGGGCGGTCAGGCCGTGCAGCGTCGCCCCGAGGGAGAGGACCGTCGCCTCGACCGGGCCGCTGCGCAGGGTCCAGCGCTCGATGGCGGCGCCGGCGGCGGTGCGGTCGAACGGCGCGCGGCGCACCTCGGTCTGCGGCATGTGGACGGACCCCTTCGCGTGTTCGAACCTGCGCGACTTTGTTTGTTTGGACCTAGGTTACCCGGCCGGGGGCGCGAGGAACTGCGCGAGCCGGAAGGCGGCCCACCGGCAACTGAGCCGCCGTCAGCCGGTTGCCGGTGCTGCCTTTCCACGGCGCGCAGTTCCCCGCGCCCCAGGTCGCCGCCTGCCGGGCGTCAGTTGTCCTTGGGGCGGTCCAGGCCGAGGGCTTCGGCGAGGCCCTCGGGGCCGGTGCCGATCTTGCGGTGGACGGCCGCCAGGCGGCGGTGGACCAGGCTCAGAGCCACGTTGAGCTGCTCGGCGATCCGCTGGGGAGGCACTCCTTTGGCGGCGAGTTCGGCGACGCTGCGTTCGTTCTGGCTGAGGGCGTCCTTGCTGAGGGTCCGCAGGCGGTTGGGCCGCAGGCCGGCCCGGGCCAGTTCGCGGCGGGCCTGGGCGACCAGCCCGTCCGCGCCGCAGTTCTGGGCCAGTTCGATGCCCTGGTAGCAGTACTCGGCGGCGTCGTGCAGCCGCCCGGTGCGGATCAGGGCTCCGCCGAGCTCGACCAGGGAGCAGGCGAGTTCGTAACTGACCGGGGACTGGGTGAGGAGGTTGACGGACTCCTCCAGCCGGTCGACCGCGAACTGGCCGTCCCAGACCGAGGCCTGCATCCGCAGGGCCGCGCCGCGCGCCGAGGCGGTGCCGAACTTCTCCGCCCGGGCGACCGCCTCCGCGGCCAGTTCCCGTGCCTCGTCGGGGCGTTCGGGGGCGATGGCCTTGGCGAGGTGGCCCGTCCACGGGGCCCAGACGGTGTTGTGCCAGCCGCGCCGGTCCAGCTGGTCGCCGACCGCGCGGAAGACCTGGGCCGCGCCGTGGCGGTCGCCCCGGGCGAGCAGCAGCTTGCCGTAGAGGGTGGGGGCGTCGGGCAGCACCATGGCGGTGGGGTGGTACGGCGGCCCGAAGCGGTACTTGCGGGCCAGCTCCCAGGCCTCGTCGACCCGGCCGCGGGCCAGCAGGGTGTCGGCCAGCACGCCGACGGTGTCCCACTGGAGCGGGATGTCCGGGGCGATCCGCTCGGAGAGCCGCAGGCCGCGACGGAGGAAGTCCTCGGCCTCGGCGAGGAGTCCGCGGCGGAACCGGACCAGGCCCATCAGGAAGTAGGAGAAGCCCCGGTGGCCGCCGCTCCACCCGGCGACCTCGTACTCGGTGATGGCGTCGGCGAACAGCCGCTCGGCGGTGGCGAGCTGGTCGGTGTAGGTGTACGTCAGGCCGATGATGGCGGGGAACTCGAAGCCCCAGGTGTTGTTCCGCCAGCCGAGGCCGTCGGGCAGGCGGTAGCCGTCCATCGCCTGGCCGACCAGGTCGAGCGCGCGTCCGGCCGGCTCCCCACGGAGCGTCAGGTCCCAGGCCCGCATGGTGTGGACGGCGCGGTCGGAGTCGCCGCGGCCGCTGACCGAGCGGCCGAGCTCGGCGAGCCGGCTGGAGCGGGCCGGGCCGTCGTCCTCGTCGCGCTGCCAGGCGATCCACATGAAGTGCAGCGCCTCCAGGCGCATCCGGCCGGGGCCGGGCGGGGTGCGCTCGGCCTCGGCCCGGCAGACCTCCGCGGCCTCGACCAGCTGTCCGGCGTGCGCCAGCACCTCGGAGAGCCGGAAGGTGGCGTCCACCCGCAGCTCGGGGGTGAGGCCGGGCTCCAGGGCGAGGGCCTGCCGGAGCTGGTGGACGGTGGTCAGAGGGTCCGTCAGCAGGGCGGCGCAGCCCGTCTCGTAGAGCACCAGGGCCCGCAGGTCCTCCTCCGGGGGCTCGTACAGCGCGCGCTGGAGACAGCGCAGCGCGGCCTCGGGCGCGCCGATCGCCAGGTGCTCGGTGGCGGCCTGGCGGAGCTTGGCCACCATGGCGTCGTCGCCCTCGGGGTGGGTCTCCAGCAGGTGGCGGGAGGCGTCCAGCAGCGAGCCGCCGGAGTTCTCGATGGCGGTGGCGGCCATGCCGTGCATGCCGGTCCGGGTGCTGGGCGGCATGGTCTGGTAGATCGAGGTGCCGATCACCGGGTGGACGAAGTCGAGCCTGCCGGTGGGGCCGGTGGTCAGCACGTGCTGGCGGCGCAGCTGGCGGACGGACTCCTCGGCCTCGGCCGGGCTCTGGGCGCAGATGGTGGCGGCCAGGTCCTGCTTGATGTCGGTGCCGAGCAGGGCGCAGGCCCAGGCGAACCGCAGGACACCGGTGCCGAGCTTGTCCAGCCAGTACTGGAGCGTCATGCCCTTGGCCGCGGCGGCCAGGTCGCGCAGCTGCTTGACGTTCTCCTCGAAGGGGTCGAGCTGCTGGTCGCGGACCTCGCGCAGCAGGACGGCGACGTCGTACGGGTTCCCCTTGGTGACGGCCCAGACCTCGTGGCAGAACAGGTCCTCGGTCTCCGGGCCGAGTTCGGCCCGGACCAGCTGGCCGACCGAGGTCGGGTTGAGCGGGCGCAGCGCGTGCCGGCGGGTGGCCTGGCTCTCGATCTGCTGCTGGAGCTCGCGGCTCTCCTCGAACTCGTTGCGGTAGGCGAAGACCAGCAGCACCGGCAGCAGCCGGGCCCGGGCGGCGAAGGAGGCCAGCCAGGTGAGCGACTCCTGGTCGGCCCAGTGCAGGTCGTCCACCATCATCACCAGCGGGGCGCGCCGGGGCGCCAGCTGGGTGAGGACGTAGTCGAGCCCGTCGCGGACGCCCTGCGGGTCCATCTGCTCGACCTCGCCGGAGGGCGGGAGCAGGCCGATGGCCGGGCCGACGATGGAGTACCAGCCGCCGAAGACCTCGGCCCGCTCGGCCTCGGAGAGCCCGCCGAGCACCGGGAGCAGCAGCTGCTTGAGGACGTGGAACGGCTCCTTGGTCTGCCGTTCGCCACCCCGGCCGGAGAGCACGGTGCAGGTCTTGCGCAGCTTGGCCAGCCGGCGGATCTGGTCCATCACGGCGGTCTTGCCGACACCGGCCGGGGAGGCGTAGACGAGCAGCTCGCCGATCTCGGTGCCACCGGCCTCGAAGTCCTCGCAGAGGCGGTCCAAGGCCTGCTCGGCGGTGTGGAGTTCCTCCTCGCGCTCGTGCAGCCGCGTGTGACCGCCGTGCCAGTGACCGTCCTTCGGCCCGCCCTGCTGATCGACCACTGCCAGCCTCCGCTTCGCACCCGTCCCATGGTCCTGGTGGTGAGCGTAGTACCGTGGCCGCCCCCGTGGCGCGCGTTCGCGCAGGCCGGAGACCGCCTTCAGGATTCAGGCCGGACACCGAGGGCAAATGCCTTGGTACCCCTGCCGTCTGATGATCAGATCGGATAATCTTCGCCCCGAACGGGCGCCGTTGATCATTGAGACGTACACGGCGCGAAAGGCCGAGAACACAGAGCCGTGGAGAGCGCCAGAACTACGCACAGTACCGAGCGCCTGGAGTCCGATGTCCGACGACAGCTCAGTTGAGCTCCCCTTCCCCCACCGACGCAGCCCCCACCAGTCACCGGCCGCCCGGCACCACGCCGAGTGGCTGCACCGCCACCGCGAACTGGCCGCCTCCACCGGCCAGTTGACCTACGAGAGGTGGGACGTGCCGGAACTGGCGGCACTGACCTACCCGGAGAGCTCGGCCGAGGACCTCGGGTTGGCCGCCGACCTGATGGGCTTCTACTTCCTCTTCGACGACCAGTTCGACGACGCGCTGGGACGCCGCCCCGAGGAGGTCGCCGAGATCTGCGAACGGCTCACCGCCCTGGTGCACAGCCCCAGACCGGTCGGCACCACCCCCGCCGAACGCGCCTTCTCCGACCTCTGGCGCCGCAGCATCGAGGGCATGTCGCCCCGCTGGCGGGCCCGGGCCGCGTACAACTGGGAGTCCTACTTCGCCTCCCACCCCGCCGAGGCCGCCGGGCGAATAGCCAGCCGGCCGCCGGACCGCGAGAGCTACCTGATGCTCCGTCGGGGCACCGCCGCGATGGAGACCATCTTCGACATGATCGAGCGGTTGGGGCGCTTCGAGGTGCCGCAGGCCGTGCTGCACCACCCGGTGCTCCGTCAACTCCGCCAGCTTGCCGCCGACATACCCTCCCTCACCAACGATGTCCGCTCCTACGCCCAGGAGTTGGCCCGTGGCGACGTGGCCAACCTGGTGATGATCGTGCAACGCGAGCGCGGCTGCTCTCCCGAGGAGGCCGCCTCCGTGGTCATGGCAGAGGCCCAGCTGATGGCCGACCGGGTCGGCGAGCTGATGACCGAACTACCGGAAGTCTACCGCCTGTTGCGGCTGTCGGTAGCCGATCGTCATGCCGCCCACCGGTACGCCGACGGACTCGGCGCGTGGACCGCCGGCTATCTCCGCTGGGAGCTCAGGACCGGGCGGTACGTATCGGGCTGACGTTCCGTCGGTACGGCGGTCCGTCCGTACACCCCCGTCCGTCTCCGGCGTCCTCGGGTCTTCACGAGGCACCGTGGCGGCCCGGGCCCTTCGCGGCTAGGGTCTCGCCCGGGGTCACTACCGTGCGTGTCCGGGTGGTGACCCCCGCACCGGCGCGTGCACGTGGTCGTCCCGCAGCTCCACCCTCAGCAGCGAGGAGAGATACCGCCCATGACGGTCTACCAGCCCCCCGGCCAGCCCGGCAGCATCGTCGAGTTCCGCCCCCGGTACGAGCACTGGATCGGCGGCACCTTCACGCCCCCGGTGCGCGGCGGCTACTTCGAGAACCCCACCCCCGTCACCGGCCGGACCTTCTGCGAGGTGGCCCGGGGCACCTCCGAGGACATCGAGGCGGCACTCGACGCCGCCCACGCCGCCGCCCCCGCCTGGGGCCGCACCTCCCCCGCCGAGCGCGCCCAGGTGCTGCTCCGGATCGCCGACCGGATCGAGGCCAACCTCGAACGCCTCGCGGTCGCCGAGAGCTGGGAGAACGGCAAGCCGGTCCGCGAGACCCTGGCCGCCGACCTGCCGCTCGCCGTCGACCAGTTGCGCTACTTCGCCGGCGCCCTGCGCGCCCAGGAGGGCGGCCTCTCCCAGATCGACGAGGACACCGTCGCCTACCACTTCCACGAGCCGCTCGGCGTGGTCGGCCAGATCATCCCGTGGAACTTCCCGATCCTGATGGCCGTCTGGAAGATCGCCCCCGCGCTGGCGGCCGGCAACGCGGTGGTCCTCAAGCCCGCCGAACAGACCCCCGCCTCCGTCCTGCTGCTGATGGAGCTGGTGGCCGACCTGATCCCGCCGGGCGTGGTCAACGTGGTCACCGGCTTCGGCGAGGAGGCGGGCAAGCCGCTGGCCTCCTCCCCGCGGATCCGGAAGATCTCCTTCACCGGCGAGACCTCCACCGGCCGCCTGATCAGCCAGTACGCCGGGCCCAACCTCATCCCGGTCACCCTGGAGCTCGGCGGCAAGAGCCCGAACCTCTTCTTCGCCGACGTGGCGGACCGTCAGGACGCCTTCTACGACAAGGCCCTGGAGGGCTTCGCGCTCTTCGCCCTCAACCAGGGCGAGGTCTGCACCTGTCCCAGCCGGGCCCTGGTCCAGTCTTCGATCTACGACCGCTTCCTCGGCGACGGCCTGGAGCGGGTGCGCGCCATGCGCCAGGGCAACCCCCTCGACACCGAGACCCAGATCGGCGCCCAGGCCAGCGCCGAGCAGCTCGCCAAGATCCTCTCCTACCTGGAGATCGGCCAGGCCGAGGGCGCCAAGCTGCTGACCGGCGGTGAGCGCGCCGAGCTGGACGGCGACCTGGCGGGCGGCTACTACGTCACCCCGACCGTCTTCGAGGGCGACAACTCCATGCGGATCTTCCAGGAGGAGATCTTCGGCCCGGTCGTCGCCGTCACCCGCTTCGAGGACTTCGACGACGCCGTCGCCCTCGCCAACGACACCGCCTACGGCCTCGGCGCCGGCGTCTGGTCCCGCGACGGCTCCACCGCCTACCGGGCCGGCCGCGCCATCCAGGCCGGCCGGGTCTGGACCAACTGCTACCACGCCTACCCGGCCCACGCCGCCTTCGGCGGCTACAAGAACTCCGGCATCGGCCGCGAGACCCACAAGATGCTCCTGGAGCACTACCAGCAGACCAAGAACCTCCTGGTCTCCTACTCCCCCGACGCCCTCGGCTTCTTCTAGAGATCCCCTCGAGACCCCGTCAGGCCCGGGTCCCTCCGACCACCCGGGCCTGACGGCCTCTCACCACTCGACGGCCGGGCACCGTCAGGTACCGATGGCGCTGACCCAGACGGGGAACGGGGCCGGCTCCTCCTCGTCCGGCTCCTCGGAGTCGGTGAGGGCGATCACGCCCGGGCTGTCGTCGGCCAGGAAGGGACCGACGACCGGGCCGAGGTCGGTGACGGGCCGGTAGGACCCGCCGAACGGGAGGTCCTCCGGTGGCACGGTGCCGGTCGAGCAGCGCAGCTGCCCGGCGATCTCGTCGTGCCAGACGTAGAAGGTGGCCGGGCCGGAGTACCCCGCTTCGCGGACGCGGACCCGGAGGGCTGCCGCCGTCCGTTCGAAGGCGGTGGCCACCTCGGCGACGGTGAGGGAGCGGCGGTCCTCCACCTCGGCGTTCAGGTGCCAGGTGTTGGTCTCCCACTCCACCGGCCGGTCGGCCGGCTCCAGGGCCAGGGGTTCGTCGGCCAGTTCGGCGATCCAGGTCAGCAGCACCGCCGCAGTCTCGCACGGGCCGGAGCCCGGGCGGTCCCCTGAACCGCCCGGGCAGTGGAACACTGGCACGAGACCAAGGCGTTAGCAAGAGTGAAATGAAACCGTCCTGATGGCAGCTGCCGTGAATCGGTACCATGAGGGGCTAGCGGAGCGGCCGGACGGGGAGGCGCACAGTGGCGGCAGACGGGACCGGTGTCCTCGGGGAGCGGATCGAGCAGCTCTTCCGCACCGTCAGGCGGCCGAACGGCGAGCCGCACAGCAACGAGGAGGTCGCCCGGGCGTGCCGGGAGGCGACCGGCGAGACCTTCTCCGCCACCTACCTCTGGCAGCTGCGGACCGGGCGGCGCGACAATCCGACGAAGCGTCACCTCGAGGCGCTGGCGCAGTACTTCCAGGTGCCGCCGGCCTACTTCTTCGAGGACGAGCAGGGCGATCGGATCGCCGAGGAGCTGGCCCTGCTGGGGGCGCTGCGGGACGCGGGGGTGCAGGAGGTCGCGCTCCGGGCGGTGACCCTCTCGCCCGAGGGTTTGGGCACCATCAGCGACATGATCGAAGCGATCGCCAGACGTGAGGCGCGAGCCCGGGGCGCCGAGTAGGCTCGCACCTGCGCTCTCCGGAGCGCGGGGGCGGGCGCGCGTGCGGAGCGGGCCGGACCGACGTCCCCCGGGTTCGGGCAGCGACTGGGGGCGGCATGAAGGACGGCGAGCGGCGCAGACTGTGGCGGCGCTGTCGGGAGCTCGCGGAGACCTTGGCGCTCCCCGATCCGTTCGAACTCCCGGCCCTGGGCGAGGTGTTGTCCGCACAGCTGGGGCGTCCGGTGGAGTTCCTGCCGCTGCCCGCGGGCGCGGCCGGCACCTGCGGGGTGCTGATCAGCACGGAGCGCGCCGAGTACATCGGCTACCCGACCGACACCACGCCGCTGCACCAACAGCACATCGTGCTGCACGAGGTCGGGCACCTGCTCTGCGGTCACCAGGACGCCAGGTCGGCCGCGGACGGCGGGGGTGTCACCGGACTGCTGCCGCACCTGTCCGGCGAGTTGGTCCGCCGGGTGCTGGGGCGCAGCTCGTACGACTCCACCCAGGAGCAGGAGGCCGAGCTGTTCGCCTCGCTGGTGCTGCACCGCGCCGCGGGCCTGCAGGATCCGTCGGGCTCCGGCGCCGGGCGTCCGGGCGAGGAGAGCGAGGAGGCGGTCAGGCTCGGCGGGATCTTCGACTCACCGGGCCGCCGGCTGCGACGCCCGTCCTCCGCGCCGTGATCGAACTGGTCGAGTGGCTGGCCGGTGCCGTCGCGATCGTCGGGGTGCTGTTCCGGATCCGGCTCTGGCGCGGCGGTCCGCTGCAGCCCGGTGCCCGCTACCTGGCCGCGTTCACGGTCTGCCTCGGGCTGGCGATGGCCCTGCTGCCGTTCTCCTGGACCTCGGGGATCGCCGACCGGCCCCTGGTCAGGTACCTGCTGCCGCTGCTGTGCACGGAGCTCAAGCTCGCGGCCGAGTGCTTCCTCGCGCTGACCGCCCTCGCGGTCCGCAACGGCGACCGGAGCCGTCCGCTGATGCGGCGGCAGGCCCTCGGCTCGGTGCTGGTGATGGCCGCCGTGGCGGTCCTCTACCGGGCCGCCGGGGTGACACCGGTGGCCGGGAGGATCACCGTCGAAGCGGCCGGGCGGGCCGAACTGGCCGGCTACAACGTGCTCTTCACCACCCACAGCCTCTGGTGCGTCGGGCTGTTCACCCTGCTGATCCACCGCTCGGCGCGCCGGCTGGCCCCGGGCCTGCTGCGGACCGGACTGCGGCTGGTCGTGGTCGCCGGGGTCTGCGGCCTGTACTGGTCCGTGATGAGCCTCATCCCGCTGGTGGAGGGCCTCCGGACGGGTCGTCAGACCAGCGGGGCCAACCTGCACTCCGCCGCCATCGGCCTGGCCACCCTGGTGATGGTGATCGGCGGCATGACGGCCACCGCCTGGGGCGGCCGGATCGCCGGGTGGGTCCGCCGCCTGCGGGCGAGGCGGGACCTGCGCCGGATCGGGCCGCTCTGGGAGGCCCTGTACGCCGTCCGCCCCGAGATCGCCCTGGAGCCGCCCTCCGCCCGGGGCCGGCGCGGTCCGGCCGGGGATCCCGAGTTCGCCCTCTACCGCCGGGTCATCGAGATCCGCGACGGACAGCTCGCGCTCCGCGCGCACCTGCACGCCGAGGTGCCCGGGTGGGCCTCGACCGCCTGCGCCGCCGCCCGCCTGGACCGGCGGCGCACCGACGCCACCGTCGAGGCCGCCGTGCTGGCGGCGGCCCTGGAGGCCGCGGCGGCGGGCCGGCGCTACCCGTACCCGGGCACCGGCGGCCACACCCCGCCCGCCACCACCGCCGACCTGCGCACCGAGAGCGCCCAACTCGTCCTCGTCGCCGAGGCCTTCACCCACTCCCCGATCGTCGCGGCCGTCCGGCGCCGGGTCCGGACCGAGCCGGCTGCGCTACAGTCCGAAGGATGAGCGAACCACGTGCACCCTTCGGGGACTTCGGGTCCTCCGTGCTGCCCGCCACCGAGGCCTGGGAGGAGTTGGCCCCGCCGGTGGTGGAGGCGCTGAAGGGCTGGGAGGCGGCGGAGTCGGTGCTGTACGTGGACACCGACCCGGAGAAGGCGGACACGGCGGTCTTCTGCGAGGCGTACCGGGTGCCGCCGGAGCTCTCGGCCAACTGCGTGGTGGTGGCCGCCAAGCGCGGTGGCGAGGTGAGCCACGCGGCCTGCCTGGTGCGGGCGGACCGGCGGGTGGACGTGAACGGGGTCGTGCGCAAGCACCTCGGGGCGCGGAAGGCGTCGTTCGCGCCGATGGAGGAGGCCGTGGCCCGGACGGGCATGGAGTACGGCGGGATCACCGTGGTCGGGCTTCCCCCGGAGTGGCCGCTGCTGGTCGACGAGGCGGTGGTGGCCCTGCCGTACGTGCTGATCGGCAGCGGACGGCGGCGCGGCAAGCTGATCCTGCCCGGCGCGGCGGTGGCCCGGCTGCCGCGGGCCGAGGTGCTGCCCGGCCTGGCCGGCTGACGCACCCGCGAGGGGACTCCGTGCGACTGCGCGCGGACCGCGGTGCGAGGCCCGCAGAGGTCGGCGGAGGTCCGCAGAGCTCGGCGGCGCCGGAGCCTGGTGGCGTGTGACGGGAGGTCAGGGGGCGGTCGGGTCCTCGCCGGAGGCCAGCAGCGCGGCCGCGGCGGCACGGACCCCGGCCTCCCAGCGGGTGAACTCCGCAGGGGCGGTCTGCGCCAGGCAGTCGGCGCAGCAGTACGCGTCGGTGAGGGCGTCGAACAGCCGTTGCTCGGCCTCGGCGAGGTCTTCCCCGTACCAGTCCGGGCGGAGGAGGTCGAAGGCCGCCGACGGGGTGAGCCCGCCGGTGTCCACCCGTGCCGCCACGTGGTGCAGCAGGTAGCGCTCGGCGGGAGCCTCCTCGGGTACGGGGTTCCCGAGCTCGTCCATGGACCGCCTCAGCACCGCGTCCAGGTCGTTCGGGTGCTCACGCCCGCTCAGTCCGGCCAACTCCCGCAGCGCAGGCGCATCGTGACCACCGACCAGCAGCTCGGCGGCCGCCATCGGCAGGTCCTCCGGGGCGACGAGGCGGGCGGCGTACTGCCAGGCCAGGGTGCGGGCGGCGTCCATGCCGGGCATCCTGCCGCCCGGCGGGCGGTGGTGGCGAGCCGTTTTCGGTGCGAGGTCCCGCACGTCGACGGCGTGGCGGCGCGGCTGCGCGCCGGGGGAGTGCTCCCCCGGCGCGCGGCCGACGCGGCTCAGCCGGCCAGCAGCTTGGCCTTGGCCGCGGCGAACTCCTCCGGGGTGAGCAGCCCCTGCTGGACCATCTGTGCCAGGTCGGCGAGCTTGGTCGCGACGTCCGGCTGGGCGGGCGCCGGGGGTGCCGGGGGCGGCTGGTAGGCGGGCTGGCCCTGGTAGGCCGGCTGCCCCTGGTACGCGGACGGGGCGCCGGCCGACTGCTGGGCCTGGAGTTCGGCGATGGCGGCGTTCTGGTCCTGCTCGTTCTGGGCGGAGCGGGCGGCGCTGCGGCCGGCGGCGTACGCGGCGCCGCCGACCACCAGACCGCGGACCAGCGGGGCGCCGACGGGTCGGACGACCCGGACCGGGCGGATCGGGCGCAGGGGTCGGAACACGAGCTCCTCCTCTTACTGTCCGGACGCGACGCGACGCGCCTCGGCGGCCCGGACGGCCTGTTCGATGTTCTCCTGCGGGATGCGGACGCCGGTGGCGATCCGGCCGCCCAGCTCCCGCAGCGCACCGGCGGCGGCCGCCGCCCAGACGTGCTCGATCAGCACCAGCAGGGCCACCGTGCCGGGCTCCAGCAGCTCGGCGGCCTCCTGGGCGTCCTCGGGCCCGATCAGCTGGAGCTCCTCGCGGTCCGGGTCGACCACACCGCTCAGGTGCTCGAAGTCCTCCAGCTCCCCGTAGGTCGCCTCCCCGTCGGGCTGCCGGGTGACCACCAGGGTGTCGATCACCCGGATCTCTCCCGCCGCCCGGAGGAGGCCCAGGGCCTTCACCGCCTCGACGGTGATGGTCTCCTGGGGGAAGGTCAGGACTAGCAGTTCGGCCGGCCCCATCCAGGGCTCCCTTCGGTGGGTCGATCCCCCGCAAAAGGGATACAAGCACACCGCCGCCCGGGAGTCCGGCCGACACGGGGGCGGGGCGGGATGACCACCCGTCAGGACCGTAGGGACACAGGGACACAGGGACACAGGGACACAGAGCCGCAGGACAACCGGACCGCAGGGCCGCAGGTGCGTCCGGGCTCAGAGCCGCCGCGCGCCGGCGCCGTCCTCGGCGAGCTCGTCGCCGGGGTTCAGCAGGGCGCAGGCCTTCATCGACAGGCAGCCGCAGCCGATGCACCCGGTGAGCTCGGCCTCCAGCCGCTCGATGGTCTGCCGCCGCTCCTCCAGCCGGAGCTTCCAGCCGCGCGAGGCGCGCTGCCACTCCTGGTGGCTCGGCGGCCGGTCCAGCGGCACGTCGGCGAACGCCTCCCGGAGGTCCTGCAGCGGGATGCCGATCCGCTTCGCCACCGAGATCAGGGCGATCCGGCGCAGCATGTGCCGGGGGTAGCGGCGCTGGTTGCGACCGTCGCGCTCGGAGGCGATCAGGCCCAGCTCCTCGTAGAAGCGCAGCGCCGAGACCGCCGCGCCGGTCCGGACGCTGACCTCGCCGATCGCCAGCCAGTCGTCCGGGGTGGCCCGGGCCTCGCCGGGCTGACGGCTCGTCATCCGGGCCTCCTCTTGTGCTCAAGTCTACTTGAGGTCATACGGTCGGCCGCGTCCGGACAGCGCGTCAGAACACCCACCCGGAACGAACCGTGAGGACGGCCGCCCGATGACCTTTGTGATCGCTATGCCCTGTGTGGACGTCAAGGACAAGGCGTGCCTCGAGGAATGCCCCGTGGACTGCATCTACGAGGGCGAACGGATGCTCTACGTCAACCCGGACGAGTGCATCGACTGCGGGGCCTGCGAGCCCGTCTGCCCCGTCGAGGCGATCTACTTCGAGGACGACACCCCGGAGGAGTGGCGGGACTACAACGCGATCAACGCGGAGTTCTTCGACGGGATCGGCGCCCCCGGCGGGAGCGCGAAGCTCGGTCTGATCCCGCGTGACCACCCGGCCGTGGCGGCGCTGCCGTCGCAGACCGCGGTCTGAGCACGGCGCGGGCCCGCCCTTCGCGAGGAGGAGCGGGCCCGCGCCGGGGACGACGGCCGCTACTCGGGCTTCGGCAGGGCGATCCACTCCGCCCAGCTGAGGTCCCGTCCGATCAGGCGCGGCCGCTCGAACGGCCAGCGCTCGGCGATCCAGCGTGGGACGAAGGCGTCCAGCGCGGCCTCCAGCTCGGTACCGACCCGCGCGTCCACCACCCACCAGGAGACCTCGGCGTCCGCGCCGGTGCGCTCCGGCGGGTCGATGTAGACGCAGCCGAACAGCTCGGTCTCGGCCTCGTTCAGCAGCGCGTAGTTGAAGGACTGGTGGGCCTCGGCCTCGCGCTCGTGGCGGGCCAGGTCGGCCCGGTCGGCCTCCTCGGTCATGGTGGCCGCGGGCCAGCCCCAGGCCGGGCCGAAGATCTCGAACAGCCGCTCGCGGGAGCCCATCACGGCCGGGTAGTCGATCCCGGTGTCGGTGGCCCTGATCGGGCGCAGGTGGAAGCCCTCGGCCAGGGGCTCGTGCAGCGGGTGGACGAAGTCCTCGGGAAGCCAGCTCATGCGGCGAAGGCTAACCAGCGGGGCCGTCGGCGGCCCAGCGGTTTTCGATCACTGACGGACGGTCAGCGGCGGCACGCCACGGACGGCGCAAGGTCACCGGCGCCGGGGCCACCGGAGTGTTCGCTGGACCCGACCGCTGTCCCCCTTCCCCCGTCCCCCGGAGGCCCCGATGTCCGTCCCGATCACCCAGCTCGGCGACCCCGCCGTCCGCGCCCTGCTCACCGCGCTCAACGCCAACGACCGGGCGGCCTTCCGGGCCGCCCTGACCCCGGACGCCACCATGTCCGACGACGGCACCGAGCGCGACCTCGACGACTGGACCGAGCGGGAGGTCTTCTCCTCCAACGGCCACATCGACGTGCAGAGCGAGAGCGACGGCGGCCGCGCCCTGGTCGCGGACTACCGCAACGACACCTGGGGCGGGATGCGGACCGCCTGGCGCTTCACCGTCACCGACGGGAAGGTCAGCCGCTTCGAGACCGGCCAGGCCTGACCGGGAGCGGCCGACCGGGCGGGCCCGGAGAGTTCGGGCGTAAACTATTACTTGCCCTACCGAACCAATCCGCCCCGAAGGATGACGCCGCGTTGACCAGCAAGGCCGCCCCCAGCACCCCCGTCGTCCGGACCGGGCCCGCTCCGGCTCCGGCCGACGGCCTCGACCCGAGGCGCTGGAAGGCCCTCTGGGTCTGCCTGCTGGTCGGCTTCATGTCCTTCCTGGACGTGTCGATCGTCAACGTCGCCCTGCCCTCCATCCGGACCGGCCTGCACACCTCGGAGGCCGGCCTCTCCTGGGTGCTCTCCGGCTACGTGCTCGCCTTCGGGCTGACCCTCGTCCCGGCCGGACGGCTCGGCGACGCGTACGGGCGGCGCACCTCCTTCCTCGCCGGGCTGGCGCTCTTCACCGCCGCCTCGGTGCTCTGCGGCCTGGCCGCCGACGAGACCTGGCTGATCGCCGCCCGGCTGGGCCAAGGCGTCGCGGCCGGCCTGCTCACCCCGCAGATCTCCGGCCTGATCCAGCAACTGTTCCGGGGCACGGAGCGCGGCAGGGCCTTCGGCCTGCTCGGCTCCACCATCGGCATCGCCACCGCCGTCGGGCCGGTGCTCGGCGGGCTGCTGATCCAGGCCCTGGGCACCGAGCACGGCTGGCGCTGGGTGTTCTTCGTCAACCTGCCGATCGGACTGCTGGCCTTCCCGCTGGCCCGCCGCCTGCTGCCGCGGGGCACCCGGGGCCCGCGGACCGGCCTCGACCCGGTGGGCGTGGTGCTGCTGGGCGGTGCGGTGTTCGCACTGCTGCTGCCGCTGATCGAGCAGCAGAGCTGGCAGGGCTCCGCGAAGTGGCTGCTGCTCGGGCTGGGCGCGGCCCTGCTGGCAGCCTTCCTCGGGTGGGAGCGCCGCTACGCGCTGGCCGGCCGGGCGCCGCTGGTGGACCTCGGGACGTTCCGCTTCGGCTCGTACTCACTGGGCGCACTGCTCGGGGCGGTCTACTTCGCCGGGTTCACCAGCATCTTCTTCATCTTCACGCTCTACCTGCAGAGCGGGCTCGGGTACTCGGCCCTGGCCGCCGGGCTGGCCATCACCCCGTTCGCGGTGGGCACCGCCGCCAGCTCGGTGGTGGCCGGGCGGAACGTCCACCGCTACGGCCGCCGCATGATCACCGGCGGCCTGGTGCTGGTCGTGCTCGGCCTCACCGGCACCTGGCTGGCGGCCTCGCTGACCTCCGGTCAGACGGTGGGCTGGGCGACGGCGTTGCCGCTGTTCGTGGCGGGCGTCGGCTCGGGCACGGTGATCAGCCCCAACTCCACCCTCACCCTCCAGGACGTCCCGGTGGCCCAGGCGGGCACCGCCACCGGCATGCTCCAGACCGGACAGCGCGTCAGCTCGGCGGCCGGCATCGCGATCGTCAGCTCGGTCTTCTTCGCCCGGGTCGGCGACGGCTGGCAGGCCGCCTTCCGAGCGGGCATCCTCACCTCGGCCGCGATCGTGGCGCTGGCCCTGGTGATCGCCCTGGCCGACCTGCTCCGCCGGCCCGCGGGGCGGCGTCAGGCCGGCTGACGGTCCGCCAGGACCTGGCGGACGGCGGCGATCAGGGTGCGGGAACGGATGTCGCCCGTGACGCCCGGCATCATGCCGTTGGTGACGTAGGCGAAGCCGATGCCCAGCTCGGGGTCGGCGAAGCCCAGGGAGCCGCCGCGGCCCGGGTGGCCGAAGGAGGCCGGGGAGGCCATCGGGGAGCTGGGGCCGTGGCGGAAGAAGCCGTGGCCGAAGGTGGTGTTGACGATCAGCACCTTGTCCGGGCCGCTGACCGCGGGCCCCATCGCCTCGCCCAGCAGCTCCGGCCCGAAGAGCGCGGGGAGCCGCTCGCCCGGCGAGCCGCCGTGCCGGTCGGCCGCCCCGATCAGCGCCGCGAACAGCCGGGCCACCGAACGGGCGGTGCCGATCGCGCCCGCGCCGGGGATCTCGACGGCCTGGATCGCCGGGTCGTTCAGGTCCACCGCCGAGCGGACCGAGGCGAACGAACGGGACGTCAGCGAGGTGCGGTCCTGGTAGGCCGCCGTCACCGAGGCCTTGGGGCGCAGCCTGAGCCCGCCGGACGCGCTCTGCGCCGCCGCGGCCGGGCCGGGCAGGTCGACCAGCCGGCCGACCCGGGGTGCGGCTCCGGCCGGCAGGCCGATCCACAGGTCCAGGCCGAGCGGCTGGGCGATCTCCTCCGCGAAGTACCGGCCGATGCTGCGGCCGTCGGCCCGCCGGACCACCTCGCCGACCATCCAGCCGAAGGTGTACGGGTGGTAGCCGTGCGCCCGGCCCGGCTCCCAGAACGGCGCCTGCGCGGCCACCGCCGCCACGGCCGGCTCCCAGGCGATCACGTCCTCCACCCGCAGCGGCACGTCCAGCGCGGGGATGCCGGTCTGGTGCGAGAGCAGCCAGCGGACCGGCACCCGCTCCTTGCCCCCGGCCTTGAACTCCGGCCAGTACGAGGCGGCCGGCGCGTCCAGGTCGAGCTTCCCCTGCCCCACCAGGTGGAGCGCGGCGGCGGCCGTCAGGCCCTTGGTCACCGAGCGGAGCACCTGCGCGGTGTCCGCCGTCCAGGCCACCGCCGGGGCCGGGCGGCCGCCGACCTCGGGCCGGGCATCGCCGCCCCAGAGGTCCGCGACCTTGCGGCCGTCGTGGTAGAGCGCGAAGGCGGCGCCGAGCTCGCCGTGGTCACGGAAGTTGCGCGCGAACGCCTCCCGGACCGGTTCGAAGCCCTCGGCCACCTCGCCCCAGATCTCCACCACCACGTGCCGCCTTCGCTCCGCCGTACAGTCCGCCCCTGAACGATAGTCCGATCATCGTCGGTGCGCTGACGTGCCGGTCCCCCCGTCCCCTCTCCCCCGACACCCCGTCAGGTCGATAACGTGAGGACCATGACGAACCCCGAGGACGAGATCCTGGACGTGGTGGACGACCGCGACGAGGTGGTCGGGACCGCCCCGCGCAGCGAGGTCTACCGGCAGGGCCTGACGCACCGTTGCTCCTTCGTCCTGGTCCGCGACCCGCAGGACCGGATCTTCGTCCACCGCCGGGCCGCCACCAAGAGCTACGGCCCGAGCACGTACGACGCCTTCGTCGGCGGCGTGGTCGGCACCGGCGAGACCTACGCCGAGGCCGCCGTCCGCGAGGCCGAGGAGGAGCTCGGGGTCTCCGGGGTCGTCCCGCACCGCCTGTTCAAGTTCCTGTTCTCCGAGCCCGGGCTCTCCTGGTGGTGCGACGTCTGGGAGGCCCGCTGGGACGGCCCCGTCCGGCCCCAGGTCGAGGAGGTCGACTGGCACGACTGGCTCACCGAGGCCGAGCTGGACCGGCGGCTCACGGAATGGGAGTTCGTGCCCGACGGCCGCGAGGCCTACCGGCGCTACCTGGCCCACCGGGGCTGACGCTCCGGGGCAAGTGCCTCCCCCGGCAGGGTTCGCCCCATCAGGAGCGTCGTTCGGTGCGTGCTCTCGGCGTGCCGGGAAAAGGCCCTCGTAGCGGAGCTACTCGGGCCTTTGGCCGGTTTGCGGCGAAAGGGCCCCTCCTGCCCGATGGCGGGCAAGGAGGGCGCGTGCCGGGCGGCGCGACGGGGCGAGCCCTGCCGGGGGAGGCACTAGGGTGACGCCATGGTTTCGCGTACGCCGCCGGTGGCGGATCGGAACGGGCGGGCACCCCGCCGACGGCTGACCGTGGACGAGCGGCGGGAGCAGCTGATCGCGGTGGCCCTCGACCTGTTCAGCCGGCACGCGCCGGAGGACGTGTCGATCGACGACATCGCGGCCGCGGCCGGTGCCTCCCGGCCGCTGGTCTACCACTACTTCCCCGGCAAGCAGGCCCTCTACGAGGAGGCCCTGCGGCGCGCGGGCCAGGAGCTGGCCGGCCGCTTCGAGGAGCCCCGGGAGGGCCCGCTCTCCGAGCGGCTCTACCGGGTGATGGGCCGTTACCTCGACTTCGTGCAGAGCCACGGGCCCGGCTTCACCGCCCTGCTGCGCGGCGGCTCGGTGACCTCCAGCCCGGCCGGGACGGCCGTCATCGACCAGGTGCGGCGGGCCGCGGCCGAGCAGATCCTCTCCCACCTCTCGGTCGGCGAGCCCAGCGCCAACCTGCGGCGCACCGTCCGGGCCTGGATCGCCAACGTCGAGATCACCTCGCTGGACTGGCTGTCGGACGAGAGCACCGTGCCGCCGGAGGAGCTCCAGCTCCAGCTGGTGCAGGAGTTCACCGCCGCGCTGGTGGTCTGCGCCGCCCGCGAACCCGCGCTGGCCCTCGACCTGGCCGACTTCCTCGCCACCGAATCCACCACCGGCCCCACCGCCCAGCTCGTCCGCCAACTCACCGCCCTCCTCGCCGTCCCCGACCTCCCCGAGGCCCTCGCCCGCCTGGCCACCCCGGCATAACCTCTCCCGGCGGCCGCCGTACGTCGCTAACCTGAGCCTGCACGGGGACAGTTGAAGGCGTCCGGGGGGACGACAGTGACAGACCAATTCGCAGACGGCCTCGGCGTGCCAGACGACGGCCTCACCGGTGCGGACGCGGGCCTGGGCGACGCCACCGCGTTCGGCGGGCTCGGGCTCCCCGACCTGCCCGGAGACCTGGCCGGCGGGCTCGACGGCCACGTCACGGCGTACGGCCGTCCCGCGGCCACCCCCTTCACCGGCGGCCTGGCGGGCGGCTACCTCGCGGACGGCGCGGGCGTCGAGTGGTCCGCGACCTTCACGCCCGAGCACAGCTACCTCGGGTACGAGCCCGAGGTCGACGAGATCGCCGTCGAGATCGGCGAGGCCGCCGCGCGGGGGGCCGATGAGCCCGGGGACGCTCCGGTGCCGCGGCTGCCCGACGAGCTGCTCAACGACCGGATCGACCTCGGGCCGCAGTCGCCGTACTCCGGCGAGCCGTCGGCCGGCCACGAGGAGCCCGGTGACGCCGGCCGACCATGACCTGATCCTCCATCTGTTCGTCGGCCGGGACGCGCTGGACGGCGCGGCCGGGGAGCTGCTGCGTGCCTGGTGGCGGGCGTGCCGGGAGCACGGGATGACGCAGCCGTTGCTGGGGCTTCCGCTGGAGGTTCCGGAACAGCTGCCCGGGGAGGGCGAGCGGCCGGGGTCGTTCCGGGCACTGGCCGGGCGGAAGCGGCCCGGGACGGCGGGGCCGGCGCAGCAGGCGCTGTGCTACGTCCAGCACGACGTGGTCGGTGTCGTCGTGCTGCTGGCCACCGCGCCCGGCGAGCCCTGGACCCGCGCGGAGCGCGACTGGCAGGCGGCCGTGGCCCGGCACGGCGGGGGCGCGGCGGGCGATCCGGCCCCGGACGGGGTGCTCGGCACCGCCGTGGTCCACCGGGTGGTGACCGACGCCGCGGCACCCGCCACGCTGCTCCGCGAGGCCGGGATGCGGGTCGGCTTCACCACCGCCGTCGGCGTGGCGGTCCCGACCGCGCGGGCACTCCAACTGCCGGATGCCCAGGGTGAGTTCCTGGTGTTCTCGCCCCCGGCCGAGAGCACCGGGGGACGGTCGCGGCGGCTGGCCGTGCTGGCCGCCCGCGCCGATGAGGGCCTGCTGGACTCCTGGATCTGGAGCCACGGGGCCACCGAGGCCACCGCCCTGCGGCCGACCGGCCTCCACCGCTACCTGCTGCAGAGCGCCAAACTCCACGACCAGTACCTGGCGTTCGCGGACCGGCAGGCCGGTTTCCGGGCCCACCGTGACCTGGTCGACCGGCTCACCGACCGGATGGTCGGCCTCTGTGCCGAACCCACCCGGGACGGGACCTCCCACCGGGCCGCCCAGTTCCTCGCGCTGGAGAACGCCCTCGCCGAGCTGCAGCAGGCCGCCGACACCCTGCTCACGTACCGCACGAGGCTGGAGCGGTTCCGGCGGCAGGCCGAACTCGCCGCCGCCAACGCCGATCTGGCGGTCCCTCCGGTGGCCGGTGCCCCGCTCGGCGGGCTGTTCGCCGAGGACACCGCGCTGCGGGGGTGGCTGCTGCGGCAGACCGAGCACGACGCGGAGGACTTCCGGCTGGTGGGTGACCGGGCGGACACCGTGGTGCGGAACGCGACCGCGCTGGTGCAGCAGCGGTTGCACCAGCGGCAGCAGCAGCTGACGCTGCTCCAGACCTCGGTGCTGGGCGGGGTGTTGATGGTGCTGGCCGCCGTGCAGGCGCTCGACTACCGGCCACCGCTGCCGGGCCCGTTCCACGGGCCGGTGATCGCGCTGCTCGGTGCCCTGGCCACCGTGCTGCCCGGCTCCGTGCTGCGCTGGGCCCGCGAGACCGGGCGGAGGGCCCGGCCCTCCCTCACCGACCGCCTCGCCATGACCGCCCTCGGTGCCTGCACCGGCTGGCTGGCCGCCACCGCCGTCTCCTCCTGGCACACCGCCGCCCCGGCCCCGCCCGCCTGGTCCCTCCCGGCCGCCGCCCTCGGCGCCCTGACCGCCGCCCTCCTGGAGCGCCGCCGCTGACCGCCTGCGGCGGGCGGGCAGCCGGTCCGCGGGCAGGTCCACACGGGCTGAACACCAAGTCGTCGGGCGGTTCTGATAGAAAGTGAACGGAATTTCCACCGGGGAGCGAGGGGGCCCACCGCCATGACTCTGGACGGCTTCGCGGGCGCGGAGCGGATCGGCGCCACGATCGACGTACTGGCCGACAGCCTGTTGAGCCGGGTGGCCACGCACTATCCGGCGAGCTCGTTGAGCGGTGGGCCGTCCACGCACCCGGCGGCGTCCGCGCTGTTCGGCCTGCGGCTGGCCCGGACCGGCCCGGGGCGGATGACCGTCCGCGGGCTGGGCGCGGTGGTGGAGGCCTCCACGGTGACGGCGTTCGCGGAGGCCGACGCGCCGACCTCGGAGCTGTTCGGCCGGTACGGGGCGAAGGAGCTGCGCGGGCTGCCTGCCGAGGCGGTGACGGCCGCTCAGGTCGGGCTGCCGGTCACGGCCGACGCCGCGGACGCGTTCCTGCGGCCCGAGTTCCCGGCCGCCGTGGCGCGGTTCGCCTCGGACCGCCCGGTGGCGGAGCCGGAGGAGCTGGCCACGGGTGCGGGCGTCGAGGTCCGGTTCGTGGTGCCGCCGGTGTTCCACCCGCTGGTGGTGCGCGGCGGCCGGGCCGACCGGGCCGGTCATCTGGCCGAGGTGGCCGAGGAGGTGTACGCGGGCGGCAGCGCGCTGGACCGCCTGGAGTGGTCGGTGCTGACGGGTCTGCTGGCGCAGCCCGCCGCCGCTGCCGGGGTGGTCTTCGCCGGTCTGGCCGCGCTGGAGGTGGACGGCCGTCCGAGCCGGGCCTCGCTGGTGGTCTCGCTGGTGCCTTCGGGGCGTCAGATCACCGAGCTGTCGGCCGAGTTGGCCGACTCCCGGCCGCAGGCCGAGGTGTGGACGGTGCTGGTCCCGGCCGGTCCGGCGGCCGTCCTGGTGGAGACCCGGATCGCCTCGGTGCCGCAGCTGCTGCTGCCGGTCGGCCAGGCGGCCGACGAGCCGGACGCGCAGGACAACACGGTGGTCTCGGTGGTCGAGGCCTTCCTCCCGCTGCCGGACGGCGTGACGGTGCTGACGGTGCAGGCGAGCACCGCGCACCCGGAGGACTTCGAGCTCTACGCGGGCGCCTTCGCCGAGGTGCTGGCCGGGATCCAGCTCGGCTGGGACGGCACCCGCGCCGCCCTGCCGCCGCAGGCCGCCGCTCCGCAGGCCCAGCCGCAGGCTCCGGCCCAGCCGCAGTACCAGCCCGAGCCGCCCGCGCCCGCCTACCAGCCGGCCTACCAGGGCGACGTGCAGTCGGCCGTCCCGCCGCAGCCGGTGGCCCCGCCGCCCGCCGCTCCCCCGGCACCGCCGGCCCCGCCCGCCCCGCCGGTCGCTCCCGCTGCCCCGCAGCCGGCGGCCACCGCGATCGCCTCCGCCGAGGAGGAGCCCAAGGGCCGCTTCGTGCACGTGCCCCCGGACGACTTCAACCCCTTCGCCCCGCCGAAGCCCAAGGCCGCCGCCCCGGCCGCCACCGAGGAGGACGAGAGCCTCAAGGGCCGCTTCGTCCACGTCCCCCCGGACGACTTCAACCCCTTCGGCGCCCCGCCGCCCAAGGCCACCGCCCCCGCGGCCCCGGCCGCCGCTCCGGTGGCTGCCCCGGCTCCGGCCGCCGTCGACCCGTTCGGCACCGTGACCACCGCCCAGCCGGCCGACCCCTTCGGCACCGTGACGACCGCTCAGCCGGCCGCCCCGGCCGCCCCGGTGGCACCGCCGCGTCCGACCTCGCCGCCCCGGCCGGCGGCCCCGGTCGCCCCGGCCGACGACGAGGGCGCCAAGGGCCGTTTCGTGCACGTGCCCCCGGACGACTTCAACCCCTTCGCCCCGCCGAAGCCCAAGGCCGCCGCCCCGGCCGCCACCGAGGAGGACGAGAGCCTCAAGGGCCGCTTCGTCCACGTCCCCCCGGACGACTTCAACCCCTTCGGCGCCCCGCCGCCCAAGGCCGCCGCCCCCGCGGCCCCGGCCCAGCCCGCACCGCCCGCGAACAACCCCTTCGGCTGACGGTCGGTCAGCCCACGACGCACCGACGGCCGCCGGCCACGAGGCACCCGCCCCGTGGCCGGCGGCCGTTCGGCGTCCCGGCCGGGGACGGCCCCGCCGGACCAGGCGCGACACTGGCAGGTGCACGACCCTGGTCCAGACCTATTGCCAGGTCCGGGGTCCGTCCCTACGCTCGCATGACACAGGATCTCCGTGGCAACCCGACGGCCCGGCGTCCCGGCAGTACCCGCACCTGGAACCGTCACCTCCCCACAGGTAGGGAGCAGACCCGTCCGTGCACCGGGCGGGGGCTCCCTGGACAGGAGCTCAGCCATGCGCAGACGTCGGTTCAGCCTGCCCCTGCTCGCGGCGGGGGCGTTGATCGCCCCGCTGCTGGCGGTGGCGCTGCCCAGCACCGCCCAGGCCGCCGCCCCCACCGCGACCTTCGCCAAGGGCAGCGACTGGGGCTCCGGCTACGAGGGCAGCTACACCGTCAAGAACAACGAGACCACCGCCCTGAACAACTGGGTGCTCGAGTTCGACCTGCCCGCCAACAACACCGTCGCCTCGCTCTGGAACGCGACCTACACCGCCGCCGGCTCGCACGTCACGGTCAAGCCGCCGAGCTGGCAGACCTCGATCGCGCCCGGCGCCTCGTACGGCCTGGGCTTCAACATCGCCTACTCGGGCGCCTACACCCCGCTGCTCAACTGCAAGTTGAACGGCAAGCCGTGCGACGGCACCGGCTCCGACACCGTGGCGCCGAGCGTGCCGGGCAACCTCCAGGCGACGCCCGGCAGCGGGTCGATCACCGTCTCCTGGAGCGCCAGCACCGACAACGTCGGGGTCACCGGCTACGACGTCTTCAACGGCTCCACCAAGCTCGCGACCGTGGCCGGGACCGGTTCCACCATCTCGGGCCTGCCCGCCGGGACGTACAACCTCACCGTGGTGGCCTTCGACGCGGCGGGCAACCGCTCCGCGCCGGTCGGCCCGGTCCAGGTCGTGGTGCCCCCGCCGCAGCCGGACGTGCTGCCGCCGAGCAAGCCCGGCACCCCGTCCGCGATCCCGGACTCCCGTTCGGTGGCCCTGAGTTGGGGCGCCAGCACGGACAACGTCGGGGTGGTCGCGTACGACGTCTACAACGGCGCGGCGCTGGCCGCGACCGTCACCGGCACCAGCGCGGTGGTCAGCGGGCTCACCCCGGAGACCGACTACTCCTTCACCGTGAAGGCGCGCGACGCGGCGGGCAACTCCTCGGTCGCCTCCGACCCGGTGGCCACCCGGACCACCAAGGAGGTGGTCAACCCCAACGCGCTGAAGATCGGCTACTTCACCCAGTGGTCCATCTACGCCCGCGGCTACAGCGTGAAGCAGCTGGACACCTCCGGCACCGCGGCCAAGCTGACCCACCTCAACTACGCCTTCGCCAACATCCACCCCACCAGCAAGACCTGCTTCATCACCAACAAGGCGGCCGGCAACGACTCGGACCCGAACGCCGGTGACGGTGCCGGTGACGCCTGGGCCGACTTCGGCAAGGGCTGGGACGCGGGCAACTCGGTGGCCGGGACCACCGACACCTGGGACCAGAAGCTGGCCGGCAACTTCAACCAGCTGAAGCAGCTCAAGGCCAAGTACCCCAACCTCAAGATGCAGATCTCGCTGGGCGGTTGGTCCTACAGCAAGTGGTTCTCCGACGCCTCGCTCACCGACGCCTCCCGCAAGGCGCTGGTCAGCTCCTGCATCGACATGTACATCAAGGGCAACCTGCCGACCATCGACGGCCGCGGCGGCGCGGGCTCGGCCGCCGGGATCTTCGACGGCATCGACCTCGACTGGGAGTGGCCGAACTCCGAGGGGCACCTCGGCAACATCATCCGCCCGGCCGACAAGGCCAACTACACGCTGCTGGCCCAGGAGTTCCGCCGCCAGCTGGACGCGCTGACCGCCACCACCGGCAAGAAGTACACCCTCAGCGCCTTCCTCCCGGCCGACCCGGCCAAGGTGGACCTCGGCATCGACGTGCCCGGCCTGTTCGGCGCCTTCGACTTCGCCACCATCCAGGGCTACGACTACCACGGCGCCTGGGAGATGCAGACCAACCAGCAGTCCGGCATCAAGCTGGCGGCCGGTGACCCGAACCCGGTGGCCCGGCAGTTCAGCTCCGAGATCGCCATCAACGCCTACCTCACCCGGGGCGCCCCGAAGAGCAAGCTGACCCTCGGCATCCCGTTCTACGGACGCGGCTGGACGGGCGTGCCGCGCGGCACCACCAACGGCCTGTTCCAGAGCGCGACCGGACCGGCCCCGGGCTCGTACGAGAACGGCTTCGAGGACTACAAGAAGCTCAAGACCATGGCCACCAGCGGCGGTTACACCATCTACCGCGACCCGGTGGCCGGCCACTCCTACATCTACAACGGCACCGTCTTCTACACCTACGACGACCCGGCCGAGATCGCCCGCAAGACCGCCTGGATCAAGTCCCAGGGCCTGGCGGGCGCGATGATCTGGTCCTTCGACGGCGACACCACCAACGGTGAACTGATGACCGCGGTGGACAGCGGTCTGAAGTAGCGTCAGCCCTCCGTCAGTCCGCGCGGCGTGCCAGGTGCACCACATCGGGCACGCCGCGCAGCACCGGGACCTCCTCGGTGCGCACGTCCGCGAAGCCGGCCGTCCGCAGCGCCTCCTCGAAGGCCGCAGACGGCTGTGCGCTCCACACCGCCAGGATCCCGCCGGGGTTGAGCCGGCGCCGGGCCGCGGCCAGGCCGGCCGGGCCGTAGAGGCCGGTGTTCTCCTCGGTGACGGTCCAGTCCGGGCCGTTGTCGATGTCGAGGCAGAGCGCGTCGAAGCCCTCGCCCTCGGCGGCCAGGTAGGCGACCAGGTCGCCGTGCAGCACCGCGACCCGGGGGTCGTCCAGCGCGTGCTCGGAGAAGGCGGCCAGCGGGCCGGTGCGGTGCCAGCCGATGATGGCGTCCTCCCGCTCGGCCACCGCGATCCGGCCCCAGCGCGGCTCGGCCGCCGCGTACGCCAGCGAGAAGCCGACGCCCAGCCCGCCGATCAGCACGCTGGGGCTCTCCACCGAGGCCAGCTGGTCCAGCGCCGCCTGGATCAGCAGGCGCTCGGAGCGGCCGTCGGCGGTGTCCATCAGGAAGCAGCCGTTGGCGATGATCTCGTAGTGCGCCCCGCGCCGCCGCAGCGCCACCTCGCCGTACGGGCCCTCACGGCGGTCGATCGTGACGGGGGCGTCGAATCCGTCCCGGTCCGGGAGCACGGTCATCTCGCTGGGCCCTTCGGTCGTTCGTCTGCGGCTGTGCGTCCCCGACTCTAGCCGTTCCCGCGGTACCTTCCGCCGGAGTACCGGCGCAGCGCCTGCCCGGGCGTCTCCTGACGCACCGGCAGACCGGTCACCGGGTCGAGGCCCCGGGCCCGGAGCCCGTCCGCAGTGGGGCCCGGCGCGCCTCCTCGGCGAACGGCCCCGCCCCGGCGACCGCCGCGACCGTCAGCACCTTCGCGGCTCTGCGCCGCAGCCGTCCCGCCCGGT
Organism: Kitasatospora sp. NPDC051853; assembly: GCF_044452665.1. Taxonomy (NCBI): domain Bacteria; kingdom Bacillati; phylum Actinomycetota; class Actinomycetes; order Kitasatosporales; family Streptomycetaceae; genus Kitasatospora; species Kitasatospora sp. NPDC051853. The sequence goes on along the minus strand of NZ_JBITBY010000006.1, from coordinate 444,765 downwards.
GGAACTCCACCGCCCCCGCCCCCGTCCGCAGCGAGGATGCCCGTCGGGGACCGTCAAGTCGACGGCGGGGGCGAAGCGTTGCCGATTCAGGACGTCAGCAGGACGCCGCCGTAGGCGACCCCGGCGATCAGCACCCAGGAGGCCAGTCCGAGGAGGGCGACCCGGGCGCCGGTGCGGGTGAGCGAGGAGAGCCGGACGGCGCTGCCGAGGGCGAACAGGGCGGTGGCGAGCAGGAGTTCCTGGGCGTGCGCGGCCAGCGAGAGGGCCACCGCCGGGACCAGGCCGGTGCTGTTGACCGCGACCATCGCCAGGAAGCCGACCACGAACAGCGGCAGCACCGGCGGCTTGGCGCCCGCCTTGCCGGCGCGCGGCCCGCGGCGGGCCAGCACGATCCCGACCCCGGCCACCAGCGGGGCCAGCATGGCCACCCGCATCAGCTTGACCAGCACCGCCTCCCGCAGCGCCTCGGCCCCGGCGGTCTGCGCGGTGGCCACCACCTGGCCGACGTCGTGCACCCCGGCGCCGACCCAGCGGCCGAACTCGCCCGCGTCCAGCCCGAGCGGGGTGCGCAGCAGCGGCAGCACCGCGATGGCCAGCGTGCCGCAGAGGGTGACCAGGGCGGCGGAGGTGGCCATGTCCTCCTCCTCGCTGCCGGCCGCCTGGCCGACCGCGCCGATCGCCGAGGCCCCGCAGATCGAGTAGCCGGTGGCGATCAGCAGCGGCTGGTCGCCCGGCAGGCCGAGCCGGCGGCCCAGCCAGACGGTGCCGAAGAAGGTGGCGGCGACCACGGTGAGCACCATCAGCACGCTGGCCCAGCCGAGGCCGAGCACGTCCCGCAGCCCGAGCTTGAGGCCGAGCAGCACGATCCCGGCGCGCATCAGCCGCTTGGAGGCCAGGCCGAGACCGGCCTTGGCGGCGCCGCCGACCAGCGGGCGCAGCGCGGGCAGCTGACCGGCCGTCACCCCGAGCACCACGGCGGCGGTGAGCATCGGCACGGCCGGGACGGCGCGGTGCACGGCCCAGGCGAGGGCCACCCCGGCGGCGGCCAGGGCGAGGCCGGGGCCGTGGCGGCGGACCGGGCCGGGGAGGGTGGGGTGCGCGACGGCGCGCAGCGTGATGGCCATGGTGGTTCAGCCCTCGACCGGCTGCTGGTAGACCCGGCGGACGCTGCTGCCCAGCCGGGCCAGGTCGGCGCCGTAGACGTGCAGGGAGATGGCGGTGCCGGAGCCGGTGTTGGCCACCCGGTGGATGTCACCGGGCGGGGTGAAGCCGCAGACCTCGCCCTGACGGTTCACCACGTCCTCGGTGGCGACCAGCCGTCCGGTGCGGCCGTCGGGGACCAGCAGGTAGCGGCGCTCGCTCTCCTCGCCCTGGTGGACGCCGGTGGCGCACCAGGAGACGTGGTCGTGGATCGAGGTGTGCTGGCCGGGGAGCCAGACCAGGGCGGCTATCGAGAGGCTGCCGTCGGACTCGGCGTGCAGCAGGTGCTGGCGGTAGCGCTCGGGGTCGCCCTCCTGCTGGGCCGGGGTGAGCAGGTCCGGGCTGCCGAGGTGCGGGGCGAGCGCGGCGGCGACCAGCCGGACCGTCAGCTCCGGCGGCAGGGCCCGGCCGACCACGCGGCGCAGCTCGTCGACCAGGCCGTGCATCCGCTCGGTACAGGCGTCCAGGGGCGCGGTGGTGGTTGTCATGCCACCGAGCGTGCGACGCGTGCGCGCACGCGTCCAACGAGGATTCCTTGACGTTCCGCCAGCTCGTGCTTATGGATGACGGGCGCGTGCGCGCGCCGTTCGCCCGCTCAGCGGGCGGCCGTCCGTGGTGATCAGCAGCCGACGCGGGAGGCGGCGGCCCGGACCAGTTCGTCCAGGACCAGTCCGGTGGCGGGCACCCGGAGGTGGTCGCGGAGCACGTAGGCGGAGACCTGGCGGCGCACGTGCGGCTCGGCGAGGCGGCCGGTGACCTTGGCGTGGCACATGAAGGAGAGCACCAGGGCGGGCATCAGGGCGATGCCGACGCCGGCCGCGACCAGGCTCTGCACGGCGAGGTTGTCGTCGGTGGTGAAGACCACGTCGGGGGCGAAGCCCTGGTCGGAGCAGACCTGGAGCAGATTGGCCCGGCAGCGCGGGCAGCCGGCGATCCAGCGCTCCTCGGCGAGGTCGGAGATCCGGACGGCCTGACGGCGCGCCAGCGGGTGGCCGAGCGGGAGCAGCACGGTGAGCTGGTCCTCCATCAGCGGCGTGACCTGCACCTCCGGCGGTACCTCGGCGTCGGCGCCGGGGTAGCTGAAGGCCAGCGTGATGTCGCACTCGCCGCGCAGCAGCCGCTGGATCGACTCGGGCGGTTCGGCCTCCAGCAGCTCGACCCGGATGCCGGGGTGCTCGGCCTGGAGGCGGGCCATCGCGGCCGGGATCAGGGTGGCGTTGGCACTGGGGAAGGCGCAGACCCGGACCCGTCCGGCGCGCAGCCGGGCGAGCGCGCCGAGCTGCTGCTGGGCGGTGCGCAGGCCTTCCAGGATCTCCTCGGCGTGCCGGGCCAGGGTCTCCCCGGCCTCGGTGAGCCGCAGCCCGCGCCCGGCCCGGGTGAACAGCGGCACCCCGACCTCGCGCTCCAGTGCCTTCATCTGCTGGGTGATCGCGGGCTGGGTGTAGCCGAGCTCGCGGGCCGCCGCCGAGTAGGAGCCAGTGACGACCACCTCGTGGAAGGTGCGCAGGTGCCGGGAGTCGAACATCCCCGAATCATAAGCAGATTTTGGGTTTGCCTCCGATAGTCCGTCAGCTGCTTCTGAGTCCCACTGGTGTCACTGCGCCTCAGGAGGCAACCCCATCGCCACGCCGGCCTTCGCCATCGGGGCCCCACCCTTGATCCGGGGGCTGCGCCGCCCGCGCTGCTCGACCCAGCGGGCCAGCCAGGAGAGCAGCAGGCACATGCCGATGTAGACCGGGGCGATCACCAGCACCACCGGGATGAAGGGGAGGTCGTAGTCGAGGTTGGTGGCGATCAGCTTGCCCGCGTGCAGGAACTCCTCGTAGGTGATCAGGAAGCCCAGCGAGGTGTCCTTGAGCGCCACCACCAGCTGGCTGATGATGCTCGGCAGCATGGCCCGGTTGGCCTGCGGCACCAGCACGTACGCCATCACCTGGGTCTTGCGCATGCCGAGCGCGAAGGCCGCCTCGCGCTGCCCCTTGGGCACCGCCAGCACGCCGGCCCGGAAGACCTCGGCCAGCACCGAGCCGTTGTAGAGGGTCAGCCCGGCCACCAGCGCCCAGAGCGGCTGCACCTGCATGGCGACGAAGATGAAGAAGATCATCACCAGCAGCGGCATGGCCCGGAAGAACTCCACCACCACGGTGCAGACCCAGCGCACCGGCCGGTGGTCGGAGAGCCGCCCGGCGGCGAACAGCGCGCCGAAGGGCAGGGCGAAGAGGGCGGTCAGCGCAAAGGCCTTGAGCGTGTTGCCGAGGCCGCGCAGCAGCAGCTCCTGGACGCCCCGGTACTCGAAGGGCATCCACTTCTGGTAGGTGAACTGCTCGGTGTCGAAGAGCTTCCACACCACCCAGCCGAGCACCGCCGCCAGCAGCACGGTGGTCAGCACCCCGTAGAGCCGGTGCCGGGCGGCCGCCTTCGGCCCGGGGACGTCGTACAGTGCGGAGCTCATCGGGACACCGCCAGCCGTCGTTCCATCAGGTTGAAGACCGCGCTGATCGCCAGGGTGATCACCAGGTACCCTGCGGCGATCCAGACGAAGGTCCAGACGATGCTGTAGCCCAGCTCGTTGACGGTCCGGTAGGTGCCGAGCAGCTCCACCACCGAGAACGAACCGGCGATCGCGGTGTTCTTGGCCAGCGCGATCATCACGCTGCCCACCGGCGCCACCACCGAGCGGAACGCCTGCGGCAGCACCACCAGGCCCAGGGTCTGACCGAAGGTCATGCCGAGGCTGCGGGCCGCCTCGCCCTGCCCGGTGGGCACCGTGTTGATGCCCGAGCGCAGCGCCTCGCAGACGAAGGCCGAGGTGTAGCAGCCGAGCGCGATCACCGCGAAGGTGAAGAACGGCAGCGAGATCCCGAACCTCGGCAGCCCCAGCAGCACCGCGAAGAACAGCAGGGTCAGCGGGGTGTTGCGCAGCACCGTCACCCAGGCCGTGCCCAGCGTGCGCAGCGGCTTCACCGGCGAGACCCGGCAGCCCGCCATCAGCACCCCGAGCGCCAACGCCAGCGCCGCGCTGACCGCGGTCAGCTCCAGCGTGCCGAGGAAACCCTCCCAGTACGTGGACCAGTTGTCCGTCAGGACCTTCACCCCGGGCACCTCCCTCTAGTACCGGTCGATCGGCGGGGGCGTCGGCGCGGGCACCCCGGAGAGGCCGAGGGTGGCGTCGTACGCCTTCTTCCAGTCGCCGTTCTGCTCGTGGTTCTGCAGCGCGTCGTTGATCGCGGCCCGCAGCGCGGTGTCGCCGCGCGGCGTGCCGATGCCGTACGGCTCCTTGGAGAACGGCTGCCCGACCAGCTTCAACTCGTCCGGGGCCTTGGCCGCGTAGCCCATCAGGATGGTGTCGTCGGTGGTCACCGCGTCCACCTGGGCGGTGATCAGGTTGTCCACGCAGGCCGAGTAGGTGTCGTAGCCGACCAGGGTGGCCTGCGGGTAGTCCTTCTGGATCCGCTGGTACGGGGTGGACCCGGCGGCGGAGCAGACCTTCTTGCCGGCCAGGTCCTGCGGCCCGTCGATGTCCTGCTCCTGCTGACGCACCAACAGGCCCTGGCCCGCGATGTAGTACGGCCCGGCGAAGCCGACCAGCTTCTTGCGGTTGTCGTTGATGGTGTAGGTGCCGACGTAGTAGTCCACCTGGCCGTTCTGCAGCGCCGTCTCGCGGTTGGCCGAGGCGATGGTGCGGAACTGGATCTGCTCCGGCGCGAAGCCGAGGTCGGCGGCGACCATCTTGGCGATCTCGATGTCGAAGCCCGAGTAGGTGCCGGTGGCCGGGTTCTTCTGCCCCAGGTACGGCTGGTCCTCCTTGGCCCCCACCACCAGCCGGCCGCGGCCGCGCGCGGCGTCCAGGGTGGGCGAGCCCTGCACCGCGTCGGCGCTGTTCACCCGGTACGTCGGCAGCGCGCTGGGCTGCGGGCCCTTGGGCGGCGGGGTGCCGGGCTTGCCGCAGGCGGCGGCGAGGACCAGTACCGCAACGAGCACGATGCGCCTCATCGCTGACCGCCCCTCAGTGCTTCAGGATCTTGGAGAGGAAGTCCTTGGCCCGGTCCGTCCGCGGGCTGGCGAAGAACTCCTCCGGCGCGCGGTCCTCCAGGATCCGCCCGTCCGCCATGAACACCACGCGGTTGGCCGCACTGCGGGCGAAGCCCATCTCGTGCGTCACCACCACCATCGTCATGCCCTCGTCGGCCAGCCCCTTCATCACGTCCAGCACCTCGTTGATCATCTCCGGGTCGAGGGCGGAGGTCGGCTCGTCGAACAGCAGCGCCTTCGGGTCCATCGCCAACGCCCGGGCGATCGCCACCCGCTGCTGCTGCCCGCCGGAGAGCTGGGCCGGGTACTTGTCCGCGTGCGCGGCCAGACCGACCCGCTCCAGCAGCGCCCGGGCCTTCGCCTCGGCCTCCTGCCTCCCGCGCTTCCTGACCTTCACCTGCGCCAGCACCACGTTCTGCAGCACCGTCTTGTGGGCGAACAGGTTGAAGGACTGGAACACCATCCCCACCTCGGCCCGCAGCTTCGCCAGCCCCTTGCCCTCCTCCGGCAGCGGCACCCCGTCGATGGTGATCGTCCCCGACTCGATCTGCTCCAGCCGGTTGACCGCCCGGCAGAGCGTCGACTTCCCCGACCCGGACGGCCCGATCACCACCACGACCTCGCCCCGGCCGACCGTCAGGTCGATCTCCTGGAGCACGTGCAACGCCCCGAAGTGCTTGTTCACCCCCCGGAGTTCGATCAGCGGGGTGAAGGCGGACACCCCGCTCACTTCGAGCGCCGCCCCTTGAGCAGCCAGCCCAGCGCCCCGCCCGCGAGCAGGGTCGCCAGCAGCGCGATCCACAGCGGACAGGACACCGTGAACACCCAGAACTGGATCTTCACCTTGTCCAGGTTGGCCAGCAGGAACCACACCGCCAGCACCACGATCGCCCCGATCGCGATCACCCGCGTGGGGACCCCCGCGATCTCGCTCCGCTTCCCCTGCCCATCACCCGTTGTCTTGGTCACCCGGCGAGCATGCGCCCACCCCGCCCGGCACCCGCCGCACCACTCCGACGATCGCACCGACACCATCCGTACGGCCGAACGCCCTCACAGCAGTGCCACCACCGCCCCCACCAGTACGGCCGCCAAGGTCAGCGTCCCGGCGAACGCCACCCCGCTCCGCACCACCGCCGCCGGCCAGCTCGCCCCGTCCAACCGCGCCAGCTTCCCCGCCCCGGCCGCCACCATCAGGGCGGCCAGCACCACCACGGCGGCGCCGAGCAGGACGGTCGCGGTACGGCTCATCAGGTACTCCTCGCAGAGACGGCAGGGATCCCACCGTCCGGCCCCGCAGCACTGTTGCGCCAGGTGCAACGCGTTGCCGTCCACATCGGCAACGGAGCCGTCCGTTACCGCTTCGCGGCAACAGCCTCCGTCATGTGCCAGTGGGCCCCACAATCGGCAGGAGGACATTTCAGCGAGGACGGTGCAGTGCTCCAGGACGTACCCAGTCAGAACCTTCCGGCCCCCCGCACGCGGAATGCCGCGAGCACCCGGCAGGAGTTCGCCGAGCGCCTGAAGCGGCATTTCCACCAACTCGGCGTCAGCTACCGGGTCTACGGGAAGGAGCACCACATCCCGGCGCCGACCCTCTCCCGCTACCTCAACGGTCAGCGGGACCCCGGCGAGCAGTTCCTCGCCTCCCTGTTCGAGCAGCTGGCCGCCGCGGGGAGACCAGTGGACGCGTCGGACCAGGCGAGGCTCCGCGATCTGCACACCAAGAGCTTCCGACGTGGCGGTCACGCCCAGGTCGCCTCGCTCCAGGCCGAGTTGGAGGACTGCCTGCGGGACCACCAGGAACTGTCGGCCCAACTCGCCGACCTCAAGGACGCTCTCGAGGAGGCCGACACCCGGCTGAAAGCCGTGCGCCGGCAGCGGGACCTGAGCTCGGCCGCCCGGCTACGGGTACAGCGAGAGCGGGACGCGCTTCAGGAGCGGGTGAACAACCTGCAGAACGAGATCCTGGTGCTCCGGGCCTGGGTGATCTCCCTGGTGGCCCGGCTGGAACGGCTGGAGCGGCTCCGGATCGAAGAGGAGATGAAGGAGCGGACCGCCGGAACCAGCAGTGTGAGCGACCTGCTGGCCGGCACCGACCGGACTCCGGTGGACGAGTTGGTCCGCCTGGTCTCCGACAGCGAGGACAGGCACCGCCCGGTCGCCACCGAGCTCGTCCGAGCTGCCTGCCGGAGCCGGCCGGCCCCCGAGGTGGCCACCTTGCTGCTGGCACTGCACCAGGCCGAGGGGGCGGCCCAGGTGATCTCGGCGTTACCGGGAACGGTACGCGAGCGCAGTCTCACCGAGGCCGTGAACCTGCTCTGCAGTCTGGTCGACCGGCAACTGTACGGGTACGTCGGTCCGGCCCTGCAAGCGTTCGCGTCGACCCACTCCGACTCGTTGCTCCTCACCCTCCTCGTCCACCTGCACGACCGGTCCCCCGGCCTCCAGGCGGTGACGACGATCACCGGCGCGTCGATGCGGTTCCTCCGGGGCGCCGATGTCGTGGTCCTGCTCGTCGACTTGAACAGCCGGCCCGAACTCCGCTCCGCCCTCGAGCTCTGTCTCGGCAACCTGGCCAGGTGGCGCAGCGACCTCGACCTGCTCCAGGTCACCGAGCTGCTCGCGAGGTACAAGCGCCTCGACCTCGCCAACCGGCTGACGGACCGTGTGCTCGAGGAACTCCCCGCCCCGGCTGCGGCGGACTTCCTGGCCAGTCTCACCGGGAGGTGCCTCGGCCCGGTCCTCCAGGTCCATCTCGACCGGCTGTTGCGCACCGGCCCACCGAGACGTGCCGCCGCGGTGCTCTGTGCCCTTCCCACCGAGATCGGGCTGGACCGGCTGGCGGAGGCCGGCTACCACCCGCTCGTCACCAGACGGATCGTCGACGTGGTCGAGTTCGTGGCTGCCCTGGACCTGTTCGCAAACCCGTCGCACGGCACCCGGCTGGTCCTGGAGTACCTGCGGAGCCGTCCTGAGGCGGAGGCCCGTGAGCTGGCACTCCGCATCGATGCCGAAGTCATGCGGATGCTGGCCCGAACGGCCAAGACCCTGGAGTCGTCCGAGCTCCGTGCCCTGACGGACCTCTTGGACCGCCTCGGCTTCCGGGAGATCGGCGTCAGGCTGCTGCACCGGGCGGCCAAGGAGTGCCCGCCACCCACAGTGCTGGCACTCCTGCGGAGCTCGTCCCAACGGTCGGCGGAGTATCTGTCGGCCGTCCTGGACGGCGTGGTGGCACGGGGAGCCGAGTTCACCGCCGAGATGATCGCAGCGCCGGAACTGCGCCGGCGACCGGAGACCCTCACCCTGCTGGTCGGCACCGCCGAGCGGAGCTTCCCGCCGGAGGAACTCCGTGAGGCCCAGGCACGCAGCCTCCGGGCCGGGCTCGGGCGGCCGGGCTCACCGGTCACCACCGGACACGCTCCGCTCCCGCTCACCCCGCTGCCCGTCGCGGCCGAACCGCCCGCCTCCGTTCCGGAACTGCTCGGACAACTCACCGCGCTGCGCGAGGAAGTGGCCGTCCTGAAGGGCCGGCTCGCACAGGAGACCGCCCGTCGCACCGAGGCCGAAGCACGGCTCGGCCGGGCCCGTCCGTCGATGGCCCCGCTCGGCGGGTGAGCCGGGCGGGGCCGCTGACCAGGCGTCAGTTCTCGTCGCGCCAGGAGCGCCAGAGGGCGGCGTAGGGACCGTCGGCGGTGACGAGGGCGGTGTGGGGGCCGTACTCGCTGATCCGGCCGCGTTCGACGACGGCGATGACGTCGGCGTCGTGGGCGGTGTGGAGGCGGTGGGCGATGGCGATGACGGTGCGGCCGGCCAGGACGCGGGAGAGGGAGCGTTCGAGGTGGCGGGCGGCGCGCGGGTCGAGGAGGGAGGTGGCCTCGTCGAGGACCAGGGTGTGGGGGTCGGCGAGGACCAGGCGGGCGAGGGCGAGCTGCTGGGCCTGAGGGGGTGTCAGGGCGAGGCCGCCGGAGCCGACCTCGGTGTCGAGGCCTTCGGGGAGGGCGTCGGCCCACTCGTCGGCGTCGACCGCCGCGAGGGCGGTGCGCAGCTCGGTGTCGGCCGCCTCCGGCCGGGCGAGGCGCAGGTTGTCCCGGAGGGTGCCGACGAAGACGTGGTGCTCCTGGTTGACCAGGGCCACTTCGGCGCGGACCCGCTCCGCCGGCATCCGGGAGAGCGCGGCTCCGCCCAGGGTGACGCTGCCGCGGCCCGGGGCGTAGATCCCGGCGAGCAGCCGGCCGAGGGTGGACTTGCCGGCTCCGGAGGGGCCGACCAGGGCGACCCGGCTGCCGGGGGCGACGTCCAGGCTGATGCCGTGCAGCACGTCGGCGCCCTCGCGGTAGCCGAACCGCACGTCGGCGGCGGCCACCTGACGGCCCGCCGGGCGGACCGAGGCGTCGGTCTCCGGGTCGGCCACCTCGCGGACGCCGACCAGCCGGGCCAGCGAGGCCTGGCCGACCTGGAGCTCGTCGTACCAGCGCAGGATGAGGTCCACGGGGTGGGTGAGGGCCTGGGCGTAGAGCACCCCGGCGGTCAGCTGGCCGACCGTCAGCCATCCGCGCAGGGCGAACCAGCCGCCGAGCACCAGGGTGCCGATGATGACGATCGCGTAGGAGGCGGAGACGGTCGGGAACCAGACCGAGCGCAGCCAGAGGGTGTAGCGCTCCCAGGCCTGCCACTCGTGGATCTTGCGGTCCGTCAGCTCCACCCGCCCGCCGCCGAGCCGCAGCGACTCGACGGTGCGCCCGGCGTCCACCGTCTCGGCGAGCACGGTGTTGACCGCCGCGTACCCGGCGGACTCGGAGCGGTAGGACTGCGGGGCGCGCCGGAAGTACCAGCGGGAGGTGGAGAGCAGCAGCGGCAGCGCGAGGGCCACCGAGACCGCCAGCAGCGGGGAGGTGAGCACCAGGGCGCCGAGCACCAGCACCACCGAGACCACGGCGACGGCCAGTTCGGGCACCGCCTCGCGGACGGACTTGGCCAGCCGGTCCACGTCGGTGGTGCCGCGGGAGACCAGGTCGCCCGTCCCGGCCCGCTCCAGCACGCCCGGCGGCAGGGCCACCGAGCGGACCAGGAAGTCCTCGCGCAGGTCGGCCAGCACCTCCTCGCCGAGCATCCCGCCGCGCAGTCGGGACCAGCCGATGAAGGCGGCCTGCACCACCAGTGCGGCCAGGTACCAGCCGACGGCGGAGAGCACCTTGCCCCCGGCGGTGCCCGCGCTCAGGTCCTCGACCAGCGAGCCGAGCACCCAGGGCCCGACCAGACCGGCCAGGGTGGCCACGGTGTGCAGGCCCACCACCGCGCCGAAGCCGCCCCGGTGACGGCGTGCCAGGTGGCGGACGTAGGAGCGGACGGTGGCGGGGGTGGCCACGGGCAGGACGGTGGCCGGGCCCTGCTCCTGGACCAGGGGCGGCTTCATACGGTCTCCTCGACGGCAACGGTGGCAACGGTGGTGGAGGCGGCGGCCTCGTCGTCCTCGCGGGTGACCACGGCCCGGTAGGCCGGGGTGGTGTGCAGCAGTTCGCGGTGGCGGCCGGTGGCGGCCACCCGGCCGCCGTCGACCAGCACCACGGTGTCGGCCTGGTCGAGCAGCAGCGGGCTGGTGGCCAGCACCACGGTGGTGCGGCCCTCCCGGACGGTGCGCAGGCCGGCCGCGATCCGGGTCTCGGTGTGGGCGTCGACGGCGCTGGTGGGCTCGTCCAGGACGAGCACCGGCGGGTCGACCACCAGGGCGCGGGCCAGTGCCAGGCGCTGGCGCTGGCCGCCGGAGAGCGAGCGGCCGCGCTCGGTGATCGCGGCCTTCATGGCGTCCCCGCCGGCCTCGGGCGAGCCGTCGACCAGGGCGTCCAGGACGTCCTCGGCCTGGGCGGCGCGCACCGCCTGGTCCGCACCGACCCGTCCGGAGGCGGGGACGGCGAGCAGCTCGGCCAGCGTGCCGGAGAGCAGCACCGGCTCCTTGTCGTGCACCAGCACGGCGGCCCGGGCCGCGGCCAGCGGCGCGGCGTCCAGCTCGACGCCGCCGAGCCGGACGGAGGGCGGTGCGGTCTCGTCCTCGGCCAGCGGCACGTGGCCGCCGAGCCGGGCGGCCAGCGAACCGGCCGTCTCCGGGTCGCCGCAGACCACGGCGGTGAGCCGGCCGGCCCGGGCGGTGAGTCCGGTGACCGGGTCGTGCAGGTCGGCCAGGCCGGGGTCGGCGGGCAGTTCGGCGGTGAGCGCCGCGTCCGAGGAGGTGCGGCGCAGCGCGAGCACCCGGGTGGCCCGGCCGGCCGAGACCCGGGCCACGCTCCAGGCGTGGGCGGCCTCGCCGAGGATGCGCAGCGGGGCGGCCAGGAAGGCGGTGGCGCCGTAGACGGCGACCAGTTCGCCGACGGTGATCCGGCCCTGGGCGGCCAGCTCGACCCCGTACCAGGTGACCCCGACCACGAACAGGCCGGGCAGCAGCACCTGCTGGGCCTGCATCAGGGACCAGACCCTGGCCGCCCGGACGGCGGCACCGCGGACCCGCTGGGAGGCCTCCCGGTAGCGGGAGAGGAAGAGCTCCTCGCCGCCGATGCCGCGCAGCACCCGCAGGCCCGCGACGGTGTCGGCGGCCAGCTCGGTGGCCCTGCCGCCGAGGCGGCGCTGCTCGTCGTAGCGGCGCTCGAAGGGGCCGAGCAGCGGCAGCACCGAGAGCGCGAGGACCGGGACGCCGAGCAGCACGACGGTGCCGAGCAGCGGCTGCTGCACCAGCACCACCAGGCTGACGGCCAGCCAGACCAGCACGGCGGCCCGGACCCTGGCGACCAGTTCGACGTACCAGCCGATCTTCTCCACGTCGCCGCTGCTGACCGCGACGATCTCGCCGGTGGCGATCCGGCGGGACAGCCCGGCGCCCAGCGCGCTGGCCTGACGGGCCACCAGTTGGCGGACCTGGGCGGCGGCGGTGATCCAGTTCCACACCGCCTGGCGGTGCAGCAGGACGCTGCCGACGGCCTGGAGCGTGGTGAGCAGCACGGCGAGCGCCCCCGCCCACCACAGTGCGCCGGTGTCGCCGTCGACCACGGCCTGGATGCCGAGGCCGAGCGCGGCCGGAAGGGCGGCCATCGCGGCCATCTCGACGGTGCCCCAGAGGGTGGCCAGCCAGCTGCCCCGGCGCTGGCTGCGTTGGAGCCAGCGCAGGAACGCCAGCGGGGAGTGCAGGTCCGGGCGGCCCGGATCTGCCATCGGGAGGGTGGTGAGCGGCATGACGCTCCGATGCGGTGGTGCGGGCGGGGGAGGATGGCCGGGCCCGGGTCACCGGGGGCGGCAGGGGGGAGGCGGGCCTCCGGCAGGGGGAGGTGATGCTCCGTCACGACGTCATGGCCATCGAGCGTGCCGGGGTGCGGGCGCGGGCCGCAACCGTTTTTCGGCCCGGGCGGACCGGTCCGGCCACGTCAGGAGGGGTACCGGGGTGGTACGGGCGGGTCCGGTGTGGTCCGTGCGCAGGAATTTTCGGACGAATTCGGCCGAGACGGGAACAAGTGGCCTGGACCACCAGTTGGGAGCATGACGGAAACCACCGGACGACCTGGAGGGCACCCCTTCCCGTGAGCACCATCCCGAGCATCACCCTCAACGACGGCCGCTCGATCCCGCAGCTGGGCTTCGGCGTCTGGCAGGTGGAGGACGACCAGGCCACCACCGCCGTCGCCACCGCGATCGAGGCGGGCTACCGCTCGATCGACACCGCAGCGGTCTACGAGAACGAGGAGGGCACCGGCCGGGCCGTCGCCGCCTCGGGCGTGCCGCGCGAGGAGCTGTACGTCACCACCAAGCTGTGGAACTCGGGCAAGGTCGACTGGTCCGGCGAGCAGGGCCGGTCCCGGGTGGAGCGCGCCTTCGAGGAGTCCCTCACCAAGCTCGGCCTGGACCACGTGGACCTCTACCTGATCCACTGGCCCCGCCCGATGCACGGGGACAGCTTCCTCAACATCTGGACGGTCTTCGAGAAGCTGGCCGCCGACGGCCGTGCCCTCTCGGTCGGCGTCTCCAACTTCGGCCCCGAGCAGCTGGACAAGCTGCGCGAGCGCAGCGCGCTGGTGCCGGTGCTCAACCAGGTCGAGCTGCACCCGCACTTCCCGCAGCACGAGCTGCGCGCCTACCACGCCGAGCACGGCATCGCCACGGAGGCCTGGAGCCCGCTGGGCCAGGGCAAGGACCTGCTCTCCGAGCCGGCCCTGGTGAAGGTGGCCGAGAAGCACGGCCGCACCGTCGCCCAGGTGGTGCTCCGCTGGCACCTGCAGAGCGGGATCATCGCGATCCCGAAGTCGGTCACCCCCGCGCGCATCCGGGAGAACCTCGACGTGGCCGGCTTCGAGCTGGACGCCGAGGACCTGGCCGCGATCGCCGGCGTGGAGACCGGCAAGCGCCTCGGCCCGGACCCGCAGCATTTCGACTGGAACTGACCGGCCGTCGCGGCCGGCCCCAAGCCGACCGGCCACCACCCTCTACGGAAAGGGTGGTGGCCGGTCGGTCGGGCGCTCCGGGAAGACCGGGCAAAATCGTTCCTGCCAGGTCCGTGGAGCCTGATGAATCGTTACAGCCGGGCCGCCTTGGCGAGCAGCGCCATCGCGGGCGCGTGCTCGTGCGGCTCCAGCGGGGCGAGCAGCAGCTCCTGCACCGCGCGGACCCCCGCCGAGGAGCGGTGGAGCAGCTCCTGGCCGGCCGGGGAGAGCGAGAGCAGGTTGCGGCGCCCGTCCAGCGGGTCCCGGCGGCGGAGCACCAGGCCGCGCCGGACCAGCCGGCTGACCATCTCGGCCATGGTCGCCTTGTCCAACGAGGCCAGCTCGCCGACGGTGCGCTGGTCGGCGCCCGGCTCGGTCTCCAGCGCGTCCAGCACCGCGTACTGGGGCGCCGTCAGGTCGGAGCCGACCTGGTCGGACCAGAGCTTGGTGTGCACCTGCTGCGCCACCCGGATGAGGTAGCCGACGGCGCGCTGCGCGTCCAGCAGGGGCCTGGCGTCGGTCATTGCCGCCACGGCGGCGGGCTCCAGGCGGGCGATCCGGGCCATCACCCGGACCAGTTCGAGCTGCTCCTCAGGGGTGAGCGGCTCGAACAGGGTCCGCTGGACGCGGACCACGCCCCCGGTGGCCTCCCGGACCACCTGGGCGCCGTTCTGCGAGAGCGCCAGCAGCTTGCGCCGGCCGTCCGCAGGATCGCGGCGGCGCAGGACCAGGCCGCGCCGGACCAGCCGGGCGACCATCTCGGCCATCGTGGCCTTGTCGAGCGAGGCACGCTCGCCGACGGTGCGCTGGTCCGCTCCCGGTTCGAGCGCCAGCACGAGCAGTACGGCGAACTGAGGCGCCGTCAACTCGTTGCCGACATGCTCGGACCAGAGGCGGGTGTGCACCTGCTGGGCCACGCGGATGAGGTGACCGGGCGACTGCTGCAGTCGGCCGGGCACGCGGGTTGTCGGGATCTCCCCCAGCACCATGAAATCCGTCCCGATGTCACACCCGGTGTGTGTGGGACACCCGGGCGGGCAGTAACGGCGAGTGAGCGACCCGCTGTGAGGGTGAGCGCGCCAGCCGTGCAGCCGGTGGCTGCTGGCGCACACTATACAAACGGTCGGCCAGAACTGGCAGGCTGGGGCCGAGAGTAGATGTTTGTTCGGCGGAGTTGGCATATTTCCGCCAGGTGTCGCGCACACGTCGAGCAGGCCTCCGCGGCTCCGAACATGAGCCATCCTCACCCTGCGTCACCTGCGGCTCTGCCCTCTGGTCAGCATTCCTACCGGTCGGTAATCTTGCGCCCGCGACGCCCGTCCGAACGTTCGGCGGCGCCGATGGCGTTCTCCCGTCACCCCCGAGAGAGAGACGAGTACGAACATGACCGAGCAGAGCAGCCCCCGCGTCGCGGTGGTCACCGGAGCCGCGCGCGGGATCGGCGCGGCCACGGCCGAGCGCCTGGCCGCCGACGGCTACGCGGTCGCGGTGGTGGACCTGACCGAGGAGGCCGGGAAGGAGACCGCCGAGCGGATCACCGCGGCCGGCGGCCGGGCCCTCGCGGTCGGCGCGGACGTCTCGGACGCGGCCCAGGTGGCGGCCGCCGTGGAGCGGATCGCGACCGAGCTCGGCGCCCCGGTGGTGCTGGTCAACAACGCCGGCGTGCTGCGCGACAACCTGCTCTTCAAGATGTCCGAGTCGGACTGGGACACCGTCATGGACGTGCACCTCAAGGGCGCCTTCCTGATGTCCCGGGCCTGCCAGAAGCACATGGTGGACGCCGGCTTCGGGCGGATCGTCAACCTCTCCTCCTCCTCCGCCCAGGGCAACCGCGGCCAGGCGAACTACTCCGCCGCCAAGGCCGGCATGCAGGGCTTCACCAAGACCCTGGCGATCGAGCTCGGCAAGTTCGGCATCACCGCCAACGCGGTCGCGCCCGGCTTCATCGCCACCGAGATGACCGCCGCCACCGCGGCCCGGGTCGGCATGGAGTTCGAGGCCTTCAAGGCGGCCGCCGCCACCCAGATCCCGGTCGCCCGGGTCGGCCTGCCGGAGGACGTCGCCAACACCATCTCCTTCCTCGCCGCCGAGGCGGCCGGCTTCGTCTCCGGCCAGGTCATCTACGTGGCGGGCGGCCCGCTGGACTGACGCGCCGTCCGCTCGCGGGGCGGGGACGGCGGGGGCAGACTCGGGGCACGGGTGCCGCTGCGCACCCTCCGAGGACCCTGGAGGCAGCACGATGATGAACCCCGCGGACGACGCCGACTCCATGCCCACGCCCGACCGGCTGCTGCACACCGGCGCCGAGCACCCGGTCGACCCCGAGGACCTGGTGATGGCCTCGGGCCGGACCCCCACCCCCGCGCTGATCGAGCGCGCCCGGCGCCAACTGGAGCTGGAGGGGGCGGCCGCGGTAGAGCGGCTCACCCCCTGACCGCTCCTTACATACTGTAGGAGCACACACCCCTCGGGCCCCGCACACGGTGCGGGGCCCGAGGGGTTCGCGGGTACGGCCGCGCCGTGAAATCGAGACCGAAACGAGTGACCACGGGCGGGGAGCGGCTGCTAAGTTCCTCTGCAACTGATGTCCGAACAAGTCCGCCGGCCCGCGCCGGGGGCCTCCGTTCGGGCCCGGTGACGCGGCCGTTTCTGTGGGACCCCCACCCTGCGGAAGCGGCCGCCCCGTCCCGGAGCTGACGTAATGTCCGCTTCTGTCCGGGTACTGTCTGGGGGTGCCCACCGCCACCCGACGCCCCGTCAGACCCCCGTTCCCGATGAGCCCGGGCCATCGGGCGCTCACCGTACTGGTCGGGCTGGCCTACCTGCTGATCGTGCTGGCGGTGCTGTTCGACACCTCGCTGGTGCACCTGGACTGGTGGCTCAAACAGCTGCGCCCGTACAAGCGCTGGCCGCAGGTGCTGGACTTCCTCGACCTCTGGGTGGTGGTCGGCCAGCGCGGCCCGTCCGCCATCGCGGCCTGCCTCTGGCTGGGCTGGCGGTGCGTCCGGCAGCGCACCGTGCGGCCGCTGCTGGTGATGGCGGGAGCCCTGCTGCTGCTCAACGTCACGGTGGGCAGCGTGAAGATCCTCACCGGCCGGCTCGGCCCGCACTACGCGCACTACCTCAACGACCCCGAGCTCTTCCTCGGCGGCACCATCTTCCCCTCCGGGCACACCGCCAACTCGGTGGTCACCTGGGGCGTGCTGGCCTACCTGGCGGTGCGCTGGCAGCGGACCGGGGTGGTGCTGGTCTCGCTGGTCGCCGCCTCGGTCGGCCTGACCACCGTCTACCTGGGCACCCACTGGTTCTCCGACGTGCTCGCCGGGTGGGCCGCGGGCGCCCTGGTGCTGCTCGCCCTGCCGACCGGCGAGCCGCTGGTCACCGCCGTCGACCGCCGGATCACCGACCTCTGGCGGGCCGCCCCGGTCCGCCCCTCCCCCGCTCCGGTCAGCCCTGCCAGCAGCGCTCCACCCGGCCGTCCCGCAGCTGGAGATTGAGCCGGTCCTCCCGGTACTCCAGGGTGACCAGCGCCCCAGGCGCCAGCACCCGGACCGTCCGCCAGCCCCGCTCGGCGGCCAGCCGCTCGGCCTGCTCCCCGGTCAGCCCGAGGTACTCGTCCTCGTCCATCGCCGTTACCCCTCTCCCCTCGTGGGTACATGCCGATCGTAGGCCTTGGAGGTGGTGCGGCGATGCGACCGGCCAAGACCCCGCGCGACTGGCGCAGCGGCAGCGAACCGATGACCGCACGGAGCGACCTCAAGCTCCGCTTCCTGCTCTCCGTCCTCTTCACCCCGCTCTACGCCCTGATGACGGCGGGCTTCGCCCTCTGGTCGGCGGTGAACGGCCCGGGCGACGTGCCGAGCCAGGCCAGCCTGCGCACCTTCGCGATCGTCTGCGGCGTCCTGACCCTGCTCGCGGCGGTGGACCTGGCGGTCGTGGTCCGCCGCCGCCGGACGGAGCGGTAGGACCCCTCGGGGCGGCAACCCGGAACGGGACGGACCGGTGATCGTTGGTCCGGGGGCGACGGCCGTGCTCGACGGCCGCCGCGGCGGAGGCGGGCCGGAGGTCGGTGCGCCGGATCACTTGGAGAACCATGAGCGGCAACGGCAGCGCACCCCGGCCCACCATCCTGATCGCCTCACCCGCCCCGGCCCGGCGGGAGGACCTGGCGGAGGCCCTGCGCTCCCGCTACGGGGCCCGGTACCGGGTCCGGACGGTGGCGGGCCTGGCCGAGGCCCTGTCGCTGACGGCCGAGACGGCCGACGGCACCGGACCGGCCCTGGTGATCGCCGAGGAGAGCCTGACCGACGCGCACGGGGCCGAACTCCTGGACGCGGTGGCCGCGTTGAGCCCGGCCACCAAGGGGCTGCTGCTCACCGACCGGGAGACCGGGACCGCGGTCCGCTCGCTGGCACTGCCCGCCTCCTCGGACCTCTGGGCGGACGGGCTCCTGCCGCTGGTGGACGAGTTGCTGCTGGAGTGGAAGCTGAGCCGGCGCCGGGGGCCGTCCGGCGCGGTGACCGTGATCGGCTCGCCGTTCTCGGCCGGGGCGTACCGGGTACGGGACTTCCTGGCCCGCAACGCGGTCCCGTTCTCCACCGAGGACGCGCCCGAGGACGAGCCGGTGGTGACGGTCCTGCCGGACGGACGGCGGCTGACGGACCCCGGGCTCAGCCGGCTGGCGCTGGAGCTCGGGCTGACCAGGCCCGCCAGCCGGACGGCCTACGACCTGGTGGTGGTCGGCGGCGGCCCCGCCGGGCTGGCCGGTGCGGTCTACGGGGCGTGCGAGAACCTGAGTGTCCTGCTGGTCGAGGACGACGCCCCCGGCGGCCAGGCCGGGTCGACCTCCCGGATCGAGAACTACCTCGGCTTCCCGGCCGGTCTGACGGGCAGTGAGCTGGCGCAGCGGGCCCTCACCCAGGCCCGCCGGATGGGCGTGGAGTGGGTCTCCACCCGGATCGCCACCCGGCTGGAGCCCGTCCCCGGCGGGCACCTGGTGCACCTCGACGACGGCTCGCGGATCAGCGGCCGGGCCGTCCTGGTGACCACCGGCATGCAGTGGCGGACCCTGCCGGTGCCCGGCGTCGAGCGCCTCACCGGGGCCGGGATCTACTTCGGCTCCTGCCTCAGCGAGGCCAAGGCCTCGGCGGGGCAGCACGTCTACATGGTCGGCGCCGGGAACTCGGCGGGCCAGGCCGCCCTGCACTTCGCCGAGCACGCCGACTCCGTCACCCTGCTGGTCCGGGAGGCGTCGGCCCGCCCGCAGGCCATGTCGGCCTACCTGCTCGACCGGATCGAGGCCGACGACCGGGTCGAACTGCGCTGCGGCACCGAGGTGGTGGAGGCCCTGGGCGACACCCGCCTGACCGGCCTGCGGCTGCGCGACAACCGCACCGGCGAGGTCGAGGAGGTGCCCGCCGCACTGCTGCACGTGCTGATCGGCTCCGTCCCGGCCAGTGCCTGGCTGGCCGACGTCTGCGCCCGGGACTCCGGCGGGTTCCTGCTCACCGGCCCGGACGTCCGGCAGGCGGCCCGCGAGGACGCGGGCCGCCTGCCGCTGCCGTGGGCCGAGCAGCGTGACCCCTATCTGATGGAGACCAGCCTCCCCGGTGTCTTCGCGGCCGGGGACGTGCGGTCCGGTTCGGTGAAGCGGGTCGGCTCCGCCGTCGGCGAGGGCGCCGTCGCCCTGCAGGCGGCCCTCACCCACCTGCGCACCACCGCGCCCGCGACCACCGTCGACGCCACCGACACCGTCCCGGCCAGCCGGGCGGCAGGGCCGCAGGGCGCTCCGACGCCCGCCGGCTGAGGGAGCGCCGGCCCCGGCGGGCCTGCCGTCAGTACACGTCCCGGGCGTAGCGGCCGTCGGCGGCGAGCTGCTTGAGGTGCACCTGGGCCTCGTCCTCGGTCAGGCCGCCGTGGGTGACGGCGATCTCCCGCAGGGTGCGGTCCACGTCCTTGGCCATCCGGGTGGCGTCGCCGCAGACGTAGAGGTGGGCGCCGTCCTGGAGCCAGCGCCAGAGCTGGGCGCCGTGCTCGCGCATCCGGTCCTGGACGTAGACCTTGGCGCGCTGGTCGCGGGAGAAGGCGAGGTCCAGCCGGGAGAGGGTGCCGGAGCGGTAGAGCTCGTCCAGCTCGTCCCGGTAGTAGAAGTCGGCGGCCCGGCGCTGCTCGCCGAAGAACAGCCAGTTGGAGCCCAGGTGGCCGAGGGCGCGGCGGTGCTCCAGGAAGCCGAGGAAGGGGGCCACCCCGGTGCCGGGGCCGATCATCACGGTCTTGGCCGAGGGGTCGGCCGGCGGGCGGAAGTGCGGGGCGCGCTGGACGAAGACCGGGACGGGCTGCTCCGGTGCGGCGTCGGCCAGGAAGGTGGAGGCCACGCCCTTGCGCCGGCGGCCGCGCGGGCCCTCGTAGCGGAGCACCGAGACGGTGATGCTCGGCCGGCGCGGGTCGGTGAGCGGGCTGGAGGAGATGGAGTAGAGGCGGGGCTGGAGCCGGCGCAGCGCCTCGGCCCACTCCTGGGCGCTCAGCTTGAACGGGTGCTCGGCCAGCAGGTCCACCGCCTGGCGGCCCCAGCTCCACTGGGCCAGGCCGTCCTTGTTGTCCGGGCGGAGCAGGGCGCGCAGTTCGCGGTCCCTGGTCCGCTCGGCGGCCAGCCGGAGCAGGTCGGGGGTGAGCCGGGTGATGTCCAGGTGGCGGGTGAGCGCCTCGGCGAAGGGGAGCTCACCGGCCCCCTCCACCGTGACGGCGGTGTCGGGGTGGTGGCCGGTGAGGGTGAGCCACTCCTCCACCAGGGCGGGGCAGTTGGCAGGGCGGACGCCGAGCGCGTCGCCGGCCTCGTACGCGGGGCCGTCCTCGCCGAGGTCGAAGGTGAAGCGGCGGATCTCCTTGGCGGCGCCGGGCAGGCTGAGCAGCCGGTTGCCGACCAGCCGGGCGGGGTGCTCCTCGCGCCTCGCGGTCCTCGGTGCGGCGGGGCGGGCGTCGGCCAGCGCCTCCGCGGCCCGGGCCGACCAGTCGGCGGCCCGGGCCTCCTGGCCCGGCTCGCACTCCGTCCGGGGCAGCACCCGCTCGGCGCCCAGCTCGGCCAGGCGTTCGTCCAGGCGGCGGCCGTGGGCGCAGAAGTCGGCGTAACTGGGGTCGCCGAAGGCCAGCACGGCGTAGCGGGTGCCCTCCAGGCGGGGCGCGTCCTCGGCGCCGAGCCACTGCCAGAAGGCCGCGCCGTTGTCCGGGGCCTCGCCGTCGCCGAAGGTGCTGGTGACCACCAACAGGTCGGCGCCACCGGCGAGTTCGGCGGGCGTGCAGTCGGCCATGGCGAGCATCCGGGCGGGCCGGCCGGCCGCGGTGAGCCGGGCGGTGACGGTGGCGGCGGCCTCCTCGGCGGTGCCGGTCTGGGAGGCCCAGAGCACCAGCACCTGCCCGCGCTCGGCGGTCGGCGCGGTGCGCGAGTACATCCCGGCCAGCAGCCCGTCCACCCAGCGGGCGGTGGCGGGGGCGAGCGGCGCCTGCGCGGGCAGCACCGGCACCCCGCTCTCCGGCGGGGCGGCGGTGATCCCGGCCAGGTACCCGGCGAGGTAGCTGCGCTCCTCCTCCGCC
The DNA here is from genome assembly GCF_044452665.1 of Kitasatospora sp. NPDC051853. Classification (NCBI taxonomy): domain Bacteria; kingdom Bacillati; phylum Actinomycetota; class Actinomycetes; order Kitasatosporales; family Streptomycetaceae; genus Kitasatospora; species Kitasatospora sp. NPDC051853. The sequence goes on along the minus strand of NZ_JBITBY010000006.1, from coordinate 423,487 downwards.
AGCACCGGCGGGGTCAGCTCGCCCAGCCCCAGGGCCGCCGCCAACAGCGGTACGGTGACCGGGAGTTCGGCGGGAAGGTCGAGCACCGGGGAGGCCGCGGCCGCGACCTTGGTGAGCCGCACCGCACAGGCCTTGAACTCGGGCTGGAAGGAGACCGGGTCGACGGCGTCGTTGGTGACGGCGTTGACGCTCAGGTACTCGCCGAACAGGTCGTTCCAGTGGAAGGGCGCGAAGCAGGTGCCGGGCAGCACCCGGTCGGTGACCCGGGCCGGCAGCACCGCACGGCCGCGGCGGGAGGCCACCTCCACCTGGTCGCCCTCGGCGATGCCCAGCTCGGCGGCGTCCTCGGGGTGCACCTGGACGAAGGAGCCCGGGTCGAGCTTGGTGAGCTTGGCCACCTTGCCGGTCTTGGTGAGGGTGTGCCACTGGTGCTGGACCCGGCCGGTGGTGAGGGTGAACGGGTGCTCCGCGTCCGGGAGTTCGGCGGGCGGCAGGTGCGGCCGGGCGAAGAACCTGGCCCGGCCGGACGGGGTGGCGAAGGCCAGCGCGGGGCGGCTGCCGTCGGGGCGCTCCAGCAGGGCCTGGCTGACGCCGTCGTTGCGGTAGCGAATCGGGTTGCGCTCCGGGCCGCCGGGCGCGGCGGGCCACTGCACGGGGGTGCGGCGCAGCCGGTCGTAGCCGGCGCCGCGCAGGTCCCAGCCGGTGGCCGGGTTCCAGAACCGCTGGATCTCCTGGTAGACCTCCTCCGCGCTCGCGTACGTGAAGCCCTCGGCGTAGCCCATCTCGCGGGCCACCTCGGCGATCAGCTTCCAGTCGGGGAGCGCCTGCCCGGGCGCGTCCAGCACGCCGGGGATCAGGGTCAGGCAGCGCTCGGAGTTGACCTGCACGCCGTCGGACTCGGCCCACAGGGTGGCGGGGAGGGTGAGGTCGGCGTACGCGTTGGTCTCGGTCTCGGCGAACACGTCCTGGGTGACGACCAGTTCGGCCGCCTCCAGGCCGCGGATCACGGTGGCCCGGTTGGCCACCGAGGCCACCGGGTTGGTGCAGATGACCCAGCAGGCCTTGATCGCGCCCTCGGCCATCCGCTCGAACATCTCGACGGTGCCCTTGCCGACCTCGGTGCGCAGGCTGCCCTCGGGGATCCCCCAGACCCGCTCGGTGAACTCCCGCTCCTCGGCCACCAGGACGGAGCGCTGACCGGGCAGGCCGGGGCCCATGTAGCCCATCTCCCGGCCGCCCATCGCGTTCGGCTGCCCGGTGAGCGAGAACGGGCCGCTGCCGGGGCGGCAGATCGCGCCGGTGGCCAGGTGCAGGTTGACCAGGGCGTTGGTGTTCCAGGTGCCGTGGGTGGACTGGTTGAGGCCCATCGTCCAGCAGCTGGTCCACTCGCCCGCCGTGCCGATCCACTCGGCGGCGGTGCGCAGGTCGGCCTCGGGTATCCCGGTGATCGCGGAGACCGCGGCGGGGGTGTAGTCGGCGAGGAACTCCGGCAGCTCCTCCCAGCCCTCGGTGTGCCCGTCGATGAAGGCCGGGTCGGTGTGGCCGTTCTCGACCAGCAGGTGGAGCAGGCCGTTCAGCAGGGCCAGGTCGGTGCCGGGGCGGACCTGGAGGAAGAGCCCGGCCTTGTCGGCGGTCGGGGTGCGGCGCGGGTCCACCACGATCAGCTTCGCGCCGGCCTTGACCCGCTCCATCATCCGCAGGAAGAGGATCGGGTGGCAGTCGGCCATGTTGGAGCCGATCACCAGGAAGAGGTCGGCCCGGTCCAGGTCCTCGTAGGAGCCGGGCGGTCCGTCGGCGCCGAGCGAGAGCTTGTAGCCGCTGCCCGCGCTGGCCATGCAGAGCCGGGAGTTGGACTCGATGTTGTTGGTCCGCCAGTAGCCCTTGGCCAGCTTGTTGGCCAGGTACTGGGCCTCCATGGACATCTGGCCGGAGACGTAGAGGGAGAGCGCGTCGGGGCCGTGCTCGTCCAGCACGGCGCGCAGCCGCCGCGCGGTCTCGGCGATCGCGGCGTCCACGTCCATCGGGGCGGGCGGGGCGCCCCGTTCGGCCCGGACCAGCGCGGTGGAGAGCCGGCCGGGGGCGGCGAGCAGCTCGGCGTGGGTGGCGCCCTTGGTGCAGAGCCGCCCGGCGTTGGCCGGGTGCTCCCCGTCGCCGGTGACCCTGGCGGCCGTGATCCGCCCGTCCGGCCCGGTGGCCAGGTCGAGCACGATGCCGCAGCCGACCCCGCAGTACGAGCAGGCGGTCCGTACCTGTGTCACGCTGCGTTCCTTCCTCCGGCGGTACCTGGCGCTCCACCGTAGGAAGCCCCTGTTGCGATCAGATGACGAGGGCCCGGTCCGCCGCGTTACACCCGGCGCACCTGACGGTGCCTCAGCTGTGAGCGCCGCAGCTCAGGGGTGGTCGTCGGGCCCGTCATCATGCGCGTCACGAACCCTCTGACTGACCTACCGCCCCTCTGGTTGCCCCTACTCGTGCGTAACTGACGGAGAATCCGACCCCACGTGTCACACCGGACCCGGCCGGGGTTTGAGAATCCCGAACACGCGTGCCACTCTCTAATGGCTAGAGAGCAGCACACCCGTTAGATTCTCAACGTCACCATGTGCCGTGGGGGGCATACGTGGATTTCACGGTCCGTCAGCTGAAGACCTTCTGGGACGTCGCCAACACCGGGAGCCTGACCAGGAGCTCGAAGAACCTCGGCTGTTCCCAGTCCAGCGTCACCACACACATCCAGTCCCTGGAGAGCCGGCTGGGGGCCCAGCTCTTCCACCGCCTGCCGCACGGGGTCCGCCTCACCCCCGCCGGCGAGACCACCCGCGACTACGTCGGCCGGATCTTCTCCGTCCTCGACGAGCTCAACACCGCCATGAAGATCGGCGGCGGGGCCACCGGCCGGGTGGTGGTCGGCTCCACCACGCTCCTGATGGAGTACGAGATGGGCGAGCTGGTGCGGCAGTGCCGCTTCCGCCACCCCGAGGTCACGATCGCGCCCAAGGTGCTCACCGCCACCGAGGTGGAGAGCGCCGTCGCCCAGGGCGAGGTCGACGTCGCCCTCACCCTGACCGCCGACCCCGACGACGAGGCCCCCGGCCTGCCCGGGGTCAGCCGCCAGTCCCTGTTCCGCGTCCCGATGGTGCCGGTCGGCGAGCCACAGCCGAACGGCACCACCACCCCGCCCACCACCGACTCCATCGGACGGGTCCTGGTGGTCGACCCGGACTGCGCCTCCCAGGAGGCGCTGGTCCACCACCTGCGCCGGGAGCACGGCATCGACCCGGCCGTGCTGGAGACCGGCTCCACCCGGGGCGCCCTCAGCATGGCCCAGGCCGGACTGGGCGTCGCCATGGTCCCGGAGAGCGCCGTCAGCGGCGCCGGCCTGGCCGGCCAGGGACTCTCGGTCCTGCCCTGGCTCCCCCGGACCGAGACCTACGCACAGGCCCTCTGGTCGGCGGGCACCCGGCTCTCCCCCGCCGTCTCGGCCTTCCTCGACCTCGTCCGGCAGGCCCCGGGAGCCACCGCCCGGCAGGCCGTCCGGGCCTGACGGGGACTCCCCCCTCCGGCCGGGCCCGGCCTTCGAGGTGCCTTCGACCGCCACTCGAAGGCACCTCGAAAGCGCCTCGACGACACCTCGCACCCGGCTGCGGACGGTCCGGGAGGCAGCCCCTGACGGACTATCATCCCTCCATGCCCGCTGCCGAGTTGATCCGCATCGTCTCCCGTTCCTCACCGATGGCCCTCGCCCAGGTCGAGCGGGTGCAGGCCGAACTGGCCGCCCTCCACCCGGCCCTGCGCACCGAGGTGGTGCCCGTCACCACCTCGGGCGACCGCTGGATGGGCGACCTCGCCAAGCTCGGCGGCAAGGGCGCCTTCACCAAGGAGGTCGACGCCGCCCTGCTGGCCGGCGAGGCCGACCTCGCCGTGCACTGCCTCAAGGACGTCCCCGCCGACCGGCCGCTCCCGGCCGGGACGGTCTTCGCGGCCTACCTGCGCCGCGACGACATCCGCGACGCGGTCGTCCAGCCCGACGGCCTGACCCTGGACCAGCTCCCGCCCGGCGCCCGGATCGGCACCTCCTCCGTGCGCCGGGTGGCCCAGCTCGCCGCCACCCACCCCCACCTGGACTGCCGTCCGATCCGCGGCAACGCCAACAGCCGCCTCGCCAAGCTGGAGGCCGGCGAGTACGACGCCCTGCTGCTCGCCGTCTCCGGCCTGGAGCGGATCGGCGAGACGGCCCGGATCACCGAGGTGCTGCCCGTCGAGACCATGTGCCCGCCGATCGGGGCCGGGGTGCTGGCGCTCCAGTGCCGCGAGGACGACGAACGGACCATCGAGACCGTACGCGGCCTGGCCCACCACGACACCTGGCGCGAGGCCACGGCGGAGCGGATGTTCCTGCACGTCCTCCAGGGCCACTGCAACTCCCCCATCGCCGGCTACGCCAAGGCCGAACCGGACGGCCGCCTCTCCCTGCGCGGCCGGGTCTTCTCCCCCGACGGCAAGCAGATCCTCGACGCCCACGAGTGGGCCGGCTCCCTCACCCCCGAGGACCTCGGCACCGCCACCGCCCTCGCCCTCAAGCGCCAGGGCGCCTCCGACCTGATCGCGGCCATCCCGCACTGAGCTCCCTGACCTCCCGTCAGACCGGGAACGCCCCCTGGAACGCGAGCCGCTCCTCCGCGCCGTCCCCCAGCGCGGTGAGCAGCTCGTCCAGGGCCAGGTACTCCTCCCACCGCTCCCCGCCCGTCGCCGCCACGAGCCCAGCCACCAGCAGATCCTCCAACTCCGGCACCCGCTTGTTCTTCCACACCTTGTCGGCGGTGCTCACCAGCAGCTCCTCCAGCGTGGTGCCGGGGCGCGTCCAACTGGCGTGCGTCGCGGCGAAGCGGGCCAGCGCCGGAGCGGTGCCGTGCTCCAGCAGCAGTTCCCGGCCCGCTTCCTCGTGCAGCGACCCCGGCCCGGACAGCTCGGCGGGGTGCCTGGTCTTCCCGATGTCATGGGTGGCCGCCCCGAACAGCACCGCCTCCCGGTCCACTTCCAGCCCCGGGTACCGCTCCTCCATCCACATCACCAACCGGTACGCCACGTCGTGCACCGCCCGCAGGTGAGCGGCCAACCGGGGCGGGGCGTCGAGGGCGAGCAGCAACCCGGCCACCTCCTCCGGCAACGGCCGCAGCGGCGGCTCGGCGGGGGCGGTCAGGGCACGGGCCAGCAGCGGGGAGGTCATCCGCCCGACCCTACCCGGGCCGCCGCGTCGCGGGGACCTGACGGAATCACCGCCCTCACCGACCGTTCGCGCCCCCCTACGCCACCCGAGCCGCCCGAGCCACCCGAAGCCCGTAGTCGCGCAGCCGGACGGGAGCGGTACGGGCCTGGCCGGCCGCCCGGGCGGCGATCGCGTCCAGCACCTCCTGGGTGGGCGCGGGCCCGAAGAACCGCTCCGCCCCCTCCCGCCCCATCGCCTGGTGCTCCGTCACGTACCCGCGCAACTCCCGCTCGTAGGCGGCGAAGGCCGCGACGTGGTCACCCCCGGCCTCGGCCAGCTCGCCGGCCAGCACGTACGCGCCGATCAGCGCCTGCGAGGTGCCGCGCCCCGAGGTCGGACCGGCGCAGTACCCGGCGTCGCCGAGCAGCACCACCCGCCCCTTGGACCAGGTCTCCATCTCCACCTGGGCGTTGGCGTCGAAGAAGAAGTCCGCCGCCCGCTCCATCTCGCGCAGCAGGCGCGGGATCTCCCAGCCGTCGTCCGCGAACCGCTCGGCGATCAGCCGCTGCTGCCGGGCCCGGTCGTGGCGGTCCTCGCGCTCCAGCGGCCCTTCGGAGGCGAAGTGGAAGGCGGCGCGGGCCCCGGAGTCGGCCCGGGTGGTGAAGACGTTGGCCGCCCGGCCCGGCGCCGCGTAGAGGCGGCCGGTGTTCTCCAGCCCGAGGTAGTTGTCCAGGCCGAAGACGGCGGTGTGGATGCCGAGGTGGCGCACGTACCGCTCCTCCGGCCCGAAGACCAGCGCCCTGGTCCGCGAGTGCAGGCCGTCGGCGCCGACCACCAGGTCGAAGCGGCGCGGGGCACCGCGCTCGAAGGTGACCTCGACCCCGTCCGCGTCCTCGGTCAGCCCGGTGACCGAGTCGCCGAAGACGTACTCCACCCCGTCCCGGGTGACCTCGTACAGCATCCGGGTCAAGTCGCCCTTCAGCACCTCCAGTTCACCGGCGAAGACCACGGACGGCAGGGTCGCGTACGCCCGCCCGTCGCCGTCCACCAGCAGTGCGTCGCCCATCTCGGTGTCCTGCTCGGCGATCCGCTCCAGCAGGCCCATCCGGTCCAGCACGTCCAGCGCCTCGCCCCGGAAGTCCACCGCGTAGCCGCCCTCGCGCAGCGCCGGCGCGCGCTCCACCACGGTCGGGACGAAGCCGTGGCGGCGCAGCCAGTAGGCGAGCGCCGGTCCGGCGACGCCGGCGCCGGAGATCAGCACGGTGCGGGCGGGGGTGGTGGCGGTGGCGTTCATCTCTGCTCCCTCGTTCGTTCCTTCGGTGCGTACAACGTAATCACCGACAAGTACGCCTGTGAACAGCAGAGTTGATCCACCCTTCCTAGTGCACTAGGTTCAGCGCACTAGTACACCGAGGAGTGCACCACCATGACCGTGGACCCGCCCTACGTCCGGATCGCCGCCGAGCTGCGGGACCGCATCCGCAGCGGCGAGCTGCGCCCGGGCGACCGCGTCCCCTCCACCCGTGCCATCACCCAGCGCTGGGGCGTCGCCATGGCGACCGCGACCAAGGTGCTCTCCACCCTCCAACACGAGGGCCTGGTCCGCGCGGTGCCCGGCGTCGGCACCGTGGTCCGCGCGGCGCCCCGGCCGGCCCGCACCGCCCGCCGTCCCGAGGCCCCGTCCGACGCCCCGTCAGCCGAGGCGGCGGCCGAGGCGGCGGCCGGCGCCCGTCTCGTCCGGGCCGGGATCGCCATCGCCGACGCGGAGGGCGCGGCCGCCCTGACCATGCGACGGCTCGCGGCCGAGCTGGGCACCTCCGCCATGTCCCTCTACCGGCACGTCCGCAACCGCGACCAACTCCTCGCCCTGATGACCGACGCCGCCTTCGCCGAGGCCACCCTCCCCACCCCCGACCCGTCCGCCGACTGGCGGACGCGCCTGGAGTCCGCGGCCCGCGCACAGTGGGACCTCTACCACCGACACCCGTGGCTGGCAGCCACCTTGAACCTCGCCCGCCCGCTGCTCGCCCCCCACGGCATGCGGCAGATCGAGTACCTGCTCGCCACCCTGGACGGTCTCGGCCTCGACGCCGACACCCGGATGCACGCCGCCGTCTCGCTCTTCGGCCACGTCCGCGGCTGCGCCGTCGACCTCGCCGCCGAGCAGGAGGCCGACCGCACCAGCGGCGTCACCGGCGAGCAGTGGATGCAGGTCCAGGAGGCCCGGATGGCCACCCTGCTCACCGACGGCACCTTCCCCGCCTTCACCGCCGCCCGCACCGCCCCCGGCGGCCTCGCCCTCTCCCCCGACTCCCTCTTCACCTTCGGCCTGGCCCGCCACCTCGACGGCCTGGCCGCCCTGGTCGCCGCGGCTCAGGCCCGGTCCAACGCGTCCAAGTAGCCGGGTTCCAAGGACTCCAACGACTCCGACGCCCCTTGCTCCGCCCACTCCGCCACGCTCCGGAACGGCACCCCACCGCCGATCCCCAGCAGGGCGACCCGGTTCTCCGTGAAGAACTGCCCGCCCCGCTCGAAGCAGCGCAGCAACGGCTCGAAGGGGTCCTCGTCCGGCGCCCCCAGCGCCCGCCACCGCCCCAACTCCGCCCAACGGACCGCGTTCCGGCAGAACCTCGCCGTCATCGGGCCGAGCGCGTTCTCCTCCACGATCCGCTCCAGCCGCGCCGCGTGCCCCTCGGCCACCCGCACCGACGGGTCGAGACACTCCACCGGGTCGAGCCCCGGCCACGGCCGCTCGGCCCCGTGGGCGAGCCCCCAACTCCCCATCCGCCGCAGGTACTCCGCGAACAGCTCGGCCCGCGAGCCCTCGTGCCGGGTCGCAGCCTCGTCGTCGTTCCACCGGATCGCCGCCAGGCGGTCGAGCAGCCTCGTCACCCTGTCGGGCCCCGCGTAGTCGGCCGGCTTCCGCTTGGGGATCATCATCGTCCACAGGTCCACCCAGTGCCCCTCGGTGGCGAGCCCACCACCCAGCTCGAAGCAGCGGATCAGCGGCTCGTACGGATCCTCCAACGGCGGCCGCGGGACGGTCGACACCTCGGTCAGCACCGCCCACCGGACCGCCGCCCGGGACATCTCGCTCGCGTTGAACAGCCCGACGTTGTCGTAGAGGTAGGCCTCGAACGGCTCCGCGATCTCCGCCGGGACCGCCACCGTGGGATCGACCGACTCCGCGAGGTCGACGAACGGCCAGCCCTCCGTCCCGCCGCACCACTCCACCCAGTTCGCGGCCCGCCGGAAGTACTCCAGCAGCAGCACCGCCCGGGTGTCCGCCTCCGCCAAGGCGCGCTTCTCGTCCCGCCAGTCGATCGCCATCAACCGCTGCACCACGGCGGCCGCCCGACTCACTGCCCGCTCCTCGCCAGCCCCCGCGGCGGAATCACCCGCACCTGCCCACCCCGCTCCGCGATCCACCGCTCCAACTCACTCCCGCCCAGCTCGACTTGCTCACCGTCCCGCACCAACACGGCCGGCCCGAACACCGTCCCCGTCAGCCCCTCCACGACGGTCGCCTCGTCCAGGACCACCTTGAACGAGTTGTCCTCGACCACCGCCCCCGAGAGATCCGCACCCCGCAGATCCGTCCGCAACAGCCCCGCCCCCAGCATCCGCGCCCCACGGAAACTCGCCCCCGACGCATCCACCCCGTACAGCGAAGCCCCCGTCAGATCCGCCCCGTCCAACCGGGCACCCCGCAGCACCGCCCCGTCCAACTCGGCCCGCACCAGGCACGCCCCGCTCAGGTCCGCCCCGGCGAAGTCCTCCTCCTCCAGCCACTCCCGGTAGAGGTCCGCTCCCCGGAGGTCCTTGCCCTCAGTCAAGGTGATCCCGCCAACTCCGCACCCGCACCCGGGTGGTGACGAAGTCGATCATCCCGTTCTCCATCGTGACCGCACCCCCGAGCTCCACCATCGCTACCAACGGCTCGTACGGATCCGGCAGCCCGTACCCCACCACGACGTCCTCCCCGAGTGACGCCCACCGCACCGCCGCCCGACAGATCTTCGCCCCGTTGCTCCCGTCCCCCACCCCCTCGACCACCCCCGCCAACCGCGCGGCCACCCCGGCCTCAACCTCCGCCCCGGAATCGACCGACCCCGCGAGGTCGCAGAACGGCCACCCGTCCGCCCCACCCACGGCCTCCGCCCAACGCGCCGCCCGCCGCAGGTACTCCCGCATCAACCGGGCCCGCTCCTCGGCATGCTCGAACGCCGGCTCCCACGCCACCCAGTCCACGGCCGCGAGCCGCTCCAGCATCACTGCCGCAGCCTCGACCCTCACAGCTGTCCGAACCTTTCGCCGCACCGTCACTCCGAAGCTACGGGCACTCCGTCGGCACCCAGGAAGAGGCAGTCGTAAACCTTCTGGAGGTAGAGGTGGGCGTGCAGCGCGTCCTCACTGCCGAACTCCACGTGGACCATGTCCGACGGCACCCACCTTCTTGTCTCGCGCTCACCCGGTGCCCATCCCTCATCGGAGTCGGCGGCCCGGACGACGCGGTCCACCGGCCCGTCCTGGTGGAGGGCCGGTGGACCGGCGAGGCACAGTCGACGCTCAGGACGTGCCGGGATCGGAAGCGTAGATCTCGTCGAGCCGACGCTCGTACTCGGCCAATTGCTCGTCAGAAGCCAGCCAGGGATTCGTCAGACCGTACTTCTCGCAGAATTCCGCGCTCCACTCGGCCACGAGGCGGTCCTGCACACGGGTTTTCTCACTCCGAAAACGCTCGTAGATGGCCTTGATGCCACGGTCGTACTCTGCCGACTGCTCCGGAGTCGCGTACTCGGGGCCGTCCACCCCGTACTTCTCACAGAACTCGTAGTACCACTCCGAGGTCGCCCGGTGACGCTCGATCACCTCGGGGTCGACCGACTGCGAGTCCTCCGGCGGAATCCCTCTCACAGCGTCTTCACTCCTTCCCAGCTGCTCCCTACCAGTACGCGCTGCCCGAACGGGGCATCGCCCCCGGCTCCCACCATGGCGATTTCGTTGGGTGTGGGATACCCATCGCTCCCGAAGGGCCTGCGGGAGCGGTTCATGATGTCGGCGACGGCAGCCGCCTCCTCCGCGGTCGGCGGCGGGTCGGCATCCCTGAGCTTTGCCTTCAAACGCTCGAAGATCCGCTTGGCGGCCTTCTCGTCCGCCCACCGATAGTCACGGCGCGCCCAGGTGTAGCCACCGTTCTCCTTGCCCGCCGTGAGCCGGATTTCCTTCACTCCCGAGTCACGGTACCAGTTCTCCAGATCTCGACTGAAAGCGGATCCGAAGCCCTTCCCCTGGTTCTCCTCGGAGAAGATCTTCAATATCTCGTGCTTGACTACCAGATCACCGTTCTCGTTCCGGTGGAAGGTGCGCTCCATCCGGCCGACGTGATTTCCTTCGCGGTCGACGATATCCGCGTCCCAACCCAAATTGTCGGGCCCCGCGAAAACCTGTGTCACCCGCACACGGAATTCCCCGTACTCGCGGTCGAGTGCCTGCTGCAACCCGTCCCTGATCTGACTCTCCGACAGATTGCTCCCGCTACCGTCGGGGATGAGATCACCGACAGGCCTGCGAGGCCGATCGGCCTCGTTCCTCTCCGGCTCCGAGGGCGGCGGTGATTCACCATCGGACGACTGCCCGGCGGCTTCTTCGGGGGCGGTGCGGTCGTGGTCGGGGTTGTGGGTGGGGTCGGTGGTGTGGTGCTCGGGGGTGGTGGGGGTGCGGTCGGGGTCGAGGGGGATGGCGAAGACGCCGTTGTCGCCGTTGTGGAGGGGTTGGTTGCTGCGCTTTCCGGTTTGGGCGTCGATGTAGGTGATGGTGCCGTTGTGGTTGACGGCGTTCCAGGCGTGGGAGCGGCCGTCCTTGTCGGTGGTGATGATGACGGCCTGGGAGCCGTGGCCGCTGTTTCGGAGGGTGTCTTCGAGGCGGCGGTAGGCCTGGGGGCCGTTGCCCATGTCGTTGAAGCGGGCGCCGAGGGCGTTTTCGATGCGGTCGCGGCCGCCGCGCTCGCCGCGGTCGGAGGGGTTGCCGCCTGCGTCGGTGTCGGGGGTGCGGGAGGCGGCGGCGGTGGGGTGGCCGGAGTAGGTGTCCACCATCGCCAGGGCGACGTCGACGCAGTTGTTGGTGCGCCCCGGGGCGTTGGGGTCGGTGCCGTTGACGGCGGCGGGCCAGTTGCCGTCGTTGGGGTCGGGGTGGCGGGTGGGGGTGCCGTCGGGGTTGCGGGGCACCGCATCGTTGACGTGCCGGTTGTCGGCGGGTGAGGGGTCGTCGAGTCCGCCGGGGCTGCCCTGCGGGCGGTCCTGGGTGGCGGGCCGGTACGGCTCCTTCGACACGTGGTCGTTGTCGTCGGTGCGGTGGGTGGTGTGGCCCTCGGGGTCCAGCCGGCTGCCGATGTCCGGCCTGGTGCTGTCGTCGTGGTGCGAACGGGCGTCGTCCGGGCGGGAGTTGCCGCCGTCCGGGTCGAGCCGGTTGCCTATGTCCGGGCGCGGCGTCGCATCGGGCTTCGGCGCAGCGGCGTTGTGGCCGTCGGGGTTCAGGCGGTTGCCCAGGTCCGGGCGCGGCGTCGCGTCGGGCTTCGGCGTTGTGGTGTTCTGCCCGTTCGGGTCGAGCCGGTTGCCCAGGTCCGGACGCGGCGCCGCGTCGGGCTTCGGTGTCTGGTTCTGGCCGTTGGGGTTCAGGCGGTTGCCCAGATCGGGGCGCGGCGTGGCGTCGGGCTTCGACGGAGTGGTGTTCTGGCCGTCGGGGTTGAGGCGGTTGCCGATGTCGGGGCGGGGGTTGGCGTAGGCGGTACGCGGATCCGGCCGGTTGGTGGCGGGGCCGCGGTCGGCGGCCGGACGCGGCCCGAAGGTCGGCCCGTCACTGTCCGGGCGGCGCTGCGAGGGCACCGGACCCGTCGGCGTGGCCGGCGCCTGCGGCGCGGTGGGCCGGTTCGACGGGGTGGTGGGCGTGGCGGCCTGCGGGGTACCGGCGTGCGGCACACCACCCGCCATCCCCGGAGTCCCCGGCGTGCCGGGGGTGTTGGGGGTGGGGTCGCCGGTGGGCACCGGGCCCGGGCGGTGATCCGACGACGGCGGGGGTGCGGTGGCGGTGGCGCCCAGGCCCGCGGTGTTCAGCCGCGGCGTGCCCGCAGGCGACGCCGGGTCCGACGACGTGGGGCTGGGGGTGGGGTCGTTGGCGAACGCGGTCCTGGGGTCCACCCGCGTCGGCGACGGCGAGGGCGTGCTGCCGTCCGGCCCCGGCGCGTGCGACGAAGGCGCCTGGGCAGGGGTGTGGGCGGGGGCGCCGGCCGGCTCCGCGGGCGCGGTGCGCTCCGGCGCGGGCTGGTGCTGCTGCGGGGACGGCGTCGTGGCTTCCGGGCGCGTCGATGCGGGCTCCGGCGCGCTCTCATGACGCGGCGTCGGCACCTCCGCCGGACGTCCCGCCTCCGGCGCAGGGGTGTGCGCGGGCTGCGGAGCCGGACCCGCCTCCGAGGGGCGCACCGGCCCCAGCGTCGGCGCAGCAGGCTCCTGCGACGGCCGCGACGGAGCCGGATCGTGCTCCGGACTCCGCGACGGACCCTCATTGGTGGTCGGACGGGTCGAACCGGGATCGTGGTCAGGGGTCCGCGACGGACCATCGTTCGCCGACGGCCGCGTCGAACCCGGGTCATGGTCAGGAGTGCGCGACGGACCGTCATTCGCCGACGGACGCGACGAACCGGGATCGTGGTCAGGCGTGCGCGACGGACCATCGTTCGCCGACGGACGCGACGAACCCGAGTCCTGGTCAGGAGTGCGCGACGGACCCTCGTTGGTGGTCGGCCGCGTGGAACCCGGGTCGTGATCCGGGGTGCGCGACGGACCGTCATTGGCGCTGGGCCGGGTCGAGCCCGGGTCATGGTCGGGTGTGCGCGTCGTACCGGAGTTGTCCGGCGCCGAACGGCCTTCCGGGGCAGGGGTGTTGGTGCGGCTTCCCGCGTCGTCGTTGCGCGACGGCGGCGTGCTGCTCTCCGGCGTCACCGGCGTGCGCGACGGACCGTCGTTCGCCGCGTCCGGACCCACCCGGGTACCGAACGGGTCCAACGCAGGCGACGGCGTCCGTGACGGAGACGGATCCCCACCCGGCTGCGACGGCGCCGTGGTCGGCTGGGGACGGTTCGACGACGGCGACTCGCTCGTCGGGGTGCTGTCCGGCGCAGTGCTCGTCGGACGGCTCGTGCTGCTCGGCGTGCTGCCGCTGTCCCCCGGAGTGCTGCTCGACGAGGGACTGTGCGTGCTGGAGGGACTGGACGAAGACGGCGAACTACTCGACGAAGAAGGAGAGTTGGAGGACGACGACGGCGAGGAGCTGTTGCTGTTCGACGAGCCCGCGTCGTTGTTGGAGCCCGAGTCGTTGTTGTTGCGGCCCGCCGCGCTCTCCAACCCGTCCCGCGCATGCCGCCCCGCCCGCGAACCCACCCCGTCCCGCAACGCCTCCGTGAACGTCTGCCCCGAGTTCTTCACCGCGTCCGTGAAGTCCTCCGCACCCCGCTTCGCCGTCCGCCCCAGGTCATACCCGTCCTGCGCACCGAAACCCTGGTTCACCGTCTGCGCGATCAGATCACTGATCATCCCCTGAACAGCCGAAACCACCGGCTCCTTCAGCGTCTCCATGATCGCCTCGACCAGAGCCTGCCGCAGCTCCTTCAACAACCGCCGCACGATGGCCTTCGTCGCCAACGTCGCCCCGGCCGCCCCCAACTCCGACAACCCCAACGTGAACGGCGCAGCCGCCTGAGCAGCGATCAACTCCACCGCCAACGCCACCAACTGCGCAATCACAGCGATCTTGCACGTCACCACGATCACCGCAGCAGCATCGAACGCCGCCGCGATCAACCGCGCAGCCGTCGCCGCATCCGCCAGATACCCACCCCCACCACCCGAGAACTTCTCCCACGTCCCCCGGAACGCATCGATCGAATCACCCGAATTGCTCGACAACACCCCGTTCGCCGCCGACGCACCCCGATAGTGCAACTCCTCCACCTGATCGGCGAAGTCACGCCACACCTGCGCCGACTCCCGCAGCTTGTCCTCATTCGCCGTCGGCCAGTCGAAGCCCAGCATCTCGAGAACCCACTCGACGCTGTCCGGCAACATGAGCGCCACTTCGTCATCCCCCGTTACTGACGATCAACCAAACGTGCAGCGATCATAGTGTTCGGGGGATCACACGCAGCGGGCGCCCCTGTCCCGGTCCTGCTACAGAAGCGCCCACGCAGAAGCACAGAGGCAAGAGGTAAGAGGCAAGAGGCCCTACCGGCTCCCCACTGCCTGCTTGACCAGCGTCCGCCCGAAGTCCCACATCAGGCCGCTGCCCCGGTGGGCGTCGTCCATGATCTCCTCGAAGGCGGTCATGAAGCGGTCCACCTCCCGCTCGGTGATGATCAGCGGCGGGATCAGCTTGATGACCTCCAGGTGGTCGCCGGAGACCTGGGTGAGGATGCGGTGGCGCTGGAGCAGCGGCACCACCACCATCTGGGCGAACAGGCCCTTCCGCGCCGCCTGCAACGCAGTCCAACCGGTCCTCAGCTTCAGCGACTTGGGCCGGCCGAACTCGATGCCGATCATCAGTCCCCGACCCCGCACCTCCGCCAGCAGCTCGTACTTCTCCACCAGCGCCGACAACCGCCCGCGGAACAGCTCCCCGACCTTCGCGGCGTTCTCCACCACCGCCTCCTCCCGCATCACGTGCAGGGTGGCGAGGCCGGCCGCCATCGCCTGGGCGTTGGAGCCGAAGCTGGCCGAGTGCACCAGCACCCGGTCCATCGAGGAGTACACCTTCTCGAAGATCCACCCCTTCCCCAACGTGGCACCCACCGGGACGTACCCGCCCGACAGGGCCTTGGCCGCGCACACCAGGTCGGGCTGGACGCCCGCCTCCGCCTGGTAGGCGAAGAAGGAGCCCGTCCGCCCGACCCCCGTCTGCACCTCGTCGCAGATGAGCAGGGCCTTGTGCTCGTGCAGGAGTTGCTGGGCGGCGAGCAGCCAGCCGGGCGGCGGGGCGAGCACGCCCTTGCCCTGGATCGGCTCGACGATCAGCGCGGCGACGTCGCCCTTGCGGAGTTCCTTCCGCAGCGCGCCGAGGTCACCGAGCGGGATGGCGGTGTCGGGGAGCAGCGGGTCGAAGCCCTTGCGGAAGCCGTTCTCGCCGTTGACCGACAGCGAGCCCGTGGTCAGGCCGTGGAAGGCGTGGTCGCAGTAGAGCACCCGCCGCTTCCCGGTGGCGTAGCGGGCGAACTTCAGCGCCGTCTCGACCGCCTCGGTGCCGCTGTTGCCGAAGAAGACCCGGTCCAACCCCGGTGCGTAGGAGAGGAGTTGCTCGGCCAGCAGGCCCTGGAGCGGGGAGCAGTCGAAGCGGACCAGGTCCGGCAGGCCGAGGTCCATCACGTCCTGCACGGCGGCCCGGACCACCGGGTGGTGGCGGCCGAGGGCGAAGATGCCGAAGCCGGCCAGCATGTCGAGGTAGTCGTTGCCCTCCGCGTCGTAGAAGTAGGCCCCCTCCGCGCGCTCGTAGTACTTGTCGAAGCCGATGGTGTGCAGCATCCGGGCCAGTTGCGGGTTGAGGTACTTGGCCTGCAACTCGTAGCGTTCGGCGCCCCGTTCGGCGAGCAGCGCGGAGAGGTCGAGACGGTCAGCCGGCATGGTGCTGGTTCGCTCCTTGGTCGGGTTCGCGGTTCGGGTTCTCCCCGTGTGCGGGGTTCTGGCTGCGTGCGGGGTTCTGGGGGCGCAGGAGTTGCTTGGCGAAGACGGCGGTCTGGGCGGCCACGCCCGTCCCGGTGAGGCCGATCTCCTCGAGGATCTCTCCCCGCCCGGCGTGCGTGAGGAACTCCTGCGGGATGCCGAGGTCGCGCAGCGGCACGTCCACTCCGGCGTCCCGCATGGCCTGGGCGATGGCCGAACCGACGCCGCCCACCCGGCCGTTGTCCTCGACCGTGACCACCAGCCGGTGCTCGGCGGCCAGCAGCGGCAGCACCGGGTCGACCGGCTTGACCCAGCGCGGGTCCACCACGGTGCAGGTGAAGCCCTCGGCGAGCAGCAGGGCCGCCGCGTCCAGGCAGGCGGGGGCCATGGCGCCGACCGCGACCAGCAGGATCTCCGGTGCGGGGCCGGTGCGTTGCAGGACGTCGACGCCGCCGAGCCGCTCCAGCGCGGGGACCTCGGGGCCGAGGTCGCCCTTGGGGAAGCGGACCACCGTGGGGGCGTCCCGGACGTCCACCGCCTCCCGCAGCTGGACGCGCAGCTGCTCGGCGTCGCGGGGCGCGGCCAGCCGCAGGCCCGGCACCACCTGGAGGATGGACATGTCCCACATGCCGTTGTGCGAGGCCCCGTCGTTGCCGGTCACCCCGGCCCGGTCGAGCACGAAGGTGACGCCCAGGCGGTGCAGGGCGACGTCCATCAGCACCTGGTCGAAGGCCCGGTTGAGGAACGTGGCGTAGACGGCCACGACGGGGTGCAGGCCGCCGGTGGCCAGGCCGGCCGCGCTGGCCACCGCGTGCTGCTCGGCGATGCCGACGTCGTAGGTGCGCTCGGGGTGGGCGGCGGCGAACGGGGCCAGGCCGACGGGCTGGAGCATGGCGGCGGTGATCGCCACCACGTCCGGGCGTTCGGCGCCGAGGGCGGCCAGTTCGCTGCCGAAGACGGAGGTCCAGGAGGCTCCGGAGGAGGGCGAGACGGGCAGGCAGGTGTACGGGTCCATGGCGCCGACGGCGTGGAAGCGGTCGGCCTCGTCCTGCTCGGCGGGGCGGTAGCCGCGGCCCTTGACGGTGAGGCAGTGCACGATGACCGGGCCGTCGAAGCCCCGGGCCTGACGGAGCGCCTGCTCCACCGAGACGAGGTCGTGGCCGTCGATCGGGCCGAGGTACTTCAGGCCCAGGTCCTCGAACATGCCCTGCGGGGTGAACGCGTCCTTGAAGCCCTTCTTGGCCCCGTGCAGCGCGTCGAAGACCGGCTTGCCGACCAGCGGGGTGCGCTGCAGCGCGCCCTTGCCCAGCGCCAGGAAGCGCTCGTAGCCCTGGGCGGTGCGCAGCGCGGCCAGGTGGTGGGCCAGGCCGCCGATGGTCTTCGCGTAGGAGCGCTCGTTGTCGTTGACCACGATGACCAGCGGGCGGTCGGCCTCGGCGATGTTGTTCAGCGCCTCCCAGGCCATCCCGCCGGTGAGCGCCCCGTCGCCGATCACCGCCACGGTGTGCCGGCCGGGGGTGCCGAGCAGTTGGTGCGCCTTGGCCAGGCCGTCGGCGTAGCCGAGGGCGGTGGAGGCGTGCGAGTTCTCGATCACGTCGTGTTCGGACTCGGCCCGGGACGGGTAGCCGGAGAGGCCGCCCTGCATCCGCAGCCGGGCGAAGTCCTGACGGCCCGTGAGCAGCTTGTGGACGTAGGCCTGGTGTCCGGTGTCCCAGAGGATGCGGTCGTACGGCGAGTCGAAGACCCGGTGCAGCGCGATGGTCAGCTCCACCACCCCGAGGTTGGGCCCCAGGTGTCCGCCGGTCTTGGTGACGGCGGAGACCAGGAACTCGCGGATCTCGTCCGCGAGCCGGGCGAGCTCCGGCGGGGAGAGGCGGCGGAGGTCGGCGGGGCCCCGGACGGTGGACAGGACTGACATGGCTTCACCTCGTGGCTCGGTACTGGGCGATGACGGTCCGTGCTGGTGACGGTCTGTGTCCAGCCTGCGGCCATCGCTGCCGGTGCGCCTGTCGGGAGCCCGCCAGGGCGGGCTCCCGAGGGTGCTGTCAGTGCGCGCCGAGGGTCTCCCGGGCGGCCCGCAGGGACTCCTTGAGGGAGCCCATGGTGGCCAGCACGGCGGTCGGTTCGTACCCGCAGTGCGCCATGCAGTTGTCGCAGCGCGGGTCCTTGCCGCGACCGTACTTGGCCCAGTCGGTCTTCTCGATCAGCTCACGGTAGGTGGGGACGTAGCCGTCGGCCATCAGGTAGCAGGGGCGCTGCCAGCCGAACAGCGAGTAGTTCGGGATGCCCCAGGCGGTGCACTCGAAGTCGACCTTGCCCTCCAGGAAGTCCAGGAAGAGCGGGCTGTGGTTGAGCCGCCAGCGGCGGCGGTTGCCGCCCGCGAAGGTCTTCCGGAACAGCTCCCTGGTCTGCTCCACGCCCAGGAAGTGGTCCTGGTCGGGCGCCTTCTCGTAGGCGTAGGCCGGGGAGATCATCATCTCGTCGACCTGCAGCTCGTCGTTGAGGTAGTCCAGCACCTCGATGATGGTCTGCGGGGTGTCGGTGTTGAAGAAGGTCGAGTTGGTGGTCACCCGGAAGCCGCGCCGCTTGGCCTCCTTGATCGCCTCCACCGCCTCGTCGAAGGTGCCCTCCTTGGCCACCGAGGCGTCGTGCCGCTCGCGCAGCCCGTCGATGTGCACGGTGAAGGTGAAGTACGGCGAGGGGGTGAACTTGTCCAGCTTCTTGCGCAGCAGCAGCGCGTTGGTGCAGAGGAAGACGTACTTGCGCCGCCCCACCAACTGGCGGACGATCTCGTCGATCTGCGGGTGCATCAGCGGTTCGCCGCCCGCGATGGAGACCATCGGGGCGCCCGACTCCAGCACCGCGCCGACCGCCTGGGCGACCGGCATCCGCTGCTTCAGCACCCCGGCCGGGTGCTGGATCTTCCCGCAGCCCTCGCAGGCCAGGTTGCAGGCGTAGAGCGGCTCCAGTTCGACGATCAGCGGGAACTTCTTGTTCCGCTTGAGCTTCTGCTGGAGCAGGTAGGTGCTGACGCGCACGGACTGGCGCAGCGGCATTGCCATGGCTAGCTCGCCTCCTGAGGGAGCGTCGAGGACTGTGGTGCACGGTTCTTCAGCTCGTCGCGGGCCACCGACCGCCGCCAGGCCGCGAGGGCCGGCACGGTGGCCCGCAGGGCCCGCCAGGCGCGCAGCCCGGCGGGCAGGGTGCCGGGCCGCAGCAGCTCCCGGCTGGGGGTGTCGACCACCACCCGGAGCACCGCCGCCGGCAGCCCGGAGCCGGCCTCGGCCCGGGCGGCCAGCACGGCGGCGGCCTCCATGTCGACGGCGCGGGCACCGGTGGCGTGCAGCGCGCTGCGCTCCGCACCGCGGACCACGTGGTCGGCGGTGTGGTGCGGGCCGATGTGGACGGTCAGGCCGCGGGCCCGCAGCTCGGCGGCCAGGGCGGGGGCGGAGTCGAGTGACCAGGCGTCACCCTCGGCGTCCCGCACGGAGTCCGCGACGATCACGTCCCCGGGCAGGACGCCCGGCCCGAGGGCGGCGCCGAAGCCGGCCACCGCGAGCGCCCCGTAGCCGGGCCGGGCGAGCAGCCCGCCGACCGCCCGCCGGGCCCGGGCCCGGCCCATCCCGGTCCGGAGCAGCACGGCCCCGGTGCCGCTCCAGTCACCGCCGCGCAGCGCCCACACCTCGGGGCCGAGCGCGCAGACGACCAGCAGCGGGGCGGCGGGGTCCGCCCCGGACGGCGGGACGGGTGCGACGTGCCTCACCGCCGGCCTCCCGTCCTGGGGTCGCCGTACGGGTACCGGCCGGGGCCGGGGGCCGGGGAGGGCCGTCCGGTGCCCGCCGCGCGCGGCGCACGCTTCGTCATGCCCTGCCTCCCGTCATGGGGTTGCCGTGCAGGTAACGGCCGAGGGCGGTCACCGGGAAGACCAGCCGGTACAGGTGGTAGTTGATCGAGAAGTCCCACGGGAAGCCCGTCCCGGTGAACTGGGGCTCGTCCCAGCTGCCGCTCGGCAGCTGGGTGCGGCAGAGCCACTGGACGCCCCGCTCGACCACCTCGCTGCGCGCCCCGTCCGGCCCCTCGCCGGCCGCCAGCAGGGCCATCAGGGCCCAGGCGGTCTGCGAGGCGGTGGACTCGCCGCGCCCGGACCAGCGGGCCGGGTCCTCGTAGGAGCGCATGTCCTCGCCCCAGCCGCCGTCCGGGTTCTGACGGTCCGCCAGCCAGTCCACCGCGCGGCGGACGGCGGGGTGCGAGACGGGCATCCCGGCGGCCACCAGGGCGGGCAGGACGGAGCCGGTGCCGTAGATGTAGTTGGTGCCCCAGCGGCCGAACCAGGAGCCGTCCGCCTCCTGGTTCTTGAGCAGCCAGTCGATGCCGCGTCTGGTCCGCCGGTCCCCGGCCAGGCCGGTCTCGGCGAGCATCTCCACCACGTGCGCGGTGACGTCGGCCGACGGCGGGTCGACCACCTCGCCGAAGTCGCAGAACGGCAGCTTGTTGGGGAGGGTGCTGGTGTTGTCGACGTCGAAGGCGCCCCAGGCGCCGTTGCGGGACTGCATGCCGAGGTTCCACTCGACGCCCCGCCGCACCGCCCCCTCGATCCGCCCGGGGTCCGGATGGGCGACCCGCTTGAGGGCGAGCACCACCTCGGCGGTGTCGTCGATGTCGGGGTAGTTGTCGTTCTCGAACTCGAAGGCCCAGCCGCCGGGGGTCAGCCGGGGGCGCTGAACGGCCCAGTCGCCGGGCTTGCGGATCTCCTCGGCGAGCATCCAGTCGGCGGCCGAGACCAGCGCGGGGTGGTCGGCGGGCAGGCCCGCGTCCCGCAGCGCGATGGTGGCCAGGCAGGTGTCCCAGACCGGGGACTGGCAGGCCTCCAGCCAGCGGCGGCCGTCCTCGGTGTGCACGGTGAAGCGGTCGAAGGCGGCCAGGCCGGCCCGCATGACGGGGTGTTCGAGGTCGTAGCCGAGCAGGTGCAGAGCGATCAGGGAGTAGACGGCGGGCGGCTGGATGCCGCCCCAGCAGCCGTCCGCCTCCTGGCGCTCGACGATCCAGCGGCCGGCCTGGGCCAGGGCCACCCGGCGCAGCGGGCGCAGGGCGCGCTTGTGGTAGGCGTGCAGGACCAGGTCGAGGCGTTCGAAGACGCCGTCCCAGCCGGTGAGCGGGGCCAGCGGGCGCAGCGGGTAGGGGTCGGCCGGGTCGGTGTGCAGTTCGGTGAGGTCGAACGGGGCCGGGCGGACCGGGCGGTGGGCCGAGACCACGGTGAGCGGGACGATGGTCTGCCGGGCCCAGCAGCCGAAGGCGTAGATGTTCAGCGGCAGCCAGCGGGGCAGGAAGATGATCTCCGGCGGCATCTCCGGCAGCCGCTCCCAGGGCCACCAGCCGAACAGTGCCAGCCAGATCCGGGTGAACACCCGGCTGGCCGCGATGCCGCCGTGCTCCCGGACGTACCGGGAGGCGGCGGTCATGTGCGGCGCGCCGGGGTCGTCCCCGGCGAGCTTGAGCGCGACGTAGGCCTCGACCGTGGTGGAGAGCTCGGGCGGGCCGCCGTAGAAGGTGGACCAGGTGCCGTCCTCGCGCTGCTGGGAGCGGATCCAGGCCGCGGTGGCCTCGGTCTGCTCCGGCTCGCGGATGCCGAGGAACTGACGCAGTAACAGGTCCTCGGCGTCCATGGTGACGTTGGTCTCCAGGTCGCCCTTCCACCAGCCGTCCGGGCTCTGGCGTGACAACAACTCGGTGGTGGCCCGGGCCAGGGCCTCCGACGGATCGAACGGACCGCTCCGCTCCGCCCCGCCGGGCTGCCGGCTCCCGGCCCCCGGCGGTTCCGGCGCCGGGGCCGTCGCGACCGTCGTCTGACGGCCGGTCAACCGGTCCGTGACCGGCGGGCGTTCGCCCACCGCGGCCGGCTCGGGATCGTACTCAGGGTCGAGCCGGCCGTCCGCGGTTGCTGTCACGTCAACGTCACCTCTCTCGTACCACCACGAATTCGGCGAGTGCGACGAAGCGCTGGCGCACCTCGTCCGTCATGGGCACCTCGTCCAGGGCGGCGAGGGCGGTCCGGTGCTGCCGGCGGGCCTCCTGCTGGGTCCACGCCCGGCCGCCGGCCTGCTCGATCAGCGCGGCGCGGGCGGCGAGCTGCTCCTCGCTCTCCTCGCCGCGGCTGTGCGGGTCGGCCAGCTCCGCGGCCAGCCGGCGGGAGGCGGCGCCGCCCTCGGCCAGCGCGGCGGCCACCGGGAGGGACTTCTTGCGCTGGCGCAGGTCCCCCCAGTGCGGCTTGCCGGTGACCTCGGTGGCGCCCCAGATGCCGAGCAGGTCGTCCACCGCCTGGAAGGCCAGGCCGAGGTGCATGCCGTAGCGCTGGAGCGCGTCCGAGGTCCGGTCGTCGGCCCCGGCCAGCACCGCGCCGATGGCGGAGGCGGCGGCCAGCAGGGCGCCGGTCTTGCCCGCCTCCATGTCGAGGCACTCCTCGACGGTGACCACGTCGCGGTGCTCGAAGGAGAGGTCCTTGGCCTGCCCGTCGATCAGCTGCCGGGTGGTGCTGGTGATCAGCCGGACCGCGCGGGCCGCGTCGGCGGCGGAGGCGGTGCCGGTGACGGCGGCGTCGAGCAGGACCTCGGTGCCCAGGGCGGCCAGGCCGTCGCCGACCAGGATCGCCTGGGCCGGACCGAAGACCGTCCAGGCCGTGGCCCGGTGCCGGCGCGTCTCGTCACCGTCCATCAAGTCATCATGGAGGAGCGAGAAGTTGTGCACCAGTTCGACCGAAACACCACCGGGCACGCCGACCTGCGCCGGAGCGCCGACCGCCTCGGCCGAGAGCAGCGCGAGCGCCGGGCGCACGGCCTTGCCGCCGTCCCCCGCCGCGGGCGTGCCGTCCCGGTCGATCCAGCCGAAGTGGTATGCGGCCACGGTGTCCATCGGTGCGGCCAGCCGGGCGACGGCGGCGCGCAGCGGCGGGGTGCAGAGGGCGCGGCCGCGGGCCAGCAGTTCCGGCACCGGGAGTGCGGCCGGCGCGTCCTGGACCGAACCGGTCCCGCTGCGAGGCTCCACGTACGTTCCCTCTCCCTGTACTGCGAACGGTGCGGCCGGCACGCGCGGCCGCTCTGGTGCGGTGTCAGTTCTACCCGGCCCCAGGCTCATCGGGGCCACCTTCCGTCACTCCGGTCCACCGGACGGCGCCTTCCGGCCAATGCCGCGTCGGCGGCCGCGTGGCCGCTGCGGACGGCCCCCTCCATGGTCGCGGGCCACCCGGTGGAGGTCCACGAACCGGCCAGCAGCAGACCCGGCACCCGGGTGACCGGGCCGGGGCGCAGGGCCGCGGTGCCCGGGGCGGGGGCGAAGGTCGCGGTCCGCTCCCGGGTGACGAAGAAGTCCAGGACCTCCGCGCCCCGGGCGGCCGGCAGCAGCCGCTCCAGCTCGGGCAGGTAACGCTCCCTCAGCTCGGCCACCGGCAGGTCGATCTCGTCCTGCACGGCGGACTGCGAGAGGGCCAGGTACTGCGCGCCGGGCACGTCCAGGCCGGAGTGCGCGGTGCGGTCGAAGACCCACTGCACCGGCGAGCCGAGCGCGGCGAAGAACGGCTGCCTCAGCAGCCGGCGGTCGTAGACCACGTGGACGTTGAGGATCGGCGCGTGGCCGAGCCGGGCCAGGCGCTCGGGGTGCTCCAGCGCCCCCTCCGGGAGCAGCGCGGCGGCCGACTCCTGGGCCCCGGCCAGCACCACGGTGTCCGCGGTGAGCAGCTCGCCGCCCTCCAGCCGGACGCAGTGCTGCTCGGCGGTCTTGACCTCGGCCACCCGGGTGCGCAGCCGCACCGCGACCCCGGCCCGCTCCAGCTCGGCCAGCGCCAGGTCGTGGTGGACGTCCCCGAGCGGCACCTTGGCCATGCCGATGTCGGAGGCGCCCGGGTCGGAGAGCAGGCCGGTCTTGAAGACCATCGCGGCCAGCGCCAGCGAGGTCTGCTCGGCGGTGGCGTTCAGGGTGGCGACGCCGACCAGGTCCCAGAGCGCGGCCGTGGTGGCCGGGGTCTGGCCGTGGGAGCGCAGCCACTCGGCGAAGGAGATCCGGTCCAGGCCCGGGTCGTCCAGGTCCAGCCCCTTGAGGGCCAGCGCGGCCCGCACCACCCGCAGCCGGTCGGCCGGGGTCAGGTGCGGGTACGAGGCCAGGCTGCCGGCCAGGTGCAGCGGGACGGGCAGGCCCGCCCGGCGCAGCCGGCCCAGGGTGCGGCGCCCGTCCGGGGAGACCGACAGGACCGGGACGTCCAGCCGGGGCTGGACGTCCACCAGCCGGCCCGCACCCAGGCGGTCGATCAGGCCGCGGTAGGCGGTGCAGCAGCGGAGGAAGACGTGCTGGCCGTTGTCGACGGTCAGCTCGCCGCGGCGGAAGGAGAAGGCCAGGCCGCCGAGGCGGGGCCTGGTCTCCACCAGGGTGACCCGCCGGCCGGCCTCGGCCAGGCGCAGCGCGGCGGTGATGCCCGCCAGGCCGCCGCCGACCACCACGGCGGAGGGTTCCCGGTCGTGCCGTGCCGTCATCT
The DNA here is from genome assembly GCF_044452665.1 of Kitasatospora sp. NPDC051853. NCBI lineage: Bacteria > Bacillati > Actinomycetota > Actinomycetes > Kitasatosporales > Streptomycetaceae > Kitasatospora > Kitasatospora sp. NPDC051853. The sequence continues at coordinate 399,060 of NZ_JBITBY010000006.1, read as the reverse complement.
CGCGCCTCCCCTGCGGTGGTCGTGGCCAGCCCGTGCCCGACCGCCGTGCGGCGACCGGGTGCTGACACAGCGTGACATAAACGCGGAGAGAATCAAGAACGCCCTCCGGCGAGCCCGGAGAGTGCCACGTACGCCTTCTCCCACCCCGGCAGCGAGACCCGGCCGCGCAGCACCGACTCCGGGTCGGCGGCGATCCGGCCGAGCAGCCGGTGGTAGATCCCGGCCATCGCGGCGGTGCAGGCCCGGCTGCGCCGGTCCAGCAGCGGCAGCAGCCGCAGGCCGTCGGCGAAGGCCTGCTGGGCCCGCTCGGCCTGGAAGGCGACCAGACCGGTGAAGTCGGCGCCGACCGGCGGCCGGTCCAGGTCGAAACCCTGTTCGCAGCCGAATCGCACCAGGTCCTCGGTGGGCAGGTAGGTGCGGCCGTTGGCGGCGTCCTCGCGCAGGTCGCGCAGGATGTTGGTGAGCTGGAGGGCCAGGCCCAGGGTGTCGGCGTACTCGGCGCCGAGCTTGGGCTGCTCGCAGCCGTACACGCCGAGCGAGAGCCGGCCGATGGACCCGGCCACGCAGCGGCAGTAGACCTTGAGCTCCTCGAAGGTCTTGTACTCGGCGCCCCTCAGGTCCATCTCGACGCCGTCGATCAGCTCGTCGAACCCGCCCAGGTCGACCGGGAAGCGGCGGGCGGTGTCGGCCAGCGCGACCTTGATCGGGTCGGTGTCCTCGTCACTCACCGTGCCGAGCCGGATCTCCTCCAGCAGGAGCCGGGTCTGCCGCAGCTGATCGGCCTTCTGCTCCGGCGGGAGCTCGCCGTCGCCGATGTCGTCCACCCGGCGGGCCAGCGCGTAGAGCGCCGACATGCCGAGCCGCTTGGGCTCGGGCAGCAGCCGGATGCCGTAGCTGAAGTTCCGGGCCTGGAGGGCGGTGACCGCCTCGCAGTACCGGTAGGCCGCCATGACCGGGGCCGGGGCCAGTGGTGATGCCGCCACGCGGGCGTTCACCTTCCCTTCGCGAAGATTGCCGCCGCCTTGACCGCGAGGCGGCGCTTGTCCGGCTTCGCCTGCACGGCGAGCACGTCGTACCCGGCGGCCTCGATCGCCGACAGGGCCGCGTACCCGCCGGCGGTGAATCCCGCCAGCAGCAGTCGGAGCCTCCCGTGCACCGTACCCACCAGCGGTGCTCCGTGGTCGAGCAGGGTCCGGGTGCGCTCCACCTGATGGGCGATCAGCCCGCGCACGCGGTCGTTCGCGGTGGGCGCGGCGAGGTCCCGCTCGGTGACGCCGAAGCGCTCCATGTCCCGCTGCGGGAGGTAGATCCGGCCGCGGGCCAGGTCCTCGGCCACGTCCTGGAGGTGCTCGGCCAGCTGGAGGCCGGTGCAGATCGCGTCCGAGTGGGCGATCCGGTCCGGGGTGGCCTTCCCGGCCAGGGCCAGCACCAGGCGGCCGACCGGATCGGCCGAAAGGGTGCAGTAGCCGATCAGGTCCTGCTGGGTGGCGTACCGGAAGGTGGTCTGGTCCACCCGGTTGGCCTCGATCAGCCGGCGGAACGGCTCCGGGGTCACCGGGTGACGGTCGATCAGCGGCACCAGGCCCCGCATCAGCGGGTGCCGGGGCTGCTCCGCGCGGCTGTCCAGGGCCGCTCCGAAGGCCCGGTCCAGGTCCCGCTCCAGCCCGTCCAGCAGGGCGAGCCGGAAGCCCTCGTCGGCCGGGGCCCCCTCGACGCCGAGCAGCGCGGCCACCTTCTCGGGCTCGGCCAGGTCACCGTCGCCGGCGTCGTCCACCAGCCGGGCGAAGCCGTACACCGCCATCAGGTCGGCCCGCCAGGCGGCCGGCAGGAAGCCGGGCGCGACCGGGAAGTTCTCCGCCCCCGCCTTGCCGAGGGTCTCGCCGTCGGTCCTACTGTCCGATTGCATTGAAGCCACTTCCGTCACTCCCCCGTTCTACACCGCCGACGCCCGGCGGCCCACCCGGACACGGCGGAGGGGCCGGCGCCGACTGTGCTCGGCACCGGCCCCTCCGCCTGCGAGGAGCACCAGGGTCAGTGCTCCTTCTCGTACTCCTTCATGACGTCCTCGGTCGAGCCGTCCATGACCAGCTCGCCCTTCTCGATCCAGATGGTGCGCTCGCAGGTGTCGCGGATCGAGTTGTTGTTGTGGCTGACCAGGAAGACGGTGCCCGCCTCCTTGCGCAGCTCGCGGATCCGGTCCTCGGAGCGGCGCTGGAACTTCTGGTCACCGGTGGCCAGGGCCTCGTCGATCAGCAGCACGTCGTGGGTCTTGGCCGCCGCGATGGAGAAGCGCAGGCGGGCCGCCATGCCGGAGGAGTAGGCGCGCATCGGCAGCGAGATGAAGTCGCCCTTCTCGTTGATCCCCGAGAAGTCCACGATGTCCTGGTAGCGGCGCTTGACCTCGGCCATCGACATGCCCATCGCCAGGCAGCCCAGCACGATGTTCCGATCCCCCGTCAGATCGTCCATCAGTGCCGCGTTGACGCCCAGCAGCGAGGGCTGGCCATTGGTGTAGATGGCGCCCTTCTCGGTCGGCAGCAGACCGGCGATGGCCGACAGCATGGTCGACTTGCCGGAGCCGTTGGAGCCGATCAGGCCGACCGCCTCGCCCTTGTAGGCGGTGAAGCTGATGCCCCGGACGGCGTGCACCTCGCGGATCGCGGGCGAGCGCTTGCGGGAGATGATCCGGCTGAGCGCCGAGGTCGCGCTGCCGCGGCCCGAGCCGGCACCGTGCACCCGGTAGACGATGTGCACGTCGTCCACCACCACGGTGGGGATCCGGGCGTCCTGGGTCTTGCTCATGACGGCCCCTCGGGTCTCGGTGGTCACGGTGTCAGCCACGGCCGTACTCCTCCTCTGCCTTCCAGAAGTACACGAAGCCGACCAGACCGGCGATGAGCGCCCAGCCGAGCGCGATGGCCCAGACGTGCGGAGGCAGCGCCTCCTTGTTGTACGTGTTCGGGATGAACGCGTAGCGGATCAGGTCCATGTAGACCGAGGCCGGGTTCAGGCGGAACAGCGCCTGCCAGATGGTCGGCCACTTCTCGACCGCGCCCTGGACGGAGTACATCACGCCGGAGGTGTACATCCAGGTGCGCAGCAGGAACGGCATCAGCTGGGCCATGTCGCTGGTCTTGGCGCCGATCCGGGCGAACATCAGGGCGAGGCCGGTGTTGAAGACGCACTGCAGGACCAGCGCCGGGATCAGCAGCAGCCAGGTCATGGTCGGCGGCTGCCAGAACAGCACGATGCCGACCAGCACGATCATCGAGATCAGCAGCTGCTGGAGCTGGATCACTGTGAAGGCGATCGGCAGGCTGGCCCGGGGGAAGTGCAGCGCGCGGATCAGGCCGAGGTTGTCGGAGATCGCCCGGGTGCCGGAGAGCACCGCGCTCTGGCTGAACTGGAAGACGAAGACGCCGATGCAGAGCCAGGGGATGTACGGGTCGATCGTCTCGCCGGTCTTCATCATCACGCCGAAGACCAGGTAGAACACCGCACAGTTCAGCAGCGGGGTGAGGACCTGCCAGACCTGGCCGAGCTTGGCCGTGGTGTACTGCGCCACCAGGCGGGCGGTGGCGAACGCCATGATGAACTGGCGCCGCGACCAGAGCTCGCGCACGTACTTGAACAGGCCGGGCCGCTTGCCGCTCACGGTCAGGCCGTACTTGGCCACGAGCTGCTTCGGGGTCAGACCCGCGTCAACGCCGCTGGGTGCGGAGAAGTTGACCGGGTCACTCACTGTCGACACATTCGTCCTTCACGGGATCGGAAGACCGGGCCGCCGACGGGGGAACGGCGGCGGTTCCGGTCTGACCCACCGGGATCAACGGGGGGAAGTACCGGTCCGACGACGGGGGTCGCCGGAAGATTTTCTGCGATCAGATGATCGGCGGTCGGCCCAAACGGGTCAATCGCCACACCGTACGCCAACGCATCGGCCGACGCGGACCGCACTGTTCGCGCCAGCCGGCCTTGAACCCGCCCAGCCAGGCCTTGAGCGCCTCCCCGGAGGGACGGCGGGCCACCGTGAGCAGGAACCAGACTCCCAGGTAGAGAGGCACGAGAGGGGCCGGAAGGTTCCGCCTCGCGAGCCAGACCCTGTTCCGGGCGACGTTGTGGAAGTACGCGGCGTGCCGGGCCGGGGAGGTGGTCGGGTGGAAGAGCACCACGTCGGCGCGGTAGTCGATGGACCAGCCGGCGTCCAGCGCCCGCCACGCGAGGTCGGTCTCCTCGTGGGCGTAGAAGAACTCCGCGGGCAGCTGCCCGGCCTGCGGGAAGACCGCGCTGCGGACGGCGCTGGCGCCGCCGAGGAAGGTGGTCACCCGGGAGGAGTGCATCGGGTCGCTGGCCCGCAGCCGGGGCACGTGGCGGCGCTGGGTCTCGCCGGTGTCCGGGTCGGCGATCCGGAACGAGACGATGCCCAGGCCCGGGTCGGCGGTGAAGGCCTCGCGCAGCAGGCGGGCGGAGTCGGTGCGCGGCAGCAGGCCGTCGTCGTCCAGGAAGAGGACGGCGTCCACGTCCCGGCCGTCGGGGCCGAACAGCTCGATGCCGACGTTGCGCCCGCCGGGGATGCCGAGGTTCTCGGGCAGCTCGACCGAGCGGACGCCCTCGGGCAGCTCGGGCAGCGGGGCGCCGTTGCCGACCACGGCGAGCTCGACCGCCGGGCCCTCCTGGGCGCGGACCGACTCGATCAGGGCGTTGAGCTCGGCGGGCCGGTTGCCCATGGTGATGATGACGGCGCCGAGACGGAACTGGTCGCTCATCGGAGCCTGCTCGACAGGACGATGGAGAGCAGGTGCAGGACGGTCTGGAGCATCGCGATCGCGGCCAGCACGACCACCGCGAGGCGGGTGAAGAAGAGGTCCCCGGCCACCGCGTCGGCGATCCCGGCCGCCAGGATGAGCAGCGAGGCCTCGACCGCGCCGACCAGCCGGTGGAACTTCAGGAAGGCGGCGGCCTTGCGGGCCTTGGCCACCCCGGCCGAGCGCGGCACCGAGGCGCTGTCCTCGACGGCGGTCATCCCGCTGCGGGCCCGGGCCACGTCCACCAGGTCGGTCTCCGACTTGATCAGGATGGCGCCGAGCGCGGCCAGCGTGCCGAGGAAGGCCCACTCCCAGTGCGAGGCGCTGCCCTGACGGTGGAACAGGTCGGTGGCGCGCAGGCCGAGGCCGGTGAGCAGCGCGGCCTCGGACATGTAGTGGCCGACCCGGTCCAGGTAGACGCCGGTCAGCGAGGTCTGCCGGCGCCAGCGGGCCACCTCGCCGTCCACGCAGTCCAGCAGCAGGTAGACCTGGATCAGCAGGGCGCCCAGGACGGCGCCGGCGATGCCGGGCACCACCAGGGCGGCACCGGCCAGGATGCCGGTGACCATCATCAGGTACGTCAGGCCGTTGGGCGTGATCGCCGTGACGGTGGAGAGCACCCGGGTGATCCGCAGCGAGATCTTCCGCATGTAGAGGCGCCCGGCCCAGTGCTCGGCGCTTCTGCGCTGGAGCATGCCCTCGGGGTGGATCACCGCGCGCAGCTCCTCGATCGAGGGGCGGCGGGTCAGGTCGACCGGGGGGCGGTCAGCTGTTGACGGCTTGGACATAGTCGGCGTACGAGTCCCTGATGTCAGAGGGGGAGAGGTCGAGGTGTTCCAGGATGGTGAAGCGACCCGGACGGGTGTTCGGAGCGTAGTGCACCGCCTCGGTGAACTCCGCCTCGGTGAAGCCGATCTGATCTGCCGTCACCGGCAGGCCGTGGTACCGGAACCGGTCCACCATCAGAGCCGACAGCTCGCGCTCGCCCCGCAGGAAGGTGGCGAAGGCCGCGCCGAGGCCGACCTGTTCGCCGTGCTGGGCGGAGCGCTTGGGGTAGAGCACGTCCAGGGCGTGCGAGATCTCGTGGCAGGCGCCCGAGGAGGGCCGGGTGCTGCCCGCGATGCTCATCGCGATGCCGGACAGTACCAGGGCTTCCGCGAGCGTCGTCAGGAGGTCCCCGTCCGTCAGCTTCCCGGGGTGCCGCAGCAGGGTCTCGCCGGCCGTGCGGGCCATCGCCACGGCCAGTCCGTCCACCGGCTCACCGGTGTGGACGTGCGAGAGCTCCCAGTCCGCGCAGGCCGAGATGTTGGAGACGGCGTCGCCGATCCCGGAGGCCACGAAGCGCGGCGGGGCCTGCCGGACGACGTCCAGGTCGACCACGATGCCGATCGGCCCGGGCACCCCGTAGGAGCCCCGGCCGGCGTCGTTGTCGAGGGTGGAGACGGGCGAGCAGAGGCCGTCGTGGGCCAGGTTGGTGGCCACCGCGACCAGCGGCAGGCCGACCCGGGCGGCGGCGTACTTGGCGGCGTCGATGATCTTGCCGCCGCCGAGGCCGACCATGGTGTCGTAGTGCCCGCCGCGGACCTGGTCCGCCAGCCGCACCGCGGCGTCCAGCGAGCCGTCCTCCACCTCGTACCAGTCGGCACCGGGCAGGGCCGGCTCCAGCCGCTCGCGCAGCCTGGCGCCGGAGCCGGTGCTGACCGCGACCGCGATCCGGCCGGAGGCGGAGATCCGCTGGTCCGCGAGGATGCCGCCGAGGGCGTCCAGGGCGCCCGGGCGGATCTCCATGAAGACCGGCGAGGGCACCAGCCTGGTCAGTACCGGCACGCGATCTCCCGCGCCTTCGCCAGGTCGTCGTGGTTGTCGACCTCCACCCAGGAGACCTCGCCGATCGGCTGCACGTCGATCCGCAGCCCGCGGTCCACCATCTCCTGGTAGCCGTCCTCGTAGTACAGCTGCGGGTCGCGCTCGAAGGTGGCCTGCAGCGCGGAGGCCAGGTCGGCGGCGGCCGAGGGGTCGATAACGGTGACGCCGATGTACTCGCCGGTGGCCTCGGCGGGCTCCATCAGCTTGGTGATCCGGCGCATCCCGGCGGCCGGGTCGACGACGACCTTCATCTCCTCGTCGGCCAGCTTCTTCACGGTGTCCAGCGCCAGCAGGATGCCGGGGGTCTGGCCGGCGGCGATCCGGCCGCGGTAGCCGTCCAGCATGGTGTGCTGCACCGAGGCGGGGTGCACGGTGTCGCCGTTGGCCAGCAGCAGGCCCTCGGCGAAGAGGTCGCGGGCGCACCAGAGGGAGTAGGCGTTGTTCCACTCCTCGGCCTTGTCGTTCTCGACCAGGGTGAGCTTGACGCCGTACGCGCGCTCCAGCTCCTCCTTGCGGTCGTACACCGCCTCCTTGCGGTACCCCACCACGATGGCGGCCTCGGTCAGGCCGACCTCGGCGAAGTTCTTGAGGGTGAGGTCCAGCACGGTCCGCTCGCCGTCCACCGGCACCAGCGCCTTGGGCAGCGTGTCGGTGTACGGGCGCAACCGGCGACCGGCGCCGGCGGCCAGAACGAGGCCGATCATGCGGTGTCTCCTGACTCGTGGTGTCTCGTGGTGTTCCGCTGTGACGTCAGCTTCCGCTGTGATCGTAGGCGACGGCCACGACCAGCCCGAACGCGGCCGGTACCGCTCGGCCCCCGCCCGTCCCGCGCGGGCACGGTGAGGCTACCGGACCGGGCGTACACCCCCGAAACCACAGGGGCCGGACGGGCTCCGAGGTGGCGGGGAGACGGCGGGGGAGCTGCGGGGGAGCTGCGCGAAGACGGCAGGGAGACCTCGGGGAGGCCGTGGGGAGACGGCGATCGGAGCGGTCACCGGAGCAGCCGCCGGGGCGGTCACCGAGGGCGGGCAGATGATCGGAGCAGATGATCGGAAAGGATCAGGAGGCGGACCTGGTCGATCACGAATCGAACGGGTTGACTGATCATCCGGCCCTTCCACGCCTCCGTGTGCGTCGCGCCCATTCGGGTAGCCACCCATACGGCAGACTGGCCCCGGACGCCCGGGCGGCGTCCGGAGCGGCCGCCGCACCCCCCGAACTCCCACCTCCCCGTCGCGAAAGAGGCCCCATGCCCGAGTCCCGACCGTCCCTGCTGACCGAGGACGGCGCCGCCCCCGGCGCTCCCGCCGAGATCCTGCTGGAGCTCGTCGACGACGAGGGCGTGACCATCGGCACCGCCGAGAAGCTCTGGGCCCACCAGCAGCCGGGCCGGCTGCACCGGGCGTTCTCCGTCTTCCTCTTCGACCGGCAGGGCCGGATGCTGCTCCAGCGCCGCGCGCTCGGCAAGTACCACTCCCCCGGCGTCTGGTCCAACACCTGCTGCGGCCACCCCTACCCCGGCGAGCAGCCCTTCGTCGCCGCCGCCCGCCGCACCGCCGAGGAGCTGGGCGTCGCCCCCGCCCTGCTCTGCGAGGCCGGCACCGTCCGCTACGACCTGCCCGACGAGGCCTCCGGCCTGATCGAGCGGGAGTGGAACCACCTCTTCGTCGGCCTGGTCACCGACGAGCCGCAGCCGGACCCGGAGGAGGTGGACGACTTCCGCTACGTCACCGCCGAGGAGCTCAAGGCGCTGGAGGCGGAGAAGCCGACCTCCGTGTGGTTCCGGACGGTCTTCGAGGCCGCCCTCCCGGGGATCCGGGAGATCGCCGGGCCCAGCTGGTAACCGCTCCGTTCACGGTTCACACGGGCACCCGAGGGGGCGTCGGGCCGGGGAGATCTCCCGGTCCGACGCCCCCTCCCGCCGTTCGCTCCACGGCCTCCCGCCATTCGCTCCACGGCACCGGGCCTGCGGGCTCACACCTCGCGGCGCGCCGGGCCCGGGACGGCGGCGGCCGGCCGCACCGCCTGGTGGCCGACACCCGGCCGCAGCACGCCCGGCAGCACGGCCTCCGGCAGCCCGGGCTCCCCGTCCGGCTCCGCGAACACCTCGGGCAGTGGCAGCGAGGCCCAGATCACCTTGCCGCCCTCCCCCGTCCGCTCCACGTCGCAGACCCCGCCCGCCTGCAGCGTCACGCTCTTCACCAGCAGCAGCCCGCGGCCGCCCAGCTGCCCGATGTCGCTCTCCAACGCCTTCGGCCGGTACGGGTGCCCGTCCTCCACCGAGACCCGCACCCAGCCGCCCTCGATGGCCAGCTCGGTGGTCAGGTGCGGCGAGAGCACCGCGGCGTGCGTGACCGCGTTGCCCACCAGCTCCGAGACGATCAGCAGCACGTCGTCGATCAGCTCCTGGTACGCCTCCCCCGCCATCCCCTGCGCCAACAGCCGGTCCCGCACGGCGTGCCTGGTCTGCGGCACCGAGGCCTCGTGCGCCACCGCCGAGAACCGCCAGACCCCCTCGCCGGGGCCCTCCGCCTCGCGCCGGCCGCGGCTGCCGCGCGCCCCGCGCACCTGCCCGGCCGGCGCCACCGGTCTCGTCCTCGTCACGGGCTCGGCCGGTCTTCTGGTCTGCTCCACGTCTAGCCGCCCTTCGCACTGGACCACCGAGGCTAGGAGAACGGCAGTCAGCACCGGCTCAGCGACTGCAACTTGACGTGCCGTGGCGTGTCCCGACCGTTTTCCTGCCCCTCCTGACGCTTCCCGTTCGCAATCCGCCCGGCCGCCGACGGAACATTCACGGACCGGACGGCTTCTCCACATTCACCGGAGTCTCCCCCGTCACCTGCGCCCCATCCGCGACCGGCTCCTCGGGCTCCGTCTCCCGCCGCGCCTCGCCCAGCATCCCGATCACCCGCCGGGCCCCGACCCCGATGCTCACCAGCCCCAGGCCGTCGAAGAGCAGCGAGAGCGAGAACAGCAGCCCCAGCGTGTAGAGCGAATCGCTCGGCCACTGCGCCAGCGCGAGCAGGCCGATGATCACGTCCAGCACCCCGAGCAACAGCGTCCACCCGAACTGCGGCCCCCGCACCGCCAGCCCCCCGACCAACCGGAAGGTCCCCGCGCTCAGGAAGAGCAGCGCCGCGAACAGCGTCAGCCCCTCCGCCGCCGCATCCGGCCGCACGATCATCACCGCGCCCGCCGCGATGTTCAGCGCCGCGACCGAGGCCCCCAGCCAGAAGAAGTTCGCGTTCCGGGCCAGCACCGCGTGCGCCAGCCCCGCCGCCCCGCCGATCAGCAGCAGCCACCCGAACAGCAGCACGCTCGTCAGCGTCGCGAACGCCGTGTACAGCAGCCCGAACACCGCCGCCCCGACCAGCACCACCCCCAGCACCACCAACATCCCGAACCCCCGCGCCAGCCCCCGCTCCGCTGCCTCCCCGTCCCCGCCCCGACCCCCACCACGTCCGCCGACCGCACCCACCAGACCCACCTCCAGCCCTCGACCTGTCCGTTCTGTGATGGTCTGCCCTGTTATCCCCCCACGCACCCCGTGACCGGCGCAAACGTGGTCGAGAACCACCCTCGGAGCCTGGTAATGTTCTCCGTGTCGGAGCGGGGAACACACCGCCGAGACAGACACCTAGTCCGGGTGGCGGAATGGCAGACGCGCTAGCTTGAGGTGCTAGTGCCCTTTATCGGGCGTGGGGGTTCAAGTCCCCCCTCGGACACAGAAGACGAACTGCGGGCCTGGAGAAATCCGGGCCCGCAGTTTTTTGTTTGCTTCACTGCTCCAAAAGTTGAGCATCGAACAGATTCTCCGCACCCTGCTGCCATATCGTGATCCTCGAGACCCCAGAAACCGATCAGGCTTCCGCCAACTCCTGGGCGGGCCCGGATCCGTGCGTCCGAGGAGCAGCGACCGCATGACCCCTTCCGCCTCACTCCGCGCTGCCTGGCAGTACGACGTACCGACGCACGGAAGTACACACCTTCCTCCGGACGCCGGGTACGCCAAGGCGCTGACGAATCAGGGCTACGGGTTCGAAGCGGCGGTGGCCGACCTCATCGACAATTCGATCGACGCGGGGGCCGACTCCGTCGTCGTGCATTTCCTCCGCGACTCCGACCGCATAGTCTCCCTGCTGGTCCTGGACAACGGCCGCGGCATGGACGCCGACGGCCTCGATGCCGCCATGACCGTGGGCCGCCGCCGGTCCTACGACGACGGCGCCCTCGGCATGTACGGGACGGGCCTCAAGGCCGCGTCGCTCTCCCACGCCCAGTCCCTCACCGTGATCAGCCGGACCAAGCGGAGCTCGCCGGCCGGCCGGAAACTGACGGCCGAGGGCATCGCCGACGGGTTCCGCTGCGACACCGTCCGCCCCGAGTTCGCCCAGCAGCAGATCGACGTCTATGACGGGCTCATCGAGTGGCACGGCACTCTGGTCCGCTGGGACCGGGTCCGTGCGTTCGAGACGATCGCACCCGGGCAGAGCGAGCAGTTCCTCTCCAAGGCGATCAGCAGGCTGGAGACCCACCTCGGGCTCTACCTGCACCGTTTCCTCAGCCGGGGCCTGATGCTCGACATCGCGGTCTGGGACGTCTCCAGCGGCGAGGAGACGGACCACATCAGCGTGGATCCGCTGGATCCGTTCGGCTACAAGGTGCCCGGGCGTCCGGGCTTCCCGCGTCAGTACTCGGCCAAGGTCGAAGGCGTGGGCGAGATCACCCTGGATGCCCACGTCTGGCCCGCCAAGTCGACGCTGGCCGGCTTCCGCCAGATCGGTACGGTCCAGGAGCGCCAGGGCTTCTACTTCTACCGGAACGACCGGCTCGTACAGGCCGGCGGCTGGAACAACCTCCGGGCTCCCGAGGGCCACCTCGTCCTGGCACGGATCGCCGTCGACCTGCCGGAGCAGTCCGGTGACGTGTTCAGTCTGACCGTCAAGAAGGACGGCGTGGACGTCACCCCCGCCTTCACCGTCGGTGTCGAACACGCCACCGACTCCCAGGGCCAGCCCTTCCGGGAGTTCCTGGTTGCCGCGGAGGCCGCCTACCGGGACGGTGCTTCGAGGAAGACGATCGAGCGGCCCGCGGTGATCGAACCCGGCAAGGGTTTCGATCCCATGATCAAGCGGGCCGTCCGGGAAGAGCTTCCGCTCAAGGGCGGTGAGGACCCCCTGCGGGTGGAGTGGGTGGCCCTCCCCGACGACAAGTTCTTCGACCTGGACCGCGAGGGCAACGGCATTCTGCTCAACCGGGCGTACCGCGAGGACTTCAACGACGGCCGCCGCGGCGGGGCCAACGACGCTCCCGTCACCAAGACCCTGCTCTACCTGCTCCTGCAGGACTGCTTCGGCCTCGGCCGTTGGGAGCGCAAGCGGGCCGACCGCATCGACTACTGGAACAGCATCCTGCTCTCGTCGGTACTCGCCCAGCGCGACCGCCGCAACCGCTCCGGCTCCTGACCGATCTGCTGCACCGCTGGGAGGCACGACATGACTGACCTGCTCCTCGAGATCCACACCGAAGTACTGAACGGCATGAGCCGTCCCCGCAACTTCCGGGACACGGCCGAGCTGGTCGAGGCCGACTACCCGGGGGCCGCGCTGGACGAGGAGAGCTTCCGGGCCCGCCTGGCCGAGGAGGACGGCCGGGGCGGTGCGCTCGCCGCCCTCTGGGCCAAGTCCTTGACCGCCTGGGACTTCGCGGAAGGGCCGGCCTGGTCCCCGGACACCGCTCCCCGGACCGATGAGAGGCGGGCAGCCGCGTACGAGCGGCTCGGCTTCGGCCCCGACCTGGCCAAGGCGCTCGACACCGTGGTGCCCGTCCAGCACGTTGCCGGGACCACTGTCATCGCCCGCGAGCACGTGCCCTGGTACACGCCCCAGACCGCCGCCGCCCGCTCGTTCTACTGGCGCGCGTACGAGGGGAAGCTCCGCCAGAAGGGCTGGAGCGAGGCGGCGATCGCCAGCCTGGACGAGGCCAGCCGAGCGGTCGTCGAACGGCTCGCCAATCCCGAGCAGGCCGCCCGTCGGCAGGCCAAGGGCCTGGTCGTCGGATACGTCCAGTCCGGCAAGACCGCCAACTTCACCGGTGTCACAGCGAAGGCGATCGACGCCGGCTACCGCCTGGTGATCGTCCTCGGCGGCACCCTCAACCTGCTGCGGCGCCAGACCCAGCGACGGCTGGACATGGAGCTGATCGGCCAGGAGAACATCCTGCGCGGAGCTGACGTCGACGATCCCGACACCCTGGTCGGCATCGACTACGTCGGCGACGACGAGGACTGGCCCGAATTCGTGAAGCACGGCGCGCGGCCGTCGATGCTGCAGGCCTTCGACGTCGAGCGCCTCACCACCCGGGAGAAGGACTACGAGAGCCTTGCCCAGGGCATCCGCGCGCTCGAGTTCGAGAAGCGCTCGCCCGCACTGCCCCTGCACGATCCGGCCAACCTGCACCACACCGCCGCTCGCGTCCTGATCGTCAAGAAGAACAAGACGGTCCTGACGAAGCTGGTCAAGGACCTCAAGCAGATCCACGGACTCCTCGGCGAGCTCCCCGCACTCATCATCGACGACGAGTCGGACCAGGCCTCCGTGAACACCACCGACCCCAAGAAGTCGGAGAAGGGTGCCGTCGAACGGACCGCGATCAACGGCCTGATCTCGGAACTGCTCCGCCTGCTCCCGCGTGCCCAGTACGTCGGCTACACCGCCACCCCGTTCGCCAACGTCTTCGTGGACCCTGGCGACGCGGCCGACATCTTCCCCAGCGACTTCCTGATCTCCCTCCCCCGCCCGCAGGGGTACATGGGTGTCCAGGACTTCCACGACCTCGATTCGCCGGTCCCCCCGTCGGAGCGGACTGTCGCCAACTCGCAGGAGAAGGCGCATGTCCGGGGCATCTGGGGGGACGCCGGGGACCGTCTCCAGGAGGCACTGGACAGCTTCCTCCTCTCCGGCGCGCTGAAGCTCTTCCGCTCCGACCACGGCGTCGCCAAGGGTCCGTTCCGCCACCACACGATGCTCGTCCACCAGTCCGTCCGGAAGGACGACCACGCAGAGCTGGCCCTGCAGATCAACTCCGCCTGGCACCAGTCCGGTTACGCCTCCTCCGAGGGCCACGCCCGGCTCGCCGCCCTCTGGGCGGAGGACTTCGCCCCGGTCTCCCGGGCCAGGGCGGCCGACCTGCCCAATCCGGCGAGCTACGAGGACCTCCGGCCCTACGTCAGCCGGGCCCGTCAACTGATCGGCTCGGGCGGCAACCCGGTCGTGATCGTCAACGGCGACTCGGACAAGTACTTCGAACAGCTGGACCTCGACTTCGACCGCACGCCGAACGTGTGGAAGATCCTCGTCGGCGGCACCAAGCTCTCCCGGGGATTCACCGTCGAGGGGCTCACGGTCACCTACTACCGGCGCATGACGAAGCAGGCCGACACGCTCATGCAGATGGGCCGGTGGTTCGGCTTCCGTCCGGGCTACGCCGACCTCGTGCGTCTGTTCATCGGCCGCGAGGAGCCGATGACCAAGACGTCCACCGCCGACCTGTACGAGGCGTTCGAGGCCATCTGCCGCGACGAGGAGCTGTTCCGGGAGCAGCTGGCCCAGTACGCCGAACTGGTGGACGGGATGCCGCAAGTGACGCCGTCCCAGGTACCGCCGCTGGTCGCGCAGCACCTCCCGTGGATCAAGCCGTCGGCACGGAACAAGATGTTCAACGCCGAACTCGTCGAGGTGCGCTCTCCCGGCAAAACCATCGAGCCCGCCGCCTACCCCGAGGATGCCGACGCGCTCGCCCGGAACGTCCACCGGTGGGCACCTCTGCTGCAGAACCTCACGGCCGAGCCGAATGGATTCAGCGCTCCCGGCCAGCCAGAGCCTGCCTTCGAGGCACTCACCGCACGGGTCAGCCACGCCGAGCTGCTCTCCGTGCTGAGCCGCCTCGAGTGGGAGCGTGAGGGGATCTTCCTCCCGCACCTCCGCTACCTGGCCCAGCTCGACGGCCGCCTGGCGACGGTCGACGACTGGCTCCTGATTGCTCCTCAGCTCGTCAAGAAGGACGGGAATTCGGCCACCGTGGCCGGTTCGGTCCCGATGTCGTTGGTCACGCGTAGCCGCCAGGCTGGCAAGTCCGCTTTCGGCCGCATCACGGGTGTCGACCACCGGAAGGTGGCAGAGGCCCTCGTCAACGCGGTCGGCAGCGGTGCCGCGGACGACCGGGTCGGCGCCCGTACCGGCGTTGCCCTGCTGTACCCGGTGGTCGAGGGCAAGCGCGACGACCAGGGCGCCATCCCGGCAGCGATCAGGCAGGGGGCCGCTGTCCCGTCCAAGGTCGTCATGGCGTTCGCCCTGGTACCGCCGAAGTCCGCCATGGATTCGACCCGGCGCTTGGTCCGCTTCCAGGCCAAGGATTCCAGCCACCCCGACAGCGTGGTCGTCGAGGCCTCGCCGGAGGTGGCCGGCTGACCGGCATCGCACTCGTAGCCAGCCATGTTTCCCTGCCTGGAGGAAAACTGACGTGACGTCATCGCCGCTCGAACTGTTCCCAGCTGGTTCCGCCCTGCCGGACGACCCCGGACTCGACCTGGTGGCGCTCGCCCTCAAGGCGGCGGACCCTTCGGGCGAGCGGTTCGCCCGGGCCATCCGCCGCACCTTCGACATGCTGCTGGACGGCCAGCACACCGGGCGGTTCCGCTGGGAGGACCTGCACAAGACCGAGAAGACCCATGCCGGGACGCTGGTCGAGATCAACCTCCAGCGCGAGTTCGGCTTCGAGGACGGCGACAAGATGGACTACTCCATCGCCGGCAGCGACGTGGACTGCAAGTACTCGCAGGAGTTCGGCCGCTGGATGATCCCGCCGGAGGCCATGGGCCACCTCTGCCTCGGCCTCTGGGCCAGCGACGAGGAGGGTCTGTGGTCAGCCGGACTGTTCCGGGTCAGCGAAGCCGTGCTGACCAAGACCGGAAACCGGGACGGCAAGCGGTCGCTGTCCGCGGCGGCTCGCGAGTCGGCTGTCCACTGGATCTATCGCGATGCACCGCTCCAGGACAACGTCCTCCTGAGGCTCCCTCAGGAGGACATCGACGCGGTGTTCGCGCACAAGCACGGAACGAAGCGGCTGAACGAGCTCTTCCGGCGGGCCCGAGGACGCATCATCTCGCGATCCGTGGTCGCCACGGTCGCCCGGCAGGACGACTACATGAAGCGCATCCGGTACAACGGTGGCTCCCGGTCCGCCCTGCAGCCCGAGGGCATCATCATCCTCGGCCAGTACGGGATACACCAGGAGATCGCCGAGGCACTTGGACTGCCCGTTCCAGGCCCCGGGGAGTCGGTGAGCATCCGTCTCGCCCCCTGGACGCCGGACCGCACGGAGGATCCCTGGGTCGAGCTCGAGGGAGCCAGATGGGCAGTGGCGCGGGAGGGCGATCCCGTCACCACCGCCCCCAAGCTTCCCGAGCCGTCCAGGGCCTGACGACCACGGTGCCCGCAGGCTGCAGCACCTGCGGGCACCTCCGTCAGCTGATCCTGGCCTTGTTGGCCTTGAACAGCTCGTGCCGCTCGTGGCCCTCTTGTCCGAGGAACGCCTTGAAGTCCCGGAGCAGGTAGCTCTGGACGCCCTTGAGCTCGACCGTCTCGATCTCGAAGTCCCGGCCGAGGTGAGTGATGCGCTGCTCGACCTCCGGCAGCTCCATCACGACGTCCTGCTTGGCCAGCAGGGCGACGATCCGCTCCGCCGACAGTGCCTGGGAACGCCCTCGCAGCAGGCGGTAGACCGGGTCGTGCGTGGTCTCTGCCCGCTTGCGCGGCTCGCCCTGCTTGTTCAATGCCTTGGCGATCTGCCTTCCGACGGCCTCGGCGACGGGCGGCGGGAAGGCGTTCCCGATCTGCCGGTAACCAGTGGTCTTGCCTCCGGCGAACTGCCAGTCATCACTGAAACCCTGCAGGCGGGCTGCCATCCGACTCGTCAGCTTCGGACCTCCGCGCACCTCGCCCTTCTTGCTCACCGCGGGGGTGAAGCCGGGCTCCGGAGCCTCATTCGCGATGCCCCAGGCGTCGACCCCCATGGCCTCCCAGGCAGCCTTGGCCCGCGAGGGCCCCAAGTCCGCACCACCGTGCTTCTTGGAGCCGCCGACGACGGTCGGGGCGATGCCGTTCGCACGGGCAACCCACTCGTCCACGCCGGGCCAGCCGTTGGCCGCCATCAGGTCCTTCAGGGCCTCACCGACCGTGGGTGCCGGCTCCTCGTGGGGCTCCGGCCAGTGGAAGTAGTCCGCGTACTCTTCCTGGAGCGCCACCAGGACGAACCTCGGGCGGAGCTGCGGCACACCGAAGTCCGACGCCTGCAGGAGCCTCCACTCGCCGACGTAACCGAGATCGCGCAGCGTGTCCAGGACGTGCTGGCGGTAGGCGGAGAAGCGGCTGGCGCTGAGGCCCCGGACGTTCTCCAGCATCAGTGCCTTGGGCTTGACCTGGCCGGCCAGCTGGACCGCCCAGGCGAAGAGGTCACGCTCGTCGGTGGCTCCGAGCTGCTTGCCCGCGATGGTGAACGGCGGGCACGGCACGCCCCCGGCCAGCAGATCGACACCGTGGTGGTCTTCGGGGTTCCAGGTCTTCTCGTCGGCGACATCGCCCTGCTGAACGTTCCACGACGGCCGGTTCAGCTTGAGGGTGGCACACGCGTTCTCGTCGAGTTCGACAGCGAGCCTGTGCTCGAAACCTGCTCGCTCGAGTCCGAGGGCCTGCCCTCCTGCACCAGCGCAGATCTCGACAACCTCAAGAGCAGACATTGTTCCTCCGAACCACATGCACCGAGCCTGAAGGATGGACACCACAAACCGGGACATGCCCAGCTGCGCCATCGAACACGTTAGCGATCCCCTACTAGGTGCACGGCCTCGCCACCCCAGATCCACTGGCCGCGTCCGCCAGGAGGTACGCGTCAGGCTCCGCCGTCTTACATGAAGGGGCCAGTCTAAAGGCGGCCACGGACATCCGTGGCCGCACCTCTGAGCCTCACCTGGCACTGACAACGGTCCTGGCCGCTGCCAGGACACGCAGGGGCATCATGTCGGCCGGGGTGTGTTGAGCTGCCCGGACGATCCGGGAGAAGCCAGGAACCGGCCTTCGGCCCAGGCACTGCGCAACCGGGCGTGGCGTGACCAGGGCGGCTCCGGGCACGGCCACGGAGGAGTCCAGGCAGATCAAAGCGGCTTCGTGAACGCTTGTCATCTCGTCGCAGGGT
The DNA here is from genome assembly GCF_044452665.1 of Kitasatospora sp. NPDC051853. NCBI lineage: Bacteria > Bacillati > Actinomycetota > Actinomycetes > Kitasatosporales > Streptomycetaceae > Kitasatospora > Kitasatospora sp. NPDC051853. The sequence goes on along the minus strand of NZ_JBITBY010000006.1, from coordinate 381,139 downwards.
TCGGGATCAGCCGTCGGCGGCCAGCATGTCGTCGGCCATCAGCAGGAGCTTGGTGACCGTCGCGCGCACGTGGTCGGGGGCCGTGGGCAGGCGCTCCGCGAGCCGTTGCAGCAGTGGCTGGTCGAGCGGCGCGGGCGGCGTCTGCCGGGCGCGGAGGTGGACGAGCAGGTCGAGGACGGTCGCCATCTCGGTGGCCAGGAGGCCGAGGGAGCCGAGGTCGCCGAGGTCGGAGCGCGGGCGGCTGTCGCGGTCCAGGACGGAGAGCACGCCGACGCAGTCGCCCTCGCAGATCAGGGGGGCGGCCATGATGCTGCGCGGGACGTAGCCGGTGGACTCGGCTGCCGGGCGGGCGAACAGGGGGCTCTCGGTGACGTCGTCGACGACGACGGGCTGGCCGGTGAGGACGGCCCAGCCGGCGATGCCGGTGCCGCCGGGGAGACGGGTACCGACGAGGTGGTGCTCGCCCTCGCCGGCGACGGCTTCGAAGACCAGGTCGCCGGTGGCGGGGTCGACCAGCATCACGGAGGTGGCGGCGGCCCCGAAGACGCTGCGGGCCACCTCGACGACGGACTGGAGGAGTCGGCGCTGCGTGAGGTCAGCGGTCCGGGGCGGTTCGGTCGGCACGGTGGCCCCCATCGGGATCGGTGTCGGCGGACAGGGCGGTCACGTTCTCGGCGGCCAGGTAGAGCACGGACTTGAGCTGGAACGGTGTCAGGGCGGGGTGCTTGCCGAGGATGAGCGCGCAGATGCCCGCGATGTGCGGGGTGGCGAAGCTGTTGCCGGTGGAGAGCATGCGCCTTCCGCCGAGCCCGGCCACCGGGACCCGGACGCCCTGGGCGTAGAACTCCACCGGCGGGGCGGGGTTGTAGTAGTAGGACCTCGGGTCGGGGCCGTCGTGGCTCGCCACCGAGATGACCGAGGGGAACAGCCAGGGGTAGCTGCGCACCGGCATGTTGTGGGCGGCGGCGACGATGACGCTGCGTCGGAAGTAGGCGGCGTCGGCGAGGTCGCGCAGCTCGTCGCGGAACTCGGGCTTGGTGGTGGACAGGCTCATGTTGATGACGTCGTAGCCCTCGTCGATCGCCCAGCGCAGGCCCGTGAGCAGCGCCGCTCCGGTGCCGTGGGTACCGGTGCCGCGCGCGCCGTTGGAGAGGACCCGGACCGAGGTGATCGCGGCGCCGGGGGCGAGCGCGCGGATGATGCTCGCGCAGGCGGTGCCGTGCCCGGCGGTGTCACCGGGTTCACCGGGGTCGACCGGCCGGACGACGAACGCGCCGGTCCCGTCCGGGCGTACGTCCATGGCGCGGTCGAGGCCACCGACCAGGGGGTGGTCGGCCTCCACGCCGCTGTCCAGCACGCAGACCCGGACGCCGGAGCCGTCCGCGCCGCCCCAAGCCCACTCCCGGGTGACGGGCGCGGGGCCCGACGGGCTGATGGCGAAGGGTTCCTGAGGCACCGTCGTGATCGGCATGCTCCAGGCCGGCACGCCCGGGAACTGGTCGCGCGGCGGACGGCGCCAGGGCGGCGACTCAGACATCCGGGCCTCCGGGGGCGTGCAGCCAGGCGCGCACACGGTCGGCCAGGAGCACGGCGCCCTTCGCCTCGAAGGCCCGGAGCGCCGCCGTACCCTCCTCCCGGGCCTGCTGCCGCCGGCCCGCCGCCCGGTGCACCACGGCCAGGTCGAGGAGCGCGCCACCGACCAGACAGGGGTCGTCCACCCCGGAGGCCAGGGCCCGTGCGCCGGAGGCCAGGGCGACCGCTTCCTCGTGCCGGCCGAGTGCCGAGGCGATCCGGCCACGCAGCGCGGCCACGCCGATCCGGGCCCGCAGGCCGGCGCCGCCGTCCTGCGGGAGGGAGGCCGCCGCCTCGGCGGTCCTCCCTCGGGCGAACAGCGCCCGGGCGATGGCCACTTCGGCTTCCTGGGCGTGCGGACCGGCGGGGCGTGCGGCCAGGCTCTGCCGGTACCGGGCCTCGGCCGCCCGGTGCTCCCCGGCCAGGGATTCGACGTACCCGGCGGTGGCGAGCACCGCCGCGTCGCCCGGGTCGGAACGGTTGTCGCGCGCGGCGGCCGGCAGGTCGGTCAGGATGCGGCGGGCGGTGTCGAGGTCGCCGCCGAGTGCCGTCAGGTGGGCCCTGGTCAGCAGGACCGGGACGAGCAGGGCCCAGCCGTCCGCGAACCGCTCGCCCAGTTCGGCGCAGAGGTCGAGCCCGGCGGCCACCGCAAGAGGCGAACGCCGCGCCAACTCGCCTACGGCGCCCAGCAGTCGGTCCTCCTCGTCGTCGTCCGCCATGGCCCGGGCACGTTCCACCGCGAGCCGCAGCGCGGCCTCGGCGGCGGCGGTGCGTTCCGCCACCAGGTGCCGGTGGGCGCGGAGTTGGTGCAGTCGGCACCAGCCGAGGTGGTCCTCGGGGTCGAGCTCCGGCTCCGCCGCAGAGGTCGGAGCGAGGCCGAGTCGGAGCTCGACGATGCCGCGCTGGACCGTGCGGACGGCCGCGGCCGCCGGGTCGTCCGGCCCGACGGCCGCGGCGCGGTCCAGGGCGGTACGGCACAGCTCCGCGTCCCGGAGGCCGATCCCGGCGTCGCACAGGCGCAGCGCGAGCGCGGTGTGGCGGCGGTCGCCGACGGGGAGCAAGTCGGCTGCGCGTGAGAGGAGTTGGACGGCGGCGGGCAGGTCCCGGCGGGCCAGGGCGTGCAGGCCCTCGTCGGTCAGGGTGTCCGCCGCCGTGCTCGCCAGCGCCGGCAGGCCGGTGTCCCCCGGCCGCAGTTGGCGGCGCAGCCGGTGGGCGGCCTCGACGTGGTGGACCACCGTCAGCGGGTCCGGCTCCGGCTCCCGGGCGAACCACTGGGCCAGCAGCTCGTGCCGACGTTCGCGGCAGGCCTTCGGGGTGAACTCGTAGGCGGTGTCGCGGAGCAGCTCCTGGGCGAAGCGCAGCGTGCCGGCTCGGCCCTGCTCCAGGATGCGCCGCCGGACCAGCCGGGCGGTCGCCTCGTCCACGGCGGGGGCGGCGACGGCCTCCGCCTCGGCCATCAGCACCAGCAGGTCGCGGGTGAACTCACGCCCGATCACCGCCGCCAGCTCCACCGATCGCCGTTCGTCCTCCGGCAGTTGGTCGAGCCGGGCGCCCAGCAGGGCCTGGATGCCGAGCGGGACCCGGGTGCCCGGGGCGCCCTCGGCGAGGACGTCCATCAGCTGCTCGGCGAAGAGCGGGTTGCCGTCGCACAGGGCGGCGACCCGGCCGGAGTCGGCCGGCATCAGGTGCGCCTGGACCTCCTCGCGGAGCGCCAGGTGGCCGAGGAGTTCGGCGGTCTGGGCGGCCGTCATCGGGCCGAGTTCGAGAGTGCTGGTGTCCGGCCGTCCGTCGCCCCAGCCGGCCCTGCGCTCCAGCAGGGAGGGACGGGTCAGGCAGAGCAGCAGGACCGGGGTGTCCCGCAGCCGGACCGCCAGCTCCTCGATGAGGTCCAGCAGGCTCGGCTCGGACCGGTGCAGGTCGTCCCAGACCATCACCACCGCCCGGCTGCGGCCCAGCACTTCGAGCAGGTGCCCGGTCGCCCAGGTGATGTCCTCGACACCGACCAGGCCGGTGCAGCCGCCCTTCTCCACCAGGCCGAGCACCTGCGCCGCGCGCGGTGATTCCGACGGGCCGTCAGGTGCCCCATCCGTCGCGAGCGCCGGCAGGCCGCCGGGCAGCGCGCCGAGCATCTCGGCGAGCGGCCGGAAGGTGATGCCCCGGCCGTAGGCGGAGCAGCGGCCGGTCAGCACCGCCACCTCGTCCGCCGGGAGCCCGGCCAGGAACTCCCGTACCAGCCGCGACTTGCCGATGCCGGGCGTCCCGACCACGGTGACGAGCTGCGCCCGGCGCCGCTGCCGGGCCCGCCGGAAACTGCTTTCCAGTACCTGGAGTTCGCCCTCCCGTCCGATGAACGGGATGCCCGGAGCGGCCGGTCCGACGGCCGGCCCGGGGGCGGTGACCCGCCAGGCGGGGACCGGCCGCGCCTTGCCCTTCAGGCTGAGCGGCGCGACCGGCGCGAGGGTGACCTGCCCGCGCGCCATGGCCGCGGTGTCGGCGCAGAGCAGCACCTCACCGGGCCGGGCGGCGGTCTGGAGACGGGCGGCGGTGTTGACCGCGTCGCCGATGACGCGGAAGTCGTCCCCGGGCCGGGTGAGCACCACGACGTCGCCGGTGCAGATCCCGGCCCGCGCCTCCGGTGCCACGCCGTACTCGGCGCTGAGTTCGGCGGTGAGTCCGGCCAGGGTGGCCAGCGCCCCGGTGGCGGCGCGCACCGCCCGCAGCGCGTCGTCCTCGTGGGCCGTGGTGGCGCCGAAGACGGCGAGGACGGCGTCGCCGATGAACTTCTCCACCGCGCCGCCGTGTTCGGCGACGGCGTCGACGCAGCCGGCGAACCACCGGTCCATCACCCGGCGCAGTGCCTCCGGGTCGAGGCGTTCGGCCAGGGCGGTGGAGTCGACGAGGTCCAGGAAGAGCGCGGAGACCTTGCGCCGGGTCTCGCGCTGCGGGCCGGCGGCCAGCGGAGTGCCGCACCCGGCGCAGAACCGGTCGGTGTCGGCGACGCTCCGCCCGCAGCCGGCACAGGTCACGGCCTGCCCTCCGGAGCCGGCCTGCGCTCCGGAGGGGCCGAGGCTGAGGCTTCGGCCGGCTGGTCGGGGGCCGCCCCCGCCGTCCCGTCAACTGCCTTGTCCAGGACGGGAAGTGCGCTGCGGGCGTAGACCCCGGCCAGCACGATCACGATCCCGGCGGCCACCAGTACGGTGTCGATCGGCCCGAACCGCATCCCGAGCAGCGTGGCCCGGAAGCCGTCCAGCCCGGTCCCGGCGATCCAGCCGGAGAGCACCGCGCCGAGCATCGACGCGAGCCGGGTGGCCGGGTAGAACACCGCCATCACCCGGGCCCGGAACTCGGCCGGGGCGGCGTCCAGCAGGAGCGGTGACAGCGCGCTGTTCAGTACGGTGATCGGGAGCGCGAAGACGAAGAGCAGGGCCGTGGCGGCGAGGAAGTTGCCCTGCCGTGAGTACAGCACCAGCAGGACACCGCTCACCAGCAGCGCGACCCAGGCGGCGCGGCGCGCCCCGATCCGCTCCACCACGCGGCCGGAGGCCAGCGCGCCGAGGATGCCGCCGATCCCGGTCGCGGTGCCGAGGTAGCCGTACAGCTGGGCGGAGACGTGCAGGTTGTCGGTGACGAAGAAGACGTTCAGGGCGCTCAGCGCCCCCGCGCCGATCTGGCCGATCACGGACATCAGCAGCAGCGCGACCAGGAAGCGGTTGCCGCTGTAGAACCGCAGGCCGTCCACGAAGTCCCGGACCAGGCTCGGCCGTTCGGCCTTCGGCCGGGTCCGGCGGGGGGCCGCCGAGGGGTCCGGGCGCACCGACCGGATGGCGAACCAGGACACCACGTAGGAGAGCGCGTTGAAGAGCAGCGCCCACTGGATGCCGACGGTGAACAGCAGTGGCGCGGCCAGCGGCGGCCCGATGATCCAGGCGGTGGTGCCGGTCGCCTGGGCGATGCCGGCCGCGCGGGCCCGCTCACCCTCCCCGGTGACCATGTCGGCGATGACGGAGATCCGGGCGGGGGTGAAGAACTGGCCGACGGCGTTGAGCACCGCGACCGTCAGGTAGATCAGGGCGAGCCAGAGTCCGATCGGGAGGGCGTCCGCCGGGAGGAAGGAGACGGCGGCCAGCACGCCGACCAGCCCGCCGCGCAGCACCTCGGTGCCGAGCATGGTGCGCCGCCGGTCCCAGCGGTCGACGAAGACACCCGCCAGCGGGCCGACGACCAGGACGGAGAGGCTGGTCGCCAGCACCACACCGCTGACCGCCTGCGGCGCCCAGGGCCGGCCGGCCGCCAGGTCGGTGGCCACCCAGAGCACCAGGGCGGTGGAGAAGACCGCGTCCCCGACGGTGGAGAGCGCCTGGCCGAACCAGAGCCGGGTGTACTCCGGGCTGATGAGCACCCACCGGCGGCGGCCCGCGGGGCGGCTCACCGGGCACCCGCCGAGGAGACCAGCAGCGCCATCAGGGCGGTGACCAGGGTGGTGTGGTACGCCGCCGCGAAGAACTCGCCGGCCGGGGCGGACGGCGGCGCGGCGGTGTTGGCCGAGCGTCCGGGGATCGCGCCGTCCGGCCGCTGGGCCCGGGCCAGGCAGGCGAGGGCGTCCCGGCCCCAGGGGGTGTCCAACGGCCGCTCCCCCAGGCAGACCTGGGCCATCATCAGCTCGGCGGCCAGGTCCCACCAGTCCCGCCGGACGCAGTGCTCCAGCACGGCCCGGACCAGTTCCCGGGCGCCCGTCAGCTGCTCGGCGGAGAGCGGCGGGGCGGTCCGGCCGAAGTCGGTCAGGTAGTAGCTGGAGTGCGTGACCGCGTACGCCTGCGGAATGCTGACCGGCGGCTCGCCGTCCGGCGCCGTCCGCTCAGGCACCGCCCGCTCCCGCACCACCGCGGGCAGCGTCACCAGCACGTTCCGTTCGGCGAGTTCCGCGTACGACTCGATGTCGTGGCGGGCCCGCGCCTGGTCGCCGTAGTACCGCAGTTCCAGCCGCAGGTACGGTGACAGGCCGTCGACCGCGGCCCGGTCCAGCACCGTCCCGTCCGGCGGACCGTCCGGGTCGAGCGCGGCGTGGACCAGCCCGTAGTAGGTCGCCTGGGCCGGAACGGCGGTGACGAGCCGTCGGACCTCGGGCTGCCGCCAGAGGGTGCGGACCAGGTTGGTCACCCGGCCGAACCGGGGGTCGCCCTCGTCGGCCGTCCGGGCCCAGCAGTGGCGGAGCAGCGCCAGCTCCAGCGCGGCCTTGGCCTTGCCGTGTGCCGAGGTGCCGTGCGCCGAGGCACCGGCCTGGGGCGAGAACGGGTCGAACCAGGCGAGGTGGCGCTCCAGCCAGTCGAGCGCACCGTCCCCCACCCGCCGGAGCCCGGCCGGCGGCGCGACCTCGGCGATGTCGGTCGGCATGGCTACAGACGTCCCGTCAGGTCCAGGTAGTCGAGCAGGGCCGCGTCCACCGAGTCGCGGAAGGCGGCCAGGGTCCGCCGGTCCTCGTCGTGCTGGTACAGGTCCTCGCAGCCGACCCAGCGCTCCTTGGTGACCTCGCTCGGCAGGTAGCCGGCGGTGACGGAGCCGACCTCCCACTCGGTCTTCCCGGCCGTCTCCCAGCAGCTGGCCAGCGTGCCGTCCGCGCTGACCACCGCGCCGTAGCGGCCGTCGCCGTGACCGCAGGTGGCGCACGGGCGGTACGCCTGCGGGCGGGAGACGGTGAAGCCGAGGTCGAGGGCCCGGCGCTGCCAGCCGGAGAAGCGGGCGGACAGCTCGCCGGTGTGCAGCAGGTCGTTGCCGTAGCCGATGCCGACGTCCCCGACCTGGGCGAAGTAGAGGGAGCAGCGGGCCGGGTCGAGCGCGCCGGCCAGGCGGTCGATCAGCGCGTCGACGCCCAGGTAGGTCTCCTGGGAGACGTTGACCCGGAGCTGCCAGCGGAGTTCGGAGACCTCGGAGGCCCGGACGATGTTGCGCACGATGGTGTCGAAGGTGCCGCTGCCGTCCGCGCGCCCGATCCGGATCCGGTCGTGGTCGGGCCGGTCGCCGTCGAAGGTGATCTGCACGCTGCGCAGCCCCCGCTCGGCGAGCTGGGCGGCCAGCCTCGGCTTGAGCAGGGTGGCGTTGGAGATCATCCGGGCGTGGCCGAGGCCGTGGTCCGCCGCCCGCTCCAGCAGTTCCAGGCAGCCGCGCGGGTTGAGCAGCGGCTCGCCGCCGAACAGCAGGATGTTCATCCTCTCCAGCTCGGCGGCGGCCATCTGACGCCGTGTGAAGTCGAGGATGTCGGTGATGGTCCGCGAGCTCAGCCTGGTCCGGGCGATCCGGGGCGGGCGGGCTCCGCCGGTCAGGTCCTGGGCGGTGTTCTGGAAGCAGTAGCCGCAGCCCAGGTTGCAGTGCGTGCTGGTGAGCACGGTCAGCTCGTAGGCGCGCGGCGGGGTGGTGGTGAACATCCCCAGCTCGCGCAGCCGGTTCTCGGCGCCGGCCTCCAGCCCGCCGTCGGCGGTCACCTGGGTGTCGCGCAGTCGGGCCAGGCCGCCGCCGGGGCCGAGGAACCACCAGGTCCGCTCGCCCTGGAGGATGCGTGCGCCGTCGCTCAGGGTCCGGGTCACCGGGCACCGCCCAGCACCGGCTCGCCGACCCGGCTGTTCAGCAGGGTGACCGTGGTCAACGCCGCCACGACCGTGGCCTGGTACGACTTCCGGAAGAACTCGACGGTGGTCCCGTCCTCGGCCGCCCGGTCGGCGGACCGTCCCGGGATCGCGCCGCCGGGGGCCTGGACCTCGATCAGCATCCGCAGGACGGCCGCCCCCGAGGAGGTGTGCAGCGGGTCGAGGCCGAGGCAGTGCTGCGCCAGCAGCAGCTTCGCGCCGAGCTCCCACTCCTGGCCCCGCACGGCGAGTTCGGTCAGCCGGTCCACCCGGTCGCGGGCGTGCGCCAGCTCACCGTCCGTCAGGTCCGGGGCGTGGCCGCCGAAGTCGGTCAGGTGGAAGACCGTGTGCGTCACGTCGCACACCTCCAGGTCGGTGATCGGCTGTCCGTCGCCGTGCTCGGCCAGCAGGCTCGCCCGGTACAGCGCCGGGTAGTCGCCGAACCGGTGGGCGAGCCCGAGGAGATCGGCGTAGTACCTGGTCTCCAGCTGCCCGAAGGGCGTCCTCCGCTCGGGCGCCAGGGCACGGCCGGCCGTGAGCCCGGTGAGCACCTCGCGGTAGGAGTCGTGGACGGCGCCGGCGGGTGCGAGCGCGCCGTACATCAGTTGGAAGCCCGTGGCGTAGCGCGGGTCGAGGGTGAGCAGGCCGAGGTGGTCCGGGTCGCGCCAGACCCGCCCGAGGACGGCGGTCACCTCGTCCAGGCCGGGGTCGGCCGGGGTCGCCCGCTCCCAGGAGCGGCGCAGCAGGGCGAGCTGGAGCAGGGCCTTCACCCGTGGGGTCACCGGCAGCTCGGCCCGTCCTGACGGGGAGTCAAGGAACTCGGCGTGCAGCCGCACCCACCGGAGCAGGCCCGCCGACAGCCGCCGCACCGTCGCGGTGTCCGGACCGACCGATCGCGTCATCATGGTTCTCCCTGGGGGTCGCACTCTGCTGGGCCACCTGCTCGGCGATGTCGGCGGCGCGGGCCGCACCGAGCGTCGCGGCGAGCCGGCGGCCGAGGCGGCGGGCGTTCTCGCGCAGCCGGTCGTCCTGCCAGGCCGCGTCGAGCCGGGCCCGCTGGTCGGGCTCCGGTGTGTTCGGGAGGTGCACGGCCGCGCCGGCCCGTCGGCAGGCGGCGGCCAGCACCGGCTGCTCGGAGCCGTTGGGGGAGACTCCGAGCGGGAGACCGCGCTGCAGCGCGGCCAGCACCGGGGCGGAGGTGCCGTTGGTCAGCACCAGCCCGGCCCGGTCGAGCAGCGGCCCCAGCCACGGTCTGCGGACCAGCAGGACGTCGGCCTCGGGGGCGGGCTGCGGGTCGGCGGTCCGTCCCTGTTCCACCACCGCCTGGAAGCGTCCGCCGGTGAAGGTGGTGTTGAGTCGGGGCCACGGGCTGCCGCCGCCGAAGAAGCGGCCCAGGTGCACGTAGACGACCGGCTTGCCGCAGCGGTCCAACGCTCCTGTGATGTCCGCGAGTTCCGCCCGGTCGGCGGCCGGTTCCCAGTCCAGCGGGCCCACTTGGTACGTCCGCTCGGGCAACTCGGCGCCGGGGTACTCGAGTTCCGGGATGCCACGGAGCAGCAGGGCGTCGCCGTGCAGCGGGTTCTCCGGCCGGCGGGGTGCCCGTCCGGCCAGTCCGGCCTCTTCCCGGACCGCCGCGTACAGCTCCAGGCACTCGTCGGTGCGGTTCTGCCTGGTCCGGCCCCACTGCGGCTCGTCCGCGCCACCGCTGCGGTAGTTCCACAGGTGGACCGAGAGGCCGATGACCACCACCGGGAGGTCCAGCGCCTCGGCCGCGAGCAGGGTGCCGTTGCACAGCACCGAGGTGACCAGCAGGTCGGCCCGGGCCTGCCGGGCGGCCCGTACGGTCGCCCGGTACTGCGCGGCTCCGGTGGTGCCCCACCGGGCCGCCGAGAACGCCTGCCGCCCCCCGAACTCCTCCGCCGCCGCGAACGGCAGTCCCGCCTCGTCCGCGAACGGCGCGGCGGTGGACCGGCCGAGCAGGCTCACCCGGTGCCCCCGGCGGGCCAGTTCCCGCCCGGCGGCGATCGCCGGGTAGAGGTAGCCGCCGTCGCTGAGCGGGCAGAGCAGGATGTTCACGGCATCTCCCGGTCGGGGCGGCCGGCCACCGGGCCGGCCGTCCGGATGGCGGCGGCGAACGCCGTCGCCCGGATGGCCGGCCCGGTTGGCACGACTCGACGGATCAGGCCAGGTCGGCCCGGTTGTTGATGACGCAGACGTCCTCGACGGCCTCCTCGCCCAGACCGTGCGCCACGACGTCGACGTCCTCGGCCTCGGCGGCGTTCTGCTCCGGGTTGATGTTCTCCGACATGGTGTCCTCCTCTGTCGTGGCGGCGTCCGCTACGCCGTCCCGGAAGAGAAGTTAGGGATCCGCGGTATGGCCGTGCCTGGCCGCCGGTTCGGCGGCGGTATGACGGCTGGTCAGCGGCTACGGCACCGGCTCGAACAATGTCAGGTCCACTTCCGAGCCGTAGTCCTGGTACCCCGTCACCGGATAGCCGGTCGGCCGCGGGCCCACCGGCCCGCCCACCGTCTCGCGCGCGTAGGCGTGCAGCAGCGCGGGCATCTCGTAGCGCAGCCCCGTGCCCCCCTCCCCGCCCTCCTCCGGCTGGGCCACCGCCACCAGGGCCTCCTCCAGCAGCCGTTCCAGCACCCGCACCGCCGTCCCCGGATCGCTCCCGAGCACGGCGGCGGCCTGGTCCGGGGTGAACACCCGCTCCTCGCACAGACCGAGCCGCAGCGCCGTCCTGCGCCAGGCCTCGGGCAGGTGCCGGAGCGACTCCGCCAGCCGGGCCCGGACCGCCGGGTCCGCCCCGCACAGCTCGTCCAGCAGCCCCCGGCCGCCCGCCAACCGCGCGGCGTACTCCCCCAGCGGGACGTGCCGCAGGAAGGCCAGCCGGTCGGCCACCAGCCGGACCCCGAGCGGCAGCAGCCCGGCCGAGCGGACGATCCGCCCGGCGGCCTCCCGGTCCGCGTCGACCCGCGCCGCACCGATCACCCGGCCGAGGAACTCCACCGCCTCGGCCGGCTCGAAGGCGCCGAGCCAGAGCCGGTGCGCCCCCTCCAGACCGATCAGCCCGGGGCGCGCCGTCACCAGCACCGCGCTCTCCCCCGCCTCCGGCAGCAGCGGTCTGACCTCGCTCTCGCACCGCGCGTCGTCGACCACCAGCAGCGCCCGACGCCCCGTCAGCCACAGCTGCCACTCCCAGCGCGGATCCGCCGACGCCGCCCGGTCGGGGGCGACGGCCGCCAGCAGTTGGCGCAGCACGTCCTCCACCGGCCGCGCCCGCCCGTCCTCGCCGCGCAGCCGGACGAACAGCCGGCCGTCCGGGAAGCGCTCGCCGAGCCGGTGCGCCACGTGCGCGGCCAGCGCGGTCTTGCCCGCGCCGAGCGGGCCGCTCACCACGGCCAGCCGGCCCTCGCCCCCGACCAGGACCCCGGTCAGCTCCCGGGCGGCGGCCTCCCGCCCGGTGAAGGTCAGCGGATCGCAGGGCAGCAGGTTCGGCCCGACCTCCCGCCCCTCCCGCCCCTCCCGCCCCTGACGGCCCTGACCGCCCTGACCGCCCGTCACCGGCCACGGTCCTTCGGTGGCCTGGGCCTCCAGCAGCGACCGGTAGCACCGCTCCAGCGCCGGGCTGGGCGGCAGCCCCAGTTCGTGGGCCAGCGCCTGGCGCAGCTCGTCGTACACCGCCAGCGCCTCGGAGCGCCGCCCGGCCTGGCTCAGCGCGTTCATCTGGAGCATCCGCAGCCGCTCCCGGAACGGGTGCCGCTGCGCGACCTCCGAGACCCGGGCGACCGCCGACGCACCGCCACCGGTGGCCAGGGCCGCCTCCACCCAGTCCTCGAAGACCACCAGCACCCGTTGGTCCAGCCGCTGCGCCACGGTGTCGATCAGTGGCACGTCCCGGAGCCCGTCCAGCACCGGCCCCCGCCACAGCTCCAGCGCGGCGGCCGGCGCACCGGTCCAGGCCCGCTGTTCGAAGCCGAGCACGTCGAACTCCTCGGCCACCGTGTGCAGCACGTACCCGCCGCTCTGGTGGCCGATCCGGGTCTCGGAGCCGGCGCCGAGCAGCCTGCGCAGCGCGCACACGTACACCTGGAGGTTCTTCCGCGCCGTCCGGGGCGGTGCGTCCCCCCAGAGCGCCTCGGCCAGCTCGTCGGCGGAGACCCGCGTATTGGCGTGGCACAGCAGCGCGGCCAGCATGATCTGCTGCTTGCGCGGCCCCGGATCGACCGGGCGACCGTCCGCCAGCACCTGCAACGGACCGAGGATGCCCAGACCGACGGCCATCAGACCGACTCGGGGCCGGTGGAACGCGGACCGGCCGGATTCCCCGCCCGCCGAAGAGCCACCAGGGCGTCAAAGACCATGCTCCACTCCACCGTTGTCGTCGGATCCGTACCGGGGCACGCGGAGAGCGGGCCTCCGCTCTCCACCGCACCTCGACGGAATCCCCTCCTGAACCACATGACTGCCTGCCCATGCTCGCGCCAAGCAGCCACCGCGACAAGAGGTGATCGACGCCGTCCTCGTCCTCCTCGCAACCACGCCTGACGGAAGGTCAGCCGACGCGGCGGCGGCGCGAGGGGCGCCCCCGCGAGCGACTATGATGCACCGAGCGTGATGGAGCACTGACTGCACGTCATAGTGAGGGAAGCCTTGGCCATCGAGTTGCCCGGTGAGTTGGTCTGGGTCGCGGACGTCCTCGGGCTCCACTGGCCGGAGGTGGACGAGGACCGGGTCCGGGAGTTCGCCGGGCGGGTGCGGCAGTTCGCGGCCGAGCTCGACGGGGGTCACCAGGCTGCGACCGCGACCGTCCGGGGGATGGCGGAGTGCTACGAGGCCGGCTCCTACCGGGTGTTGGCGGAGCGCTGGCGGAGCATGACCGTCGAGCACCTGGACGAACTCGTCGCCGTCTGCGGCGTGGTGGCGACCACGATCGAGCTGGCGGCCGACGCGGTGGTGGTGGCGAAGACAACGGTCATCGCCCAACTCACGTTGGCGGCACTGGAATTCGCCGCAGCCACTGCGGCCACCGCGGCCACCCTGGGCGCGGCGGCAGCGGCCGAGGCAGCGTTGGTGGAGGCGACCCGACGGGTCGTCGACGGGATCCTCCGGGAGCTGGAGGAGCGGATCGTCGCCGAGCTGGTGGCGCAGGCGGTGGAGCCCCTGGAGCGGGTGGTGGAAGGGGTGTTGACCGGCTTGACCTTCCTCGGGGCCGGGGCGGCCGCCGGGCCGGGCGCGGGGGCCGGCAGCGCGGGAGTCGGCGCTGCGGGGGCCGGCGGTGCGGGGGCCGGCGGTTTCCGGGTCGTGCCCGGGGAGTTGCTGCGCCACGCCGAGCTGCTGCACGAGCAGGCCGCCCAAGTGGCCTTTCACGTACGGTCGTTCGAGGCCGTGGCGGCGGGGGTGTCGTTCGGGTGAGCGATCGGCTCGTGCAGGCGCTGGAGGAGGCCGCCCGGAGGATCGGGCAGCGGTTGGGGCGGGAGGCGGGCCACGCCGTGGTCGGCCTGTACCGGCAGACGGGGGAAGGCACCCGGACGGTGGCCCGCCGGGTGGTGGAGACCGACGAGGCCCTCCGGCGGGAGGTCGACGCGCTGGCCGAGCGGTTCGGGAGCCGTGCTGCCGTGCCCCCTCCGAGGAGGGGGCCGGACGGTGCGTCAGGGGCAGGTGTAGCGGAAGGAGACGGCTGAGGTGTGGGCGGTCGGGGCGTCGACCTGGAGGGTGGCGGTGGCGTCGAGGGTGCCCTGGCCGTGGAAGGACCAGCGCAGGGTGAGCTGGGTGGTGTGGTGGCCGGGCTCGACGCGCTGGGTGAGGGGGCCGGAGTCGGTGCCGTCGCTGCGGAGCCAGCGGTAGGAGACGTCACCGGCGCCGCCGTCGGTCTCCAGCGCGGCGGTGATGACCTGGGTGCCGTCGCAGGGCAGGTCGGCCGAACCGGTCTGCACGGAGACGGAGTTGACGGCCACCGGGCGGCCGTAGCGCTGCCAGGCGAACCAGCCGAGCAGGGCGAGGGCCAGGAGGAGCACCAGGAGGAAGAGCGCCCAACGGCCCCGGCGACGGGGGCGGGGCGGGGGTTCCTGCTGGGCCGCGCCGTGCCAGACGGCGGCGGCCTGCGGCGGGACGCCCGGGCCGAAGCGGCGCAGGCCGCCGTCCGGCGCGGTGGGCTCGGGGGCGGGGCTGGGGACCGGGACGGGAGTCGGCGGCGGGGTCCGGTCGAGGCGCTCCGTCAGGGCCGTCGCGGTCATCTCGGTGGTCGCGTCGAGGGCGACGCCACCCGGCGGGAGCTTGACGGTGGCCTCGGCGTCGGGGGCGGCGGCCGGGGAGAGCTTCACCGTGGCGGCCGGGTCGGCCGGGGTCAGCTTCACGGTGGCGTCGGGAGCGGCCGGGGTCAGCTTCACCGTGGCGTCGGGAGCGGCCGCCGGGGAGAGCTTGACGGTGGCCTCGGCGGCGTCCGGCGCCAGACGGACCGTCAGTTCCGGGTCGGCGCCGGCAGCGGCACCCGCGCCCGCGCCCGCACCCAGGCGGACGGTCGCGTCGGCGGGCGCGAGCTTCACCGTCTCCTCGGCGGCGCCACCGAGCCGCACCGTCTCCTCCGGCAGTTCGTCGGCGGACTGCCGGAGTCGGACGGTCCCGTCCTCGGCCGGGCGGACCGGGCCGAGGGGCAGGGGGGTGTCCTGCTTGCCGAGGCGGACGGTGGGGTCGGGCTCGGGGGCGGGGGTGGGCGGGGTGGTCATGCCGGTCGTCCTGCTCTCAGCGGTGTCAGCGGGGCGGGTTGCAGGTGATGGTGTCCTTGGTGAACGTGCTGCCCTGGCCGCTCGCGGCCGCCGGGGTGGTGTTCAGCCGGACCGTGCGGGAGAAGGCCGTCCCGAAGGGCATCGAGTCGCTGAACTTCACCGTCTTCTGCCCCTTCGGGAGCGCCACGGTGTGCGTGACGGGGAGGCGGGAGGCGCTGCTGGTCCAGCTCAGGGTGAGGATGCCGTCCGCCGCACCGTCGGTCTGCACGGTGCCCGAGACGGTCATCTGGGTGGTGCTGCAGGACGCCGTCCCGTTGATGGAGAGCACCCGGAGCGGGGGCGCCGGCGGGGTGACCGTCGGAGTGGAGGGCGCGGACGGAGTGGGCGGGGCACTGCTCGCCGGAGGGGTCGGGGCGGTGGTGAGGACCGGGGAGGCCGGGGCCTTGGTGGTGGGCGGGGCCTTGGTGGGCGGGGGCGCGAGGGTGGCACCGGGGGTGGTGGCCACGGCGCTCGGGGCGGCGGAGGACTCGCTCGCCGAGGGCGACGGGGAGGCCGACGGGGACGGCGGGGCGGAGTCCGACGGCGAGGCCGGGGCGGTCGGGTCCGCGGCGGAGGGCGCGGGGGCCGGTGCGCCGAGGGTGGTGGTGACCTTGGGTTCGGCGACGGTGCCCGCGTTCGCCGGGTCGGAGGCGCCCGCGACCGCGACCCCGGCCACGGCGGTGGCGATCAGCAGCGCGCCCGCCGCCGCGCCGACCACCCGTACCCGCCGCACCGTCCGCGGCACGGCCCCGCCGGCACCGGCGCCCGCGCCCGCGGCGCCGCCCCCGCCCGTGGGCCCGAGGGAGGTGGTGGCGAAGGAGGTGCCGCCGACCTCGCCGCCCGCCGAGGGCAGCAGGAACGGCAGCAGCGCGACCAGGGCGGCCAGGCGGTGCCGCCCGCGCTGCTCCCAGTCGGGCCCGTACGCGGCGCCGGCCGCCTCCTCCAGCTGCTCGACCAGCAGCGCGGCCCCGTCGGGCCGGTCCCCGGGGGTCTTGGCCAGGCCGGCCAGGATCAGCGGGCGCAGCGCCTCGGGGGCCTGCTCGGCCGGGATGTCGGCCTCGGTGTGCTGGACGGCCAGCTCCATCAGGGTGGTGCCGGCGTAGGGCTTGACCCCGGTGAGGCACTCGAAGAAGGTCGCGGTGGCGGCGTAGACGTCGGTGGTGGGGGCGGCGGGCTTGCCGGCCCACTGCTCGGGGGCCATGTACGCGGGGGTGCCGGCCACCGTGCCGGTGGTGCCGTCGCGCAGGGCGATGCCGAAGTCGACCAGTTTCGACGATCCGTCAGCCGCGACCAGCACGTTGGCGGGCTTGTAGTCGCGGTGCACCACGCCGGCCGCGTGGGCGGCGGCCAGGCCGAGCAGGGAGCCCTTGAGCACGGTGAGGGCGGCCTCGGGGCCGGTGGCGCCCTCGGCCTTGATGAGGTCGCGCAGCGAGATGCCGTCGACCAGCTCCATCACGATCGCGGCGCCCTGCGGGCCCTCGACGTACTCGTAGAGCCGGGCGACGTGCGGGGAGTCCAGGCCGCCGAGGAGTTCGGCCTCGGCGCGGAAGCCCTGGTGGTCGGCGGCGGTTCCGGTGAGGTACTTGACGGCGACGGGCGTGCCGGTCTCCCGGTGCCTGGCCAGCACCACCCGGCCGGCCGCGCCCGCGCCGAGTTCGCGCAGGTGCTCGTACTCCGGCAGTTCCCAGCGCGTCTGGCCCATCTCGTCCCCCCTGGGGTGTCCGTCCGCCCGGCCGTGGCCGCCGGGGCTGTGCCGTTCCGTGACCACCGAGAGTGACGCGGTTCGACGCGACCCGGTTCCGGGCCGGGAGGATGATAGGACACAACTGCACTGCTCCGTGTACTGATTGTCCCCCGGAGGGGGCTCTCGCCCGCCTGCGGGGCGGATGCTTCGTGGTCACGCTCCGTCGCACCCGTGTACGCCCCCGGCGAGCCCCCGCACCCCCTCGGATCACGACGACGCGCACGTTTCGGGAGGGCGGCGCCGGGCAGTGGCGCAGTGCGAGGAAGCACTGGAGGCGGAACGATGCTCTCCCAGCGGGTGGAACTGCCGGTCGGCCCGGCCACCCTGGCCGGTGACCTGGTGGTGCCCCGCACGGCCGCGACGGTGGTCCTGTTCGCCCACGGCAGCGGCAGCTCCCGGCACAGCCCGCGCAACCGCGCGATCGCCCGGACCCTCCAGGAGCACGGCCTCGCCACCCTGCTGCTGGACCTGCTGACCGGTCAGGAGGAACGGGCGGACGCACTCTCCGCCGCCTACCGCTTCGACATCCCGATGCTGGGCCGCCGCCTGGTCACCGCCGTGGACTGGCTGGGCTCGCACCCGGCCACCGCCCGGCTGGCGGTCGGTCTGTTCGGCGCCAGCACCGGCGCGGCGGCGGCCCTCCAGGCGGCGGCCCAACGGCCCGAGCGGGTGCGGTCGGTGGTCAGCCGGGGCGGGCGGCCGGACCTGGCGGGAGCGGCGCTCGGGCAGGTGCGGGCGCCGGTGCTGCTGATCGTCGGCGGCCGGGACGGGACGGTGCTGGCGCTCAACCGGGAGGCCGCCGCCCGGATCACGGCCCCGCACCGGATCGTGGTGGTCCCGGGGGCCGGGCACCTCTTCGAGGAGTTGGGCGCGCTGGAGGAGGTGGCGGCGCTGACCGCCGCGTGGTTCCGCGAGGTGAACGGGACCGGCGCGGTCTGAGCCAGCCCCCCAGCCCGATCCGGCCCGGCCCGGCCCGGCCCCGACGGTCCGTCAGACCCCGATCAGCCGCAGCGAGATCCAGAGCGCCGGCACCGCGAGCCCGAGCGCGAGCGGCACCGTCAGCAGCCCGAGCCGGGTGAACTCGCCCAGCCGCACCGGCTCCCCGCCCCGCTCCTGCACGATCCGGCGCCAGAGCAGGGTGGCCAGCGAGCCCGCGTAGCCGAGGTTCGGCCCGATGTTGACGCCGAGCAGGACGGCCAGCACCGCGCCCGGCCCGGAGGGCAGGGCGAGCGGGAGCAGCACCAGCACGGCCGGCAGGTTGTTGATCACGTTGGCCAGGACGGCGGCCAGGGCCGCGAACGCGAACAGCGCGCCCAGCGAGTCCCCGGTCGGGGTGAGGTGGCCGAGCGCCTCGGCCAGCCCGTGGTCGACCACGGCCTTGACCACCACGCCGAGGGCGAGCACGAAGGCCAGGAAGGGGAGGTTGGCGGCCCCCACCAGCCCGCGGGGCGTCACCGTCCGGCGACGCAGCGCCCGGACGGCCAGCACCAGGGCCCCGGCGGCGGCCGCCCAGACCGGCTCGGCGCCGAGCGCGGAGGCCAGCACGAAGCCGCCCAGGGTGGCGGCCAGCACCACCAGGGCGAAGACCGGCCGCTCGGCCGGCTCCGCGTCGTGCTGCGGGCGGGCCGAGGCGGTCAGGTCGGCGGCGAAGAACCACCGCAGGACGACGTACTCGGCGGCGACGGCCACCACCCAGGGCAGCGTCATCAGGGCGGCGAAGCGGGTGAACGCCAGGCCGCTGGCGGTGAAGACCAGCAGGTTGGTGAGGTTGGAGACGGGCAGCAGCAGCGAGGCGGTGTTGGAGAGGTGGGCGGCGGCGTAGGAGTGCGGCCGGGCCCGGACGCCGAGGCGGGTGGCGGTGGCGAAGACCACGGGGGTGAGCAGCACCACGGTGGCGTCCAGGCTGAGCACGGCGGTGACCACGGAGCAGAGCAGGAAGACCTGGGCGAGCAGCCGCCGGGGCGTCCCGGCGGTCCGGGCCATCCAGGCCCCGCAGGCGCGGAACAGGCCCTCGCCGTCGCAGAGCCGGGCGAGCACCAGGACGGCGGCCAGGAAGGCGGTGACCGGGCCGAGCCGCTCCAGTTCGGCCACCGCGGTCCGCCAGGGCACCACGTCGGTGACCACCAGCAGCCCGGCGGCGGGCACCGCGGCCACCGCCTCCGGCAGGCCGCGCGGACGGGCCACGGCGCAGCCCAGGACGAGGATCAGCAGCGCGACGGAGAGGACCGTCGCGGCGGTGTGGTTCACGACGGACGTCCCACCGGTTCATTCGTTCGGACAGCGGCCGCCCATCGAACCACGCCCGCCGTACCCGCCCGCCACCGGCCCGCCCGCAAGCCGAGGGGCCCCTCTCACCACCGGTTCACCGGGCGGGGGAAGGAGCCGCACGGCAGCGGAGCCACCCAGGGGAGGACGGACGGATGAGCGAGCACCAGGAACCCACCACGGACGGGATCGGACGGCGGGGCCTGCTGGCCGGGGCCGCGGCGGTGGGGTTCACCGTCGCCGCGGCAGCGGCCGCCCCAGCAGCGGCGGCCGGGGACGGGGAGGCCGGGGACGGGGAGGCGCCGGGGAGCGGGCCGGAGGCCCCGGACGGCGAGCGGACGGTGGTCCTGACGGGCCGTCTGGAGACCGGCGCGCCCGACTTCGTGCACCTGCCGGTGGACGTCCCGCCGGGCGTGCGCGAGCTGGCGGTCCGTTACTCCTACGACCGCCCGGCCGTGCCGCCCGGCACCCCGGGCAACTCCTGCGACATCGGGGTCTTCGACGAGCGGGGCACCGAGCTGGGCGGCCCGGGCTTCCGTGGCTGGTCGGGCGGCTTCCGCACCGAGTTCGCGATCGCCCGCGACCGGGCCACCCCGGGCTACCTGCCGGGGCCGGTCCGCCCGGGCCGCTGGCACGTGGTGCTCGGCCCGTACCAGGTGGCCCCGCAGGGGCTGGAGTACCGGGTCGAGGTGACCTTCCGGTTCGGCCGGTCCGGCCCGGCGTACGTGCCCTCCTACCCGGCGGAGCGGGCCGCGGGGCGGGGCCGGGCCTGGTACCGGGGCGACTGCCACCTGCACACCGTGCACTCGGACGGGCGCCGCACCCCCGAGGAGGTGGCCGCCGGGGCCCGGGCGGCCGGGCTGGACTTCATCGTCTCCACCGACCACAACACCTCGTCCTCGCACGGCAGTTGGGGCCCGCTGGCCGGGCCCGACCTGCTGGTGGTCCCGGGCGAGGAGGTGACCACCCGCAACGGCCACTGGCTGGCGCTCGGCACCCGGCCCGGCCAGTGGGTGGACTGGCGCTACCGGGCCCGGGACGGCGTGCACCAGCGGTTCGCCCGCGAGGTGCGGCGCGGCGGCGGCCTGGTGGTGCCCGCGCACCCGTACTGCCCGTACGTGGCCTGCGCCTGGAAGTTCGGCTACGAGGAGGCCGACGCGGTCGAGGTCTGGAACGGGCCCTGGACCTACGACGACGAGTCCGCCCTCGACACCTGGGACGCCCAACTGGTGCGGGCCGCCCGGCACGGCGGCCGCTGGCTCCCGGCGATCGGCAACAGCGACGCGCACAGCGCGCCGCAGCCGATCGGCGCCCCGCACACCGTGGTGCTCGCCGAGGACCTGACCCGGGACCACGTCCTGGCCGGGCTGCGGGCGGGGCGCAGCTGGATCGCGGGCTCGGCCGCCGTGCAGCTCGACCTCACCGCCGTCGGCGCGGGCCGCACGGCCGGGATCGGCGAGCGCCTCGCGGTCGCACCGGACGCCCCGGTGGACGTCCGGCTGGCCGTCTCGGGCGTCCCGAACGGCACCCTGCGCCTGATCACCGACGAGGGACAGCTCCGCCAGGAACCCCTCCCCGCGAGCGGGACCGGGGTCCTCACCTGGCGCACCACCACCTCGCTCGCCGCCTACGTCCGTGCCGAGGTCCGCCTCCCCCGGCCCGACGGCTCCCCGGGCCGGGGCAACTCCATGGGCCCCGAACTCCCCTGGGGCCCGATGGCCGCCCTCACCAACCCGGTCTTCCTCGGCGGCTGAACCGCCCGCTCTACGGGATGCCGAGCTCGAACAGGACGTAGCCCGCGTACCAGCCGGAGGCGATCGCCGCCCATCCCACCAGCGCCCCGAGGGCGGGCAGGGAGAGGCGGCGCAGCGCCACCGCGATCGGCAGGAAGAGGGGGAAGACGGGGAGCAGGTAGCGGGAGGTGTTGCCGAAGATCTGGGCGCTGCCGAGCACCAGGACGATGGTGACGGCGGTGTAGACGAGCAGGAAGACCGGGACCTTGAGGCGGACCAGGAGGAAGAGCAGCGGCGGCAGCAGGAAGACCAGGAAGAGCGCGATCATGTCCTCGGTCGGATAGGTGAAGGCGTAGGCGCCCTTGCCGAGGAGGAGCGTCTTCAGCACCGCGAAGGTGTGGTCGCCGTAGTCGAAGAAGTGCAGCCAGGCACCCTTCTGGAGCTTGAAGTAACCGCCCCAGTCGCCCATCCGCCAGTTCACCCAGGCCAGGTAGCCGACGAAGCCGAGCGGGGCGATGACGAGGGCGGAGACCGGCCCGAGCCAGCCGTCCCGGCGCTGGTAGAGGGCGATCAGCGCGGCCACCCCGAGGGCGGCGACCAGGGCGGCGGCGGTCGGCCGGTTGAGCCCGGCGACGAAGACGGTGACGCCGGCGGCCAGCCAGCGGCGCTCCAGGATCAGGTAGCAGGACCAGGCGGCGAGGGCGACGAACAGCGAGTCCGAGTAGACCGCCCACTCCACGCCGGAGCCGGGGAAGAAGCCCCAGACGGCGGCGGCGATGACGCCGGTGCGGCGGTCGAACAGACGGCTCGTCAGGGCGTAGATCCCGGCGGCGGCGACGAAGGAGGCGAGGATCGAGACCACCAAGCCCGCCCCGTACGGGCCGAGGCCGGTGACGGCGGAGACCACCTTCATGGCGCCGGGGTAGAGCGGGAAGAAGGCCACCGAGTTCTGCTCGTACTCGAACGGCGGCGGGCCGATCACCTTCAGCGGGGTGGGGTGGTAGCCGTTGGCGGCGATCTGCTGGTACCACCAGCCGTCCCAGCCGCCGAGCACGTCCCAGGGCTTGGCGCCGCCGCCGAAGCGGGGGTTGTTGGTGAGGTAGTCGCCGGACCAGCTGAGCAGCCACATGAAGACGGTGAAACCGGTCAGCTTCACCGTGCCGTAGACGGCCAGGGCCGGGCCGTACTCGTGGAGGGCGCGGCGCCCCCAGGCAGCCACGGACTCCCGGGGCGGCCGCTCCTGCCCGGGGTCCTCCGGCGGGGAGCCGGCCTGCTCCGGGTGCTCGTCGAGATCCGTGCCCGGGATCGCGCTCACGGTGCTGTCTCCTGCCTGGTCGTACGGCTGCCCACGACGCCCTCGATGGGAGCGGCTGAAGCGTGAGCGTACGCCATCGGCAGATGGTCCAGACCGCAGAAGGGTCGCCCCCGCCGGTGGAGCGTCCGGGCCGGACGACGGAGCGTCAGGGCCGACGGAGCGTCAGGATCGCGATGTCGTCCTGCTGCCGCCCGGCGGTGTACGCCTGGGCCTGGGCGAGCAGGTGGTCGGCGAGCCGGCCCGGCTGGAGGCCGCGGGCGGCGGCCAGCCGTTCGGCCAGCGGGAAGAAGGTGCCGTCTGCGGAACGGGCCTCGGTGAGGCCGTCGGTGCAGAGCACCAGGGTGGCGTCGGCCGGGAAGCCGAAGCGGCCCGCCGGGCGCGGCCCGTCCGCCAGTTCGCCGAGGCCGAGCGGCAGCCCGGGTTCGGCGAGCGGGACGGGGACCGGTTCGCGCTCGGGCCGCAGCAGGTACGGCGCCTCGTGCCCGCAGCCGACCACCTCGGCGGTGTCGGTGCCGTCGAAGCCGAGCACCAGGGCGGTGGCGAAGCGCTCGCTCTCGCCCAGCTCGGCCGCGTACGCGTTGTGCCGGACCACGGCGGCCTCCAGCGCCTCGGCCACGCCGGCCAGCGTGGGCTCGCGGTGCGCGGCCTCCCGGAAGGCGCCGATCACCGCGAAGGCCACCCCGATCGCGGACAGGCCCTTGCCCTGGACGTCGCCGATCAGCACCCGGGTGCCGTGGGCGGAGGCGGCCACGTCGTAGATGTCCCCGCCGACCAGCTTGTCCTCCTGCACCGGCTCGTAGACGCCCTCGGCCAGCAGCTCGGCGGTGCGCTGCGGGAGCGGGCGCAGGATGCGCTGCTGCATGGCGGTGGCGGTGGAGCGCAGCCGCAGCAGCTCCTCCTCACGGCGGATCCGGTACCAGCAGCCGACCACCGCGAGGGCGCCGATGGCGGCGGTGAGGCCGATCATCAGGAGCGCGTCGCCGAGCTCGCGCGGGTTGTAGCCGAACAGCGCCCCGGCCACCGCGGCCAGGGTCCAGACGGCGGTGAAGGCGGTCTGCCGGACCGTGCAGAAGGCCGCGGCCAGGGCGGGCAGGAAGGCCAGCAGGCCGACCATCCGGATCGAGGTGCCGGTGAACTCCCCGAGGTACAGCACCAGGGCCGTGACGCCGAGCAGCCAGAGCGCGAGCGCGCGGTTGGACAGGCTCTGACGGGTGACCACTGCGCCGCTCCTCTCCTCGACCGCTCCTCCCCCCGTGCTCCCGTTCCCATGCTCCCGACCCACCGGACGATCCGCGACCGACGAGGGGTCAGCCGTGTGACGCGCGGGGCCGGCGGGCGCCCGGGATCGCGGTGGACCTGACAGCCCTTCATGGGACGGACGGACCAACGGTCTTGGCACGAGGGGGACGGGACACACCGTGCGCAGCACGGGCGAGCCGCCGGGGCGCGGCCTGCTGGCCGTCGGAGCACTGCCGCTCGCCACCGGGCCGACCGCCCTGACGGCCGGGGTGCTCGGCCTCCTCCCCCGCGACGGCTCCGACGGGAACACGGGTGGGCCCGCGGCCGGCGGCACCCACGCGATGGTGGTGAGCGCCCGTCAGGGCCGTCCGGTGCAGCCGCCCACGCCCTGAAGGGGCGCGGCGGGCCCCGCGCGGCTAGCGTCGGAGCGGTAACGGGGTGACCCGCGTCCAGCCGTGAGGGGCAGTCAGAACATGTCCGGTGACGACAACGTCCTCTTCTACACCTTCAAGGACCCGACCCACACCTTCGAGGCCTTCCACGACGTCACCCGCCTGCCGGGGGTGGCCGGGGCCGCGATCCTCCAGCGCTCCGCCGAGGGCTACCTCGACATCGCCGACAGCTTCGCCCCCGACACCGGGCGCCGGACCCTGACCTTCAGCGCGGTCGGGGCGCTGCTCGGCCTGCTCGGCGGCCCGGTCGGGCTGGCGCTCGGGCTGGGCGCCGGGGCGGTGCTCGGCTCGGCCGGCGAGACCAAGGACGCCCAGGACGCGCTGGAGAGCCTGACGGTCATCAGCGCCCTGGTCGACGACGGCGGCAACCTGCTGGTCGCCTCGGTCAAGGAGACCGACCCGGCCGCCGCCGACGAGATCGCCGTCCGGCTGGGCGGCGAGGTGGCCCGGATCCCGTCCGAGGAGGTGGAGGCCGAGGTCCGGATGGCCCAGCGGAAGGCCGAGGAGGCCGTGAAGGCCGACCACGAGGAGCAGCGCCGGCAGGAGTACGAGGAGTTCGCGGAACGCCTGCGCCACCTCTTCCGCGGCGAGCCCCGGGACTCCTGACCGCCGCTGGACGCGATGTCGTTTTTCCGCCGGTCGGGCCGGCCCGGCGCGGGCAGAGTGGGGAGGGTAGGCAAGGACCCGGACCCGGGAGCGCACGTGACCACCCGTTACACCACCCTCGACAGCCCCTTCGGACCGCTGCTGCTGGTCGGCGAGGACTCCGCCACCGCGAAGGGCGGTCTGGCGCTCGCCTCGGTCTCGATGACCGGCCAGAAGAACGCGGCCGTGGTCCGTCCCGAGTGGGTGGAGGACACCGCCGCCTTCGCCGAGGTGGAGTCCCAGCTGCGGGCGTACTTCGCGGGCGGCTCGGACGGCTTCGACCTGGAGTTCACCGCCCGGGGCACCGAGTTCCAGCGCAGGGTGTGGGCGGCGCTGGAGCGGCTGCCGTACGGCTCCACCACCAGCTACGGCGCGCTGGCCGAGCAGGCGGGCATCTCCCGGGCGGCGGTCCGCGCGCTCGGCGCGGCGATCGGTGCCAACCCGCTGCTGGTGGTCCGCCCCTGCCACCGGGTGGTCGGCGCGGACGGCTCGCTGACCGGCTACGCGGGCGGGCTGGAGCGCAAGCGGCAGCTGCTCGACCTGGAGTCCGGCCGCACCTGAGGCCGCCGCCGTACTCGGACCGCCGCCCCCAGCCCGTTCGGGCCAGTCCGGCGGGCGCCCGTCTCCCCCTCCTGCGATGTTCGGGGGAGGGGGAAGCTGACGAGGCCTCAGGGAGACAGCATGTGGGACGCATCCGCGACACTGCCCGCGGGCGGCCGGGAGTGGCTGCCCGCGATGGACGTGCCGGAGCCCGGGCGGCAGAGCCGGCTCACCGTGTTCTTCCGCATGCTGCTGCTGATCCCGCAGTACATCGTGTTCTGGCTGCTGTCGATCGTGGCCTTCGTGGTCGCGGTGCTGGGCTGGTTCGGTGCCCTGTTCACCGGCCGGCTGCCGGAGTTCGCGGCCGGCTTCCTCACCGGGTACGTCGCGTACGGCGCCCGGGTGGAGTCGTACCTGATGCTGCTGGTGGACTCCTACCCGCCGTTCCGCTTCGACGCCCCGGAGCACCCCGTCCGGGTGGAGGTCCGCCCCGGTGAGCTGAACCGGCTGGCGGTGTTCTTCCGGATCGTCCTGGTGATCCCGGCCGCGATCATCCAGGGCGTGCTGATGAGCGGCTGGTGGGCCGTCTGCTTCATCAGCTGGCTGGTGGTGCTCTTCCTCGGCCGGATGCCGCGCCCGCTGTTCGAGGCCACCGCGGCCATCGTCCGCTACCGCTTCCGCTACCAGGCCTACTTCCTGATGCTCAGCTCCGCCTACCCGAAGGGCCTGTTCGGCGAGGACGCCCTCGACTCGGTGGCCGGGGCCGGCCCGGTCTCGGCCACCCGCCCGCTGGTGATGGGCAGTTCGGGCCGGGCCCTGCTGGTGGTCTTCATCGTCCTGGGCGTCCTCGCCTACGGCGCCTCCTCGATCACCGCCAACGTCACCTCCGACGGCGACGACGGCTACGACTACAGCGCCCCGGTCACCGCCCCGGCGGTGCCGTAGCCCCGCACCCGCTTCCCCCGGCAGGACCCGCCGTCGGCCGGCTGACGGCGGGTCAGCCGCGTCGGCGGCCCCGGCCCGTGGTGTGGACGGCCGCCGCGAACAGGACGGCGCCGAGCAGGAACCACGGCTCGTACAGCGCGGTGGCGAAGCGCTCCATGGCCGGCATCCCGGCGAGCTCCTGCCGCCCGGCCGCGAGCAGCAGCCAGTCGGGGACCGTCGGCAGGGCGTGCACGGCCAGCACCGCGGCGACCGCCCACCCCGCCGTCCTGGGCAGCTTCCCGAAGCGCAGGCCCCAGGGGCGGATCAGCGCGAGCGCGAGGGCGGTGGCGGCGAGCGAGAGCGGGACGGCCAGGACGTCGATCACCAGCAGCGGAAGGTTGCCGGTGACCGAGAGGCCGTCCGGCAGCAGGGCCCGGCCGCCGAACAGCCAGTACACGTGGACGGCGGCGAAGAGCAGGCCCCAGGCCGCCGCGGCGGCGACGGCGAGACGGGCGGACGGCCCTGCGGGCAGGGGGCGGGCGGGCTGCGGCGTGGCGGTCGGAGTGGTCATGGCTCCACCCTTCCGCCCGGCCGGGCCGTACCGCGTCGTCCACCGGGCCGGAGCCCCTCCCCCGCCGGGGGGAGGGGGCGTCCACCGGGCCCCGCACGCCACCCGGGCCCGGCCGGGCTCCGCGGTGGGGGATCTGACGGAGTTCCGGAATGCCGATGGAGCGGCGGGCGGCGCCGTCGCAGACTCGGCCGGGTCCCCGTGTCGCCCGAGGAGCCCGTGATGCGATCGCCCGGCCTGTCCCGCCGTACCTTCCTGTCCGCCGGCGCGGTCGCGACCGCCGCCGCCACGGCGGCCGTCGCGACGGTGACCTCCCAGCCCGCCGCCGCCGAGCCCGGGGCGGCGACGGCCACCGCCTCCGCGGTGCCGCTGGCCCGCACCACGGCCGGCTGGGTGCGCGGCACCGGCTCCGGCCCGGTCGCGGTCTTCCGGGGCGTCCCGTACGCCCAACCCCCGGTCGGGCCGCTGCGGTTCGCCTCGCCGAGGCCGCCGCTGCCGTGGGACGGGGTGCGGGAGGCGACCGCGTTCTCGGCACCGTCCTTCCAGACCGTGCTGCCGGGCAGCAGCGAGGACTCGCTCTACGCCAACGTCTGGACGCCGGGCACCACCGGTTCCCGCCCGGTGCTGGTCTACGTCCACGGCGGGGGCTGGAAGTTGGGGGCGGGCAGCCTGCCGACCTACGACGGGGCGCGGCTGGCCGAGCGGGGCGACCTGGTGGTGGTGACCTTCAACTACCGCCTGGGCGTGTTCGGTTTCGGCCTGCACGAGCGGCTCGACGACGCCCGCACCGGCTCCTTCGCCAACTGGGGCCTCCAGGACCAGGCCGCGCTGCTGCGCTGGGTGGCGGCCAACGCCCGTGCGTTCGGCGGCGATCCGGGCAACATCACCCTGGTGGGCACCTCCGCCGGAGGCTCCTCCACCTGGCAGCTGGCCCTGCTGCCGGAGGTCCGGCCGCTGCTGCGCCGGATCGTGCCGATCAGCGCGGCGCACGTCTGGGCCCCGGCCCTGGCGCTCACCCCCGAGGACTCCCGGACCGCCTTCGAGACGGTGGCGGCCAGGCTCGGCACCACCGTCCCGGGGCTGCGGGAGGTTCCGGCCGCGGCCCTGCGGGACGCCTGGGACGGGCTGTTCACCGGGCCGGCCGACTCCCGGCCGCTGGCCAGCGGCCGGGAGTACCGGGGGCCGGTGGTGGACGGCCGGTGGATGCGCGGCTACGACCACCAACTCCCGGACCCGGTGCTGCCGGTGCTCTCCGTGAACACCGCCACCGAGGGCTCCTTCTTCACCGGCCCGGGCTCCCCGACCCCGGTGCCCACGCCCACCACCGAGGCCGAACTGCTGGACTCCGTCCGGCAGTACCTGCTCCGGGGTGCGGCGCAGCCCCCGGCCGGGCTGGCCGAGCAGTTGGTGGCCGCCTACCGCGCCGCCGCCACGGCGGAGGGCCGGGCCGCCGACCCGCTCTCGCTCCTCACCGAGATCCACGGCGACGGCCTGTTCCGCCACCTGATCGTCCGTCTCGCCGAGCGCCGTGCCCAGCGCTCCGAACGCCCGCACTACCGGATGGAGTTCACCCACCCGGTGCGCGCCCCGTGGTTCGGCACCCCGCACGAGGCGACCTCGCCGTTCCTGTTCGGCACCTTCGCCCTCCCGGCCAACGCGGCGGAGTTCGGCGACGGCCCGCTGGAGCGGCAGGTCTCGGACACCTTCATCGACCTGATCGCCTCCTTCGCCCGCCACGGCACCCCGGGCAGCCCCAACTCCCTTTCCTGGCCGGTCTTCTGCCCGGCCACCCCGAGCACCCTGCTGCTCGGCGGCCCGGGCGTGGCAGCCCTCGCCACCACGCCCAAGGCCGCCCAGCTGCGCGCCTGGGACGAGGCCGGCTGGGTACCCCTCCCGGTTTAAAAGGGAGTTGGTCACCCCGGGGGCGCGAGGAACTGCGCGAGACGGAAGACGGTGACCGTGGGCCGGGTGCGGACAGCCACGTGCAAGTGATTCTCCGCACCCGGCAATCGGGTCTGTGACTTCCGCAGCGCGCAGTTCCTCGCGCCCCTGACCCCCCGGTGGGATCAGGCCGGTGCGTAGCCGTCGGGGCGTGCGGTGAAGGAGCCGCGGCCCTGCGTCCGGCTGCGCAACCGCGTGGCGTAGCCGAAGAGTTCGGCCAGCGGCACGACGGCGGTGACCACCGCCGTACCCGCCCGCGTGGTGGAGCCGGTGACCCGGCCGCGCCGTGCGGACAGGTCACCGATCACCGTGCCGACGGCCTCCTCGGGCACCGTGACGGTGACCTCGGCGACCGGCTCCAGCAGGAGCATCGCGCAGGCCCGCAGGGCCTCCCGGAGCCCGTTCCGCCCGGCGGTGCGGAAGGCGGGCTCCGAGGAGTCCTTCACGTGGGTCGCCCCGTCGGTGAGGGTGACCCGCAGTCCGGTGACGGGGTGGCCGCCCAGCGGGCCGTCCACCAGGGCGTCCCGGCAGCCGGCCTCCACCGCCCGGACGTACTCGGCCGGCACCCGCCCGCCGGTGACGGTGGAGCGGAACTCGAAGCCCGGCCCGTCGCCCGCCGGCAGTGGTTCGACGTCCAGCACCAGGTGCGCGAACTGCCCCGAGCCGCCGTCTTGTTTGACGTGCCGGTGGACGTGGCCGCCGACGCCCCGTGCGACCGTCTCCCGGTACGCGACCTGCGGCCGCCCGGCGGTGACGTCCAGCCCGTGCACCCGGCGGAGCGCCTCCACCGCGACCTCCAGGTGGAGTTCGCCCATGCCGGAGAGCACCGTCTGCCCGGTCTCCGGGTCGGTGCGCACCGTCAGGGAGGGGTCCTCCTCGGTGAGCCGGGCCAGCGCGGCGGCCAGCCGGTCGGCGTCGGCGCCGAGCCGGGCCTCGACGGCCACCGAGACCACCGGCTCGGCAGTGCGCGGGGGTTCGAGCACCAGCGGTGCCGACGGGGCGGCGAGGGTGGCACCGGGGCGGGCCGCCTTCGGGCCGATCAGCGCCACGATGTCGCCGGCCACCGCCTCGGCGGTGTCGGTGTGCCGGTCGGCGCGGACCCGCAGGATGCGGGCCGCCCGCTCGGTGCGGCCGGTGGTGGTGTCGAGCACGGTGTCCCCCTTCCTGAGGGTGCCGGAGTAGATCCGCAGGTAGCTGAGCCGGCCGGTCGGCGCGGCGTGCACCTTGAAGACCAGCCCGGCGAACGGGGCCGCCGGATCGGGCGGCCGGACGGCCACGTCCTCGCCGTCGGTCCCCCGTACCGGCCCGATGTCCAGCGGCGAGGGCAGGTAGGCCACCACCGCGTCCAGCAGCGGCTCCACGCCCCGGTTCCGGTAGGCCGAGCCGCCGAGCACCACCACCGCGGCACCCTCCCGGGTGAGGTCACGCAGCGCGGCGCCGAGCGTGTCGGCACCCAACTCCCCCTTCGCGCAGTACTCCTCGAACGCGCCGGGGTGCAACTCGGCCACGCTCTCCTCCAGTTGACGGCGGCGCAGCACGGCCTCGGCGCGCAGCTCCCCGGGCACCTCGGCCCGCTCGGCGGCCTCGGCGCCGTCGCCCCACACCAGCGCCGTCATCCGGAGCAGGTCCACCACGCCGGTGAAGCCGCCCTCGCGGCCGATCGGCAGCTGGACGGGCAGCGGGACGGTGTGCAGCCGGTCCCGGATGGAGGCCACGGCGGCGTCGAAGTCGGCGCCGGTGCGGTCGAGTTTGTTGACGAAGGCGATCCTGGGCACGCCGTGCCGGTCGGCCTGCCGCCAGACCGCCTCGCTCTGCGGCTCGACGCCGGCCACCGCGTCGAAGACGGCGACGGCGCCGTCCAGCACGCGCAGCGAGCGCTCCACCTCGTCGGCGAAGTCGACGTGGCCGGGGGTGTCGATCAGGTTGATCCGGTGGCCGGCCCAGGTGCAGGTGACGGCGGCGGCGAAGATGGTGATGCCCCGGTCCCGCTCCTGCGGGTCGAAGTCGGTGACGGTGGTGCCGTCGTGCACCTCGCCGCGCCGGTGGGTGGTGCCGGTGGCGTACAGCACGCGTTCGGTGACGGTGGTCTTGCCGGCGTCCACGTGGGCCAGGATGCCCAGGTTGCGGACGGTGGTCAGGTCATGCTCGGTGTGGTGAAGTCGCTGGGTTCGCACGGCCGTTGGCCTTTCGGGGAGTTCCCGGACAGGACGGCGCGATTCGCCCGGACGCGGCCGGCCGCAGGCCTCAGCGGGCGTGCGGGCGGGCCGGGGTCGTCCCGGGCCTGCGGTGCGGGGCGCGCAGCCGGCACCGGACGGCGCGAGACACCAGGATCACCGTGGACCGGACCCGGGGAGCGTGGACGGCGGTGTGCTCGCGCATGGCCGTGGCTCCCCTCGTGTGCGGTCTGGCGCCGCCCGCACGGAACGGGCTGACGCGCGGTCAGTGCCGCGAGCCTAGCGAGCACGCCCCGTCCGGCGCACCGGATTTTGCCGGCGCCCCGTCGCTGACGGTCTGTCAGGTGCCGGACAGTGCAAGAACTGTCCGGAAAATGATCGTCTTCCCGTCAGTCGCGCCCGCCACCTGCGCCTTCACGGAACCACCGCATGGCTTCCGGTCGGAATTGGTCTCGACCATTGCTCCGTCTTCACATTCGGAGGAGGCTCCTCGGCGAAGCGCAGGGACGAGGACCCCGGCGCTCACCCGAGGGAGGGAAACCACTCATGTCGCTCCGCAAGGCGCTCTCCACCGTGGCCGTGGCCGGCATCCTGGCCACCGGCACCGCCCTGCTCACCGCTCCGGCCGCCCAGGCGTTCGGCTACACCTACGTCGGCGTCTACCCGACCGCCGCCGCCTGCCACGCGGCCGGCCAGGCGTACGTGGACAGCCACCGCGCGGTCACCTACTTCTGCGACACCACCACCCCGACCGGCCCGGCCCGGCTCTCCGTGGTCCTGTACTGAGCCGCCGGAACGCGCCGGGGGTGGGCCGCACGGCCGGCGGCCCACCCCCACGCGCGTCGAGGTGGAGAAAGGATTCGAACCCCTGTGAACGGCCTTGCGGGCCGTCGCCTCGCCACTCGGCCACTCCACCGGGCGATGGGCCAACCCTAGGTCGGCCACCGCGCCGCCGAGGGCGCGACACCCGCGCCGCGCGCGGCCTTCACCCGCTCGGCCCAAGCGCTACCGCGAGGCGCTCCGGTGGGCCTCCAGTTCGGCGAGGTAGCGGTCCCTGGTCGCCCCGTCCAGGAAGCTCGCCTCGAAGGAGTTCCGCGCCAGCACGTACTGCTGGTCCACCGTCAGGCCGAGCTCCTCGGCGGTCGCGGTCAGGTTCTCGTCCACGTAGCCGCCGAAGTAGGCCGGGTCGTCCGAGTTCACGGTGGCCACCAGCCCGGCGTCCAGCATCCGCCGCAGCGGGTGGTCGGCCAGCGTGTCCACGCAGCGCAGCCGGACGTTGGAGAACGGACAGACCGTCAACGGGACGCGCTCCCGCACCAGCCGCTCCACCAGCTCCTCGTCCTCCAGGCAGCGCAGCCCGTGGTCGATCCGCTCCACCTCCAGCAGGTCCAGCGCCTCCCACACGTACGAGGCCGGGCCCTCCTCCCCCGCGTGCGCGACCGCCCGCAGGCCCAGCTCGCGGGCCCGCCGGTACACCTCGACGAACTTCACCGGCGGGTGCCCGACCTCGGCCGAGTCCAGGCCGACCGCGGTGATCCGGTCCAGGTACGGCTCGGCGGCGGCCAGCGTGGCCAGCGCCGACTCGGCGCTCTCGTCGCGCAGGAAGCAGAGGATCAGCCGGGTGGTGATCCCGTACCGGCTCTCGCTGCGGTCCAGTGCGGCGCCGAGCCCGTTGATCACGGTGCCGATGTCCAGGCCCCGGGCGGTGTGCGCCTGCGGGTCGAAGAAGATCTCCGCGTGCCGCACGCCCTGCGCGGCGGCCCGCTCCAGGTAGGCCTCGGCCAGCTCGGTGAAGTCCCGCTCGGTGCGCAGGACGTCCATCAGCCGGTAGTAGAGGTCCAGGAAGGACTGGAGGTCGTCGAAGCGGTAGGCGGCCCGCAGCTCCTCGACCCGGTCGAACGGCAGCTCCACCCCGTTCCGCTCGGCCAGCGCGAAGGCCAGCTCGGGCTCCAGGGTGCCCTCGATGTGCAGGTGCAGTTCGGCTTTGGGGATCGGCATCGGACCATCGTACGTGGCCGGTCCCGGACGCCTTCCCGCAGCTCAGCGCGGCCTTCCTTATACGCAACGAACAACCGTGAAGCCACTCACAGACGCCCCGCGGGCCCCCCGTCGCATGGCAGACTCGATCGTCATGAAGGGCAGTCAGGCGACCAGGGCGACGCGCGCCGCGGTGTTCACCGCGCTCGTGGTGCCCCTCGCCGCCCTCGGCCAGGTCCTGCTGACCGGCCGGGCCCTGCCGCTGACCACCGTCGCGGTGGCCGCGGCCGCCGTCTACGCCGTGGGCCACGCCTTCATCGGCTCCGACCGGAGCTTCGCCCGCATCCTCGCGGTGCTGCTCCCCACCCAGCTGGCCGTCGGCGCCGTCTTCGACCTCGGGCAGCGGGCCTGCTCCGACCACGGCGCGCCGCCGGCCGGCGGGCTGAAGCCGCTGGTCTGCTCCGGCGGTTCGATCGGCGAGTTCCTGCTCAACCCCGGCAGCACCCCGGCCCCGTTCGCCGGGCTCCCGGTGCTCGCCGGCCACCTGCTGGTGGCCGTGCTGGCCGCCTGGGCGCTGCGCCTCGGCGAGTCCGCGCTGCGCGGCCAGGCCACCGCCGGCCGCACCCTCGGCGAACTCCTCGCCGGCGCCTGGCGGTTCCTCCGCCTGGTGACGCCGCTCCCGGCCCGCCCGGTGCTCCGGCTGCCCATCCCCTCCTCGACCCGCGAGCGGATCCCCGCCGAGGACGTCCTGCTCCGGCCCGCGCTGCGGCGCGGTCCCCCGGTGAGCGCCCCGGCCTGCTGACCACCCGTCACCCCCGACGGCCCGTCACCCGCAGGCCCTCCCCGCCCGGCGCGCCCCCGCGCGTGCCCCGGCGTGCCCACCAGGACCTCCGTAGCGACAGGATTCGACGCACCGTCATGAGCAGCAACCAGCAGAAGAAGCAGAACCGCTCCGCCACCGACCGCATGCGCGAGCAGCACGCCCGCGAGCAGAAGGCCGCCAAGACCCGCCGCCGGGTCGTGGTCGGCGTCTCCTCCGCCCTGGTGCTCGCCCTGGTCGGCGGCATCACCGCCGCCGTCGCCTCCAGCGGCTCCTCCTCGGACACCCCCACCGCGAGCGGCCCGCTGGTGGTCCCCGCCAACGCCACCGGCGACGGCACCGTGGTGACCTACGGCAAGGCCGACGCCCCGCACACCCTCAAGGTCTACGAGGACTTCCGCTGCCCGGTCTGCGAGCGGCTGGAGTCCAGCGCCGGTAAGACCATGCAGGAACTGGCCGACCAGGGCACGTACAAGATCGAGTACCACTTCGCCACGTTCCTGGACCGCAACCTCGGCGGCAAGGGCTCCAAGACCGCGCTCAACGCGACGGCTGCCGCCCTGAACGAGGGCGTGGACAAGTTCAAGGCCTTCCACGACGTGCTCTACGCCAACCAGCCCGACGAGAGCAAGGACGGCTTCGGCTCCGCCGAGGCGATGCTCAACCTGGCCGACAAGGTGCCCGGCCTGAAGACCGACGCCTTCGTGAAGGCGGTCAACGAGGGCACCTACCTGCCGTGGGTCTCCAAGGTCTCCAAGGCCTTCGACGACTCCGGCGTCTCCGGCACCCCCGCGGTGCTGCTGGACGGCAAGCAGCTGAACGTCTTCCCGGACAACAAGGTGATCACCGGCGACGCCTTCAAGGCCCTGGTCGAGCAGACCACGGCGGCCAAGTGACGGCCCCGGTCGCGGCGGGCCGGAAGCTCGCCTGGCTGTTCGTCGTCACCGGTCTGCTCGGGCTGGCCGCCTCGGCGGTGCTGACCCTGGACAAGATCAAGATCCTCCAGGACCCGTCCTACGTCCCCAGCTGCTCGATCAACCCGATCATCAGCTGCGGCTCGGTGATGACCAGCGACCAGGCCTCGGTCTTCGGCTTCCCCAACTCGCTGATCGGCCTGGCCGCCTTCGCGGTGGTCACCGCCGTCGGCGCGGGCATCCTGGCCGGGGCCGCCTACCGGCGCTGGTTCTGGCTCGGCCTGCAGGCCGGGGTGCTGTTCGGGATCGGCTTCGTCACCTGGCTGATGACGCAGACGCTCTACTCGATCGGCGCGCTCTGCCCGTACTGCCTGGTGGTCTGGGCCGCGATGATCCCGCTGTTCTGGTACACCACCCTGCACAACCTGCGCAGCGGCGTGATCCCCGTCCCGAAGTCCCTGAAGCCGGTGGTCCGCGAGGCCGCCCGCTACCACTGGGCCGTCCCGGCCCTCTGGTACGCGGTGATCGCCCTGCTGATCCTCGACCGCTTCTGGTACTACTGGTCGACGCTCCTCTGACCGACCGTCAGCCCGCCCGCCGCCCCGGCCGACCTCCCGGTCCGCCGGGGCACGGCCGTCTCCCACGCCGCCACCCCGACCAGCAGCACCAGCACCGCGGCCAGCGCCGCCCGCGGGTCCACCCACAGGTGCAGCAGCCCGCCGGCCAGCGCCCCGAGGAAGAGCGCGACCACGCTCAGCACCCGCCGCCGGGCCGCTGCCCCGCGACCGTCGGCGGCCAGCCCGGCCAGCGTCCTGGTCACCACCGTGGTCGCCAGGTCCGGCAGGGCGAGCTCGTGCACCACGCCGTTCTGCAGCCCCATCCCGAGCGCCAGCGGCACCAGCACCGCGTACCGTCCGCCGTCCAGCCACAGCCCGCCCAGCGACACCGCCACCAGCCCCGCCTGCACCCACACCACCAGCGCCAGGCGCTCCCCGCCCCAGCGCCCCGCCACCGCCGCCCCCACCAGGAACCCGGCCAGCGCCGTCCCCGAGGCGGGCGCCGACAGCTCCGACACCCCGGCCAGCGCCAGCCCCAGGAACGCCACGTTCCCGGTCATGTTGGCCACGAAGACCTTCCCCAGGTCCAGGAAGCTCACCGCGTCCACCAACCCCCCGGCGAAGGTCAGCACCAGCAGCACCGGCCCGAGCCGCGCCTTCGGGTGCCCCTCCGGATACATCCACGTCGCCCGTCGCTCTGACATCCCCCCACTCCACCAGCCGGCCCCGCCGCCCCCGCCGACCGACGCGCGTTCCGGCCGTCACACCAGCGGCGGCAGCTCCACCCCGAGGGCCGGCTCCCGACCCTCCGTCAGCCAGTACAGGTACCCGCGCAGGTACGCCTCCAGCGCCCCGCCGTCCAGGTCCGCCAGGAACTGCCGGAGCTCCCACTCCTCGCTGATCCCCCGGGGCTCGGCGAGCTCGCCGAGCAGCCACTCCCGCACCTGCCCCCGGTCCCGCCACCAGGCCCGGACCAGCTCGGGCGTCCAGTGCTCGTCCCCGTCCCACGCGTAGCCGCCGGCGCCGTCCCCCTCCGGTGCCTCCAGGAAGTCCGACAACCGGGCCGGGGAGTCCGGCTGCCGGTAGACGAACTCGGTGTCCCCGTCGGTGAGCAGGATGTGCTCCGGGACCTGCGATCCCACACCGCAGAAGGTCTCACCGGTGTAGAACGGGCCGGGCACGTTGAAGGGGTGCCGCTGCTCCCAGCGCGCGCTCCCGACGCCGTTGGGGGCCAGCTCCCGCGCGGTCGGCATCGGGTCCCAGTACGCCACCCCCTCCCAGGGCCCGTGCTCGGGGAAGTCCGGACGCACCGTCCCCACCGGATCGGAACGGTGCAGCAGGTCGACCTCCAGCCACCGCCCGATGGCCTCGCAGGCCCGGTCCACCGCGTTGCTCACCCTCCGCCACATGGGCGACGAGCCTACGGACCGGGCAGTCGGCCCAGGTGGCGGGGGGTGGTGAGGGCGGCCATCGGGTCCGCGGGGAGGGCGAGGACCCGTTCGGGGGTGAACTCGAGGTCGGCGGGGTGGCGGCAGGACTCCACGGCGGTCCAGGGGACGGGTGTGGAGACCAGTGGGCGCTCGCCGGCCCGGAGGGAGTAGGGGGCGACGGTGGTCTTGGCGCTGGTGTTCTGGGACCAGTCGACGAGGATCCGGCCGCGGCGCAGCGACTTCTCCATCCGGTCCACCACCAGTCCGGGCGCGGCCGCGCGCAACTGTCCGGCCAGCCGCCGGGCGTAGTCGGTGGCGGCCCGTCCGGGCGCGGGGTGCAGCGGCACCAGCAG
This sequence comes from Kitasatospora sp. NPDC051853, assembly GCF_044452665.1. Lineage (NCBI taxonomy): Bacteria > Bacillati > Actinomycetota > Actinomycetes > Kitasatosporales > Streptomycetaceae > Kitasatospora > Kitasatospora sp. NPDC051853. Next base: position 344,591 of record NZ_JBITBY010000006.1, on the reverse strand, counting down.
GTGCAGCCCCTTGGCCCCGGAGGTCTTCGGAAAGGCCGTCAGCCCGTCGGCGGCGAGCAGCCGTCGGGCGGCCAGGGCGACGGCGCAGCACTCCACCACCGTGGTCCCCGGCCCGGGGTCCAGGTCGATCACCAGCCGGTCGTGCTGCTCGGGCGCACCCCGCCACTGCGGGACGTGCAGCTCCAGCGCCCCGAGGTTGGCCGCCCAGACCAGCGTCGGCAGGTCGGCCACCACCACCTGGCGGAACGTCCCCTCCCGGTGCGCGACGTCCAGGGTGGTGAGCCAGTCCGGTGCCCCGCCGGGCACCCGCTTGGCCCAGAACCGCTGCCCGCCGACGCCCTCGGGGAAGCGCAGGAACGAGGCCGGCCGCCCGGCCAGGTGCGGCAGCAGCCTCGGTGCCACGGAGGCGTAGTAGTGCACCGCCTCGGCCTTGGTCCACCCGGCCTCCGGGTAGAGCACCTTCTCCAGGTGGGTCAACCGCAGCCGCCGCCCGCCGACTTCGGTGTGCACCACCTCGGGCTGCTCAGACATCGCCTGTCCAGTCGAGGAGTTGACGCTCCGTCCAGGTGGTGACGACCCGTTCGGCGGTGATCCCGGCGGCGGCCGCCCGGTCGCAGCCGTAGGGCTGCCAGGCCAGCTGGCCGGGGGCGTGCGCGTCGGTGTCGATCGAGAACAGGCAGCCCGCCTGCACCGCGAGCGCGATCAGCCGGGAGGGCGGATCGCGGCGCTCGGGGCGGCAGTTGATCTCGACGGCGGTGCGGCTCTCGGCGCAGGCGGCGAAGACCTTCGCGGCGTCGAACCGGGACTCCGGCCGCGGCTTGTCCCCGATCAGCCGCCCGGTGCAGTGGCCGAGGACGTCCAGCCGGGGGTTGCGGACGGCGGCCAGCAGGCGCCGGGTCATCGGCAGCGGGTCCATCCGCAGCTTGGAGTGAACCGAGCCGACCACCAGGTCGAGCCGGTCGAGGAGTTCGTCCTCCTGGTCCAGCGAGCCGTCGTCGAGGATGTCGCACTCGATGCCGGCGAGCAGCCGGAACGGCGCCAGCGTCCCGTTCAACTCCGCGACCACGTCGAGCTGGTGGCGCAGCCGATCGGCGCTGAGGCCGTGCGCGACGGTGAGCCGCGGCGAGTGGTCGGTGAGCACCGCCCACCGGTGGCCGAGCTCGATCGCGGCCCGGGCCATCCGCTCGATCGGCACGGTGCCGTCGGACCAGTCGGAGTGCAGGTGGCAGTCCCCGCGCAGCGCGGCGGCCAGCTCGGCTCCCGCGCCCTCCCCCGCCCGCGGCAGCGCCACCCGGCGCTCCAGCCCGTCCAGGTAGACCGGGGTCCGCCCGGCCACCGCCTCGGCGATCACCCGAGCGCTGGTGGTCCCGATGCCGGGCAGTTCGGTCCCCTTCGCGGCCAGTGCGGCCGGATCGGGGTCCCGGGCGAGGAACTCCCGGGCCGTCTCGGCGGCCTGCCGGAAGGCGCGCACCCGGTGGGCCTCGCCCTGCTCGACCTCCAGCAGGTAGGCGATCCGCTCCAGTGCCCGCACCGGATCCATGTGGCTGCTGGTGCCCCGTGGCACTGGCGGGGAAACTGGTTCTGCACCTTCTGCACCTTCTGCACCCACTTGCCCGGTTTCTCGGTGTGGGACGGGGGCAGTCGGTACCCAGGGGGGCCGAATGCCGAGGAGGCCGTCCATGCTGCACCCCGACACCCGCCCCGACGCGCACCACCCGCACGCCCAGCAGGAACCCCGCCCGCTCGGGGTCCCGGCCGCCGAACTGGAGACCGGCGTGCTGCTGCGCGAGCTCCAGCAGCTGCACCGCACCCGCCACGAGACCTTCCTCTACGGCTCCGAGGAGGCCCTCAGCCGGCACACCCTGCGCTCCGGCCAGCTGGAGGCCGAGTACGTCCGGCGCTTCCCGTACCGCCACGTGGCCCCCGGCCGCACCCGCAGCGGCGCCCGCGCCCGCGAGGCCGCCGAACGCATCGCCGACCACCCGGCCTGAGCCCGGACTGACCCCGGCCTGACCCCACCCCGGCTCCGGGCCGACCGGTACCGGCCCGGAACCCCGCTCCCGACCCGGCCACCGGCTCGGACGCCCCGCCCGAGGACCGGCCCGAACCCCCTGGAGGTGCGCGATGGCGATCGCGACCGTGAACCCGGCCACCGGCGAGACCCTGGAGACCTTCGAGCCGCTGGGCCGGGACGCGCTCGAACTGGCCCTGGGCCGGGCCGCCGAGGCCGCGGTGCTCCAGCGGGCCACCGGCTTCGAGGAGCGGGCCGACCTGCTGCGCCGGGCCGCCGCGCTGCTGGACGCCGAGCGCGACCGGATCGCGGTCACCGTCACCACCGAGATGGGCAAGCCGCTGGCCCAGGCCCGCGCCGAGGCGGCCAAGTGCGCCAAGGCGCTGCGCTGGTACGCCGACCACGGCGCGGCCCTGATCGCCGACGAGCGCCCCTCCGACGAGGACGTGGCGGACTCCGGCGCCGCCTTCGCGTACGTCCGCTACCGTCCGCTCGGGGCGGTGCTCGCGGTGATGCCGTGGAACTTCCCGCTCTGGCAGGTGGTCCGCTTCCTGGCCCCCGCCCTGATGGCCGGGAACGTGGCGCTGCTCAAGCACGCCTCCAACGTGCCGCGCACCGCCCTCACCCTGGCCGACCTGTTCCACCGGGCCGGGGCCGCCCCCGGAGTCTTCCAGACGCTGCTGATCGGCTCGGACCAGGTGGAGCGGGTGATCCACGACCCCCGGGTGGCGGCGGTGACGCTGACGGGCAGTGAGGGCGCCGGGCGGTCGGTCGGCGCGGCGGCCGGCGACGCGCTGAAGAAGAGCGTGCTGGAGCTGGGCGGCAGCGACCCGTTCCTGGTGCTGCCCAGCGCCGACCTGGAGGCGGCCGTGACCACGGCCGTGAAGGCCCGGATCCAGAACAACGGCCAGTCCTGCATCGCCGCCAAGCGGTTCATCGTGCACGAGCAGGTGTACCCGCGCTTCGCCTCCGCCTTCGCCCGGGCGATGCGCGCGCTGCGGGTGGGCGACCCGATGGACGCCGACACCGACCTCGGCCCGCTGGCGACCCGTCAGGGCCGGGACGACCTCTCCGCCCTGGTCGCCGACGCCCTGCGGCACGGGGCCACCGCCGAGACCGGCGGCGACCGGGCGGGCGTCCCCGAGCGGGGCTGGTACTACCCGCCGACGGTGCTCACCGGCGTCTCCCCCGAGATGCTGATCCACACCGCCGAGACCTTCGGCCCGGTCGCCACCCTCTACCGGGTGAACGACCTCGCGGAGGCCGTGGAGCTGGCCAACGCGACGCCGTACGGCCTGAGTTCGAACATCTGGACCGAGGATCCGGAGGAGCGCGAGTACTGCCTGCGCGAGCTGGTGGCCGGCGGGCTGTTCTTCAACGGGATGACCGCCTCGCACCCGGCACTGCCCTTCGGTGGGGTCAAGAACTCCGGCTACGGACGGGAGTTGGCGGGGCACGGCATCCGGGAGTTCTGCAACGTCACCACCGTCTGGCTGGGGCGCCCTTGACCAGGAGACGGCTACCCAGGAGACGGCTGTTCAGGAGACGGCCTTGAGGTGGCGCTTCACCGCCTTCCCGACCGCCTTCAGGAGCTCGTCCCGGTTCATCGAGGAGCGCCCCTTGATGCCCAACTCCGTTGCCCGTTCGTAGAGCTGTGCCTTCGTCAGTCCGGCGAGCCCCTCCTCGGCGGCCGCCGGCCCCACCGGGGCGGGCGCCCTGCCGACCGCCGCCATCGAGCGGTTGAGCACCTCCATCAGGTCCACCACGTTGGTGGCCACAACGGGCTCCGCGCTCCGGACCACCTCGCGGCCCTCCACCTTGGCCTCCACCAGCTCGCGCACCCGGTCCTCGTAGTCGTCCCGGTAGTCCTCGGGCCGCCACTCCATCGCGAGCATCCCGATCAGCTGCTCGGCCGCCGCCAACTCCCGTTCCTGGAGCGCGACACCGGCCTCGGGCAGGTTGTCCACCTCGCCGTGCGGGTCCCGCACCTCGTCGGCGAAGTGCATGGTGTGCAGGGTGAGGGTGTCGCCCTCGGCGTGCACCGCCGTCAGGTACTCGCGGCCGCGCATGGCGAACTTGGCGATCCCGGCCTTGCCGGTACGGCTCAGCGCCTCCCTCAGCAGGGCGTAGACCTTGGTGTACTCCTTGCCCTTGGGGCCCAGGTAGTAGGTCTTGTCGAAGAGGATCGGCTCGACCGCCTCCAGCTCCACGAAGCCGAGGATCTCGATGGTCCTCGACCGCCCGGGCGAGATCTCCTCCAGCTCCTGCGGCTCCACCACCACGTACTCGCCCTCGGAGAGCTCGAAGCCCTTGACCACGTCGACGTAGGACACCTCCTCGCCGGTGCGCTCGTTGACCCGCTGGTTGCGCACCCGGTCGGAGGTGCCGCGCTGGAGCTGGCGGAACCGGACGCTGTGGTCCTCGGTGGCCGAGTACAGCGCCACCGGCACGGTGACCAGCCCGAAGCTCAACGTCCCCGACCACATCGCCCTGGCCATCCGGGCCTCCTCAGCCGACGCCTCCGGCCCCCTGCCCTCCAGGTTCGCCCACCCGGGCGTGGGCGGCCAGCACCTCCAGGAAGGCGGCGGTGATCCGGTCCGGCTCCGGACGGGCGTACCCGGCCAGGGTCCGGCGGACCGGCGGGTCGGGGTGCAGCACACGGGCGGCGAAGCCGGGCGGCAGCAGGTTCCCGGGCACCAGGGCCGGGCCGAGGCCGGCCGCGGCGAGCAGCGGGGCGGCGGCGGTCTGCTCGGTCCGCACACCCGCCCGCGGACGGAAGCCGGCCGCCGCGCAGGCCGCGTCCAGCACTTCGACCAGGCCGTTGCCGGGCGCGTAGTGCACCCACTCCCGGTCGGCCAGCGAGGCCAGCGCGATCCGCCCGTCCGGTGCCTCGCCCGGCGCCCCGTCCAACGCCCCGCCCGGGTCGTCCTCGGCGAGCACCACCACGAACTCCTCCTGCCCCAACTCCCGTACCGGGCCCGCCCATCCGTCGGGCCGCGGCCCCACCGCGAGGTCCGCCCCGCCGTCCGCCATCGCGGCGGTGAGCGCCTCGGTGTGCGGGTACTCGCGCAGCCGCACCCGGACCTGCGGGTGGCGGGCCCGCCAGGCCCGGAGCACCGGCGGGAGCACGCCGAGCGCGACGGAGTACACCACCGCGAGCTGGAGCTCCCCGCCGTCCAGCCCGGCGGCGCGGCGCGCGGCGGCCCGGGCCCGTTCGGCCCCGGCCAGCGCGGCCCGGGCGTGCGGCTCCACCTCGCGGCCCATCGGGGTGAGCCGCACCGAGCGCGGCAGCCGCTCCAGCAGCGGCCCGCCGCACTCCCGCTCCAGCGCCCGCACCTGGTGCGAGAGGGCCGGCTGGGAGACGTGCAGCAGCTCGGCGGCCCGGGTGAAGGAGCCGGTCTCCACCACGGTGACCAGGTACTCGTACTGACGGAGCGTAGCCATGCACGGAGTGTATGGCTGGGCAAGGAAGCATGTCTTGGACAGGGGGTGAGGCGGCGGCGGAGGCTCGGGGAGAGGGATCAACCACCCCCTGAGGAGGAGAGCGATGAGCAAGGACACCCTGGACGGACGCCGCCTGGTCGTGGTCGGCGCGGGCTCGGGCATCGGCCGCGAGCTGGCCCGGACGGCCTCGGCGGCCGGGGCCGAACTGGTGCTGGCCGGGCCGGACGAGGCCCGGCTGGCCGCCACCGCCGCGGAGCTGCCCGGCCCGGCCCTGGTCCAGCCGGTCGACCTGGCCGACGAGGCCTCGATCGCCGCACTGGCCGAGCGGACCGGCCGCTTCGACCACCTGGTGTCGACCGCCGCCATGCCGGCCAACGGGCCGGTGAAGGACCTGCAACTGGCCGATGTGCAACGGGCGTTCGCGGCCAAGGTGTTCGGTCCGCTGCTGCTCGCCAAGCACCTGGCCGGGCAGGCCGGGCCGGGCGGCTCGTTCACCTTCTTCTCCGGCGTGGCCGCCTGGCGCCCCGCCCCGGAGCGGGTGGTGATGGCCACCACCAACGGCGCCCTGGCCTTCCTGGTCGAGGCCCTCGCGGTCGAGCTGGCCCCCGTCCGGGTCAACGCGGTCTCCCCCGGCATCGTCGACTCCGGCGCCTGGGACGGCCTGGCCGAGCGCAAGGACGCCTTCCTGGCCGGCGTCGCCGCGAAGAACCCGGCCCGCCGGGTCGGTGCCCCCGCCGACCTGGTCCGGGCGGTGCTGTACGCGATCGGGAACCCGTACGTCACCGGCACCGTCCTGCACGTCGACGGCGGCGGCCGCCTGGCCTGAGCCGCCCCCGCGGGGCCCGGCCCGGGCCGGGCCCCGGTGCCACCCTGGAGGGATGACACCGCTCCGCTTCTCGCCGATGCTGGCCACCCCCAGCGAGCGCCGGGAGTTCGGCCCGGGCTGGCTGCTGGAGCGCAAGCTCGACGGCATCCGGGCACTGGCCTACCGGGACGGCCCGACCGTCCGCCTGGAGTCCCGCACCGGAAAGCAACTGGCGCCCGGATTCCCGGAGTTGGCCGAGGCACTGGCCGCCCAGCCGGTGCGGCGCTTCGTCCTGGACGGCGAGATCGTCGCCCTGGACGAGCACGGCGCGACCAGCTTCGAACGGCTCCAGCGGCGCATGCAGCTGCACGATCCGCGCCGGGCCCTGGCCACCGGCGTGGCGGTCACCTACTTCCTCTTCGACCTGCTCCGGCTGGAGGAGTACGACACCACCCGCCTCCCGCTCGCCGAGCGCAAGCGGGTGCTCGCCCGGGCCCTGCGCTACGGCGGCCCACTGCGCTACACCGAGCACCGGGAGGCGGACGGCCCCGCACCGCTGGCCGAGGCCTGCGCACGGGGCTGGGAGGGCCTGATCGTCAAGCGCGCGGACGGCGCCTACCAGCAGCGCCGCTCCTCGGACTGGCTGAAGCTCAAGTGCACCGCAGCCCAGGAGCTGGTGGTCGGCGGCTTCACCGACCCGGCGGGCTCCCGGGCGGGCTTCGGCGCCCTGCTGCTCGGCACCCACCTGGCGGACGGACGGCTGCGGTACGCGGGCAAGGTCGGCACCGGCTTCTCCACCGCCGTGCTGCACGCACTGCGGGCCCGGCTGGACGCGCTGGCCCGGCCGGGCTCGCCGTTCGACGGCCCGGTGCCGGAGCGGGCGCCGCACTGGGTGGAGCCGGTACTGGTCGCCCAGTGCGCCTTCACCGGCTGGACCGAGGAGGGAAGGCTGCGGCATCCGCGCTTCCTCGGGCTGCGGGAGGACAAGGAGGCGCGGGAGGTCTTCCGTGAGTCCTTCCGCGAGGACCAAGGGACTTGACAGTTCATCAGGCAAGTTCGTGCTCGTTGTTCAAATTGGAAATGTCAGGTACGGTCACCCAAGTGGTTCAAATTCGAACCGCGCTTCCCCTTGTCCAGGCCGCCCGAGACCGGAGACCTGCTGCTCATGACGACCACCTCCCCCACGCCCCCCGGCACCGCCACCCTGCCCGCCTACGACCTCGGCCTGCTGGTGCTGCGCCTCGGCCTCGGCCTGACCATGGCCGGGCACGGCCTGCAGAAGCTGTTCGGCTGGTTCGGCGGCAGCGGCCTCGACGCCACCTCCCAGTTCTTCGCCTCCGTCGGCTACCCCGCACCCGACGCGATGGCCGTGGTGGCCGCACTCACCGAGACCCTCGGCGGCCTCGGCATCGCCGTCGGCCTGCTCACCCCGCTGGCCGGCGCCGCCGTGGTCGGCACCATGCTCAACGCGCTGGCCGTCACCTGGACGGGCTCCTTCTTCTCCCCCGACGGCCCCGAGTACGTGATCATGCTGCTCGCCGCCTTCACCGCCCTCACCCTGACCGGCCCCGGCCGCTACTCGGCGGACTCCTTCGTGCCCGTCCTGAACCGCCACCGGCTGGTGTACGGCCTCGCCGCACTGGCCCTGGCCGTGATCACGGCCGGCGTCGTCCTGCTGGTCCGTGACTGACCGCGCGACACTGGAACCATGAGCCGTGACATCTTCCACCCGCCGGTGGTGGTGCGGGCCCCCACCAAGGGGGCCCGCCCCTACCGGCGGGTGGAGATCTACGGGCGCCTGGTGGGCAAGGCCACCGGCGAGGCCGACGTGGCGGAGTACCTCCGCCAGGCCGGGGTCGAGGACCCGGACCTGGACGACCCCGAGCTGGTCGAGTGGCTCGGCGGCGGACGCGCGGTGTGGGCCCCCGCGGAGTAGCGCTGCGGTTGTGGGACGGCGCGGTCGGTGTTCGAGTGGGTATCGGCCGTCGCGGGCCGACCGCCGGCCGAGAGGTACGCGCGTACCGCTAGGAGGCCCTACCCCATGTCCGAAGCACACGTCCCGTACACCACCAACAACGCCGGTGTCCCGGTCGAGAGCGACTCGGATTCGCTGACCGCCGGGCCGGTGGGCCCGATCCTGCTGCACGACCACTACCTGATCGAGAAGATGGCCCAGTTCAACCGGGAACGGGTGCCCGAGCGGGTGGTGCACGCCAAGGGCGGCGGGGCCTACGGAGTCTTCGAAGTCACCAACGACGTCAGCCGGTTCACCAAGGCCGACCTGTTCCAGCCGGGCAAGCGGTGCGACCTGCTGGTCCGCTTCTCCACCGTGGCCGGCGAGCTCGGCACCCCGGACACCTGGCGCGACCCGCGCGGCTTCGCGGTGAAGTTCTACACGGAGCAGGGCAACTACGACCTGGTCGGCAACAACACCCCGGTCTTCTTCGTCCGGGACCCGATCAAGTTCCAGGACTTCATCCGCTCGCAGAAGCGCCGCCCCGACAACCACCTGCGCGACAACGACATGCAGTGGGACTTCTGGACGCTCAACCCCGAGAGCGCCCACCAGGTCACCTGGCTGATGGGCGACCGCGGCATCCCGAAGAGCTGGCGCCACATGAACGGCTACGGCTCGCACACCTACCAGTGGGTCAACGCGGACGGCGAGCGCTTCTGGGTGAAGTACCACTTCAAGACCGACCAGGGCATCGAGTTCCTCACCCAGGAGGACGCCGACCGGCTGGCCGGCCAGGACCCGGACGCCCACCTCCGCGACCTCTTCGACAGCATCGCGGGCGGCAACGCCCCGAGCTGGACGCTGCACGTCCAGGTGATGCCCTTCGAGGACGCCTGGAGCTACCGGTTCAACCCCTTCGACCTCACCAAGGTCTGGCCGCACGGCGACTACCCGCTGATCGAGGTCGGCCGGATGACGCTCAACCGGAACCCCGACGACTACCACGTGCACATCGAGCAGGCCGCCTTCGAGCCCTCCAACCTGGTGCCCGGCATCGGCGTCTCGCCGGACAAGATGCTGCTCGGCCGGATCTTCTCCTACCCCGACACCCACCGGTACCGGATCGGCCCCAACTACGCCCAGCTGCCGCCCAACCGGCCGCACGTCCCGGTGCACTCCTACGCCAAGGACGGGCCGATGCGCTTCGACGCCTCCCGGGCCGCCCGCCCCTACGCCCCGAACTCCTACGGCGGCCCCGCCGCCCAGCCCGAGCTCTGGGGCTCCCCGCTCGGCTGGGACGTGGCCGGCAAGATGGTCCGCGAGGCCTACCCCCTGCACCGCGAGGACGACGACTGGGGCCAGGCCGGCACGATGGTCCGCCACGTCCTGGACGACGCCGCCCGCGACCGCCTGGTCTCCAACGTCAGCGGCCACCTCCTGAACGGCGTCTCCGCCCCCGTCCTGGCCCGCGCCCTCGACTACTGGCGCAGCATCGACAAGGACCTCGGCGACCGCATCGCCACCAAGGTCAACGGCGGATAGCCGCCGCACCCCCGCACACGGCCGCCCCGGGAAGGTCCCCGGGGCGGCCGTCGCACTGCCCGCCGCGTGACGGGGGTCACACCGCGCGGTGTCACAGGAGGCGTGCCCCTCTCGTCCCAGGGGTGACCGGCGATCGGCGCCGGCAGTCCCCGGAGGAGCACCTCATGAACGTCGCCCTGTGGATCGTCGCCGGCTTCCTCGCGGTCGCCTACCTCGCGGGCGGCGGCCTCAAGCTGGTCCTGTCGAAGGCGCGGATCGCGGCCTTCGGGCCCGCCTCGCAGTGGGTCGGCGACTTCAGCGCGGGCGGGGTGAAGGCGATCGGGGCGCTGGAGGTACTGGCCGGGCTGGGGTTGGTGCTGCCGGCCGCCGTGGGCGTCGCGCCCGTCCTGGCGCCGCTGGCCGCACTCGGGCTGGTGCTGCTGATGGCCGGGGCGGCCGTGGTCCGGTTCCGGCGCGGCGAGATGAAGCTGGTGGCCGTGGACCTCGGCTACCTCCTGCTGGCCGCCTTCGTGGCCTGGGGGCGCTTCGGCCCCGAGGCCTTCACCGTCTGACGGCCCGCACCCCCGTGCGGGACGTTGACAGGGGCAGGACTCGGGGCAATGCTAAGCAAGCGCTTAGTCACCCACCCGTGAGGACTGCCCCATGAGCGATGACTTCCCCGATCCGCCCGGCCTGGACCTCGCCCGGCTGCGGGCCCACCTCGACGCGGAGCGCCCCGGACTGGTGCACGGCCCGCTGCGGGCGGAGCTGATCGAGGGCGGGCGGTCGAACCTCACCTACCGGGTGGGGGACGGCGGTTCGACCTGGGTGCTGCGGCGGCCGCCGCTCGGGCACGTGCTGGCGACGGCCCACGACATGGGCCGGGAGTACCGGGTGATGACGGCGCTGGCGTCGACCGCCGTACCGGTGCCGCGGACGCTGCTGCTGGTCGAGGACCCGGAGGTGCTCGGGGCGCCCTGGTACCTGATGGAGCACGTGGCCGGGACGCCGCACCGGGACGCCGCCGCGCTGGCGGCCCTGGGCGAGGAGCGGGTGCACGCGCTCGGGCTGCACCTGGCCGACACCCTGACGGCGCTGCACGCCGTCGACCCGGCGGCCGTCGGGCTGGCGGACTTCGGGCGGCCGGAGGGCTTCCTGGAGCGTCAGCTCCGGCGCTGGGAGCGGCAGTTGGAGGCGTCCCCCAGCCGTGAGGTGCCGGGCATCGCCGAGCTGCGGAGCGGTCTGACGGACACCCTGCCCGCCTCCCCCGCGCCGGCCCTGGTCCACGGCGACTACCGGCTCGACAACGTGCTGGTCGGCCCGGACGACCGGATCACCGCCGTGCTGGACTGGGAGATGTCCACCCTCGGCGACCCGCTCACCGACCTCGGCCTGCTGGTGATGTACACCGAGCTGGCCCGCCAGTACGACGGCATCCTGCCGGGCGCCGCACTGGCCCCGGGCTTCCCCTCGGCCGCCGAGCTGGTCGGCCGCTACGCCGGGGGCTCGGGCCGGGACATCTCGGCGCTCGGCTGGTACGTCGGCTTCGCCTCGTTCAAGCTGGCCGTCGTGCTGGAGGGCATCCACTTCCGCCACAGCCAGGGCCGCACCGTGGGCTCCGGCTTCGACCGGGTGGGTGAACTGGTGCCGCTGTTCGTGCAGTTCGGCCTGACCGCACTCAAGGAGCGCTGACCGTGGACTTCGCCTACGACGACCGGACCGAGCGGCTGCGCGAGCGGCTGACCGCCTTCCTGGACGAGGCGGTGTACCCGGCGGAGCCGGTGCTGGCCGCCCAACTCGCCGACCCGGCACGGCCCGAGTGGACGATCCCGCCGGTGATCCGCGAGCTCCAGGCCGAGGCCCGGGCCCGCGGCCTGTGGAACCTCTTCCTTCCCGGGGAGCACGGCGCCGGGCTGACCAACCTCCAGTACGCGCCGCTGGCCGAGTTGACGGGCCGTTCGATCCTGCTGGCCCCCGCCGCGCTCAACTGCGCCGCGCCGGACACCGGGAACATGGAGCTGCTCGCCCAGTTCGGCGACGAGGCCCAGCGCAAGCAGTGGCTGGAGCCGCTGCTGAACGCGGAGATCCGCTCGGCCTTCGCGATGACCGAGCCGGAGGTGGCCTCCTCGGACGCCACCAACATCACCACGAGCATCGAGCGCCGCGGCGACGAGTACGTGGTCAACGGCCGCAAGTGGTACATCACCGGGGCGATGAACCCGGACTGCAAGGTCTTCATCGTGATGGGCAAGACCGATCCGGCGGCCGATCCGCACCGCCAGCAGAGCATGATCCTGGTGCCCCGGGACACTCCCGGGGTGACGGTCCGCCGGGGCATGACGGTCTTCGGCTACAAGGACGAGGACCACGGCGGGCACGCCGAGATCCTGTTCGAGGACGTCCGCGTCCCGGCCGCCAACCTGATCGGCGAGGAGGGCGCGGGCTTCGCCATCGCCCAGGCCCGGCTGGGCCCCGGCCGGATCCACCACTGCATGCGGGCGATCGGGATCGCCGAGCGGGCGCTGGAGTTGATGTGCCGCCGGGTGACCGAACGGGTCGCCTTCGGCAAGCCGCTGGCCGCCCAGGGGGTGGTGCAGGAGTGGATCGCCGAGTCGCGGGTACGGATCGAGCAGGCCAGGCTGCTGGTGCTCAAGACGGCCTGGCTGATGGACACCGTCGGGAACCGGGGCGCGCACACCGAGATCCAGGCCATCAAGATCGCCGTCCCGGCCATGACGGAGTGGGTGCTCGACAAGGCCGTCCAGGCGCACGGCGCGGCCGGGGTGAGCCAGGACACCCCGCTGGCCCAACTCTGGGCGGGGAACCGGACCTTGCGGCTGGCCGACGGTCCGGACGAGGTGCACCGGCGGTCGCTGGCCCGCCGGGAGCTGCGGCGCCACCAGGAGGGCTGACCATGGAGCCGACCACACGACTGCGGGCACGGACCAGGGAGTTCCTGTCCGGCCACGACCCGGCCACCACCGACCGGCTCGACTTCCTGCGGGCCCGGTTCGACGCCGGCCTCGCCTGGGTGCACTTCCCGCCCGGCCTCGGTGGGCTGGGCGCGGCACGCTCCGAACAGGCCGCCGTGGACGAGGAGTTGGCGGCGGCCGGCGCCCCCGACAACGACCCCCGCCGGATCGGGATCGGCCTCGGGATGGCCGCCCCGACCATCCTGCGGCACGGCACCGAGGAGCAGCGGCAGCGCTTCCTGCGTCCGCTCTGGACCGGCGAGGAGGTCTGGTGCCAGCTGTTCAGCGAGCCCGGCGCCGGCTCCGACCTGGCCGCGCTCGCCACCCGGGCGGTCCGCGACGGCGACCACTGGGTGGTGGACGGCCAGAAGGTGTGGACCTCGATCGCGCACGCCGCGCGCTGGGCCATCCTGCTCGCCCGCACCGATCCGGACCTGCCCAAGCATCAGGGGATCAGCTACTTCGTCTGCGACATGACCGACCCCGGGGTGGAGGTCCGGCCGCTGCGCCAGATCACCGGGGAGGCCGAGTTCAACGAGGTCTTCCTGACCGGCGTGCGGATCCCCGACGCGCACCGGATCGGCGCCGTCGGCGAGGGCTGGCGGATCGCCCAGACCACCCTCAACAACGAGCGGGTGGCGATCGGCGGCCAGGCCACCCCGCGCGAGGGCGGGATGATCGGCGTGCTGGCCGACGTCTGGCGCGAGCGGCCCGAACTGCGCACCCACGAACTGCACCAGCGGCTACTGAAGGGCTGGGTGGACGCCGAGGTGCTGCGGCTGACCGGCGAGCGGCTGCGCCAGCAACTGGCGGTCGGGCAGCCCGGGCCGGAGGGGGCGGCGATGAAGCTGGCCTTCGCCCGGCTGGCCCAGGAACTCAGCGGTCTGGAGCTGGAGTTGCTCGGTGAGGACGGGCTCGTCTACCAGGACTGGGCGATGACCCGCCCGGAAGTGGTCGACTTCACCGGGCGCGACGCCGGGTACCGCTACCTGCGCGCCAAGGGGAACTCGATCGAGGGCGGCTCCTCCGAGATCCTGCGCAACGTGATCGCCGAGCGGGTGCTCGGCCTGCCCGCCGAGCCGCGCACCGACAAGGACCTGCCGTGGAAGGAGCTGCGCCGGTGAGCGCACTGCCCGACTCCCACCTGCCCGACTCCCACCTGTCGAACTCCGACCTGCCGACCCCCGATCTGCTGTACGGCGAGGTGGAGGAGGAACTCCGCTCCGCCGTCCGGGACTTCCTGACCGACCACTGCCCGCCGGCGGCGGTGCTCGCCCGGGTCGAGACCGACGAGCCCTACGACCCGCGGCTCTGGCGCGGCCTGGCCGACGGGCTCGGGGTGGCCGGGCTCCAGGTACCCGAGGAGCTCGGCGGGGCCGGCGCCTCGGTGCGCGAAGTGGCGTTGGTGCTCGAGGAGTTGGGACGCTCGGTGGCACCGGTGCCGTACTTCGGCAGCTCGGTGCTGGCCGTGACGGCGCTGCTGGCCGCCGGAGAGCGGGAGCTGCTCCCCGGGCTGGCCGAGGGCTCCAGGACGGCCGCGCTCGCGGTCCCCTTCTCCACCCCGCCCGGCGCGGCGCTGCCGCGGCTCACGGCCGGGGAGCGGCTCTCCGGCCGGATCACCTCGGTGGCGGACGCCCTGGCCGCCGACGTGCTGCTGGTCCCGGCCGGGGGTGCGCTCTGGGCCGTGGAGCGGGCCGAGGTCACCGTCCTCCCCCGGACCTCGTTCGACCTCACCCGGCCGCTGGCCGACCTGGAGCTGGACGGCGCGCGGGCCCGGAAGGTGGCGGACGGTCAGGAGCCGGTCGGAGAGGCCCTGCTGACCGGGGCCGGCCTGCTGGCCTCCGAACAGCTCGGGATCGCCGAGTGGTGCCTGGCCACCACCGTGGCCTACCTGAAGGAGCGTCACCAGTTCGGCCGCCCGGTCGGCTCCTTCCAGGCGCTCAAGCACCGTCTGGCCGACCTCTGGCTGGAGGTCGTCGGGGGCCGGGCCGCCGCCCGGTACGCGGCGGACGCGCTCGCCACCGGCAGCCCGGACGCGGCGGTGGCGGTGGCGGTCGCGCAGTCCCACTGCGGGGCGCTGGCCGTCCGGGCCGCCGAGGAGTGCGTGCAGCTGCACGGCGGCATCGGCATGACCTGGGAGCACCCGGCCCACCTCTACCTCAAGCGGGCCAAGGCCGACCAACTCGCCCTCGGCACCCCGGGGTTCCACCGGGCCGCGCTGGCCGGGCCGGTCGGCCTCACCATGCCGTAGCGGCGTGTCGGACGTCCCGGTGGAACCCCGGCGCGTCCCTTACGGCAGGATCGCGATCCGGCCGGTGGTGGTGCCGTCGGCGACGCGTTGGACGGCGTCGGCGGCTCCGGCCAGGGGGAGGCGTTCGCTGACCAGGGGGCGGATGACGGACTTGGCGGCCAGGGCGGTGAGTTCGGTGTGGGCCGCGTGGACGGCGGCGGGGTCGTGGGTGGTGTAGAGGCCCCAGTGGAGGCCGAGCACCGAGTAGTTCTTGACCAGGGCGTGGTTGAGGGCGGCGGTGGGGATGGTGCCGCTGGCGAAGCCGATGACGACGATGCGGCCCTCGAACGCGATGCAGCGGGTGGAGCCGGTGTAGGCGTCGCCGCCCACCGGGTCGAAGACCACGTCCGCGCCCCGGCCGCCGGTGCACTCCTTGACGGCCGCAATGAAGTCCTCGGACCGGCGGTCGATCACCTGGTCGGCCCCCAACTCCCGTGCCACGGCTGCCTTCTCGTGGCCTCCGACGACCGCGATGACGGTGGCGCCCGCCGCCTTGCCGAGCTGGACGGCGGCACTGCCGACACCCCCGGCCGCGGCGTGCACGAGCAGTGTCTCCCCGGCCCGCAGCCCGGCCCGCCGGTGCAGCGCGAACCAGGCGGTCTGGTAGGCGATGTGGAGCCCGGCGGCCTCCGCGTCGTCCAGGGCCGGCGGGGCCGCGAACGCGCCCCGGGCGTCCATCAGCGCGTACTCGGCGAAGGCCCCGGCCGGCAGCAGCGGGGTGCCGATGACGCGTTCGCCGGCCCGCTCCCCGCCGACCACCTCGCCGCACAGCTCCACGCCCGGGGTGAACGGCAGCGGCGGCCGCACCTGGTAGTGGCCCCGGACCATCAGCGCGTCCGGGAAGTTGACCGCGGCGGCCCGCACCCGGACCAGCAACTGACCTTCTCCGGCCGATGGTTGCGGGACATCGGCCAGCCGCATCACCGCACCCGGCTCGCCCAGCTCCCCGACCTGCCACGCCCGCATCGTGCTCACGCCTCGTCCTCCAGCCGTTGCTGCATCCGGTTCATCGTGCCCAGCCAGCGGTCGGTGTCCCCGGCCCGGGCCAGGTAGTACCGGGCCACCTCGGGGTGCGGCAGGATCAGGAACCGCTCCTCGGCGATCCCCCGCATCACCTCCTCCGCGACCACGGAAGGCTCCAAGGCCTCGTCCGCCAGCAGCAGTTGACCGGCCCGGCCGGTCTCCTCCAGCATCCTGGTCCGTACGCCCTGCGGGCAGACCGCGTGCACCCGCACGCCCCGGTGCCGGTAGGTGGCGGAGAGCCACTCGGCGAAGGCCAGTGCCCCGTGCTTGCTGACGGAGTACGGGGCGGAGCCGAGGCTGGTGAGCAGCCCGGCCGCCGAGACGGTGGCGACGAAACGGCCGGCGCCGCGCTCCAGCCAGTCGGGGAGCAGGAGTTCGGCCGCCCGGACGTGCGCCAGCACGTTGACCTGCCAGGCGCTCTCCCAGGCGGCGGGGCCCGCGTCGGCGCCACCGACCGGGGCGACGCCCGCGTTGGCGCAGTAGACGTCGATGTGGCCGAGCTCCTTGCGGGCGGCCGTGATCAGCTCCTCCGGACGCGAGGCGTCGCCCGGCACGGCGACGCCGCCGATCCGCTCGGCGACGGCCGCGGCCGCCTCCGCGTCCAGGTCGTTGACCACCACCCTGGCCCCGCCGGCCGCCGCGAAGGCCTCGGCCAGGGCGGCCCCGATGCCGTGGCCGGCACCGGTGACCACCACGCCCAGCCGCCGGGTCACAGACCACCGCCGAGGGTGATGCCGCCGTCCACCACCAGGGTCTGGCCGGTGATCCAGGCGGAGTCCTCGGAGAGCAGGAAGGCGACCGCCCCGGCCACGTCCTGCGGGACGCCGAGCCGCTTCATCGGGTAGGCGGCGGAGACCTGCTCCTCGCGGCCCTCGTACAGCGCCTCGGCGAAGCGGGTCTTGACCACGGCGGGGGCGACGGCGTTGACCCGGATGGAGGGGCCGAGCTCGGCGCCGAGTTCGGTGGTGACGCGCATCAGCGCGGCCTTCGAGACCCCGTACATGCCGATCCCGAGCGAGGCGCGGATGCCGGCGATGGAGGCGACGTTGACCACCGAGCCGCCGTGCTCGCCCATCCAGGCGTCCCGGGCGAGGCGGATCCAGGCCAGCGGGGCGAGGACGTTGACGCCGAGGATCTTGGCGGCGGCGGCCTGGTCGACGTCCAGCAGGGAGCCGAAGACCGGGTTGATGCCGGTGTTGTTGACCAGGTGGTCGAGGCGGCCGAACTGCTCCACGGTGCGGGCCACCGCCTCGGCCTGGTGGGCCGGGTCGTCGGACTTGCCCGCGACGGCGATGGCGTGGTCGGGGCCGCCGAGCTCGCGGACCGCCTCGGCCAGCGGTTCGGGGTTGCGGGCGGTGATGCAGACCCTGGCCCCGCGCTCCACCAGCTCGCGGGCGATGCCGAGGCCGATGCCCCGGCTGGCTCCGGTGACCACGGCCACCCGGTCCTTGAACGACGGCGCCATGGCCGATTCCTCTCCACTGGTCCTCTGGTCCACGACGACGGCGCGGACACGTGACTAAGCGCTTGCTTAGCATGTTGGCGACGGGTCACACTGTCAACCACTCCGACCCCGGGGCGGACCGCACCCGTCTGCGAGGATGACCACCATGAACGACCACGCGACCGCCGAACTCTGGCCCACCGGCAGCACGGGCGAGCGGACCGAGGCCGCCCGCCGGCTGCTGCTCGCGGCGGTCGAGTCCTTCGCCCGGCGCGGCTACCACGCCACCACCACCCGGGACATCGCCACCGCCGCCGGCATGAGCCCGGCCGCCCTCTACATCCACTACCCGTCCAAGTCGGCACTGCTCTCCGAGATCAGCCGCACCGGCCACCAGGCCACCCTGGAGCTGGTGGAGCGCGCGGCCGCCGAGGGCGGCGGCCCGGTGGGGCAGATGCGGCAGCTGGTCGAGGACTTCACCCGCTGGCACGCCCGCGGCCACACGGTCGGACGGATCGTCAACCACGAGCTGCACGCGCTGCCGGAGGAGGAGTTCGAGGTGGTCGCCGAGCTGCGGCGGCGGATCGAGGAGACGGTGCGGCGGATCATCGAGGCCGGGGTGGCGGAAGGTTCCTTCCAGGTGCCGGACGTGCGGACGGCCGCCCGCGCGGTGACCTCGCTCGGCATCGACGTCTCGCGCTGGTACAGCGAGCGGAGCAGCGAGACCCCGGAGGAGCTGGGCCGCCGGTACGGGGTGCTGGTGCTGCGGATGCTCGGGGCCGCGATCTGACGTCCCGCCGGGGCCGCTCCTTCCACCCTCCCTCGACTTAGGTTAGGCTCGCCTTACCTACCCAGGAGGACGGATGCCCGCCAGCCCTGCCCTGCCCAGCTCCGGAAGCCCCGCGCCCACCGCGGCCGAACGCGCCCGCACCCTGCTGGAGTTCGCCTCCTCGGTGATCGTCGACGTGCCCGGCATGGACCTGGCCCAGCGCCCCGGCGTCCCGCCGGCGGCCCGCTGCACGGTGCTGGCGGACGGCTCGCTCGCCGTCCTGGTCGAGCAGGACTCCCCGCTCTGCCGGATCGCCTCGGTCCCCCACGACGACGCGCTCCCGGCCGTGGCCGAGGCGGTGGACGTGGCGCCGGTCGCCATGCCGCACCGCATCCGGGGCCGCGCCACCGTGCACGGGACCCTGGACGTGCTCACCGCCGCGGCGCCCGAGGTGCTCGACGGGCTCTTCCCGCAGCGCCCCGCCGGGGTCCGCCACGCCCTGCTCCGCCTCACCCCCGAGCACCTCTCGGTCGAGGACCTCTGGGGCTCGGAGTGCTGCGTCCCGCTCGACGGCCTCGGCGCGGCCGCGCCGGACCCGCTCGCCGCCGACGAGGCCGCCGTGCTCCAGCACCTGGCCGCCGCCCACCCCGACCACCTGGCCCGCCTGGGCGCCCTGGCCCTCGACCACCCCGCGGGCCCGGCCGGCTGGCAGGACGCGCCCGGCGGACCCGACGTCCGCCCGGTCGCCCTGGACCGCTTCGGCCTGCGGGTGCGGATGATCGACGGCGACCGCATCCTCGACGCCCGCTTCGAGTTCCACCGCCCGGTCACCGCCGCCGACCAGCTCCCCGAGGCCATGCACCGCCTCTTCCGGCCGGCCGGCTCCCGCCGCGCGGACGCCTGACGGTCTTCCGGCCCGAAACGGAAACTGTCGGACCGTCAGAACGGTCGGCCACGGCACGACCGAGAAGCCGGCACCCCCTGCGCTCCGACTCCCGGGCGGCCGTGCACGTGACGGGCGGCGACGTCCGGTCCTTCGCGGTGGCCGAGGACGAGGAGGCCTTCCTGGCCGAGCCGGTGGCCGAGCGCCGCCCGGTCATCCGCCCGAAGGCGAACCGCCTCTACGGGACGGCGCTGGACGCCTGAGGCCCCTGCCCCGCCGCCTCCGGCTCCAGGTCCTTCAACGTCGCCTCCAGCCAGGCGAGTTCGGCCTCGGTGGTGGCGCGGGCGATCCGCAGCAGCCCGGCCCGGAACGGGTCGGTGAGCTCCTCCGCCCGGACGGGGCGGGTGCCGTCGTAGAAGAAGCTGGCCGGTTCGCCGAGGAAGGCGAGCCGGCGGCGGAGCACCGCCGCCTGCTCGGCCGGGCTCTCCAGATGGCGAAGGAAGGCCAGCACGGTGAACCAGCGGTTCTCGTCGCTGATGTCCAACTCCTCCGGCTCGCGCAGCAGTTCGCGCAGCGCGCGCTGCCCGGCCGGGGTGAGGTGGAGGGTGTGCCGGGGTGCGGCCGCCACGCCGGGCTCGGTCTCGCGGCGCAGCAGGCCCTCGGCCTCCAGGCGCTTGATCGCCGGGTAGAGGGTGCCGTCACTGATCGGCCGGACGTGCCCGGTGAGGGCGGCCAGGTGGCGGCGCAGCTCGTAGCCGTGCAGCGGCCGGTCGCAGAGGAACCCGAGGATGGCGAGCTTCAGCATGCGCCCATGCTGCCATGCCGCGCACCCGCCTATATCGCTTCCGCTGTACCTCGGCATCGAGGTATGGTCAGGGCCGTCCGCCCACCGCACCCACAGCGAGCCAGGAGCCCCGCCATGCGCCAAGCCCCCGTGACCCCGAACGGCGACCTGATCCGCTGGATCGAGCTGCCCGGCGCCGAACCGGCCCGGCTCTACCTGCACGGCCTGGGCTCCAGCTCGCCCGTCTACTCCGCCGCGGCCGCGGCCCACCCGCTGCTGACGGGCCGTCGGTCGCTCCTGCTCGACCTGCTCGGCTTCGGCATCAGCGACCGGCCCACCGACTTCCCGTACACCCTGGAGTCGCACGCCGACGCGGTGGCCGCCGCCCTCACCGCCGCCGGGGTGGACGGCGCCGAGGTGATCGCGCACAGCCTGGGCGGGGCGGTCGCCGTCCTGCTGGCGGCCCGTCACCCGCACCTGGTCTCGCAGCTGGTCCTGGTCGACTCGGTCCTCGCCCCGGCGCCGCCCGGCCCCACCCCCGGGTCCACCGGCATCACCGAGTACACCGAAGAGGAGTTCCTCGCCGAAGGGTGGCACCGGACCGCCGACCGGGTCGGCCCCACCTGGTGGGCCACCATGCGGCTGGCCGGCCCCGTCGCCCTCCACCGCACCGCCGTCCACCGCGCCCGGGGCACCACCCCGCCCCTGCGCGAGCACCTCGCCGCCCTGACGATCCCCCGCACCTACCTCCACCCCGAGGCCGACGGCGCCCCGGCCGGCGCCGCGGAACTGACCGCCACCGGCACCACCGTCCGGGCCGTCCCGGACTGCGGCCACACCATCATGTTCGACAACCCCGAGGGCTTCGCCCGCGCCGTCTCCGAAGCCCTGAACGGGAGTTGACACCCGCTCAGGCGGTGACCGCCTTCTCGCGGGTCCAGGCCAGATGGGCTGCCACGTACCCGGCGAGGCCCAGCGCGTCCTGCGGGGCGTCCGCCCGGTAGGAGGTCCGGCGGAGCAGGAGGACGCTGTCGAGAGCGCAGCCCTCGCGGGCGAGGACGAAGACCATGGCCAGGAAGCCCGCCCGGGCGTTGCCGTCGTCGAACGGGTGGAAGAAGCAGACGTCCAGGTACGCCCTGGCGGCCCGGACCGCCAACGGGAGCCCTGCCACGTCGGCGCTCCCGGCCAGACACGCGTCCAACCGCGCGCGGGTGCCGGGCCCGATGCCGTACCGCTCGCGGCCACCCTTGGCGAAGGCCGTGAGGGTGCGGAACGGCGGTGGCTGCGAGGTGCCCAGGACGTGCTGCTGCCAACTGCTCAGCAGCTCGAAGTCGAGCGCCGCCCCGCGCGCGGCGTCCGCCCTCAGCTGCTCCAGGGCGGCCAGCAGGCCCTCACCGCGCGCCCGGTCGATCGCCAGGTCGAAGGCCCGGATGTCCTCCGCCGCCCCGTCCCGCTCCGGCGCCACTGGTCCGCTGCCCCCGTCGGTCCGCGTCTCGTGCCACGGCACGGTCTCACGCACCCTCAGCCAGTCCTCCAGGTGGTCACGCCCGGGCGCGGGAGTCCACCGGCCGAGCTCCGGTGTCAGGGACTCGGCCAGGCGCTCGGCGACCTCGTACAGCACCGGAGGCTCCGGGGCGGTCCAGCTGCGGAAGCGACCACCGACGGCCTCGTCCACCAGCCGCTGGGCCGTGTCGGGGGCCACGCCCCAGCGGGCCAGGAACCATCCGAGCACCTGCCGGCAGTGGCCGTACCACGCGCTGCCGGCCTCGGTGCGGTCCGCCACGTGGGCGATCAACCGGCGGGAGACGTTCTCCCAGAGGATCCGCTGGTCCGCCACCTCGGCGAGTTCCAGTGGACTGGCCTCGAAGCGGTCCGCCAGGTCCTCCAGCCAGTCGCGCCACTCGCACAGGGCCTCCGCGACCCGGGTGAGGGTCTCCTCCGGGGTGCCGATCGAGTGCGGCGGACAGCACCAACTGCCGATCGGCCCGCCGTCGATGTCGCCCTCGGCGAGGGCCCAGCGCCAGCCCAGCGCCCAGTCCCCGTAGTGCCGGGCGAGTGCGTATGCCATGGCGTCACCCCAGAAGCGTCCGTGCTCCCGCACCAATGCCTGGTGTTCGGGCCCGCGCGGGGCGTCCGGCGCCCACGGCACCCGTCCGGCCGGCCCGAGCCCGCGCACCACCTCGGCCACGGCCGCGCGGTCGAAGGGGTGTCGGGCGGGGTCGACCTCGTCCCAGGTCAGCCGGTAGGGGGACAGTTCATGGATCACCGGCCCAGCCTCGCCCGGACCCCGCCTCGGCTCAACCGGATTTCCTCAGGCCACCGGGGTGATGACGGAGAACAGGCCGCCCTCCGGGTCACGGAGGCGGGCGGTGCGGCCGTAGGGGGTGTCGGCGGGGGGTTCGACGACGGTGCCGCCGAGGGTGGTGGCGCGGGTGGCGGCGGCGTCGGTGCCGGGGACGGAGAAGTAGACCTCCCAGTGGGCGCCGGTCGGTTCGCCGCGGCGCAGGGCTGCGACGCTGTGGCCGCCGGTGCGCAGCACGACGCGCTCGTGCTCGTAGCGGACCTCCAGCCGGGACGGGTCGCGCTCGTCCCAGCGGAAGACCTCGCCGTAGAAGAGGGCGGCCTGGAACGGGTCCCCGGTGCGGAGTTCGATCCAGACGGGTGCGCCGGCCGAGCGGACCCAGGTGGTACAGCCGAGGTCGCCCTCCCAGAGGCCGAAGGCGGCGCCGGTGAGGTCGGAGGCGAGGGCCATCCGGCCGGCGTCGAAGGGGAGCGGGCCGACGGCGACGGTGCCGCCGCGTTCGCGGATCCGGCCGGCGGTCTCGTCGGCGCTCTCGGTGCCGAAGTAGGTGGTCCAGGCGACGGGGGGCTGCCACTCCCCCTCGGTGGTGCCGAGCCCGGCCACCTCCACCCCGTCCACCACCGCCCGGACGTACGGGCCGAAGCCGTGCCGCCCGTCCTCGAAGGACCAGCCGAGCAGCGGCCCGTAGAACTCCTGGGCCACCGTCAGGTCACGCGCCATCAGGCTGACCCAGCACGGGGCGGCCGGGACGCAGCGGACGGTGGCGGTCTGCTCGCTCATGCGGAGCCCTTCCTTCCGGTCGTGGCGCTCCACAGCCTAGGGCGGCGGGGGCGACAGTGCCGGGCGGGACGTGTGGTTCGACGCGCGGCGGGCAGTCCTCCGGGGTGTGATGGCGGGGTGCGGCGCAGTGGAGGAGAGGAGCGGGCGATGCGGATGGGCTACGTCGTGGTGGGGGCGAGCCTGGCGGGGGCGAAGGCGGTGGAGACCCTGCGGGCGGAGGGCTACGACGGCCCGGTGACGCTCATCGGCAGCGAGGAGGAACGGCCGTACGAGCGGCCGCCGCTGTCCAAGGGCTACCTGATGGGCAAGACCGCCCGGGAGAAGATCTACGTCCATCCGGCGGAGTGGTACGCCGACCAGGGGGTGGACCTGCGGCTCGGGGTGACGGCGACCGCGATCGACCCGGGCGGACGGACCGTCAGCCTGGACGACGGCGGGCTGGTGCCGTACACCCGGCTGCTGCTCACCACCGGCTCCTCGCCGCGGCGGCTGACCGTGCCCGGCGCCGAGGGCGAGCAGGTGCACTACCTGCGCACCGTCGGGGACAGCGAGCGGATCAGGGCGGCGATCCGCCCGAGGGCCCGGATCGTGGTGATCGGCGCGGGCTGGATCGGGCTGGAGACGGCGTCCGCCGCGCGGGAGGCGGGGGCGGAGGTGACGGTGCTGGAGGCGGCCGAGCTGCCGCTGCTGCGGGTGCTGGGCCGGGAGGCGGCCGGGGTCTTCGCCGACCTGCACCGGGAGCACGGGGTGGACCTGCGCTTCGGCGTCCGGGTGACGGAGGTGACCGACGAGGGGGTGCGGCTGGAGGGCGGCGAGCTGGTCCCGGCGGACGCCGTGGTGGTCGGCATCGGCATCGTCCCGAACACCGGGCTGGCCGAGGCGGCCGGGCTGCACGTGGACAACGGCATCCGCACCGACCAGGGGCTGGCCACCTCGGCGCCGGAGGTGTTCGCGGCGGGTGACGTGGCCAACGCCTTCCACCCGCTGTTCGGCCGGCCGGTCCGGGTCGAGCACTGGGCCAACGCGCTGCACCAGCCGAGGGTGGCGGCCCGGGCGATGCTCGGGCAGGAGGCGGTGCACGACCGGGTGCCGTACTTCTTCACCGACCAGTACGACCTGGGCATGGAGTACACCGGCTACGTGGAGCCGGGCGGCTTCGACCGGGTGGTCTTCCGGGGGGAGCGGCGCTCGCGCGAGTTCATCGCCTTCTGGCTCTCCGGCGGGCGGGTGCTGGCCGGGATGAACGTCAACGTCTGGGACGTCACCGACCCGATCCGCGACCTGGTCCGCTCCGGCCGGACGGTCGACCCGGCGCAGCTGGCCGACCCGGGCATCTCCCTGGACCGGGTCGGCCGCTGAGGCGCGCCGCGCGCGTCGGCCGACGGGCCGTCAGCCGACGCGCGCACCCGGTCAGCCGAGCGAGTACCGGGTCGGCCGACCGGCGTCCCGCAGCTCCTCGTGCGCCTTGGTCAGCAGCTGCATCGCCAGGTCGTTGAGCGCCCTGGCCCCGGCCACCTCCTCGCCCACCCGCAGCTGCGGGCGGTCGCCGCTGTGCCGGGTGCTGTAGCCGTGCGCCCTGACCTCGGTGCCGTCGGACAGCCGGACCATCGCGGCCGCCTTGGTGCGGTCGCCCTCCGCCATGAACTCCAGCTCGACGTGCCAGCCGACGAGTGTCCGTGTCATCGTCACCACCGCCTCGAAGGGATCCGTCCCCTCCAGTCTGCTCCGGGGTGGGTGTTGAACGCGTTCAGAGGTGGCGTAGAGTCATCCGCGCAGCAGCTTTGAACACGTTCAACGAGAGGGGGCGGCTGCCGTGACCACCCTGGTCAACCTCATCGTCATGCTCGGCATGCTGGCCGTCGTACCGCTGGGCCTCGGCCTGCTCGGCGGCCCCGGCGCCGCCGCCCTGGCCCGTCTCTGGCCCTTCGCCGCCCTGCCCGGAGCGCTCGCGCTCTGGCTCCCGCGCGGCGCCACCGCCACCGCCCTGGCCGCCGTCTACGCCGCCGCCACCGTGGCGCTGGCCCTGCTGGCACCCGCCCGGCTGGCCCACCGCCGCTCGCTCGCACCCGCCGAACTGGCCGCGCTCACCGCCCTCGCGGCCCCCTCGGTGGCCGGGCTGGCCCTGGTCGCCGAGCGCTCGGGCACCGAGCTGTTCGGCTTCGACCTGGACATCCTGGCGCTCACCGTGCCGCACTTCCACTTCGCCGGCTTCACCGCCGCGCTGGTGGCCGGGCTGGTCGGACGGACCGTCGGCGACCACCCCGGGCAGGCGGCGGCCGCCGCGCTCAGCGTGCCGCTCGGCACCCTGCTGGTGCTCGGCGGCTACTTCGTCGGCGACCTGGCCGAGCTGGTCGGCGCCGTCGTGCTGACCGCCGGCATGTGGCTGACCGGCCTGCTCACCTGGCGGGACGTCAGCCGCCGCGCCCCCGACCGGCTCACCGGCCGGCTGCTGCTCGGCTCCGCCGCCGTCCTGGTGGCCACCATGCTGCTCGCCCTCTGGTGGGCGCTCGGCGAGGCCACCGGACTGGCCCACCCCACCCTGACCTGGATGGCCGCCACCCACGGCCTGGGCAACGCGCTCGGCTTCGCGCTCTGCTCACTGCTGGCCTGGCGCCGGCTCGGACCGACCGCTCGCGAGGAGCTGACCCGATGAGTCCCCGAACCACCGCCTTCAGCTACCCCGAGGTCGGCGCCACCCGCACCCCGGAACAACTGCCGGCCGGATACCGGCACCTGCACCACCGCACGCTGATCGGCCACGGCCGCGAGGTCCTGGAGGCCGCCGGGGAGACCGTGACCACCTGGCGGATGCACCGCGGCATGGGCACCAAGGTCCGGGCCGAGGCAGAGCGGACCGACCCGGGCGTGCGGGCCTCGCTCGGCCTCGGGTTCGGCCCGCTCACCGTCTCGGCCCCCGCCGAGGTGGTCTGGTCGGTCCGCGAACCGGACCGGATCGGCTTCGCCTACGGCACCCTGACGGGCCATCCGGCCCGCGGCGAGGAGTCCTTCGTGGTGGACCTCGCCCCGGACGGCGCGGTCTGGCTGACCGTCACCGCCTTCAGCCGCCCCGACCGCTGGTACACCCGGCTCGGCGGACCGCTGCTCGGCCTGCTGCAAGGGCTGTACGTCAGGGGCTGCGGCCGCCTGGTGCGGCGGGCCGCGACGGCCGCCGTCCCCCGACGTTCCTTCAACTACCCCGACGTCGACGCCCTCGCCTCGGACCGGCTGCCCGCCGGGTACCGACACCTGCGCCACCGGGCGCTGATCGGGTACGGCCGGGAGGTGCTGGAGGCGGCCGGGGACACCGTGACCGGCTGGCGGATGCACCGCGACGCCGGGATCGAGATCGACCCCGGGACGCCGCCGGCCGCGGCCGGAGTACGGGTGGTGTGCCGGATCGGGCTCGGGCCGCTGCGGGTGAGCGCACCGGCCGAGGTGCTCTGGTCGGTCCGCGAGCCGGACCGGATCGGCTTCGCCTACGGCACCCTGACGGGCCATCCGGAGGCCGGGGAGGAGTCCTTCGTGGTGGACCTCGCCCCGGACGGCGCGGTCCGGCTGACCGTCACCGCCTTCAGCCGCCCCGGCCGCTGGTACACCCGGCTCGGCGGGCCGGTGGTGCCGCTGCTCCAGCGGCTGGCCGCCCGGCGGTACGCCCACGCCGTCCGGCGCAGCGTGGACCCGGCCGCCTGACACCGCGTCGGCCGCCTACAGGCCGGAGGCACCCCGCAGCACCAGACCGAGGCCGACGGCCAGCACCACCAGGGCGGTGAGCAGGCCGCCGAAGCGGGCGTACCGGCCGAGCGCCGGGACGTACCGGGCGGTGAGCGCGGCGACGCGGGTCGAGCCGCCGGAGAGCAGCAGTCCGGCGGCGGCCAGCGCGAGCGCCATGCCGATGCCGTAGCCGAGCACCAGCAGCACCCCGAAGGAGGTCCGGCCGAGCGCCACCGCGCCCAGCAGGACCACCAGGGCGGAGGGGCTGGGCACCAGCCCGCCGGCCAGGCCGACCCCGAGCAGGGAGGGGAGGCGGAACCTCCCGGGCCGGTGGGCGTGGGCGTGGGCGTGGGTGTGGGTGTGGTCATGGCCGTGGTGGCCGCGCTCGTGGTGCTCGTGCTGGTGTCCGTGGTGCGGTCCGGCGTCGTGGCCGGTGGTCGCGGCCTTCTCCGCCGCCAGGGCGGAGCGGCCGCGGCGGAGGGTGCGGACGGCGGGCAGCGCGCGGACGGCGGAGACCAGCAGGGCCGCACCGATGAGGGTGACCAGGGCTCCGCCGGCCAGCCCGAGACCGCTCAGCAGGCGCTCCCCCACCAGCGTGGTGGAGGCGGTCAGCAGCAGGCCGACCACCAGGACCCCCGCCGTGTGGGTCGCCGTCACCGTCGCGCCGACCGCCAGGGCGGAGCGCAGGCCACTGCGCCTGGTCCGGCCCGGGCCGCGGGCCAGGCAGGCGGCGACCGCGAGTTTGGCGTGCCCCGGGAGGGCGGCGTGACCGGCGCCCAGCAGCAGGGCCAGGGCGATGGCCGCCAGGCCGACGGGGACGGTCAGGTCGCGGGTGGTGGTGAGGGCGGCGAGGTGCCGCTCGACCCCGTCCAGCGGGGGCAGGCCGACGGCACCGGCCGGGACGGCCCGCCGTTCGGCGGAGCGGTGGGCACCCGGCACCGACCGCCGCCCGGTCGGGGTGCCTTCGGGCGGGGGCAGCTGCGCACCGTCGGGCACGGGTGCTGACGCCCCGTCGGGCGGGAGTGCCGACGCCCCGTCGGCCGCGAGCTCGGCGGCGACCACGGAGAGCGGCCGCTCGGTGGAGTCGGCCGGGTAGCTGCGCAGGCCGTCGGTGCTGCTCCGCCGGGGCACGCTGCCCTCGCGCAGTTCGACGCCCTCGCCGACGGCGGTGATCTCCTTCCAGCCCGGGCGGGCGTGGTCCGCCCCGGAGTGGAAGGAGACCCGGACCGGTCGGGTGAGGTCGGCGTCGGCATGGAGTTCGCAGCTCAGCCGGGCGGTGGGCAGGCCGGCCGCACCGGGCCGGTAGGCCAGGCTGCTCGCCTCCACCCGCCAGGACGGTTCCCATCCGCCGACGTTCGCCCGGACCGCGCCCGCGAGTTCGGCGCACCGCTGTCCGGCCCGGTCGGCGGCCTCGGACGGGTCCACCACGCCGTCGTGGTCCCGGTCGGCGGTGTTCCGGTCCTGGGCGGTGGGGATCTCGGCGGTGTCGAGCACCAGGCTGTCCTGGATGCGGTCGGGCCGCAGCCGCAGGCCGTCGTAGCGGTTGACGCTGAAGTTCCCCAGCGGGTGCGCCTCGGCCTCCCCGGGGAGCAGCAGTCCCGGCAGCAGCGCCCCCGGCAGCAGCAACGCCGCCAGGACCGCACCGGTCGGCCGGCCGGTGCGGGTCCGGGTCCGGGTCCGGGTCCTCCGAGTGGCAGGTCCGTCGAGTCCGGTCATCGCTCCCCTTCGGTCAGCAGGCGGCGGGCCCGGTCCGCGTGGTACGCGGAGAACCGCGGGTTGCGGTCCAGCGCGGCGCGCAGGGTCTGCCGGCCCTCCGGCAGGCCGAGGGCGAGTTCGATCACGCCCCGGTGGTAGCCGGCCAGCACCGACTCGCCGCCCGACTCGGCCACGAACCGGGCGTGCCGGAGGGCGCTACGGTCGTCCCCGGCCCGGTGCAGGGCCCAGGCCAGCTCGGCGGCGACGGGGGTGCTGGTGCGCCGTTCCCACTCCTCGGTGAGCTGCCGCACCGCCTCGTCGGCGTCGCCGTGGTCGGCCAGGTACCGCGCCAGGTGCAGGTCGGCCGGGCCGACGGCCAGCCGGGCCTCCGCCGCGAGGGCCGCCAACGGGCCCTCCGCCTCGGCCCGGTGGCCGGTGGCGAGGGCCAACTCGGCCTGCTCCAGCAGGAACTGCGGGAGCGGCGCCCGCGCGGTCAGCTCGGCCAGCCGCCGGGCCGCCTCCTCGGTCCGCCCCTCGGCGGCGGCGGTCCTGGCCAGGCCGAAGGCGGCCTGGGCGTCGTCCGGTCGGGCGGCCAGGGCCTGCCGGTAGTGGCCGTCCGCCTCGGCGAACCGGCCCTCCTCCCACGCCAGGTCGCCCAACCGCCGGGCGCAGAAGGCCCGTTCCCCGGCCGGCCCGGCCGCCTCCAGGG
This sequence comes from Kitasatospora sp. NPDC051853, assembly GCF_044452665.1. Lineage (NCBI taxonomy): Bacteria > Bacillati > Actinomycetota > Actinomycetes > Kitasatosporales > Streptomycetaceae > Kitasatospora > Kitasatospora sp. NPDC051853. The sequence continues at coordinate 315,491 of NZ_JBITBY010000006.1, read as the reverse complement.
CGCGCTCCAGGGCGAGCACCGCCTCCTCCCGGCGGCCGTGCGTCTGTAGGTCCTGGGCGGCCCGGACCAGGGCGGCGGCGTTCGGCGCCAGGTCCAGCAGGCGCTGGGTGGCGGCGGTGGCCTCCGGGTAGTGACCGAGTTCCAACTCTGCGTCGGCCAGCACCGCGTAGGCGGACGCCCGTTCGGGCGCCATCGCGGTGGCCCGCAGGCCGTGGTCCCGGGCGGCGCCGAACTCGTGCCGGGCGTTGGCGAGCGCGCCGAAGCCGACCACGGCGTCGTAGTTGGCCTCCGGCCGCAGCTCCAGGGAACGGGCCAGGGCCCGTTCGGCCAGGTCGAGCCGGGTGGCGTCCAGGGAGGTCCGGGCCTGTTCCACCGCGGCCAGGCCGACCTCCGACCAGGCCGCCGGGTCCTCGGACCGCAGCCTGGCCGCCTCCCGGGCCGCGGTCAGCCGGTCGGGCGGCGGCGGCGCGGGCACGGCCACCGGGCCGACCACCCCGATCGGGCGGACCGCCCGCTCCGGCGAGAGTGCCACCAGCCCCGCCGCGCAGGCCAGCACCAGCAGCCCGCCGCCCAGCCACTGACGGCGCGTCACGGGCCCGCGTGCGGCAGGTTGACGTACGGGAAGACGTCCGAGGCGGGCGCGGGCTGGACGTCGAAGCTCGGTGGTGGCAGCAGGTGGGCGGCGGAGCGTTCGGAGGGTTCGCCCTCCAGCATCCGCAGCAGCGGGACGTCGATGACGTCGTTGAACCGGCGGCCGTTGGGGTAGCCCTGGCGGTCACCATCGAGCACCCCGTACGGGTGCGGCTCGGCGCTGACCGGCGTGGTGAGGTTGAGCCTGAGTTCCTCGGCGTGGGTGATCGCGGCCGGGTCGGCGTCGGCGTTCAGCGCGTGGGTGTTCAGGTCGAAGCCGAAGCGGGAGCCGTTGGCCGCGCCGATGCCGCTGAGGAAGAGCGCCCGGATGTCCTCGCGCGGGGTGGCCGGGGCGGCGAAGCCCTGGGCCGCCTCGATCCGGCGGGGCGGGGCCGGGTCGAGCGTGGCGGCGACGAAGTCGGCGTCCTGGTGGTCGAGTTCGGCCGGCCGGGCGTTGAACCGGTCCTCCGGCCCGCCGGGGGCGGCGTTGAAGGCGGCGCTGCCCCAGAGCGCGAAGCAGACGTGCGGCATGCCGAGCCGGCCGATCTGCCGGTAGCTCGCGGCCTGGGTGCGCAGGTCGCGGGAGAGGTCGGCGCCCTCCCGGGAGACGGTGGCCCAGACGCCGACCACCGGATTGCGCTCCGGGTCGCCGTTCAGGGCGAGTTCGCGCTTGGGGAGCTGGAGGATCAGCGAGCCGACGTTGAGCGCGGAGAGCGGCCCGGCGGCGGGCAGCGCACCCGGGACGGGCCCCACGGTGCCGAGCACGAACAGGCCGAAGACCCGGCTGTCCGCGATGAACGGCTCGGCGATCTGGCCGGCCAGGGTGCGGCCGCCGCCCGGCAGCGCGCGGGTGGCCTCGGTGCGCAGGGCCCGGTAGTCGGGCATCAGCGCCAGGCCGGTGTGGGTGGGCGCCGCGACGGCGTCGGAGAGCAGCACCTCGGCGGGGCGGCCGGGGCGGATCCGCTCCAGCGTGTAGCGCTGGCGGAAGAGCAGCGAGGAGTCGGTGAGCGAGCGCACCGGGGCGATCGCGATCGGCCCGCCGCCGAACAGCCGCCGGTCCTCGTTCCGGAAGGTCCACCGGTAGGTGAGGTCCGGGCGGCCGTCGCCGGTCCGGTCCACGTGCACCTCGTACCGGGCCCGGGTGGCGAACGGGTAGTTGAGCGGCGACGCCCCGGGCAGCTGGGCGGGCTGGACGTCGACGGCGATGGTGACCATGGTGTGGTCGTCCGGGCTGGTGAAGGCGAACACGTCGGTGACGTTGGCCTGCGGGTCGGCCAGCACGGCGGGCGCGTCGACGTGCCCGCCCGCCAGGCTGCGGCCGAGCAGCGGCCCGCCGAGCGCGGCCGCGGTCAACGTGGCGGCGGCGGCGCCGAGGAAAGTCCGCCGACCGGGGCGGGGACCGGCAGGTCCGGGCACAGTGGCTCCCAGGGGTCCGGGTACGGGAAACGGGGCGGGCCCAACCGGCTTGGCCTCAGCCGCCGTTGGACACGTGACGGGCCGCCGGGGACGGGTCCCGTCCGACGGCCACGGCCAACCTAGGCGCCCCGTGGATCTTCACGCAGCCGTCACCCCCCGAAAGAGTCACCCGATTCCCCCGGCCGGATCAATTTCCGGCCCGGACCGCACTCGGGAGAGTCATCCGCATGCGGACGGACCGGCCGGGCCGGGGTAGCGTCCGGGACCGACCCGCCGCGCGGGGACGTTCCGCCGTGCGGCGCCATCCGCCCACCGCCGCAAGCGAGTTGGGCCGTCCCATGACTGGGGATCCGATATGAAAGTACGTCAACTCCTCACCGTGCTCTTCGCCGTGCTGATGCTCTGCGCGACCGCCCCGGGGTCCGCGCAGGCCGCCGGGATGCCGTCCGGCCCGTACGTCTCGCCCTGGGGCGACGCCCAGGTCGAGTGGGCACCGGAGTTCAAGGCGCGGCTGGCCGAGCAGGAGGTGGTGATCACCCCGATCGACCCGGTGTACGCGCTGCCCGGGGACGCCGGCATCAAGAGCGACATCGGCTGGACCTCCGGCGACCACTTCGACCTGGAGGAGTTCGGCCGGGTCTACTACCCCGGCGGAGTGAACCTCAGCTCCTCGCTGTCCGGGGGCAGTTGGACCATGGACGAGTTCTACCTGCGGTTCTCGCCGACCCGCGGCCTCTCCTCCTACCTGGAGGTGAACGGCGTCAGGTCCGAGACCGAGCAGCTGTTCTGCTCCTACACCCTGCGGGACGCCTTCGGCCCGGGCTGGGGCCTGGCCCCGGGCGGGATCCGCACCGCCCGGGTGCCGCTGACCCTCACCGCGGTCGGCGCCGGGACGCTGAACGAAGCGCTCGGCACCTCCTTCGAAGCCGGCGACGCCTTCGGCACCCTCTCCGGCACCTTCCGCTACCTGCCCTGACACCCGATGGGATCCCGGACCGTGAACCTCCTCCGCAAACTGGCCGCCACCGCCGCCGCTGTGGCCCTCGTCCTCCCGCTCGGCCCGGCCACCGCCGCGCAGGCCTCCGCATCGGTGCACCAGGACGCCGGGCACCAACCTCCGCAGCTGCGGGCCGTCGGCCCGTACATCTCGCCCTGGGGCAGCGCCCACGTCCGGGCCAGCGAGAGCACCAAGGCGTGGCTGGCCGGTGTCGGCGTCAAGCTCGGCGCCATCGCGCCGTTCACGCTCGACCCGGACGGCCACGGCTTCGACATGCCGATCGGCTCCACGGCCGGCGACCACCTGGACGAGAAGGGCCGGATCTTCTACCCGGGCGGGATCACCCTCACCCAGGAGAGCAGCGGCCACGTGGTCGAGCTGATCCCGACCTGGATCCGGGTGATGCCGCAGCCGGGCTACGCGGCCGGCATCCGGGTGGACGGCAAGGACGTGCTGGAGGAGGTGACGATCGCCTACACCACCCCGGAAGAGGTGATCGCCAACGGCCGGCCGACCCTGACCGGCTTCAAGCTGGACCAGGTGCCGTTCCACTTCACCAAGGACGCCGCCGGGCTGACCGCCGTCTTCTTCGGCAGCGGGCCGGCGCCCGACTCGCTGTTCGGCACGCTGACCCCGCGCTTCGACTACGTGCCCACCAAGTAGCGGAATAGCCCGGTGCACCGTCCTGTTGAGGGCGGTGCGGGACCGACCACGAGAGAGGCAGGGAGCCGACCATGAGCAGCAGCACCGTCGAACTGACCACCGAGAACTTCGACGAGGTGGTGCAGGGCCCGGACGGCAAGGCCTTCGTCTTCATCGACTTCTGGGCGGGCTGGTGCGGCCCCTGCGTGCGGTTCGCGCCGGTCTTCGAGAAGGCCGCCGAGCGCCACCCCGACCTGGTCTTCGCCAAGGTGGACACCGAGGCGCAGCAGGAGCTCGCGGCGGCGTTCGAGATCCGCTCGATCCCGACCCTGGCGATCATCCGCGAGGGCGTGATGATCTTCTCCCAGGCGGGCGCGCTGCCCGCGCAGGCCTTCGAGGAGCTGATCGGCAAGGCCCGCGAGCTGGACATGGACGAGGTCCGCGCCAAGATCGCGGCCGAGCAGGCCGAGCAGGCCGCCGCCGAGGCCTGACGCAGGTTTCCGGCCCCGCCCGCGGGGCCGGAAGGCGCACCGGTCGCGACCGGTGGGCGGGAGCATGGGCGGGCCCGGGGACGAGACCGGGCCCGCCCACCTTCGTGTCCGGCCCCCGCCCCGGCCGTCAGAGCCGGGCCGCCAGCCCGTCCAGCAGCAGGCGCAGCGCCAGTTCGAAGCCCCGCTCGTCCAGCCCGTTCCCCCGGGCCGCCGAGGCGGCGAGCGCCGCGGCCAGTGACGGGTAGCCGGGCCGGTAGTCCTCCGCCGGTCGGGCGAACCCGGCCGTGAAGGTCTCCAGTGCGGAGCCGAGGACCAGGTAGTCCAGCGCGGCGGCCGCCTCGGCGGCGTCGGCGGGCTCGAAGCCGGCCCGGCCGAGGCAGGCCAACAGGCTCTCGTAGCCGAGGAGTTGGCGCTCCGCGCCGACCTGCCGCCGGGCCAGCAGGGCGATCGTGTGCGGGTGGCGCAGGAAGGCCGCCCGGTAGCCGCGGGCGTACTCGGCGACGCCGGCCCGCCAGTCCGGGCCCGCCAGCGGCCCGAGGTCGATCTCCGCGTTGACCAACTCGGCCAGCCCGTCGACCAGTTCGTCCTTCCCGGCGACGTGGTTGTAGAGCGAGGCCGCCTTGACGCCGAGCCGCTCGGCCAGCGCCCGCATGGTGAGGCCGTCCGCCCCGTCCTCGTCCACCACCGCCAGCGCGGCGGCCGCGATGGCCTCCCGGCTCAGCAGCGCCCTGTTCGGTCGGCCCACGCCCGCCCCACCCTTCCACCCGTCTCCGACCGGCCACGTTACAGCCTGGTCTCACCCCTTCCCTCTCCCGCCCCGGGCCGCTACGGTCACCGACTAACAAAGTTAGTTTTACGACGGTGAGGCGGTTCCCGATGACCGACGAGATGACCGACGGCGCACCCGGCACGGACAGCGAGACACTGGCCGCGCTCGGCTACCGCCAGGAGCTGCGCCGCAGCCTGGGCGTCCTGGGCAACGTCGCGATGGGCTTCGCCGTGGTCTCCCCCGTGGTGGGGCTCTACGCGGTGGCCCAGGTGGGCATGGGCCTGCGCGGCGGCGCCTGGGTCTGGGCCCTGCCGGTCTGCCTGCTCGGGCAGCTGCTGGTGGTGGGCGTCTACTCCGAGCTGGCCTCGCAGTGGCCGCTGGCCGGCGGCGCCTACCAGTGGGCCCGGCGGCTGGCCTCCCCCGGCTTCGCCTGGCTGAGCGGCTGGCTCTGGCAGTTCGCGGTGATGTTCGCCAACACCACCGTCGCCTACCTGGCCGCGCCCTGGTTCTTCGCGCTCTTCGACGCGGTCCCCACGCCACCCCAACTGGTGCTCACCGCCGCCGCGTTCACGGTGGCCTGCCTGCTGGTCAACGCCTACGGGATCAACCTGCTGCGCTGGTTCGTCAGCGCCGGCATCGTGGCCGAGACGGTGGCCTCCGTCCTGGTCGGGCTGGCGCTGCTGTTGTTCTTCCGTGAGCACGGCTTCGCCCTGCTCACCGACGACCTCGGCGCCTCGGCCGCGACCGGCACCGGCGGGCTGGCCGGGCTGCTGGCCGTGGTGGCGGTCGGCGGCTGGGCCTTCATCGGCTTCGACGCCTGCGTCTCCACCGCCGAGGAGACCAAGGACGCGGCCCGCCAGGTGCCGCGCGCGATGCGCTGGGCGCTGCTGAGCGTGGGCGCCGTGGTGATCCTGAACGCCGTCTCGGTGGTGCTGGCCCACCCCGACCCGGCCCGGGTGGTGGCCGGCGAGGACCTCGACCCGGTCACCACCGCCGTGGTGACCGGCTTCGGCGGCTGGGCCGCCAAGCCCTTCGTCGTGGTGGTGCTGGTCAGCTTCGCCGCCTGCCTGATGGCCTCCCAGGGCGGCGCCGCACGCGGCCTGTACTCGCTGGCCCGGGACGGCGTCTTCCCGTTCTCCCGGCAGATCCGCACGGTGAACCGCCATCAGGCGCCGATCGGCGGCCTGGTCGCGGCCACCCTGGTGAGCGCCGCCGCACTGCCGCTCGGCCTGGAGTCCACCGCGATCGGCAGCCTGATCACCTTCGGCAGCGCGGCCACCTTCCTGCCGTTCTTCCTGCTCTGCCTGACCGCGCTGGTGGCCCGGCTGCGCGGCACCTGGCGCCCGGCCGGGGCGTTCTCGCTCGGCCGCTGGGGCACCCCGGTCAACCTGCTGGCGGTGCTGTGGACCGGCTTCGAGGTGGCCAACATCTGCTGGCCGCGCGCGGTGCTGGCCCCGCCCGGCGCCCCCTGGTACCAGGTCTGGGCCGCCCTGCTCGGCGTCGGCCTGGTCACCCTGGCCGGGATCGGCTACCTGCTGGTGCGGCGGCCGCAGCGCCTGATGACCGGTCGGCCCGCGGCCGCCGAGGGCGAGTTCACGGCCTCCGCAGCACGGTGATGCCGTCCTCCTCGGCCACCGTCAGGTAGCCGGCGGCCCGGTAGGCGGCCAGCCGCTCCAGGGTGCGGGCCTCGGGGCAGGGGCTCTGCACCGTCGGGTCGGTGCGGTCGATCACCACCCACTGCGGCGGGGCGGCCGACTCCGGGCCGCCCTGGCAGGCCAGGCTGACGGTGGCCCGGGAGACCAGCAGCGGGCTCAGCCGGTTGCTGGCGGCCACCGTCACGCCGTCCGGCACCCGCTCCATCAGCCGGTGCGCGGTCCGCACGTGCGCGTTCGGCGTCCAGCCGCCGGGCAGGACCAGGTCGCGCAGCGGGTAGGCCACCGCGCCGACCACGGCGAACGCGGCCACCCAGGCCAGCACCAGCCGACGCGCCCGGGCCCACCGCCACCCGCCCTCGCGTCCGAGCCTGTCGATCAACGCGCCGAACAGCACCGGCATCAGCACCGCGCTGTAGTGGTACGACGGTTCCCAGTAGTGCTGGTTGGCCCCCAGCAGCCGCCAGCCCAGGGTGGGCAGGGCCAGCAGCACCAGCGGCGAGCGCACCGCGACGAAGGCGACCGGGGCGGCCAGCATGAACAGCAGCACCCACTTCAGGGGCGGCCAGAACAGGAAGAACGGCGAGAAGCCGGTCGAGCCCTCGGTGCCCGGGACCTGGTTCCAGTAGTCGAAGACGCCGTGCGTGTTGGCCATCGGCAGCAGCACCAGGGTCTCCAGCGCGGTGGCCGCCGGGCCGAGCACCAGCAGCGCCAGACCGCCCCACCGCACGGCGGGGCGGTCCCCGCGCCAGAGCAGGTAGCCGCCGACCGCGCCGACGGTCAGCCCGAGGTCCTCCTTGACCAGCACCAGCGGCAGCGACCAGAGCACCGCCGCCCGCCACCGCCGGGCCGCCAGCGCCTCCACGGCGAAGGCCAACAGCGGTACGGCGAAGGCGATTTCGTGGAAGTCGAAGGCGACCGCCGAGACCATCCCCCAGGAGCTGCCGAAGGCCAGGCCGATCAGCAGCCCGGCCCGGTGCCCGGCCGTCCGGCAGGCCCAGCGGGTGAGCGGCCAGCAGGCCAGTGCCATCAGCACCGCCTGGGCCAGCAGCAGGGTGACCGGCCCCGGGGCCAGCCGGTAGGCCGGGGCGAGCAGGGCCAGCACCGGGTGGAAGTGGTCGCCGAGCAGGTTGTAGCCCGGGCCCTTGAGCTCGACCACCGGCAGCCGGCCCTGGGCGTAGGCGCTCACCGCCTGCTCGAAGATCCCCAGGTCGAAGGCGGCGCTGAGCATCCGCCGGTGCCGGGTGACCGAGACCAGCGCGTACACCACGGCGAACAGGCAGGCCACGGCCGCCGCCACCCCGTTCGGGCCGAGGGCCGCCCGGTGCGGCACCTCGGGCTTCGGGCCGGCGGTCCGGCCGGGCCGCCGCTCCAGCAGGGCGAGGTTCATCTGATCACCATTCCACTAGTTAACTAGTGGAATGGTGATCACGGCACGTCCGGGCCTGTCAAGGGCGGCACTTGACGTCCACCCCCGCGACTGGGCAGGATTTCCCTAGATAACTAGTGGAATGAAGGTCAGGACGTGGTCGAGTACCTCATCGACCGGCACAGCGGTCTCTCCCCGTATCTGCAGATCGTGGAGCAGACCAAGCGCGCCCTGCGGCTGGGCGTGCTCCGCCCCGGCGATCAACTCCCCACCGCCCGCGAGGTGGTGGAGGCCACCGCGATCAATCCCAACACCGTGCTCAAGGCCTACCGCGAGCTGGAGCGGGAGGGCCTGGTGGACAGCCGGCGGGGAGTCGGCACCTTCGTCCGGCGTTCGCTGGCCAAGCCCGAGACGGTCGCCGCCTCCGCCCTGCACGAGGAGCTGGCCGACTGGGTGCGCCGGGCCCGGGAGGCCGGGCTGGACCGGGAGGACGTCGAGGCCGTCGTCACCACCGCACTGGACGCCGGCTTCCCGGCTGCACCGCCCCACTGACCACCAGCGCACGCACCAGCACGGCCGAGGAGCCCGGGTGAACCATCCCACCGAAGCGCAACTCCCGCAGCACATACCGGCCTTGAGGGCCACCGGCCTCGGGCTGAAGTACCGCCGCGGCTGGGCCCTGCGCGACTGCGAGCTCAGCCTGCCGGCCGGCCGGATCACCGCCCTGGTCGGCCCGAACGGCGCCGGCAAGTCCACCCTGATGGCACTGGCCGCCGGGCTGCTCACCCCCACCACCGGCACCGTCGAGGTCTTCGGCCACGCGCCCGGCACGGCGGAGGGCCGCCGCCGGATCGCCCTGCTGGCCCAGGACAAGCCGCTCTACCCCCGGCTGTCCGTCGCCGACACCCTCCGGATGGGCCGCGAGCTGAACCCCTCCTGGGACCAGAAGGTCGCCGAACTCGTCCTGGAGCAGGGCGGCTTGGCACCCACCGCCCGGGCCGGCTCGCTCTCCGGTGGCCAGCGCACCCGGGTCGCCCTCGCCCTGGCCCTCGGCAAGCGGCCCGAACTGCTGCTGCTGGACGAACCGCTGGCCGACGTCGACCCGGTGGCCCGGCACGAGCTCACCGGCCTGCTGCTGGCCCAGGCTGTGGAGCACGGCACCACCGTGCTGATCTCCTCCCACGTGCTGGCCGAGCTGGAGGGCGTCTGCGACCACGTGCTGCTGCTGCGCGACGGCAGCGTCCGGCTGGCCGGTGAGGTGGACGAGCTGCTCGCCGCCCACCGCAAGGTGGTCGGCGCCCACGAGGGCGAGGGCATCCCGCCCGCGCTGGCCGCCCACCACCTGGTCGAGCTGCGCCGGACGGGCCGTCAGGCCACCGCGATGATCCGCCCCACCGGCCCGGTCGCCCCGGACTGGGACCTGGGCGAACCCACCCTGGAGGAACTCCTGCTCGCCCACCTGCGCGCCCCCGGCACCGCCGCACCGACCGTCCGCGAGGAGGTGACGGTCCGTTGAGCACCGCCGTCCTTCCCCGCCCCTCGCTGCGCGGCACGGCCTGGCTGAGCCTGCGTCAGGAGCGGACCACCCTGCTGGCCGCCGGCGGCGTGCTGCTCGCGGTCTGCGCCTGGGTGCTGTACTTCGGCTGGCGGATCGACTCCTGGGTCACCGCCAACGGCCTGCAGGGCTGCAACGACGTCTACTTCCCGCCCGAGTGCACGGCCGTGAACGCCCGGGCCACCGAGCTGTCGATGTGGTGGCCGCGGGGCGTGGTGGCCACCGGCTGGACGCTGTTCGCGCTCCCGGGCCTGCTCGGCCTGTTCGTCGGGGCACCGCTGCTGGCCCGGGAGTTCGAGTCCGGCACCCACCGGCTGGCCTGGACCCAGTCCGTCTCGCGGTCCCGCTGGCTGGCCGGGCGGCTGGCCGCGCCGTTCGCGCTCACCCTGCTCGGCTCGCTGCTGCTGGCGGGCGTCGCCACCTGGTTCGCGCGGGTGGTCGAGGGGCGGCTCGGGGTGCCCGGCTACTACCACTGGTTCACCTGGATGAGCCGGACCACCTCCGGCCCCTCCGTGGTCGGCTTCTGCCTGCTGGGCCTGGCGATCGGCGCGGCCGTCGGCCTGGTGGTGCGCCGGGTGGTGGCCTCGATGGCGGTCACCGCCGTGCTCACGGTGGGCCTGCGGCTGGCCGTCGACAACCTGCGCGACCTCTTCACCCCGGCCGTGGAGGCGACGGCCCCGGTCAAGGTCTCCCTCATGCCGCACGACGCGGACATCGCCCACCTGGTCAACGGCCACTTCCCCGTGATCACACCGCTGGACTCCGAGCTGCTGGAGACCGGCTACCGCACCACGGCGGGCGTCCGCGTCCCGGCCCACGACAACTGGCCGCCGTTCGCCCTGCCGGACGGCAGCCTGCTCTGTCAGTCCCCCGGCTGCGAGACCTACGCCGCCTCGGTCGACCAGGCCTACGTGCTGCACCACCCGCCGTCGCACGCCTGGCCGATGCTCTGGACCCAGACCGGGCTCTGCCTGGTGGCCGCCGCGGCGCTGGTCGGCTTCTGCTTCCTCTGGGTGCGCCGGGTGCGCTGAGCGCGTCCGACGGAACGTCAGGAGGCCGGGTCCCCGGAACAGGGGCCCGGCCTCCGCCGTTCATGTCCCTACTTCTGCTGCCAGGAGCGCCAGAGCGCCGCGTACGCGCCGTCCCGGGCGACCAGTTCCTCGTGGCTGCCCAGCTCGGTCAGCCGCCCGTCGGCCATCACGGCCACCCGGTCGGCGTCGTGCGCGGTGTGCAGCCGGTGCGCCACCGCGATCACGGTGCGGCCCTTGAGCACCGCCGCCAGCGCCCGCTCGGTGGCCCGGGCCGCCGTCGGGTCGAGCAGGGCGGTGGCCTCGTCCAGGATCACCGTGTGCGGGTCGGCCAGCACCACCCGGGCCAGCGCCAGCTGCTGGGCCCGGGCCCCGTCCAGCCGGTGGCCGGTGGGGCCGAGCTCGGTGTCCAGGCCGTCCGGCAGGTCGTGCGCCCAGCCGACCGACGCCAGCGCCTCGGTCAGCTCGCGGTCGTCGGCGGTGGGTGCGGCGATCCGCAGGTTGTCCCGGAGGGTGCCGAGGAAGACGTGGTGCTCCTGGGTGACCAGCACCACCTCCCGGCGCAGCAGCTCCGGGTCCAGGTCGGCCACCGGCACGCCGCCGACCAGCACCGAGCCGCCGCTCGGCCGGTCCATCCCGGCCAGCAGCCGGCTCAGCGTGGTCTTGCCGGAGCCGGACGGGCCGACCACCGCCAGCCGCTCCCCCGGACGGACCGTCAGGTCGACGCCGTGCAGCACGTCCTGGCCGCCCTCGTAGGCGTAGCGGACCCCGCTCACCTCGATCCGCTGGTCGGCCGGGCGGGCCGTGCCGGCCGCCCCCGCGTCCTCGGCCGGCACCGCGCCGACCCCCTCGACCCGGGCGAAGGAGGCGGCGCTGCTCTGCAGCTGCTCCAGCCGGAGCATCACGGTGTCCAGCGGGTCGACCAGCCGCCGCAGGTAGAGCGTGCAGGTCACCACCGCGCTGAGCGCCACCGAACCGTTGGCGTGCAGTGCGCCGCCGACCAGCAGCACCACCGTCACCGGCGCCACGTAGGAGGTGTCGACCAGCGGGAAGAGGAAGCTGCGCAGCAGCAGGGTGCGCAGCCGGGCCGTCCGGGAGACCTCGATCGCGGTCTCCATCGCGGCGGTGCGGCGCTCTTGGAGGCCGAGCGCCTCGACCGTCCGGGCCCCGGCGGCGGTGGTGCCGAGCACCTCGGCGACCTCCGAGTTGGCGGCGCCCTCGGCCAGGTAGGCGTCCCGGGCCCGGGCCAGGTACCAGCGGGCGACGAACCACAGGCCGGAGAGGGCGAGCACGCTGCACGCCCCGAGCAGCGGGTCGACCAGGAAGATCGCGACCAGGATGAACAGCCCCTGGAAGATCCCCACCGCCATCTCCGGGACGCTGTCCTTGAGGGTGGTGCCGACGGTGGCCACGTCGGTGGTGCCACGGGTCGTCAGATCGCCGGTGCCGACCCGCTCCACCACGGTCGGCGGCAGCGCCAGCACCCGGTCGACCAGGCGCTCGCGCAGCCGGGCGGCGGCCCGCTCGGCCACCCGGTAGCCCTGGTGCACCGCCTGACGGGTCAGCAGGAGCTGCACCACGCCGCAGACCACCACGGCGAGTGCCAGCCGGTCCACGGCGGCGGTGCCGTGGCCCTTCACCACCGCGTCGACGATCCGGCCGAGCAGCCAGGGCCCGGCCAGGCCGACCAGGGCGGCCAGGCCGTTCAGCACGGTCACGCCGCCGAGCGCCCGGCCGTCCTGGCGCAGCAGCGCGGCGGCGGCCCGGCGGGTCTCCCGGGGCGTGGCGACGGGAAGGGCTCGTTCGGTGCTCATCGGGCGGCCTCCTCGGCGGCGGCGGGCGAGGACGTGCGGGCCGTCGGCAGCGGGACGCGGGGGCCGGTGGGCGGCTCCTCCTCGTCGCGGGAGACCAGGGCCCGGTACTCCGGGGCCCGGCGCAGCAGTTCGCGGTGGGTACCGGCGGCGGCGACCCGGCCGTCGGCCAGGTACAGCACGGTGTCGGCGAGGTCGAGCAGCAGCGGCGAGGTGGAGACCACCAGGGTGGTCCGCCCGGCCCGGAAGGCCCGCAGTCCGGCCGCCATCGCCGCCTCGGTGTGGGTGTCCACGGCGGAGCTGGGCTCGACCGCGATCAGCACCTCCGGATCGGCGAGCAACGCCCGTGCCAGGCGCAGCCGTTGACGCTGGCCGCCGGAGAGGTTGCGGCCCTCCGCCCGGATCGGGGCGGCCAGGCCGCCGGGCAGCCCGCGCAGCACGTCCAGCGCCGAGGCCGCCTCCAGGGCGGCGAGCAGCTCCTGGTCGGCCGGCTCCCGCCGTCCGCCGAGCACCTCGCGCAGCGGCCCGGCGAACAGCGCCGCCTCGTTCTCCGCCAGCACGATCCGGCCGCGCACCTCGCGCAGCGCGTACTCCTCCAGCGGGCGGCCGTCCCACCGGCCGCCCTCCGCACCGGGGTCGGCGAACAGCGCCAGCCGGTCCGCCACCTCCAGTGCCTCGGCGGGCCGCCGGGCGGCGAGCACCGTGAGCCCGCCGGGGGCGAGTTCGACGCCGGAGAGCTCGTCCCGGAGCGGGGCGGGCCCGGCGGGGGCCGGGGTGGCCGCGGCGGCCGGGCCGGCCGGGCGGGGCTCCAGCCGGAGGAAGCCGACCGTCCGCCCGGCCGCGACCAGGCCGCGGGTGAGGTCGCGGCCGCCCTCGATCAGGAAGTAGACCGGCACCGTGAGGGCCGCCGTGTAGCCGTAGACGGCGACCAACTCGCCGATCGTGATGGAGCCCTGGGCCGCCATCCGGGCGGAGACCCAGGTCACCGCACCGAGGAAGAGCAGCGGCAGTCCGCTGCCGAGCGCCTCGATCCAGCTGGCCACCCGGCCGACCTTGAAGCCGTCGGCCATCAGCTTGCGCGACTCCCGGGCGTACCGGGCGGCGAACTCCTCCTTGCCGCCGAGCCCGTTGAGCACCCGCAGGCCGTCGCTCAGGTCCTCGAACCGGGCCGCCACCTCGCCCTGCTGCTCCCGGTACCCGGCCTCGGCCCGCTGGACCCGGGCGAGCATCGGACCGATCAGCCCGGCCAGCGCGGGGACGCCGAGCAGCACCAGCACGGCGAGCACCGGCGAGATCCGCAGCAGTTGGCCCGCGACCAGCAGGTAGGCCACCACGGCGCCGAAGCCCGGTCCGCTGAAGGTGAGGGTCTGGCTCATCCGCTGCACGTCGGAGACGCCGATGGTCACCACCTCGCCGGTGGCGGTCTGCCGGGGCAGCTCGCCACCGAGCCGGACGGCCTGACGGACCACCACGCGGGTGGTGCGGAAGGTGGCGTTCATCCGGACCTTGGTCATGGTGCGGTGGCGGTACGCCCCGATCACCGCGTTCACCGCGCCGACCACCAGGAAGGCCACCGCCCACCCGGCCAGCGCCGGGTAGCTCCCGGCCTTGAGGCCGTCGTCCACCGCCCGGGAGAGGATGTAGGGCATCATCGTCAGCGCGCCCAGCCACACCGCGCTCAGCACCGCGCCGAGCGCGACCCGCCCCGGCTGACTGGCCGCCAGCCACCACAGGTACCGCCCGGCACTTCGCACGTCCGGTTCCCCCGGACCAGTTCTCTCGACCGTCACCACGGCACCCTAGCCAGCCACCCGGCCGCCGGGCCTTCGAATTTCGTACCGAAAGCACAACGTCTGACCTGCGGCCATGCCGCCGGGCCGCGGCCCGGCGCTCAGTGTCCCAGCAGCTCCGCCCCCACCCGGGCCCGTGCCCCGGCCAGCTCCGCCTCCACCTTCTCCTGCTCGATCCGGCGGAAGGCCACCGGCGCCGGATCCACCGGACGGGCCGTCAGCAGCCGGATCCGAAGGTGGGTCGGCGGGTGGGCGGGGTCCGCCGCACCGAACTCCCGGGCCGACAGCCGCAGCCGCCGTTCCAGCTCGTGCGGGGGGAGGCCGGCGGCCAGCCCGCTCAGCTCCGCCCAGTACTCCGCCACCGCCCGGTCCCGCCCGGGCCGTCCATCCTCTCCGGGCCGCGCCCGGATCCGGGTCGCGGCCGCCTCGGCGCTCGGGGCGAGCAGCAGGCCCGCGAGCATGCCCCGGACGGCGGCGGGCGGGGCGACGGTGGCCGAAAACCGGTCCGCCAGGTACTCGGCCCGCTGCCCCGAGCGGGCGCCGAGCCGCTCCAGCAGGGCGAGCAGCCGCTCCGGCCCGAGCCCCAGCAGGCGCCGCGGCACCAGCGCCACGGACCTGACGATCCGGATGGTGAACCCCACGAAGTCGCGCTCCGGCTCGACCCGGTGCGCCACTAGGCGCCACTCCCGCAGGGTCGACTCGGCCGACCGCAGCCAGCGGCCGCGCCGGGGATCCCCGTTGACGTCGTGTCCGAGCTCGTGCCCGAGCAGGGCGACCCGCTCCGGCCCGGTCAGCACCGCCCAGTAGGGCAGCCCGATCCGCAGCACGGCGCGGCGGCGCAGGCCGATCCGTTCGAAGGAAGCGCCGAACTCCCCGGTGACGCGGATCAGGTGCACCGGCTCGGCGCCGACCGCGGCGGCCACCCGGTCCGCCAGCGCGTACAGCTCCGGCGCCTCGGCGCGGGCGAGGTCGGCGGGGTCCGGCCGGAGGCGGCCGAACCGGGGCCGCAGCGCGTAGCCGAGGAGCAGGCCGCAGCCGCCCAGCACCCGCAGCGGCCAGGGGCCCGCCACCAGCAGCGCGACCGATCCCAGGACCACGGCGGCGGTCACCAGGTGCACCACCCCCGCCAGTGCCGCGGCGGCCAGGCCGCTGCGGTCGGGCCCCGGCTCCTCGCCGCGCTCCAGCGCCTCGTGGAGCTGCTCCGCCCGCCGCCGCACCTCCCGCGCCCGGCGCTCCTCCCGGGCCCGCCGCCGGACGGCACGGCGGCCCTGCGGCGGGGCGGCGGGCTCCGGTGCGGCCGGTGCGGCCGGTGCGAGGTTCCACTCGCACGCGGGGCACCAGAGCGGGTACCGGTCGTCGTCGGGCAGGGGGGGTCGTGCACGAGGGGCAGGCGGTGGCTCTCGGCATGGGTCGGGATGATCCCAGGCCCCGCCGCGAACGGACCCGCCCGTTTCCGGCCATCCGTGGGCCGTCCCACCCGGCCCGCCGGTGGACTCCCGTCCCACGGGCACCGGCGCGGACGCCCGCGGTCCGACGGCCCGTCAGCCGCGACACACCGGGGTCGGCACTGGCCCGGCCGCCCGGGCCCGCGCAGGATGGGCCCGTACGGAGGGTCGGCGGAGGGAGCGGGGCAGTGGTGAGCGGCGAGGCGGAGCAGTACGACGTGGTGGTCCTCGGGGGTGGTCCGACCGGGGAGAACCTGGCCGACCGGACGAGGGCGGCGGGGCTCAGCACGGTGCTGGTGGAGAGTCAGCTGATCGGCGGCGAGTGCTCGTACTGGGCCTGCATGCCGAGCAAGGCGCTGCTGCGCCCGGCCCATGCGCTGGCCCACGCCCGGGCGCTGCCGGGGGCGCGGGAGGCGGTGACCGGGGAGCTGGACGCGGCGGCGGTGCTGGCCCGGCGGGACGAGTTCACCTGGCACTGGCACGACGACAGCCAGGTGACCTGGCTCCGCGACACCGGGATCGACCTGGTGCGGGGCCACGGCCGGCTGGCCGGGGAGCGGCGGGTGGAGGTGGAGACGCCGGAGGGCGTGCGGGTGCTGACGGCCCGTCACGCGGTGGCGGTCTGCACCGGCTCGCGGGCCGCGCTGCCGCCGGTGCCGGGGCTGGCCGAGGCCCACCCGTGGACCAGCCGGGACGCGACCAGCTCGGCCAAGGTGCCGGGCCGGCTGACGGTGGTCGGCGGCGGGGTGGTGGCGGTGGAGATGGCCACCGCCTGGCGGGCGCTCGGCTCGCGGGTCACCCTGCTGGTGCGCGGCGGGAAGCTGCTGGAGCGGATGGAGCCGTTCGCCGGGGAGCTGGTGGCGGACGGCCTGCGGGCCGCCGGGGTGGACGTCCGGCTCGGTGCCGAGGTGGTGCGCCTGGCCCGGCAGGGCGGGGAGGTGACGCTGACCTTGGCCGACGGCTCCTCGGTGGCGGCGGACGAGGTGCTGTACGCCACCGGCCGGGTGCCGCGGACCGACGACATCGGGCTGGCCAGCGTCGGCCTGGAGCCGGGCCGCTGGCTGCCGGTGGACGACTCCTGCCTGGTCGAGGGCGTCCCGGGCGGCTGGCTGTACGCGGCCGGGGACGTCAACCACCGGGCGCTGCTGACCCACCAGGGCAAGTACCAGGCCCGGATCACGGGCGCGGCGATCGCCGCGCGGGCGGCCGGCGAGCCGCTGGACACCGCGCGCTGGGGCGCGCACGCGGCCAGCGCGGACACCGCCGGGGCGCCGCAGGTGGTCTTCACCGAGCCGGAGGCGGCGGCGGTCGGCCTCTCGCTGGCCGAGGCGGAGCGGGCCGGCCTGCGGGTGCGCGCGGTCGACTACGAACTGGGCCACGTCGCGGGCGCCTCGCTCTACGTGGACGACTACCGGGGGAGGGCCCGGATGGTGGTGGACCTGGACCGCGGCGTGCTGGTCGGCGCGACCTTCGTCGGCCCCGGGGTGGCGGAGCTGCTGCACTCGGCCACCGTCGCGGTGGTCGGCGAGGTGCCGGTGGCCCGGCTCTGGCACGCGGTGCCGGCGTACCCGACGGTCAGCGAGGTCTGGCTGCGGCTGCTGGAGACGCTCCGCGACGGCGTGGACTGACAGTCCCACCAGCGTATGTGACGACCCTTCACCCCCCGGAGGGAAATCCTCCGTGCACAGACGTCCGTGAAGTCCTTCGTGTGCTACCCAAGAGCCGTACGACTCCCGCCGAGCCGTCAGTTCCCGAGGAGCACCCATGGACCAGCCGGACCACGCCCCCGACCGCCGCGCCTTCCTGGGCCTGGCCGGGGCGGTCGCCGCCACCCTGACGCAGGTGATGACCGGAGCCGCCCCCGCCACCGCCGCCACTCCCCCTCGCCCGCCCGCGTCCCGGGCGGGCGAGGGGAGGACCGTGGCGGTGCTCGGCGCGGGCCCGGCCGGGCTGGCCGCCGCCCTCCGGTTCGGCAGCGCCGGGTACCGGGTGACGGTGCTGGAGGCCCAGGGCCGGGTGGGCGGGCGCACCCTCACCGCCCGCCCCGGGGACCGGATCACCGAGGTCTGGGCCGACGGCTCCACCCGCTCCCTGACCTGCCGGTTCGACCAGGGCCTGTACCTCAACCTCGGCGCCGGCCGGATCCCCTACCACCACCAGCGGGTGCTGGAGTTCTGCCGCACCCTCCGGGTCCCGCTGGAGCCGTACGTCCACACCAGCACGGCCAACCTCTTCCGGAGCGACGCCGCCTGGCAGGGCACCCCCAAACCCAACCGCCGGATCGCCAACGACACCCGCGGCCACGTCGCCGAGCACCTGCACCGGGCGCTGGAGCTGGGCAGCCAGGCCTCCGACGGGCTGACGCCCGCTCAGCGCGAGCGCTTCGCCGAGCTGTTGGTGTCCTTCGGCGCCCTCGACCCGGACGACCGCCGCTACCACGGCTCCACCCGCTCCGGCCTGGCCGCCCGGCCCGCGGTGCCCCAGCAGGAGGAGCCCGTCGACCCGCTCGCCCTGGCCGACCTGCTCGACAGCGGCTTCTGGGAGCACGGCTTCTACCAGGACAGCGAGTTGCACTGGCACACCACCTCCTTCCAGCCGGTCGGCGGCATGGACTCGATCTGGCGGGCGGCGGCCGCCGCGCTGCCGGCCGGCGTGCTGAAGCTCGACTGCCCCGTGCGCAGCGTCCAGCTGGACGGCGAGGGGGTCGTGGTCGGCTGGTCCGAGGGCGGCACCGAGCGGCAGCAGCGCTTCGACCACTGCCTGAGCAACGTCCCGCTGCCGGTGCTCCACCGGCAGGTCGCCCTGACCGGCGTGACCGAGGACTTCCGCACCGCCGTCCGGGACACCCCGTTCGCCCCCGCCTGCAAGGTCGGCTGGCAGGCCAACCGGCGGTTCTGGGAGTCCGAGCGCTACCAGATCTACGGCGGCATCAGCTGGGTCGACCACGAGATCCGCCAGATCTGGTACCCGTCCAACGACTACTTCTCCGCCACCGGGAAGGGCACCCTGACCGGCGCCTACAACTCCTACGGGGCGGCCGAGGCCTTCGGCGACCGCCCCCACGACGAGCGGATCTCCACCGCCCGCTCCGCCGCCGCCCGGCTGCACGACGAGTTCGCCTCGCCCACCGTGGTGCCCGGCGAGCTGGCGCTCTCCGTCGCCTGGCACAAGATCCCGCACCAGCTCGGCGCCTGGGCCGACTGGCGCCCGGCCGACCCGGAGCACAAGCACCTCTACACCACCCTGATGTACCCGCAGGGCGAGAACGCCTTCCTGGTGATCGGGGACCAGGTCTCCGCCCTGCCGGGCTGGCAGGAGGGCGCGCTGATGTCGGCCGAGTGGGCCTTCGAGCAGATCGCGGGCGGACGCCGGGAGGCCCGGGTGCCGGCACACCGCGTGCCGGACTCCCGGGCCCTCACCACCGGCGGGCTCTGACCGCCCCGGCCGGACGCCCCGTCAGGAGAGGCCTTCCTGGCGGCACGTCCTGTCAGGAGACGTTGACCGCCGCGTCCATCTCCCACATCAGCACCTCGGCGCCCGCCGCCCCGGCGGTGATCCGCTGCCCCTCGGCCGCGCTGATCCGGGCCGCGTCGCCCTCGTGCAGCAGGCCGGTGCCCTCCAGCGCCACCTCGCCCTTGGCCACGAAGAGGTGGACGAACGGCGCGGTCACCGTGCCCACCGTCTCCTCCGGGCGCAGCCGGGCCACGTGCAGCGCGGCGTGCTTCTGCCGGATGCCGATCGCCCGCTGATTGGCGTGCTTGCCCATCCCGGACGCCAGGGTGGTCCAACCACCCCGCGCCAGCTGGTCGTTGATGTCCAGTTGCTCGTACCCGGGGGCGATCCCGGCGGCGTCCGGGATGACCCACATCTGGATGAAGCGGACCGGGTCCTGGTGCTCGGGCTGCCCGGTGATCGTCCAGGAGTCGTTCTTCTCGCTGTGCAGGATCCCGGCGCCCGCGCTCATCCGCTGGGCCAGGCCCGGGTAGATGACGCCGTTGTGCCCCTCGGAGTCCTGGTGCACCAGGCCGCCCTCCAGCACCCAGGTGACGATCTCCATGTCCCGGTGCGGGTGGGTGTCGAAGCCGGTGCCGGGGGCCACCACGTCGTCGTTGGAGACCAGCAGCAGACCGAAGTGGGTGTTGGCCGGGTCCCAGTGCCGGGAGAAGGAGAAGGAGTGGTGGGAGTCGAGCCAGCCCGCCTTGGTGTGGAAGCGGTCGGCCGCGCGGCGGACGTCGGTCATGGTGGCCATCGGTACTGCTCCTCTCGCGTTCTTGTTGAATCATAAACCATCGACCGTTCTCCCTGATTCCCGGCACGATTCCCGGCCCTGGCCCCCGGCGCGCTGGCGTGCGGCCGCCCTCCCCCGGGAGCAGACTGGCGCCGCCAACGACCTCACCCCCTCAGGTGGTACGCCATGACCGAGTCACTGCTGGCCGTCGGAACGCAGAAGGGCCTCTTCCTGGGCCGCAGCCGCGACCGCCGCACATGGGACTTCACCGGCCCGCACTTCGCCATGAACGCGATCTACTCGGTCGCCGTCGACCGCCGCCCCGAGCGCCCGCGCATCCTGGTCGGCGCCGACAGCAGCCACTGGGGCCCGTCCGTCTGGTGGTCCGACGACCTCGGCGCCACCTGGCAGGAGCCCGGCACCCCGGCCGTCCGCTTCCCCGAGCACACCGGCACCTCCTTGGAGCGGGTCTGGCAGCTCCACCCGGCGGGCGAGGAGGCCCCCGGCGTGGTCTACGCGGGCACCCAGCCGGCCGCGCTGTTCCGCTCCACCGACGGCGGCGAGAGCTTCGCCCTGGACGAGAACCTCTGGTCGCACCCGCAGCGCGCCGAGTGGGCGGCCGGCTTCGGCGGCCAGGGCCTGCACACCGTCCTGACGGACCGTCGGGACCCGGACGCGGTCACCGTCGCGGTCTCCACCGGCGGCGTCTACCGCACCACCGACGGCGGCAGGAACTGGCGGCCCTCCAACACCGGCATCCGGGCCCCCTTCCTGCCGGACGAGTACCCCGAGTTCGGCCAGTGCGTGCACAAGGTCGCCGCCGACCCGGCCGACCCGGACCGCCTCTACCTGCAGAACCACGGCGGGGTCTACCGCAGCGACGACGCGGGCGGCCACTGGCAGGACATCGGCACCGGCCTCCCCGCCACCTTCGGCTTCGGCCTGGCCGCCCACCCCCACCACGGCGGCACCGCCTACCTCTTCCCGCTCGACGCCGACTACGCCCGCCTCCCGGTGGACCGCCGCTGCCGCGTCTTCCGCACCACCGACGCGGGCACCACCTGGCACCCGCTGGCCGCCGGCCTGCCCGACGAGGACCACTACGGCGTGGTCCTGCGCGACGCGCTCTGCACCGACGACGCCTCCCCGGCCGGCGTCTACTTCGGCAACCGCAACGGCGAGGTCCACGGCTCCGCCGACGAGGGCGAGAGCTGGAGCCTGCTCGCCTCCCACCTCCCGGACGTCCTCTGCGTCCGCGCCGTCACCCTCCCCTGAGCTCGCAGGTGCCAGCCTGACGGACCATCAGGCTGGCACCTGCGCACCATCCCTGAGCTGCGACGATCTCCACCTAGACTGATCGCGGCACGACCAGGGCGGACCCGCTCCGCATCCCCGTCGAGAAGCAAGGCATCCCATGTCGCTCAGCATCCGCAACCAGCTCTCCGGCACCGTCGCCGAGGTCACCACCGGCGCCGTGATGGCCACCGTCAAGGTCCGCCTCGCGGGCGGCCAGGACCTCACCGCCGCGATCACCGCGGACGCCGTCAAGGAGCTCGGCCTCACCGACGGCACCGCCGTCCGCGCCCTGGTGAAGTCCACCGAGGTCGCCCTCGCCACCGCCCCGGTGGCCGGCCTGAGCATCCGCAACCAGCTGGCCGGCACCGTCACCGAGGTCACCACCGGCCCCGCGATGGCCGGCGTCAAGGTCTCCGTCGAGGGCGGCGAGCTGACCGCCGCGATCACCGCCGACGCCGTGGCCGAGCTCGGCCTGGCGGCGGGCTCCACCGTGGTCGCCCTGATCAAGTCGACCGAGATCTCCCTCGCCACCGCCTGATCCACCGGCTCACCGGCTCACCGGCTCACCGCAGGGGCCCGTCGACGCGACACCGCGTCGGCGGGCCCGGTGCGTCAGCGGGGCCCGGCACGTCAGCGGTCGCCCGCGCGCAGGCGGGCGCTGACGGTGCCCAGGCCCTCGGCCAGCACGGCCAGCTGCTCCCGGGTGAGCAGGTCGATCAGGGCCTCGCGGACGGTGGCGACGTGCCCCGGGGCGACCTCGCGCAGCACCTCCCAGCCATGCTCGGTGAGCTCGGCGAAGACGCCGCGCACATCGCTGGAGCAGGAGCGGCGGCTGACCAGCCCGGCCTTCTCCAACTGGGTGATCTGGTAGGTGAGCCCGCTCTTGGAGGTGACCAGGCGGTCGGCCAGGTCGGTCATCCGGAGCGAGCGGCCGGGGGCCTCGGAGAGCTGGCTGAGGATCTCGTACTGGGTGTGGGACAGGCCCGCGCTCTCCTTGAGCTGCTGCTCCAGGCGGCGCTCGACCAGATTGCTGGCGACCACGAAGCCCCGCCAGGCGGCCATCTCTTCATCGTCCAACCATCTGGGCTCGTCCATGCCGCCGATTCTATCGGTTGTTCAAATTCGAACCAAGGTGTACCGTGAGGTATGTCAGGTTCAAATTTGAACCAAATTTCCGGAGGAGGAGCTTCCCATGCCAGTCCGTCGCCTGAACCACGCCGTGCTCTACGTCCGCGACGTGGCTCGCTCGGTCGCCTTCTACACCGACGCCTTCGGCTTCAAGGTCGACGTCGAGATCCCCGGCCGGGCCGCCTTCCTGAGCGCCGAGGACACCCTGAACGACCACGACCTCGGCCTCTTCGCGGTCGGCGAGCAGGCCCCCTCCCCCAGCCGCGGCAGCGTCGGGCTCTACCACCTAGCCTGGGAGGTCGGCACCCTCGGCGAGCTGGCCGAGATCGCCACCAGGCTGAGCGCCACCGGCTCGATCGTCGGCGCCACCGACCACGGGGTCTCCAAGTCCTTCTACGCCAAGGACCCGGACGGCATCGAGTTCGAGGTGATGTGGCGGGTGCCGCGCGAGGAGTGGCCCTCCGCGGAGGACGGGGCCGGCATGCGCTCGCTCGACCTGCACGCCGAGCTGGCCCGCTGGGGCGCCGACCTCAGGACCGGCGCGGCGGCCGGCTCCGCGACCTGACGGACCGTCCGTCCCTCCGTCCGCCCACGGGAACGCGCGTCAGCGGGGCCCCGCCGGGATCACCGGCCGGGCCCCGCTGACGTGTGATCAGGGCCGATCGGCCCCGGCTCAGTAGCCCAGCGCGTCGCCGCCGACGGCCATGGCGTCCTCGCACAGCGACTCGGCGTCGCCGCCGACCGCGGCCGCCGGGCCCTCGGCCCAGGCGTCGCCGCCCACCGCACCCGCGTAGTCGACGCCGTGGGCGTCGCCGCCGACCGCACCGGCCGCACCGCCGCCCATGGCGTCGCCGCCCACCGCACCCGCGTCACCGGCGGCGTCGACGTCACCGCCGACCGCCATCGCGGCACCGTCGCCCACCGTCACGGCGTTGCCGCCGACGGCCAGCGAGCCGTGCGAGTGGCGGCAGTGGTTGTGGGCCGAGGCCACGCCCGCGCCCATGACGAGGGCACAGCCGCAGATGGCGGCGGCAGCGGTGATCTTGGCAAGAGTCGTACGCATGATGATGAAGTCCTCCGAGGTCGGTACGGGACTCCACCTGAATCGGCAGCCCCCGCCCGCCCCATGAGCCCCCGTCACCCGCCCGGCGGAGCGATCACTTCCGCTTCCACCCGCACGAGTGCGCCGGGGCTCCCCCGGCCGCCCCTACGCGCCCTCGACCCGGGCCCGCAGCGCCGCGAACCACTCCCGGTAGGACGTCCCCACCGCAGGCGGGTCGAACATCACCGTGCCGTTCCGACGCCAGAGCGCCCCCAGCTCCTCTTCGCCGACCCGCTCCCGCTCCAGTCGGTCGAGGTCGGCCCGCAACCCCTGGAAGGTCTCCGTCACCTCCCGCTCCAGGTACTCGTCGACCGCCGAGCCGGGCCACCCGTCCCGGGGCAGGTCCTGGTGGAAGGAGGAGGTCGCGAAGTAGACCACCTCCGGGTAGCCGGAACCCTCCCGCCCGGCGCCCTCGCTCAGTGCTCCCACGGACGCTTCTCGCCCGGGCTGACCTCGGCGGCGAAGTCGTCGGCCACCTGGGCGATCACGGCGCGGCCCTCGATCCGCTTCAGCCAGTGCAGCGGGAGGCGGACGTCGCCGTGGTGGGCGCCCAGCAGGTTGCCGGCGATGGAGCCGGTGGAGTCGCTGTCGCCGGAGTGGTTGACGGAGAGCAGGAAGGCGGCCTCGATCGGGGTGCGGGCCGGGGAGGGGTCGCAGACGGTGGGGCCGTGGCCGTAGCTGTAGGACTGCGGGCGGGTCGGGGCCAGCACCGCGTACACCGCGATGGCCAGCGCCTCCTCCGCCACCCAGCCCTGGCCGAGCCGCTCCAGCTGCTCCGCGCTCGCCTCGCCCTCCGCCGCCAGGTCGACGGCCCGCCGCAGCGCGGTGGAGGTCTCCTCGTGCCCGGGGTACCGCCGCAACAGCTCCAGCGTCCGCAGCACCGCCCCCGGCAGGGACTCGCCGTCCACCAGGTGGCTGATCATCGCCGCGAGGGCGCCGGCCGCGTAGTAGCCGGTGGGGTGGCCGTGGGTGATCTGGGCGCAGTTGGCGGCCAGCTGGAAGGAGTGCTCGGCACCCTGCTGGGTGAAGCCGAACGGCGCCGACCGCATCACGGTGCCGCAGCCCTTGGAGCCCGGGTTGACCGGTCCGGGGGCGCCGGTGAGTTCGGCGTACGGGTGCGGCGCCTGCGGGGTGCGCAGGCCGGAGAGGCAGGCGTTGCCGGGGGCGCGGCGGGCGTAGAGCCAGGGCTCCTGCCGCAGTTCGCCGCCCCGGTGGCGCAGGCCCTCGGCCGGGGGCGGGGCCGGGAGGTCCTGGGTGTCCAGCCAGCGCAGGTAGGCGTCCAGCACCAGCTCGCCCTCGGCCCCGGTGATGCCCTTGGCCCGGGCCCGGCGGTAGCCGTTGAGCCGGCCCTCGGCGCTGAACAGGGTCATCTGGGTGTCGTCGGTGATCCGCCCGACCACGCCCTCGTGGTCGGGCACCAGGCCGGTGACGCCGGCCGGACCGTACGCGGCCCGGATGTCCGCCAGCGAACGGAACTCCACCGGGTTGCCCAGCGCGTCCCCGATCGCTCCGCCGAGCAGGCAGCCCCGCAGCCGGGAGCGGTAGGCGGTCAGTTCGGCCCAGGACGCGTGCTGCACCTGATGGCTCCTCAGTCTGTCGGATCCGGTCTGATGTTCTGGTTGAGCCGGAACAGGTTACCCGGGTCCCAGGCGCGCTTGAGCTCCCGCAGCCGCCGGTACTTCGCCTCGCCGTAGGCCTCCCGGACGCGCTGCTCGCCCTCCTCCATCAGGAAGTTGACGTAGACGCCGGTGTGGTGCGGGGTGAGCGCCCGCCACAGCCCGCGGGACCAGGCCCGCTCCTCCTCGAAGCCCTCGGGGCCCGCGCAGGTGGCGTTGATGTTGAAGGTGTGCCCGGCGCCGCGGCCGCTGAAGGCGGTCTCCTCCTCGCCCACCCTGGCGATGGCACCGCCGAGTTGGAAGATCGGGAAGCTGGTGAGCGGGGAGGCGATCCGCGCCGCGTGCTCGGCGGTCACGTCGATCACCTCGTCGGAGAGCCGGGCCACGTCGCAGGACTTGAAGTAGTACCAGCGCCCCGGCGGGAAGGACGGGTCCAGCGAGGCCTGGTGCTCCAGGAAGGGCTTGGGGTGGCACAGGTCGGCGGCCGGCGGCCCGAACCGGCGCAGCGGGCGCAGCACCTTCTCCCCCTGTTCCAGGTCCCCCGCCCAGCAGCAGAGCACCGCCACGACCAGTTGCCCCGCCAGCTCCGGCGGAACGCCCGGCAGCGGCGGCGCGGTCCGGTGCACCACGGCGGTGGTCAGCTCGTCCGGCACCTCCTCGATCCACTCCCGGTAGAAGCGCAGCACCCGGGCCGAGTCGGCCACCGGCCAGATCAGCGGCCCGGCCAGCACGGTCGGCCCGACCGGGTGCATCCGGTACTCGAACTCGGTGACCACCCCGAAGTTGCCGCCGCCCCCGCGCAGGCCCCAGTACAGCTCCGGGTTCTCCCGGGCGTCGGCCCGGACCCGCTCCCCGGAGGCGGTGACCAGCTCGGCGCCGACCAGCTGATCGACCGTCAGGCCGTGCTTGCGCATCAGCCAGCCGATCCCGCCGCCCAGGGTGAGCCCGGCCAGTCCGGTGTGGGTGACGATGCCGGACGGGACGGCCATCCCGACCGCCTGGGTGGCCGCGTCCAGCTCGCCGAGCAGCGCCCCGGCCTGGGCGCGGACGGTGCGGGCCTCCTCGTCCACGGTGATCCGGCGCAGCCCGGAGAGGTCGATCACGATGCCGCCCTCGCAGAGCGACTGGCCGGAGAAGCTGTGCCCGCCGCTGCGGACCGCGACCGGCAGGTCGCCGCCGGCAGCGTGGCGGGCGGCGGCCCAGCGGACGGCGGCGGCCACGTCGGCCGGGTCGGTGCAGTAGGCGATCAGGGCCGGGCGCCGGTCGATCGAACCGTTCCAGATCCGGCGGCCCTCCTCGTACTCCGGGTCTCCCGGCCGGACCAGCCGTCCGCGGAACCCGCGCCGCAGCTCCCTGACGTCCACCTGCGTGCTGGTGTCCATCGGCTCTTCCCTCGCCGCCGTCCGGCCCCCGCCCTCCCAGTCTGGCACCGGGCCTCCGGGGCGTCCCGGGAGGAGAATGGGAAGCACTGTCCCTCTTGACCGAGGAGGTGGTCGCCATGGGCGAGGCACGCGAGCTCATGGACCGCATGACCGCTGCGGTGACCGGTACGCCCGACCTGGAGGCCCTCGGCGAATGCCTCGCCGAGGACGTGGTCGCGTCCACCCCGGACCAGCTGGAACTGCGCGGACGCAAAGCCCTGGTGGACTACTTCGGGGACATGTCGGAGGCGATCCCCGAGGCCTACTTCGAGCCGGTCGCCGCGTACGAGGTGGGGGACACCGCGATCGACGAGGGCTACTACACCGGCCGCAACACCGGGCCGCTGACCATGCCCGACGGCTCGAAACTGCCGCCCACCCAGCGGGAGATCAGGATCCGCGGCTGCGACCTGGCCACCGTGCGGGACGGCCGGATCGTGGAGTACCGGCTCTACTTCGACCAGTTCGAGTTCATGAGCCAGCTGGGCCTGATCCCCGAGGAGTGACGCGTCGGACCCACGGTACGGGTGGGCCGGAAGGGGTACGCCCCCTGTCGGTGCGGCGGCCCGCGCGGCAGAGTGTGCCCCATGCAGACTCCACTCACCGTGATGGACTTCCTCCGGCGGGCCGAGACGGTCTACGGCGACCGGATCGGGGTCGTCGACGAACCGCTCCAACCCGCCGAGTCCTGGGGCGACCTGACGTACCGACGGGTGGCCGAGCTGGCCCGCGCCCAGGCCGCCGGGCTGGACCGGCTGGGCATCGGGCCGGGTGAGCGGGTGGCGATCGTCTCCCACAACTCGGCCCGGCTGATGACCTCGCTCTACGGGGTCAGCGGCCACGGCCGCATCCTGGTCCCGGTGAACTTCCGGCTGCGGGCCGAGGAGGTCGCCTACATCGTCGAACACAGCGGGGCCAGCGCCCTGTTGGTCGACCCCGAGCTGGACGAGGCACTGGCCGGCGTGCCGGTCAAGCACCGCTTCGTGCTGGGTGCGGAGAGCGACGCCCAGCTGTACGACTTCGACCGCGAGCCGGTGCACCACGAGATCGCCGAGTCGGACACCGCGACGATCAACTTCACCAGCGGAACCACCGCCCGCCCCAAGGGCGTTCAGCTCACCCACCGCAACCTGTGGCTGAACGCGGTGCTGATGGGCCTGCACTTCGGCGCCAGCGACCGCGACGTCTACCTGCACACCCTGCCGATGTTCCACGCCAACGGCTGGGGCATGCCGTTCGCCCTCACCGGCCTGGGCGCGCAGCACGTGGTGCTGCGCAAGGTGGACGGCGCCGAGATCCTGCGCCGGATCGAGCAGTACGGCGTCACCTTCCTCTGCGGCGCCCCCGCCGTGGTGGCCTCGGTGCTGGCGGCCGCCGCCGAGTGGGACGGGCCGGTGCCCGGCCGGGACCGGGTCCGGATGATCGTCGCCGGGGCGCCGCCGCCCACCTCCGTGGTGCAGCGGGTGGAGGAGGAGCTCGGCTGGGAGTTCATGCAGATCTACGGCCTGACCGAGACCTCCCCGATCGTCACCGTCAACCGCGGCCGGTCCGAGTGGGACGACCTCCCGCCGCTGGAGCGGGCCGAGCGGCTGGTACGGCAGGGGTCGCCCTCGATCGGCACCGAGCTGCGGGTGGACGAGGAGGGCGAGGTGCTGATCCGCTCCAACACCGTGATGACCGGCTACTGGCAGCAGCCCGCCGAGACCGCGGAGGCGATCCGGGACGGCTGGTTCCACAGCGGCGACGGCGGCACCGTGACGGACGGGTACCTGACCGTCTCGGACCGGAAGAAGGACGTCATCATCACCGGCGGCGAGAACGTCTCCTCGATCGAGGTGGAGGACTGCCTCTACGCCCACCCGGCGGTGGCCGAGGTCGCGGTGATCGGCGTGCCGGACGCCAAGTGGGGCGAGACGGTCAAGGCGCTGGTGGTCCGCCGGGACGGCGCGGCCGGCTCCGGTTCCGGCTCCGGTTCCGGTTCCGAGGAGGAGCTGGCCGCCGAGCTGATCGCCCACTGCAAGGAGCGGCTGGCCGGGTACAAGGCCCCGACCTCGGTGGAGTTCCGCACCGAACTGGCCCGCACCACGACCGGCAAGCTGCAGAAGTTCAAGCTCCGCGAACCCTACTGGGCGGGACGCGACCGCCAGGTCAACTGACCCCGCCGCGGGGGCCGGGACGGCGTCCGTCCTCCCGCCGTTCCGGATTCCCGCCCGGCCCCCAACTCCGCTGTCCCCGACCATCGTTGAGGAGTCACTCCGTGGCCGATGCCACCGCTCTGCTGGACGACCTGCGCGACGAGACCGAGTCGCTGGACGCCCTCGTCGCCCCGCTGGACGCCGCCGGGTTCGCGACCCCGACCCCCGCCGAGGGGTGGACCGTCGCGCACCAGATCTCCCACCTCGCCTGGACCGACCGGTGGTCGCTGCTCGCCTGCCGGGAGGGCGAGGCGTTCCAGGACCGCTTCGCCGACCTGCTGGCCACCGGCGACGACCCGGTGGAGGCCGGGGCCGCCGAGGGCGTCGGCGAGGCGCCCGCCGAGCTGCTGGCCCGCTGGCGGGCCGGGCGCGCGGAGCTGGCCGCGGCCCTGGCCGAGGCCGCCGCCTCGGGCCGCCAACTCCCCTGGTTCGGACCACCGATGAAGGCCCCCACGATGGCCACCGCCCGGCTGATGGAGACCTGGGCGCACGGCCAGGACGTGGCCGACGCCCTCGGCGTGGTCCGGGAACCGACCGCCCGGCTGCGGCACGTGGCCCACCTCGGGGTACGGACCATGGGGTTCGCGTTCGTGCTGCACGGCCTGCCGGCCCCGGAGGCGCCGGTCCGGGTCGAACTGACCGCGCCCTCCGGCGAACCGTGGACCTGGGGCCCGGCCGATGCTGCCGACTCGGTGCGCGGACCCGCACTGGACTTCTGCCTGCTGGTCACCCAGCGGCGCCACCGCGACGAGCTGGCCCTGCGGGTGTCGGGGCCGGTGGCCGAGGCCTGGCTGCCGATCGCCCAGGCCTTCGCCGGGAGCCCGGGGCCCGGTCGGCCCGCGCCGCAGCACGACTGACCGGCCGTCAGTTCCGGCGGTTCACCCCGGCGAGCGATTTCATGTTTTACCAATTCATGGTGAAGTCTTTGCCATGAGGAAATACTTCGCGATTGCCGCCGCCACCGCCCTCCTCCTCCCGATCGCCGCGACCCCGCCCGCCACGGCGGCGTCCGAGCCCCGGACGCCGCTCGGCGAGGTGGACTCCTTCTTCGCCGAGTACCGCCTCGCCGCCCTGGGCGAGATCGAGGAGTTCCCGGCCGAGATCCGGGCCCGGACGCTCTCGCCGCCGCTGAACGCGGAGTTGGAGACCTGGTCCGCCACCCACGGCGGCGCCGACCCGGTCTTCCGCGAGCGGAACATCCCGCGCAGCTGGTCCCTGCACGAGTCCCCGCCGCCGGCCGGCCCGCCGGGCACCCGCACCGTCACTGTCACCGAGACCTGGTACGAGGGCGGCTCCCGCCGGGTCGTCTTCACCGTCCACCTGCCCTCCCTGCAGATCACCGCCATCACCGACCCGCCCCCGACGGCCGGCTGACGGCCGGTCACCCCACGCCGACCGGCCACCCCGGAGCCCTGGAGCCCCACGCAGCGGCCCCGTGCCCCGGCCCCGTACCCCGCCCCACGCAGTGGCCCCGCGCTCCGGTCGTCCAATCGAGTCGGACCTCACCCCTGCGGGGGACAGTGGTTTGGCGCGTCCGGGCGGCCGTGGCCAGGCTGGTCGCCATGACCCTTCCCCGTCTGCTCCCCGTCGCCCTCGCCCTGGCCGCCGCCTGCTGCGCGGCCCCGGCCGTCGTCCCCGCCGAGGCCCGCCCGCTCGCCCCGCAACCGGCCAACTCCACCCTGGTCCTGACGGTCAGTGAGGGCGAGACCGTCTCCCCCACCCCCGACGACCGCACCACGCTGGACTGCTCCGACCGCCCCACCGGCACCCACCCCGCCCCCGACGCCGCGTGCACCGCGCTGGCCGCGGCCGGCGGCGACCCGGACCGGCTGCGCGGAGCCACCGGCACGCTCTGCACCGCCCTCTACTCCCCCGTCGCCGCCACCGCCGAGGGCGTCTGGGAGGGGTCCCCGGTCAAGTGGTCGCGGACCTTCGGCAACCGCTGCCAGCTGCGCGCCGCGACCTCCCCCGTCTTCTGACCCCTCCCGTTCCTCTCCCCCCGCCTCACCCCGTGCTGCGCCCGCCCACCACCAACGCCGCCACCAGACAGCCGAACCCGGCCGTACCCGCCACGGTCCGCACGGTGTTCCACTTCACCCAGGTCGTCTCGAACCGCTCCCGCACCGCAGCCAGGTCCGGGATGTGGTCGAGCGAACCGGCCGCCGCCAGCTGGTCGTTGAGCGGCACGTTGACCGTGCCCGTGACCACCATCAGCACCACGTACAGCACCGCCGCCGCCACCAGCCAGGGCAGTGCACCGCGCTGCCCCGCCCCCAGGTGCAGGCCCACCGCGAGCAGCGACAGCACCAGCGCCCCCATGAAGACCGCCATGAACCACCCGTTCAGGATGGCCACGTTGATCCGCTGCATGGTCTCCACGAAGGTCCGGTCGTCCGCCTTCGCCAGCCCCGGCATGACCGAGCAGCTGTAGGCGAAGAACAGCCCCGCGCTGAGTCCCATCGTCACCGTCGCCGCCAGCAGCACCGCAGTTCTGAACCAAGCCATCGTGCTTCCCCCTGTGTCCCGCGTCCCGTCGTTCTCCTGCTGACCACCAGTCAACCGCCTTGCGCCCCGGAGGACCATGGTCCTCCGGCTCCCCTCCATACGCGCGCGTCTACACTCGGCGCCCATGGACGCACTCGCCGGTCTGCTCACCGGCCCCCGGGCCCGGGGCGCCTTCCTCCTCCGCTCCGTGTTCACCCCGCCCTGGTCGATCCGGATCGAGGACCGGGCCCCGCTCACCCTGCTGATCCCGATCGCCGGCACCACCTGGGTGGTCCCCGACCCCGGGCAGGGCGCACCCGTCCGACTCCGACCCGGCGACGTGGCGGTGACGCGCGGCCCGGCCCCGTACACCGTCGCCGACTCCCCCGAGACCCCGCCCACCGTGGTGATCCACCCCGACCAGACCTCCACCACCCTCGACGGCGAACCCCTCTGCGACGAGCTCGACCAGGGCGTCCGCACCTGGGGCGCGAACCCGGACGGGCCCACCGTCCTGATCTGCGGGACGTACCAGCTGCGCGGGGAGGTCAGCCGCAGCCTGCTGGACACCCTCCCGCCGCTGCTCTCCCTCCCCCTCGACTCACCCCTGACCACCCTGCTCGGCGAGGAGATCGGCCTCGACCGCCCCGGCCAGGACGCCGTCCTGGACCGGCTGCTGGACCTCATCCTGATCACCACCCTGCGCGCCTGGTTCGACCGCCCCGACTCGGATGCCCCGGCCTGGTACTGCGCCCACACCGACCCCGTGGTCGGCCAGGCCCTCCGCCTGCTCCACTCCGACCTGGCCCGCCCCTGGACGGTCGCCGACCTGGCCTCCGCCGTCGGCGTCTCCCGCGCCGCCCTCGCCCGCCGCTTCACCGACCTGGTCGGCGAACCCCCGATGGCCTACCTCACCACCCGCCGCCTCGCCCTGGCCGCCGACCTCCTCCACGACCCCACCACCACCCTCGCCTCCGTCGCCCACCAGGTCGGCTACTCCACCCCGTTCGCCCTCAGCACCGCCTTCAAGCGCATCCACGGCGTCAGCCCCACCGAACACCGCACGGCCTGAGCACTCCTGACGCTCCGTCACTCCACCGTCCCCGCAGAGCCGATCACGGCCTCCGGCCCGGGTGCGCCGGCACCGGGAGACCGGCGAGCGGATCGCCGGGGCCGAGGCGCTGCACGGCGGCACCACCGCCGACGTGCGGAGGCCGACCACCGGCAACGCGGGACGGACGCCCCGGGCTGGGCCAGGGCGGTCCGGGAGCGCTCAGGAGTGGTCCGGGCGCGGTCTACGACCGGCGGGTGGGTCCGGGCAGCAGGGCCTCGGCGGCGGCCGCCGCGACGACCTCGGCGACCGTGGACAGGGCGGGCGAATCGAGCTTCCACTGCTGCCAGTACAGGGGGACGTCCATGGGCCGGGCGGGTGCCAGTTCCACCAGCCGGCCGGACCGCAGCAGCGGCTCGGCCTGCGGCTCGGGCACGAGGCCCCAGCCGAGACCGGCGGCCACCGCGTCCCGGAACCCGTCCGAGGCGGGCACCAGGTGGCGGGTCCGCCCGGCGCCCGACCGCCCCCGGGTGAGGGAGCGGACGAACTCGTCCTGGAGCTCGTCACGCCGGTCGAAGACCACGGTGGGGGCTTCGCTCAGATCCCCGGCCAGGTCCCCGGTGAGATGACGGGCCGTGAACTCCGGCGTGGCCACGGCCAGGTAGCGGGCCAGCCCGAGCCGCCGCACGGTGCAGCCGGCCACCGGGTCGGGCGAGGAGGTGACGGCGGCCATCACCTGACCCTCGCGCAGCAGGGCGGTGGTGTGGGACTCGTCTTCCCGGTGGAGCTCGAAGCAGATCGGCGGGTCCTGCGGCACCTGCGTGAGCGCGGGCAGGAACCAGGTCGCGAGGGAGTCGGCGTTGACCGCGATCGGGACCCGGGCCGGGCCCTGCTCCGCCGCCAGGCCCAGTTCGGCGCGGGCGTCCCGTTCCAGGCGGGCCAGCTGGCGGGCGAAGCGGACCACCACCTCACCGGACTCGGTGGGCCGCACCGGCTTGGTGCGCAGCAGCAGGACCCGTCCGATGCGCTGCTCCAGGGCCTTGACGCGCTGGCTGACGGCGGAGGGGGTCACGTGCAGTGCGGCAGCCGCGGCGTCGAAGGTGCCCTCGTCGACCACCGCGAGCAGGGTCCGGACCTGGTCCAGGGGGAGATCGTCCATAAGTACGGCTGATGTTACCTAAGAATCTTTAGCTGTACTCATCACTACGCGATCCATACGGTCGAGCCATGAACACCAGCACCATCACCGCCGCAGCCGCCGGTTTCGGCACCGGGCTCTCCCTCATCGTCGCCATCGGAGCCCAGAACGCGTTCGTCCTGCGCCAGGGCGTCCGCCGGCACGCCGTCCTCGCGGTGGTCGCCATCTGCGCCGTCTCGGACGCGGCGCTGATCGCGCTCGGCGTGACGGGAGTGGGCACGGTGGTCACGGCCTGGCCGGCGGCGCTGAGCGTGGTGGGCCTGGTGGGCGGGGCGTTCCTGCTCTGCTACGGCTTCCTGGCCGCCCGGCGGGCCCTGCGCCCGGATCCGACGGCCACCCTCACCGGCGGCGGACCGGGGGCGAGGTCCGTCCGGCGAGCAGTCCTGACCTGCCTGGCGATGACCTGGCTGAACCCGCACGTGTACCTCGACACCGTGCTCCTGCTGGGCTCGCTCGCCTCCGACCGCGGCGACCTGCGCTGGGCCTTCGGCGCGGGCGCCGTGCTGGCCAGCCTGTGCTGGTTCGCCGGCCTGGGATTCGGCGCCCGGCTGCTGAGCGGCGTCCTGTCCCGGCCGAAGGCCTGGCGCGTGCTGGACGGGCTGGTCGCGGCGACCATGCTGGGGATGGGCGGGATGCTGGTCGCCGGGGCGTAGGACGCCCCGACCGCCGGACGGGTACCGCGGCTTCCACGTGCACCGGACCACTCCGACGAGCTAACCACAGGCCGACGCCGTCCGGGCAGTGCTGCACAGCTGCCACCCACGACACCCCCGCCACCACGCCTGCGACCACCCGTCCTGACGACGTCAGCCGACCCGCCGGAACGACCTGGCGGTGAGCAGGTCCCCGTACGGCCCGCTCTGGAACTGCGGCGGCGGCGCCATGTCGCCGAAGGACTCGACGAACGCCCGTGGTGACACCGCGAGTTCCCGTTCCGCCGCCGCCTCACCGGCGAGGCCGGGGGCCATCGCTGCACAGACCCTGACCCCCAGGTGCGGGTCGGTCAGCCACGGGCGGGTGTCGCCACCGAGCCGGCCGACCGCCAGCAGCACCGTCGCCAGATCGTAAGGGTCACCGGAGGCGGCCCGAGCCACTCCGGCCAACCGCTCGACCAGCAAGGGGCATTGACCGGTACCGGAGGCGTCGAGGGCCAGCGAGCCGACTGCCGCGGCGGCGAGCGCCCGACGCCGCCCGTGCTCCGACTCCAGGTACGGCAGCACCCGCCGCAGCAGTCCGGGGGCCAGGTCACCACAGGCGAGGGCCGCCCGCTCGATGACCAGCTCGCCCGGGCCCGTCCCGCCCTCGTCCTGCCACATCCGGCTCCGGCCGTCCTGGTCGGCCGCCAGGTAGTCCGCCGTCCAGGCGTCCAACTCCGGCCCGCGCCCCGCGATCCGGGCGCGGACCTCCCTCTCCCGCCCTCCCACGTCGGCCGCGACACCGACCCCGTAGAGGTACACGAGCATCGCGTCCCGCAGTGACGGATCGTCAGGGCCGAGCCGGGGGTCGTCCAACAGGTCGACGACCAGCAGGGCGGTCGGCGCGGTGGCGGGCCACGCCCCGCCCTCCCGACGGAGCGTGGACCACAACTCCATGCACCCCTCGACGAGCGCCCGCGGGTCGTCGCCGAGCAACGCCGCCAGCCGCCTCGGCGTGTCGGCGGCGGAGCCCGTCGCGTGGAACAGCCCGGACCAGTCGACCTCTGTCATGCCGGGGATGGTGCCACGGCGCACCGTCAGAGGAAGCGGACCTGGGGCGGTTCGCCGGTGGAGACGGAGAGGCGGCCTTGCTGGAGTTGGACGTCGCAGCCGCGGATCAGGACGCCGTACTCCTTGGTGATCGAGAGGCTGCCCTTGCCCGCGTCGGTGGCGAGGCCGCGGTCGAAGGTGACCCACTGCTTGAACTCGTTGATGCCGTGGAAGACGATCCGGTCGGGGAGGGTGGTGAAGAGGCGCCCGCCCTCGTGGCCGAGCTTCATGCCGCCGGCCACGGTGAGCCGGCCCTGGACGTGGGCCCCGCCGGTCTTCAGGTCGCCGAGGTCGGCGAGGCCGGCCGAGACGGTGCCCGGCTCCTGGCCGCCGTCCCGGCGGACGTCGATCCCCGAGCGGGGGAACTCGATCCAGCCGTCGGCCGGGTCACGGCCCTGCACCCACTTGGTGTTCACCCCGTTGAGGTCCGCCTTGTCAGCGGCGACGACGCCCCACGCCCGACCGCCGTCCCGCCGGACGTCGATCCCGGCTCCCGGGAACTCCACCCACCCGTGCCCGGCCGCGCGGTCGCCGACCCACTTGGTGTCGACGCCGTTCACCTCGAGGCGTTCGGCGGTGACCACGCCCAGGTCCTCGCCCGGGCCGTGCAGGACCTCCACCCCGGAGTCGGGGAAGCGGATCCGGCCCGAGTCGGTCGTCAGGCCCTTGACGGTCCCGGTCCGCACGTCGCGCGCCTCGACGGTCCCGGCCGACACCGTCCCCCGGCCGCCGGAGCGGTCGTCGACCCGGACGCCGTCCGCCGTGAGGACGAGCCGGCCCCGGTCCTTGCCGCCCTCGATCCACGGGGTGCGGATGCCGTTCTCGAACTCGGGGACCAGGGCGTGGACGGTGGTGGTGAGGAAGTACCCGTGCTGCGGCTGCCCGTCGACGTTCGTCCCGGCGATCAGCGTGTACGTGGTGCCGCGCTTGGGGACCGGGACGGGCGCGGCACCCGGCGTGGGCCAGGTGTAGGGCTGGTCCACCACCACGGGGCCGGCCGCACCGAGCGCCACCGGGACGGTCCGGCCGTCCGGGAAGCGGATCCAGTAGTCGAGGTTGCTCGGCCCGTCCCACTCCAGCTCGACCTGCGCGCCCTCCGGGAGGAGGGCCAGCCGGGGGCGGAAGTTGCGCGGGGTCCGGGGCAGCTGCTTGACCACCGCGAGCGTGGTGACGAAGGCGTCGGTCGGCATGGCCGCCGTCCCGTCCCCGCCGCCCGTCCGCTCACGGACCGTCAGGCGGACCAGTCCGCCGCCGGCCGTGACGGGGACGTTCTCCAGCGTGAGGGTGATCGACTGCTGCCCCGGGAAGGTCTGCTTGCTGCCCGGCCGGGTGGGGTGCTGGGCCCGGAAGGCCTGCTCGTCCTCGTCCCAGGCGAAGGCCGGATCCGCCGTGTCCCAGGGCGTGTTGTAGCTCGTGGTGATGCCGGGGCGGATGGCCGCGCGGTCCGCGGTCAGGTCCTCGGGGCCGGTGCCGACCGGGATCACCAGGTCGATGTACCGCCAGTCGACGTCTTCCTGATGGGTGTTGGAGACGATGACGTACACCGTCCCGACGGACGGCCGCCCCTCGGAGGAGGCCTGGAGGGAGGTCGGGTCGGTGAGGATCTCGTAGTGCAGCAGAGACGGCACGGCGGGGTCTCCTACCTGGGCGGCGCACGGGCGGTGCGGATACCGACGGTCCCTCCGACAGTAGGCATCCGCCGCTTCCCGCAGCCCGCGTTCCCGTCCGGCTGGCCCGAACCGCACCCTCCTCTGGCCGACCACCGCCCCTCCCGCCGGGCCGGGGTGGCAGACTCGGCCCATGAGCGATCACCTGCCCGAGCCGGACAACCAACTCTCCGACCCCACCGAGCTGTTGCTCGGCTACCTGGACTACTACCGGTCCGCCGTCGACGCCAAGTTCGCCGGTGTGCCGGACGCGGAGCTCCGCGCCTCCCTCCTCCCCTCCGGCTGGAGCGCGCTGGAACTGCTCAAGCACCTGGCACACATGGAGCGGCGCTGGATCCGCTGGGCCTTCCAGGGCGAGCCGCTCCCCACCCCCTGGGGCGACCGGGGCCCCGACGACCGCTGGCACGTCGGCCCGGAGGAGACCGTCGAGTCGCTCCTGGCCGCCCTGCACGCGGGCGGCGCGTACACCCGCAAGGCGGTCACGGGCACCCCGCTCGCCACCCACGCCACCCCGGGCGGCCGCTTCCCCGACGACGGGACTCCGCTGCCCACCCTGGGCTGGATCCTGTTCCACGTCCTCCAGGAGTACGCCCGCCACGCCGGCCACCTGGACATCGTCCGCGAGCTCACCGACGGCCGCACCGGCGAGTAGCCGCACCGGCGGGCGCCCGAACCGGCGGGCAAGCGAACCCGCGGGCGTCCGAACCCGCGGGCGTCCGGAACGACGGGCAGCCCGCACGGGGAGTGCCCGAACCGCCGGACAGTGAAGGCGGGTTCGGCGAGGATGGCGGCATGGCAGACGAAACGATCACCGCACGCGCCATCGCCGACCGCCACCTCGACCAGGTGGCCGCCCGGAATCCGCTGGTGGCCGCCTGGTTGGGGCTCCGCTCCGGGGACGACCGGCAGCCGGACCTCTCGCCGGAGGGTTTCGAGGAGCAGGCCGACACCGCCCGGCACACCCTCGCCGCCCTCGCCGCGGCCCCCGCTCCCGTCACCCCCGCCGACCGGAACTGCGCCCGCCTGCTCCGGGACCGCCTCAGCGCCGAACTGGCCCTGCACGAGAACGGCGAGAACTACCGTCAGCTCCGCAACATCGGCGCCCACGTCCACCAGGTGCGCGACGTCTTCACCTTCGTGCCCACCGCCACCGAGGAGGACTGGGCCCTGGTGGCCGGCCGGCTGCGCAATCTGCCCGGCGCGCTCGACGGCTACCGCACCACCCTGGACGAAGGCATCTCCCGGGGGCTGCTCGCCGCACCCCGGCAGGCGGAGTCGGTGGTCGAGCAACTCACCGCCTGGACCGGGGAGTCCACCGGCTCCGCCGGCTGGTTCGCCGACTTCGTGGCCCCCGGGCCCGAGAAGCTGCACGGCGAGCTCACCGAGGCGGCCCGCGCGGCCACCGCCGCCGTCGCCGGGTTCCGCGACTGGCTGCGCGACACCTACGCACCCGCCGCCCTCGGCACCCCGGACGCCGTCGGCCGGGAGCGCTACCGGCTGGCGGTCCGTGACCACGCGGGCGCCGACCTCGACCTGGACGAGGCGTACGCCTGGGCCTGGGAGGAGTTCCACCGGACGGCCGCCGAGATGCGCGTCGAGGCCGGGCGGGTGCTGCCCGGGGCCGGGGTCCTGGAGGCGGTGGACCACCTGCACCGGCACGGCCACGCGGTCGAGGGCGAGGAGGCGGTCCGGGAGTGGCTCCAGCAGGTGATGGAGCAGGCGATCACCGCGCTGGACGGGACGCACTTCGACATCTCCGGCCCGCTGCGCCGGGTGGAGTCGCACCTGGCCCCGGCCGGCAGCGCCGCCGCCCCGTTCTACTCCGCGCCCAGCCTGGACTTCGGCCGCCCCGGCCGCACCTACCTGCCGACCCTGGGCCGGACGGTCTTCCCGACCTGGCACCTCGTCACCACCTGGTACCACGAGGGCGTCCCGGGCCACCACCTCCAGCTGGCCCGGTGGACCGAGCTGGCGGCCGGCGAGCTGTGCCGCTACCAGACCACCTTCGGCCGGGTGAGCGCCAACATCGAGGGCTGGGCGCTCTACGCGGAGCGCCTGATGGACGAGCTGGGCTTCTTCGAGGACCCGGCGCACCGGCTCGGTTTCCTGGACGAGCAGATGCTGCGCACCATCCGGGTGATCATCGACATCGGCATGCACCTGGGCCTGACGGTCCCCGCCGACTCGGGCTTCCACCCCGGCGAGCGCTGGACGCCCGAGCTGGCGACCGAGTTCATGGCCACCTACAGCGGCACCCCGGCCGGGAAGCGGGACAGCGAGATCGTCCGCTACCTCGGCTGGCCCGGCCAGGCCATCGGCTACAAGCTCGGCGAGCGGGTCTGGCTGCGCGGGCGGGAGGAGGCCCGGCGCCGTCGCGGCGCCGCGTTCGACCTCAAGGCCTGGCACACGGCGGCGCTCTCCCAGGGCTCGCTCGGCCTGGACGACCTCGCGGAGCAGCTCGGCGCGCTCTGAGCCGCCCCCTCTGACCTGCGACGCGGCCCGGACGTCCCCCCCGCCGCTCGGCGGGGGTGACCCGCCGGACGGCGGCCGGGACCAGGACCACGGGGTGACGTGGCCCGCCGGACCGGGTGCGACAGTATGACCGCACCCACCGAAGAGCCCCAGCCAGGAGACGTCATGACCGAACCGGACCTGTCCCCGGTCGCCGCCAGCCTCCCCGAGGCGTTGCGGGTGGCCCTGGCCGGCACACCCGCCGGTGCCACGACGGTCCGGCTGCCCGCCGGACTGCCGGAGGTCGCGCTGGCCCAGCCCGAGCTGGACCGCCTCCTCACCGTCCTCGTCGAGCAGGCGCTGCGCCGCAATCCGCCGTGGGCGAAGGCCTCCGTGACGGCCTACCGGACCGGCGCGGGCGAGACCGAGGTCCGGATCACCGACGGCGGCCCGCCCGTCCCGGACGAGGCGATGTACTGGGCCTTCGCCCAGGGCCACCTCCGGGACGCGGGCTGGGCGGCCCTGCGCGAGACCCCTGGCCTGCGCTTCACCGTCGAGAACACCGGCGCCGGCCGCACGGTGGTGCTCACCCTCCCCCTGGTGGCGGTCGCCGTCTGACGCCCCGTCCGCCCCGTCCACCCGGTCCGCCGCGACCGTACGACCGGACGGTGGACGGGACGTGTCGTCAGCCGTGGCCCGTCGTTGCACGGGGCATGCGAAAGATCATCTCCGCGGCGGCCCTGGCCGCCCTCGCCCTGACCCTGGCCACACCCGCGCAGGCCGACAACGACAGCAACTTCGGCGAAGCGGTGAACGCCGCGAACAACTGGGCCTTCACCGCCGCCGCCGTCTGCTTCCAGGAACTCGCCGTCGTCCCCGTGGGCGGCACCTGGGTCGGCGACGCGGTCAACCACTGCGTGAACGGGAACGTCCTCAACCACTCCCGCTGACGGCGAGGTCCACGAACAGCGCGGCCGACCAGCCGAAGCCGCTGGTGGCGCGCGGGGCGCAGGCCCCGGTGAGCGGGTTCCAGTACTCGTAGAGGCCGCCCCCGTCCCGGACCATCGCCAGGGTGCGGCGGCGCAGCTCCGCCGCCGTCCCGGCGAAGCCGGAGCGCTCCAGGCCCTCCGCCAGCAGGTAGTTGACGTTCAGCCAGACCGGGCCGCGCCACATCGCGTCCGGTTCGAAGGCCGGGTCGTCGAAGGCCACGGTGGGGACGGGGTGGCGGCCCCAGAAGGAGGGCGAGCGCAGGGTCCGCTCCAGTTCCGCCGCCACCCCCGCCGGGAGCCGTCCGGTGAAGAGCGGCATCAGGTCGAGCACCGTCCGCACCCGCACCGGCGCCCCGTCCGACAGGGTGCGGAAGCCCTTGCCGTCCCAGCGTCTGGCGAGCATCAACTCCTGGTGCGCGGCGGCCCGTTCGCGCCACCGGGCGGCCTCCTCGGGCCGGCCGGTGGCCTCGGCGATGTCGGCCAGGCAGTCCGCCTGGTGGATCAGGTAGGAGTTGAGGTCCGGGGGTTCGGCGCGCGGGCCGTAGTCCCAGACGGGGCTGTCGTCCAGGCCGGAGGAGTACGGGTGGAGGTACTCGGGCAGGCCGTCGCCGTCCGGGTCGGAGGCGGTGAACCACCACTCGTGGGCGCGGACCAGCTTGGGGTAGACCTCGGCGAGGAACTCCGGGTCCGGGTCGGCCTGGTGGACCTTCCAGACCGCCCAGGCGGTGAGCGGGGGCTTGGTGACGGGCACCGGGGTGGCGGACATCCCGGCGCCGTTGGCCCGGCCGACGTGCTCGCTCAGCCGGGCCAGGTCGGAGCGGGGCAGGTCGGTGGTCTCCGCCAGGACGCCGAAGTCGTGCACCACGTCCGGGAGTTGGCCGCTGGCCAGCTGGTGGTCGAGGAGCAGCAGGATCTGGTCGCGGGCCAGCGCCGGCGAGGCGTGCCGCAGGGCGACGGCGTGGAAGAGCGCGTCCCAGTTCCAGACCCCCAGGTAGCCGTACTTGGAGGGGACGAGCCCCTCCCGGCCGCCGATCGGCAGCAGATTGACGGCCAGCGTCCACCAGGCCATCCGGGCCCGCTCCGCCAGCTCCTCCGGCACCTCGGGCAGCAGTGCGAACCACTCCGCCCAGCGTCGCTCGGCGGCACGGCGGACACCGCCGGCGGCCCACTCCCCCTCCAGGCCGACCTCCGGGCCGTCCTCCGGGCCGACGACCACCTGACACCCGGTCAGCTCCACCGACCGCACCGTCCCGCCGGGCAGCCGCCAGGAGGCCGTCCCGCCCTCCCCCGTGAGCACCAGCGTCGACGGGTCGGCGAACAGCAGCTCGGCCCCGCCCTCGAAGCGCACCGCCACCGGGTCCGCCGAGACCACCGGCAGCTCCCGGCCGCCGGCGTCCCGCACCACCAGCCGTGACAACTCCACCGTCAGCGGCGCCTCGTACTCGGCCCGGGCCACCCGCAGACCGTCCTCCTCCGCCGGGGCGAGCACCAGCAGCCGCGAGCCCCGCTCGGTGAACGGCCGCTCCACCAGGTCCAGTTCGACGTACATGCTCAGCGCCCCCCGAGTCCGGACTCGGCCATGCTGTTGAGGATCTTGCGCTGCCCGACCAGGAAGGCGATCAGCATCGGCAGCACCGTCATCGCCGACAGTGCCGCGGTCAGACCGTAGTCCAGACCGCCCTTGGCGGAGTTGAAGGAGTCCAACAGCAGTGGCACGGTGAAGAGTTCTGGGCTGTTGAGGAAGATCAGCGGGAAGAAGTAGCTGTTCCAGCTGCCCAGGAAGACGATGATGCCCAGCGTCCACAGCCCCGGCCGGATGTTGGGCAGGATGATCCGCCAGAAGATGGTCCAGCGGCCCGCGCCGTCGATCCGGGCGGCGTCCTCCAGTTCGACCGGGACGGCCCGGATGAACTGCCGCAGCAGGAAGACGGCGAACGGGTTGGCGATCGCCGGGAGGATCAACGCCAGGTGGGAGTCGATGAGGTGGAGCTTGGCCAGCATGATGTAGAGCGGCACCACGATGACCTGGGAGGGCACCATCTGGGTGGCCAGGAAGAGCCCGAAGACCGGGCCCGAGCCGCGGAACGGGATGCGGGCGAAGGCGTAGGCCGCCATCGCGCCGGTGAGCAGGGTGGCCACCACGGTGACGGCCGCGATGTACATGCTGTTCCAGTAGGCCTGCCCGAGCGGGACGGCCCGGAGCACGTCGGCGTAGTTCTCCGGGCGCCACGGGTCGGGCAGCCAGGCCAGCGGTTCGTTGATCATCTGCTGCACCCCCTTGAAGGAGGTGAGCAGCATCCAGACGAACGGGAAGATCATCAGCAGGCCGCCGAGGGTGAGCCCGGCGTGCAGCAGGGCCTGCTTGCGGAAGCTGGTCATCGCGGCCTCACGACTCGTAGTGGACGAAGCGCTTCTGCGCCTTGAACTGGATGGCCGTGACCAGCAGCGTGAGCAGCAGCAGGAGCAGTGCCGCGGCACTGGAGAGCCCGAAGTGGAACTCCCGGAAGCCCTGTTGGTAGACCTTGTAGACGATGGTCTGGGCGCCCTCGTTGTGGTCCGGGTTGACCAGCACGTAGATCAGGTCGAAGGCCTGGAAGGAGCTGATCACCGAGACCACCACGGTGAAGAAGACGGTCGGCGAGAGCAGCGGCAGGGTGACGGAGCGCAGGGTCTGCCAGGGGCCGGCGCCGTCGATCCGGGCGGCCTCCAGCAGGTTGGCGGGGATGGTGGCGAGCCCGGCCAGGAAGATCACCACGTTCAGGCCCAGCGAGGACCAGACGGTCACCACCGCGATGGCGGGGACCACCCAGACCGGATCCTCCAGCCAGTTCGGCAGGGTGACCCCGAGCAGGTCCCGCGCCGTGCCGTTCAGGATGCCGTC
The DNA here is from genome assembly GCF_044452665.1 of Kitasatospora sp. NPDC051853. Lineage (NCBI taxonomy): Bacteria > Bacillati > Actinomycetota > Actinomycetes > Kitasatosporales > Streptomycetaceae > Kitasatospora > Kitasatospora sp. NPDC051853. The sequence goes on along the minus strand of NZ_JBITBY010000006.1, from coordinate 272,444 downwards.
GGTGCCGCTGCCCAGGATGATCTGCCAGAGCACCGAGACGGCGACCGAACTGGTCACCACCGGAAGGAAGTAGACCACCCGGTAGACGGTCCGGCCGCGCACCCCGTGCAGGGCGAGCGCCAGCCCGAGCGCCACCACCAGCCCGGCCGGCACGGTGATGAGGCCGATCTTGACGGTGTTCCAGACCGCCTTGCCGAAGTACGGATCGCCCAGCAGGGCGCCGTAGTTGTCGAGGCCGACCCAGGTGGCGTCGCCCAGTCCGTTCCAGTCCAGGAAGGAGAGCACCACGGCGAAGCCCAGCGGGCCGACCAGGAAGACCAGCAGCCCCAGGAGTTGGGGGGCCAGGAAGAGCACGGCCCAGCGGCGGTCCCGCCGCCGCCAGAGCGGCTCGCGGCCGCTCCGGGTGGCGGCGCGGCGGGACCGGTCGCGTGCGGGCGCCTCGGCGACGGCACTCACCCCTGCTTGCCCTTCATGCCGTCGACCAGGGTCTGCAGCTCGGTGAGCCCCTGGTCCAGGCCCACCTTGCCCTCCCAGATCTTCATCAGGTGGTCGTTGACGGCCTTGGTCAGGCCCGGAACGGCCACCTCCTCCGGGTAGTTGGCGAAGCCGTTGTCCCGGGCGTCCAGGAAGGTCCTCACGTGGGCGGGGTAGTTCCCCTCCGTCACCAGCTCGTCCGCGCCCTTGACCGAGGGGACGGCGGTGCCGCCCTTGAGCCGCAGGGCCTGGCCCTCCTTGGAGACGAACTCGGTGAGGAAGGTGAACGCCTCCTTCGGGTGCGCGCTGTCCTTGTTGATCGCCAGGTAGGAGGCGGCCACCGCGCTCGGGATCGGCTTCCCGTCCACCGAGGGGAACGGCACGATGTCGTAGTTGGCCAGGTCCCCGCCCTTCTTGACGCTCTCGGCCACCCAGCGCCCGCCCGCGTAGAAGCCGGCCTTGTGCTTGACGAACTGGGTGCCCGGGCCGTTGCCCTCCGGGAGCAGGTCGGCCGAGGCGAAGGTCTTGTCCTTGTAGCCGTCGGCCAGCACCTTGAACGCCTGACGGGCCTTCGGGTCGCTCGGCGCGACGTACTTGCCGCCCTCCCAGACCTTGCCGCCGAAGCCGTTCACCAGGCTGTAGGTGGAGCCGTACCAGTTCCAGAAGATGGAGCCGTACTTGTCCGCCGCCTTGAGCTTGGCGTTCATCTCCAGGTAGGTGGCCATGGTCCACGCCCCGGCCTGGTTGAGCGCGGCCGGGTCCTCGGTGATCCCGGCCTCGGCGAGCGCCTTCTTGTCGTACCAGAGCACCTCGGGGTTGGTGTCGTTGGGCACGCCGTAGGTGACGCCGCCCTTCTTCGCCCCGCCGTAGATGCCCTCGAAGAAGTCCGCGGGCTTGCTCCTGCTGTCCGGCCCGGCCAACTGCTGGTCCAGCGGGGCGAGCACGCCGTCCGCGACCAGCTTGCCGATGAAGTCGTCGCCGACGTAGAAGACGTCGGGGGCGGTCTTGGAGGTCAGCTGGGTGAGCAGCTTGGGGTTGTAGTCCTCGTAGGAGGCGACCGGCTCGAACTTGAGGGTGATGTTCGGGTGCTTCTTGGTGAAGTCGTCGGTGAAGGCCTTGAAGACGTCCAGGTCCTCGGCCGAACCCCAGGTGGACCAGCGGATGGTGACCTTGCCGTCCTTGGCGTCGGAGGATCCCAGGGCGCCCGAGCCGCCGGAGCCGCTGCAGGCGGACACGGTGAGCGCGGTGGCGACGGCGAGCAGTGCGGTTCTCCTGCTGATGACAGACACGAAGTGCTCCTGATGGTGGGGAAGTTGAGGGTGGAGCAGGGGGTTCAGGCCAGACCGCCGCCGTCCACCAGGAGGGCGGAGCCGGTCATGTAGCTGCTGGCGTCGCCGGCGAGGAAGAGCACCGCACTGGCGATCTCCTCCGGCGTCCCGGCCCGCCCCATCGGGCGGTCGTGCGCGTCCTTCTCGAACACCGCCCACTCCTCCTGGAGTTGGCGGGCCTCCTCGCGCAGCATCGGGGTCTCGGTGTCACCGGGATTGACCGAGTTGACCCGGATGCCGGCCGCCGCGTGGTCGATCGCCAGAGCGCGCGTCATGTTGACCACGGCGGCCTTGGAGGCGCAGTAGACCAGGGCCTGCGCACCGCCCTTGAGGCCCCAGCCGGAGCCGGTGTTGACGATCGAGCCGCCCTCCTTCATGACCGGGATGGCGAAGCGGCACATCAGGTAGACCGAGCGGACGTTGACCGCCATCACCAGGTCCCAGTCGTCGGCGCTGATCTCCAGCGCGGTCTGGCGGCGGGTGATCCCGGCGTTGTTGAAGAGCACGTGCAGCCCGCCGTAGGTCTCCACCGCGATGGTGACGACCCGTCGGCAGTCGGTCTCCGAGGAGACGTCGGCCCGCACCGCGGTGGCCCGGCCGCCGGCCGCCTCGATCTCCCGGACCACCGGGCCGGCGTCCGCCAGGTCGGCGATCACCACGGCGGCGCCCTCGGCGGCGAACAGCTTGGCGGTGGCCCGGCCGATGCCGGAGGCCCCGCCGGTGACGATCGCGACCTTGTTCTGCAGGGTGTTCATAGATCCTCACTTGCTGACTGGATGCGGTACACCACGGATTCGCGGTGGCCGGTGACCACCCGGGCCGGGCCGCTGAGCGCGGCGTCGGCCAGCGGGTCCCCGCTGTCGACGAGCAGCGGGCGGCCGCCGAGCGCGGCGAGCTTCTGCTGGGTGGCGAGCACGGTGATCCCGGCCAGCCGCTCCAGCACCCGCGGGCTGAACTGCTGGTTGCCCCGCCCGATCACGAAGCCCTGGCCCCCGATGACGGAGAGCACGGCGCACGTGACCTGTGACATGGCATGGGTGAGCAAGGTCTGCTCGGTGACGTCACGGGCGAGCAACTCCCCGTCCCGGACCAGGTCCACGCCCAGCGGCGTGAGCTCCAGGCCGAGCCGGCGCCCGACCGCCAGGGTGGTGGCGCCCGGCCCGAGGGCGTACGAGACCCCCGGCGCCATCGCGTCCACCGCCGCCCGGGCCACCGACTCCACCGAGCCGGGCGGCGCGGCGGAGGAGCCGGTCTTGCGGCCGCTGAGCCGGGCCCGGGCGGCGGGCACCCGGAGCGTCCCGTACAGCCGGGCCCCGACCCGGCCGGCCCGGTGGGCCTCCTCGTCCAGGTCGACCACCTCGGCCTCCAGCGTCCGGCCGTCGTACCCGGCCGCCGTCACCCCGGCGGCGAACGGGCTGACGGCGAAGCAGCCGGAGTACACCTTCACCCCGGCCGGGACGCCGAGCACCGCCCCGACCGGCCCGGCGTCCAGCACGTCGCGGGCGGTGCCGTCCCCGCCCGCGAAGAGCAGCAGGTCCGCCCCGGCCAGGGCCGCGACCGCCGCCCGGGTGTCCGCCGCACCGGTCGACTCGCCCGCCCGGAAGGCGACTTCGTACGGAACCCCGGCCGCCCGGGCGCTCTCCTCCCCCATCGCCCCGGCCACCGTACGGACCAGGACGCCCGGCCGCCGGGCGTGCAGCGCCCGCAGCGCGGCCGCCGCCCGCTCCCCGGCCCGGGGCACCGCCCCCAGGGCCAGCGCCCTGGCCTGCACCCCAGCGCCGTCGCTGCCCTTGAGCGCGACCGCGCCGCCGAGCCCGGCCACCGGGTTGACCACCAGGCCGACGATCACCGCCGGTGCTTCCGCAGGTAGGCGCGCCAGGTGGGGGCCCACTGCTCGGGGTCGTCCAGGCAGGTGGCGTCGGTCCGGTGCACGGTCTGGTGGTACGGCGCGCCCTTGACGAACTCCGGGTCGGTGCGCGCCTCCTGGGCCACGTGGGCGAGCACGGCGGCGTACTCGTCCAGGTCCTCCCGGGAGTACGACTCGGTCGGCTCCAGGGTGAACGGCTCGGGCACCACGTACGGGTGGTGGCTGGTCCAGTAGTGCAGCCCGAAGTCGGCGGCCCGGATGCCGATCTCCTCCGAGTGCACCCCGGTCTCCTCCGACAGCTCCTGCCAGGAGTACCGGACCTGCTCCACCCGGCGCCGCTCGGGCCACGGGACGGAGGCCCCGGGGATGCGGCTCACCTTGTGCAGCAGGTAGTTGTTGTTGAGCACCGCCGTCTCGGCCACCTCGCGCAGGCCCTCGGCGCCGAGGGCCATCACCCAGGCGTAGGCCCGCACCACGTTGGGCGTCACGCCGAGGAAGGGCCGGATCTTGCCGACGCTGCTCTCCGGGGTGGTGAGCCGGTACTCCTCGCCGACCCGGTCCACCACCGGCCCGGGCAGGAAGGGCACCAGCGCCTCGGAGACCCCGCAGGCCCCGGCCGCCGGTCCGCCGCAGGCGTGCGGGGTGGAGAAGGTCTTGTGCAGGTTGAAGTGGCAGAGGTCGAAACCGGCCTCCCGGGCCCGGGTGATGCCCAGGATGCCGTTGGCGTTGGCCTGGTCGTAGCAGGCCAACCCGCCCGCCGCGTGGACGAGTTCGACGAACTCGCGGATCCTCGGGTTGAAGATCCCGGTGTCCTCCGGGTTGGTGATCAGCAGGGCCGCGGTGCGCGGGCCGACGGCGGCGCGCAGCGCCTCGATGTCCGGGTAGCCGTCGGCGTCCGGCATCAGGGTGATCACCTCGTACCCGGCCACCTTGGCGCAGGCCGCGTTCGAGGGGTGCGAGAACATGGTGGTGATCACCTGGTCCCGCTGCCCGCCCTCGCCCCGGGAGGCGTGGTAGGCGCGGATCATCGCGATGTTGGCGTAGATCGCCGCCGAGCCGGCCCCGGGCTGGAGCGAGACCCGGGCCATGCCGGAGACCTCCCTGAGGATCTGCTCCAGCCGCCAGTACACCTCCAGCACGCCCTGCACCGTGGACTCCGGCTGGAGCGGGTGCAGTTCGGCCACCTTCGGGTCCCGCACGAAGGTGTCGTTCACCTTCGGGCTGTACTTCATGGTGCAGGTGCCCTGGCCCACGTCGATGTTGAAGTCGGCGCCCAGGGTCTCCTGGGAGAGCCGGAACCAGTGCCGGACCACCTGGTTCTGCGAGAGCTCCGGCAGCGCGGGCGGGGTCTCCCGCCGTACGCCGTCCGGGAGTTCGACCAACGGGGCGCCCGGGGCCGGGACCCCGATGCCGCGGCGGCCGGGCCGGGACAGCTCGAAGACGATCTCCTCGTCCCAGCGTGCCTGGTGGAAGCGGCGCAGGGCCGGCTTGGGCGCCACCGGAAGGGTGGCGAAGGACTCTCCGTGCGAGCTCACCGGGTACCTCCGGAAGTGGCCAGGGCGTCCTTGACGGCCGCCGCGAGGACGTCGATGTCGGCGATGGCGTGCCGCTCGGTGACGCAGACCAGCAGCTCCCGCGGCCCGAGCCGGACCCCGCCGAGGATGCCCCGCTCCAGCAGGGCGGCCAGCAGCGCGTCGGCGTCCGGCACCTCGATCGCGAACTCCCGGAAGTGGATCGCCTCCTGATGGCGCACCACCGCCCCCGCACCGGCCAGCGCGGTCATCGCGTACCGGGTCCGGGCCAGCACCGTCTCGCCGAGCTCGCGCATCCCCTGCGGGCCCATCAGCGCCAGGTAGACCCCGGCGGTGATGCCCCAGAGGGCGGCGGCGGTGCCGACCCACTCCTTGCCCTCCTCGCGCAGCGCGAAGGAGGTGCGGTCGTAGAAGACGTCGCCGAAGCCGTACTCGCCCTCCACTGCCGTCGGCGCGATGCCGAAGAGGCGGGAGGGGTACTCGGCCACCAGCCGCTCCTCGTCCCGGCTGGCGATGAACCCGGCCTGGCCGCCGCCGTACTGCTGGTGCATGCCGAGCGACTGGATGTCCCCGCAGACCAGGTCGGCCCCGTAGGAGGACGGCGGGGCGAGCACCCCGAGCGAGACCGGGTCGGTGCCGACCACCAGCAGTGCGCCCACCGCGTGGGCCTGCTCGGCGAGTTGACGCCCCTTCGTCTCCACCACGCCGTAGACGTTCGGGGTCTCCAGGTAGAGCGCCGCGAAGCTCTCGTCGAGGGTGACCTCCCCGAGTTCGCCGGAGTCGGCGACCGGGGCGAGCACCACCTCCAGGTCGGGGGCCAGGTAGTCGCGGATCTTGGCCAGCTTGTCGGCGGCCACCGCCCCGCTGACCAGCACCCGGCTGCGACCGGTGTAGCGCGCGGCCATCCGCAGCGCCGTGCCGGCCGCCTGGTAGCCGTCGTAGGTGGGGACGTTGACGACGTCCATCTCCAGCAGCTCGGCCATCATCGAGACGTACTCGAAGAGCGCCTGGAACCGGCCGTGGTCCTCGTACGGCTCGCCCGCGTAGGCGGTGAGGAACTCGCCGCGGCCGTTCACCTCGTCGCAGACCGCGGGCACGTGGTGCGGGTAGCAGCCGTGGCCGAGGAAGCTGAGCAGTTCGGTGGTGTCGGAGTTGCGGGCCAGCAGGCCGCGCACGTGCCGCACCAGGCCCTGCTCGTCGGCGAACGGCTCGGGCAGGTCGAGCGGGCGGGCCAGCCACAGGTCGGCCGGGATGTCGCCGTAGAACTCGGCCACGTCCGCGGCGCCGATCTCGGCGAGCATGGCGGCCCGGGCCTCGGGCCCGGCGTTGGGTATGTAGGGGTGGCTCGTGGGGTGGCTCATCTCGCTCCTCAAGAGTGCTTGAGCACCACGGCGTCGTGCGCCGCGATGACGACGGTGCCGCTCAGCTGACGCCCGGTCAGCAGGTCGACGCCGTCGGTGGGCAGGGTCACGGTGGCCGGCTCGGCCCCGTGGTTGAGCAGGAACAGGTGGCCGTCGCGGCGGCAGAGTTCGACGCCCTCGGGCAGCTCGGTGCCGACGACCCCGGCGGCGGCCAGCACCGCGTCGAGGAAGGGCGCCGGGTCCTCCGGCAGGCAGCTCAGGTAGGTGGCGGTGCCGTTCCGGGTGACGGCCGGGCGGCCGTCCAGCGGGCCGCCCCGGTAGCGGGCGAGCACCTCGGCGCCCTCGGTCTCCAGCCACTCGGTCCAGGTCCGCGCGGTGACCTCCTGGCCCCCGTCCGTGACGAGTTCCTGGACCTCACCGTCCGGCAGCGGCCAGAACTCCTCCACCCGCACCCCGAGCAGCTCCCGCAGCGGCCCGGGCGCCCCGCCCTCGTGCACCTGGTCGTCGGCGTCCACCACTCCGCTGAACGGTCCGACCACCACCTGGCCCCGGAACGCGGCCAGGTTGGCGGCCTGCTCCTCCGTGCAGAGGTAGAGGTTGGGCGCGATGACCACCCGGTAGCCGGAGAGGTCCCGGCCGGGCGGGGTGAGGTCCACCGCGATGCCCCGGGCGTGCAGCGGCGCGTACCAGGCCAGCAGCAGCTGATGCAGCTTCAGCCGGTTGGACGGCAGCGACTCCGGGGCCTCCAGGCCCCACCAGCTCTCCCAGCCCAGCACCAGCGCGACCTCGGCCCGGGTCTCCGTGCCGGCCACCCCGGCGAGGCGCCGCACGTCCGCGCCGAGCGCCACCGTCTCGCGCCACTGCCGAGTGTCGGTACCGCCGTGCGGGAGCATCGCCGAGTGGAACTTCTCCGGGCCGTACCTGGCCTGGCGCCACTGGAAGAACATCACCCCGTCCGAGCCGTGCGCCAGCGCCTGCAGGCTGTGCAGCCGCATCACGCCGGGCGCCTTCGGCACGTTGACCTCGCGCCAACTCACCGCGCCGGGCGCCGACTCCAGCAGCAGCCAGGGCTGCCGCTTGAGCGAGCGCATCAGGTCGTAGCTGAGCGCGACCTTGACGTGCGCCCTCGGGTCGGCCGGGTCGGGGTAGGCGTCGTCGGTGACGAGGTCCTCGGCGGCGGCCCACTTCCAGTAGTCCAGGTCGCGCAGCACGCTCATGAAGTTGGTGGTCACCGGGACGTCCGGGGTGACCTCCTTGAGCACCGCGCGCTCGGCCTCGAAGCAGGCCAGCAGCGCGTCGCTGGAGAACCGCCGCCAGTCCAGCAGCTGGGCCGGGTTGACCGGGCCCGGGGCCTTGCGGGGCGGTTCGAGCTGCCCCCAGTCGGTGTAGTGCTGGCCCCAACAGGACGTCCCCCAGGCCGCGTTGAGCCCGTCCAGGGTGGTGTACCGCTCGCGCAGCCAGCTCCGGAAGTCACGGGCGGACTCCTCGCAGAAGCACTCGGTGGTGTGGTCGGCGTACTCGTTGCCGACGTGCCACATCACCAGGGCCGGGTGGTCCCGGTACCGCTCGGCCAGGGCCCGGGCGAGGCGGACGGCGGCCGCCCGGAAGACCGGGGAGGAGGGGCAGTACCCCTGCCGGGAGCCGAACTCCAGCCGGGTGCCGGCCGCGTCCTGCGGCCGGATCTCGGGGTGCTGCCGGACCAGCCAGGGCGGTGGGGTGGCGGTGGCGGTGGCCAGGTCGGCCGCGATCCCGTGCTCGTGCAGCAGGTCGAGCACCCGGTCCAGCCAGCCGAACTCGTAGACGCCCGGGGCCGGTTCGAGCCGGGACCAGGAGAAGACCGCGACGGTGGCCACGTTCACCCCGGCCTCGGCCATCAGCCGGACGTCCTCCGCCCAGACCTCCTCCGGCCACTGCTCGGGGTTGTAGTCGCCCCCGTAGAGCAGCCCCGGGACACGCGTCAGGCCCATGGATCCGACTCCCCCTCCGGCCATCCGAATTTTGTATTCAGAATACTTAGTTCAGTACTCTGCATTCGGTCAAGAGCTATGCTGAGATCCGACCGATAGGGGGCCCGATGGCGATCGAACGCCGTCCGCTGCGCGAGCAGATCCGCGACGAGCTGATGGAGCGGCTGACCCGTGGCGAGTTCGCCGCCGGCACCGACGTCAACGAGGCCGTGCTGGCAGCCGAGTTGGGAGTGAGCCGGACCCCGCTGCGGGAGGCGCTGATCACCCTCGCGGGCGAGGGCGTACTGGAGAGCAGCCAGGGCCGGGGCTTCCGCTTCGCCCCGGTCAGCCGCCGCGAGTTCCGCGAACTGGTCGCCATAGTCGCCGCGTTGGAGTCGCTGGCGCTGGAGTCCTCCGACCCCGGGCACCTGGCCGCGATCGCCCCGCGCCTGCTGGAGCTGGCCCAGGGCTTCCCCGACGCGATGGCCGAGCACGCCGTGGTCGACCGCCTCGACGACGAGTGGCACGGCCTCCTGCTCGGCGGCTGCCCCAACGGCCGCCTGCTCGACCTGCTCTCCCGGGTCAAGGCCGGCATGCGCCGCTACGAGAACCTGGTCATCGCCGAGGACCAGCTGGTCGCCCGGCAGTCCGAGGAGCACTGCGAGATCGCCCGCCGCCTCCTCGACGGCGACCTCCCCGGCGCCACCGCCGCCCTGCGCGCCAACTGGGTCAACGGCATGGAGCGCATGCTCGCCCACATCCCGGAGGACTGACCGGGCCGGGGGCACCACGGTCCGGCGCCCACGGCCCGCCGCCCTCACCGGCCCGCCGCCACCCAGAAAACTCCGTCGGTCCACGGAACTTTCCTCCGAGCACCCCGGGGCCACCGGCACCGGGCTAGGGTGGGCGCCCACTGCTCCCTAGCAGGACGAGCGGTCCGACCAGGGAGGAAGCCGTGCGCCCAGCCAGGCCTGTCGAGACCCCGGCCCCGCTCGTCGGACGGGAGGAACTGCTCACCGACCTGGCCGCCGCGCTCGCGGGACCGGCCGGGATCGTGCTGCTCACCGGACCGGCCGGGGCCGGACGGAGCGCGGTGGTGGGCGAGCTGGCCCGGCTGCCGCTGCCCGGCGGGCGGCCGCTGCTGACCGGACGGTGCACCGGCGGTGGGCAGGGCTTCCCGCTCGGCGCGCTGGTGGACGCGCTCGCCCCGGCCGCCGGCCTGCTGGCCGCCACCACCCTGCCGCCCGTCACCGGAGCCCTGCACGCGCTGCTCCCGGAGCTCTCCGAGCAGCTGCCGCCGCCCCTGCCCTCCGGCGAACTCCACCTGGTCTTCCGGGGTTTGACGGCCCTGCTGGCCGAACTCCGGCCGGTCCTCGTCCTGGAGGACCTGCACGGCGCCGACCCCCTGACCGTCCGCTTCCTCCGCCACCTGGCGGCACGGCCATCCGTCACCACCGGCCTGGTGCTGACCAGTCGCCGCTCCCCCGCCGCCGAACTGACCCTGGCCGGCATCCTCGCCGACGCCCGCTGCCCGGCCGTCGAGCTCACCGTCGACCCCCTGACCCCGGCCCAACTCGCCCTGCTGCCCGGCGCTTCCGGCGCCCCGGACGACCTCCTGGCCGAGGTGCTGCACCGCACCGGCGGCCTGCCCGGCCTGGCCTCCGCCCTGCTCGCCACCGCGTCGGCCGTGCCGGCCGGCTCCCTCCCCCCGGCCGCCCGCCGCGAGCTCCTCGGGCGCCTCTCCGAACTACCCGACCAGGCACAGCAGTTGATCCAGGCGGCCGCCGTCCTGGACGCCCCCGTCACCGCCCCCACCCTGGCCGCCGTCGCCGGCCTCACCCCCGCCGAGGCGGCCACCGCCCTGCCGCCCGCCACCGAGGCCGGGCTGCTCGCCGGACACCCCGACGGCACCTTCGGCCCCGCCCACCCGCTCGCCCGGACCGCCGCCGCCGAACTCACCGGCCCCGAACGCCGCCGCCAGCTCCACCTGCGGGCCGCCCGCCGCCTGCGCTCCGGCCCCGACCGCGCCCCGCTGGCCGAACTCGCCCGCCACCACCGGCTGGCGGCCTCCCCGCAGTGGCCGCAGTACGCCGAGGCGGCGGCCGACGAGGCGGCCCGGGCCGGGCGCGGGGCGGAGGCGGTCGAGCTGCTCGACGCGGCGGCCCGCGCCGGCACCGGCGGACGGCGGGCCCGCCTGGCCCTCAAGCTCAGCCGGGCCGCCCTCACCGGACGCCCCCGCCCCGGCACCGTCCCCTTCCTCCGCGAGGTGCTGGCCGAGGAGCCGATGCCCACCGCACTCCGGGGCGAACTCCGGCTCAACACCGGCATGTTGCTCCGCAATCAGGCCGGGGCCGGGGTGGCCGGACGGGAGGAGATCGCCGAGGCGATCACCGACCTGACCGGACGCCCCGAGCTGGCCGCCCGGGCGATGTCCGCGCTGGCCATCCCCTCGGTGAGCGGCTGGCCGTTCCGGCGCCACCTCCAATGGCTGGACCGTTCCCAGGAGTTGGCCGCCGAGATCGGGGACGCCGACACTCGGATCGCGGTGCAGGCCAACCGGGTCAGCACCCTGATGTTCATCGCCGACCCGGCCGCCTGGACCGCCGTCCAGGAGCTGCCCGCCGAACCCGCCTCCCCCGCCGGCCGCCTCCACCTCACCCGGGCCCACGCCAACCTCGCCCACGCCTGCGTGGTGCTCGGCCACCCGCACGCCGCCGACCGCTTCCTGGCCCGCGTCGACGAACTCCTCGCCGACGCCGACAGCCCCTACTACCGGGGCCTCGCCCACACCGCCCGGCTGCTGCTCGACTGGGCCGGAGGCCGCTGGGAGCAGCTCGACACCCGGGCCGCCGCCGCGGTCGCCGACTACGCCGACCTCCCCGACCTGGCCGCCGAGGCCACCCTGCTGCGCGGCCTGCACGCCCTGGCCACCGGCCGCACCGGCACCGCCCGCCAGTACCTGACCCAGGCCCAGCAGACCGTCCGCCAGGACACCGGCATGGTCACCGCCGCCTCCGCCGGGGCCCTGGCCCGCCTCGAACTCGCCGCCGGACGGCCCGCCCGGGCCCGCAGCCACACCGAGCCCGCCCTCGACGCCCTGCGGCGGATCGAGGCCTGGGTCTGGGCCGCCGAGGTGGTGCCAGCCGCCGTCCAGTCCCTCATCGCCCTGGGCGACCGCCCCGCCGCCACCGCACTCACCGAGGAGTTCGCCGCCGGCCTCGCCGACCGCGACGCCCCGGCCGGCCGGGCCGCCCTCGCCACCTGCCGCGCCCTGCTCGCCACCCGCCCCGAACCCTGGACCGAGGCCGAACACGCCTGGGCCGCCGCCGACCGCCCCTACGAACAGGCCCGCGCCCGGCTCGCCCGCGGGCGCTGCTCCCTGACCACCCCCCAGTCCGCGGCCCCCGACCTGCTCGCCGCCCTCGACCGCTTCACCGCCCTCGGCGCCGGCTGGGACACCGCCCTCACCCGCACCCTGCTGCGCGACCACGGCATCACCCCGCCCACCCGCGGCGGCCGCCGCCCCTACGGCGACGCCCTCTCCCCCCGCGAACGCGAGATCGCCGAACTCGCCGCCACAGGCCTGCGCAACGCCGAGATCGCCGAGCGCCTGGTCCTCTCCCACCGCACCGTCGAGCACCACGTCGCCAACGCCATGCGCAAACTCTCCGTCCCCTCCCGCACCGCCCTGGCCCCCGCCCTCACCCCGGCCGACCCCACTCCCTGACGGCCGCCAGCACGAGGGCCCGGTGCCCGGCGGCCAAGCCGGTCAGGTCGGCGCGCAGCCGCTCCAGCCACTCGGCCTCGTCCGGGCCGGGGCGGCCCAGGGCCCGCGTGATGCGGACGAGCGAAACCGCGGCGTTCAGGCCGGCGAAGAGCGGCAGCCGGGCGACGTCCTCGTCGGTCAGCGGGCGGACGGTGCGGTAACCCTCCAGGAATTCCCGGTAGTCGGCCCGCCCCTCGGCGCCTGCCAGATCCCGCAGGGCGAAGGCGATGTCGGCGGCGTACCAGGAGAGGGCGGCCTCGTCGAAGTCGTAGGCGGTGGGCCGCCCGCCGCTCCAGGCCAGGTTGTCGAGCTCGAAATCCCCGTGCACCACGCCCCAGTTCCCGGCATCACGCGGAAGCCGGTCCATCCACCCGGCGAGCTCCGCGACCGCCGCAACGAGCTCGGCGTCCTCCCCGAACATCCCTGCCACGTCCGACAGTTCGCCGAAGGCCTCGGGAAGCCCCGGCCCCGTCCCCGCCGCCTCCCGGTGCAGCCGGGCCAGCGCCGCACCCCACTCCCCGGCCAACTCCCCGGTGAGCTCCTCCACCCCCAACGCCTCCCCCGGGGCAGACTCGACGACCATGGCGCACACCGGCCCGAGCCCGGTCGGCACCGTCACGGTGAGCTCCCCCGACACGGCCGGGACCGGCCGGACCACGGCGGCCCCCGCCCCGTGCAGCCGGGCCATCAACCCGGCCACCCCTGCCAGGCGTTCGGCCCTCCCGTACGCATCGGACACGAAGCGCAGGTAGCGCCGGGCCCCGTCCCCCGGCAGGACGAACACGTGGCAGGCACTGGACCGCCACCACCTGGCGCTCCCGGGCGGGTACCCCCACGCGGCGGCCACCCGGTCGGCAACGGCACTCGTCCAGTCCTCGGCGACGGTCCGCTTCATCCGGTCGATCTCTGTCAATGGCATCATCGCGCGCCAGTGTTCGCACCGCGCCCACCCGTCCGCAACTCGATTGCCGCTCCCGCGCTCCACCCCTAGGTTGGCGAGCATGACCGACAGGCCCGGGTACGTCACGCTCGTCTGCGACGCCGTCCCCCACGACCTCGTCCTGCTGGACGTCGGCCCCGCCCCGCTGGCGGTCGCGCAGGCGTACCGGCAGTTCTCGGGCCTCGGACTGTGGCGTGCGCAGCAGGCCGTGACGGCCGCGCCGCCCGTCCTGCTCGCCGAGTACGTCCCCGAGGAGTACGCGGTGGCGGTCGCCACCCGCCTGACCGCGGCGGGTGCCTCGGCCACCGCCCTGCCTCACGGCGCGGGCCGAGGCACCACCGGTGTCACCGCGGACGCTCCACCAACTTCCCGTCCGGGCCCATGACGTAGACCCTCGGCGGAGGCATCGCCGCCACCCGGGCCCGGAGCGCGGTCTCGGCCTCGGCCGGGTCCGGCGCCTGCGGGTCACGCACGCGGAAGCCGCGCAGCCGCACCTCACCCGGGTTCACGTCCCCGGGCTCCGGGCGGCCCTCCACGATGAAGCCGAAGAGGCCGCGCAGCGCGTCCTCGCCCAGCTCCAGTGGGTGGAAGGGGAGCGGGTAGGGCTCCTCGTCGTCGTCCGGCCAGAGGCTCTCCTCGACGGAGCGTTCGCCGGCCCAGTAGGGGTGTTCGAAGGGGAAGGGGGCGCCGGTGTTCTCGATGATGCCGTCGTCCGGGGAGAGGCTCAGCGCGCGGACCACCTGACCGTCCTGCCAGACGGCGAAGGCCAGCCAGTCGACCACGCTGTGCATGGCGTGCAGCACCATGCGGCGGCCGGCGCCCTCCGCCACCACCTCCGCCGGGAGCTCCCTCGTCGGGTTGTCCACCATCACCCGGCGGTCGCAGACCACGTCCAGCCCGGGCCAACTGCCCGCGTAAACCAACCCCTCGGGAGGCCGCACCTGCTCGGACAGGGTGGACCCCTCGATCTCCTCGACCTCCCAGCCCGGGTGGAGGCGCCGGACCAGGGCGGCCGTCCGCTCCCGGTCCGGCTCGCCGGCTCCCTTCAGCAGGCCGGGCACGTCACCGTCACCGCTGCCGTCCAGGTACGCCACCAGACCGGTCTTGGCTCCCACGAGGTCCTCCCACGTCGATCGTCCGTCCTCGTCGGCACCCTAGGCCGGGCCGCCGACACGGGAGGTCAGCGCACCACCCGGTAGGCCATGTACACCACCTTCGACGCGAAGGTCCGGGTCTCCACCAGGTCGAGGTCCACGTGGCGCTCCGCCTGTGGGAAGAACGGGACGCCGCCGCCGACCAGGACGGGGCAGACCCGGGCGCGGTACTCGTCGATCAGGTCGAGGGCGGCGGCCTCCGCCGCGAGGGTGGCGCCGCCGATGGCGATGTCCCCGTCCCCCGGCTCCGCGCGCAGCCGGGCGATCTCCTCCGCCAGGCCGCCGGCCGCCAGCCGGGTCGCGGTGCCCCGGACCTCCGTCAGGGTGCGGGAGAAGACCACCTTGGGCAGCGGGCACCAGACGTCCACCCACTCCTGCTCCGCCGGGTCGGTCGTGTTGGCCGGGTCCTCCCAGTAGAGCATCGTCTCGTAGAGCCGACGGCCCATCAGGTGGACGTCCACGCCCCGCACCTCCTCGATGCAGAACCGGAACACCTCCTCGTCCGGGTCCCCCCAGTCGAACTTGCCGTCCGGCCCGATGACGTAGCCGTCCAACGAGACGCCCATCGAGTAGGTCACCTTGCGCATCAGAAGTCCTCCTCCACAACGGACTTCGACAGTACGGCCCCGCGGCGCGCCCGGCCGGGGCACGACGCGCGGCGGGGGCGGCTCAGTTCGCGCCGACCCGGACCAGCCCGGTCTCGTAGGCGAGGATGACCAGCTGGGCCCGGTCGCGGACGCCGAGCTTGGCGATGGCGCGGGTGACGTGGGTCTTGGCGGTGAGCGGGCTGATGACCAGGCGGCCGGCGATCTGCTCGTTGGAGAGGCCGGTCGCGATCAACCGCGCCACCTCGCGTTCCCGTTCGGTGAGCACGGCGAGCCGCTCGGCGGTGTCGGTGGGGGCGGCCGGCCGGTGGGCGAACCGCTCGATCACCCGGCGGGTCACCCCGGGCGAGAGCAGGGCGTCGCCGGCCGCCACCGCCCGCACGGCCTGGCGCAGTTCGTCCGGTTCGGTCTCCTTGGTGAGGAATCCGCTCGCGCCCGCCCGCAGCGCCGCGAAGACGTACTCGTCCGTCTCGAAGGTGGTCAGGACGATGACCCGACAGCCCGTCAGTTCCGGGTCCCCGACGATGGTGCGGGTGGCGGTGATGCCGTCGGTGCCGGGCATCCGGATGTCCATCAGGACCACGTCCGGGCGGAGGGCGCGGGCGGTCCGGACCGCCTCGTCGCCGGTGCCGGCCTCGCCGACCACCTCGATGTCCTCGGACCGGTCCAGCAGACTGCCGAACCCGGCCCGGACCAGCGCCTGGTCGTCGGCGAGCAGCACCTTGATCGTCATGCCCGGAAGCCTGGCACGGGAATGACCGCCCGCACCAGCCACCCACCCCCCTGCCCGGCCCCGCGCGGCCCTGCGGCGAACTCCCCGCCGAGCGCCGCCACCCGCTCGCCCATCCCCCGTATCCCGTGCCCCGACGATGGCGACCCACCGTCGGAAGCCGCCGCCGACACCGCCGACGCGACCCCGTCGTCCAGGACGGTCACCTCGACCTGCCCGTCCGCGCACCGGACGGAGACCTCGGCCCGGGACGCCCCGGCGTGCCGAACGGTGTTGGTCAGCGCCTCCTGGACGACCCGGTGCACCGCCAGCGAGGCCGGGGCCGGGAGGGCGGCCAGATCGCCCGTGGTTTCGAGCCGGACGTCCAGCCGCGCCGACCTGGTCCGCTCGACCAGCGCCGCGACCTCCGCGGCACCGGCGGCCGGCTCCACCGGTGTGCGGCCCGGCGTGCGCAGCACGTCGACCAGCGAACGGAGGTCCCGGACCGCCTCGGTGCGGACCTGCTGCGCGGTCGCCAGCGCGGCCCGGGCGTCCTCCGGGGAGTCACCCAACGCCTCGGTGGCCACCCGGAGTTGGAGCCCGACCACGGTGAGGGTGTGGCCCACCACGTCGTGCAGCTCGCGGGCCATCTCCAGCCGCGCCTCGGCGATCCGCCGGCCGGCCTGCGCCTCCCGCTCCTGCTCCGCCCGGAGCACCCGCTGCTCCAGTTCCGACCGCCAGCGCAGCCGGTTGCGGTGGGCGGCGGCCGCGGCGAGCAGCAGCGCCAGCCAGAGCGCCTCGACCCCCAGCGAGCCGATCGCCGCCCTGGCACCGACCCCGCCCGCCGTGGTCTCCCAGCCCACCGCGAAGGCGAGTTGGGCCGCGCCGAGGCCGACCGCCCACGGCAGTCCGGGGCGTCCGGGCCGGTCGTCCGCAGCCAGCACGGCGTACGCGGCGGAGGCCGGCCACACCCACCCGAGCTCGGTGAGCCCCGAGGTGCGGAACACCAGCACCGCCTGGAGGCTCAACAGCAGGACCAGCAGCGGCCGTTGACGCCCCGCCAGGAGCAGCAGGCCCAGCCAGAGGGCCAGCGGTACGGTGCCCGCCAGGTCCAGCCGGCCTCCCGCGCGGGCGGTGCCCGCCGGCACGGCGACGACGGTGACGGCGGCGAGCGACCAAGCGGCAAGCGGCCGGGCGGCGAGCAACCGGGCGACGAGCGACCGGGCGACGAGCGACCGGGCGACGGAGCTCCGCGCCCCCGGCGCGGGAACGGTACGGGTCATGCGGTGATCATCCACGACGCCGCTCCCCGCCACGGCCCGCCCCCGCCGCCAGAGCCACCAGGGCCAGGGCGACCCACCCCAGGTCGGCGGCGAGCACCAGGCGCTCGGCCAGCCCGACCAGCGTCGGGGCACCGCCCAGCCCGAGCGAGGGCCCGCCGTCCATCACGTCCACCAGGAAGACCGCGAGCACCGCGGTCGACGACACCGTCGCCGCGACGAGGACATTCAGGGCGGTGCCCAGCCGGGGCCACCGGGCCACCGGTCCGCCGCGCAGCAGCCTTCCGCGCAGCAGCACGGCGGCCGTCGGCAACGCCGTGAAGGCGAGGAACGCGGCACTGCCGTGGACGAGTTCGGCCGTCGAAGGGCGGCTCCAGTGACCGGGCGGGTCGGCCGGGAAGACCGCCGCGACCGCCAGTCCGGCCGCCCACACCGCCAGGGCGACCCGCCCCGCCCGTCCGACGGCGACCCGCCCCGTCCGTCCGGCGGTGGGTCCGAGCCGGAGGGCCAGCAGTCCGGAGGCCGCGGCAACGGCCAGCAGCGCCAAGGGGAGCAGGCCGCCGGCGGTGCCGTGGACGTACCGGCTCAGGGTCTCGCTCACCAGCGCGTACCGCGGGTTCAGCCCCTCGACCGCCACCATCGCCAGTGCCCCGCCACCGATCAGGGCAAGCCCCGCCCCGGTCGTGTTCACGCTCTTCATGCCGTCCTCCTCGGGTGTCGTCCGGTACGTGACGAACCTACGGAGCGGGGCGGGGTGACCGCGTCCTCCCGATGCCGACTCCTCGCGCTGCACCGGATGGTGACGTCGGCCCGCCCGTCTGCACCATCGGGTGTACGCCACGGGGAAGGAGCCCGGTGGAAGGGGACCGATGAGGCACCGGTTTTCTGGGTGCTCCGGGGCCCTTCTCTGGGTGCGTCCGCCCCTGGCTGCCGTACCCCGCGCGGCCCGATGCTCTTGCCCAACGGCCGAGCGGCCCGCACCCTCCCCACAGATCCGGTGCGGCCACGGCCAGGTGGGGGCGGCACCCGGCGCACCGGTCGGGGCGCCGCCGCCCACCGTCCCCCTCACTTCCCTGCTCCAGGAGACCCCCACATGAAGCTCCGAAGCACGGCCACGGCCGCTGCCCTCCTGCTCGCCACCCTCGGCGCCCCCGTGCTGGCCGCCGCACCGGCCATCGCCGCCGAGGGCACCGTGGTCGGCACCGACCGCCCCGGGGTGATCGAGGGCTCGTACGTCGTGACCCTCGCGGACGGCCTCACCGCCTCCGAAGTCCCGTCGAAGGCCCAGCAGTTGGCGGCCCGTCACGGCGGCAGCATCAGCCAGGTGTACAGCGCGGCGCTGCACGGCTTCGCCGTCCGCCTCTCCCCCGCCGCCGCCCGCCGGCTGGCCGCCGAGCCGGGTGTGCGCCGGGTGGAGGCCGACGGCCTGGCCCACGTCACCGGGACCCAGTCCAACCCGCCCTCCTGGGGCCTGGACCGGATCGACCAGGCTTCCCTGCCCCTCGACAAGGCGTACACCTACCCGGCCACCGCCTCCAACGTCACCGCCTACGTGATCGACACCGGTGTCCGGCTGACCCACCAGGACTTCAGCGGACGGGCCGTCAGCGGCTACGACTTCGTGGACAACGACTCCAACGCCTCGGACTGCCAGGGCCACGGCACCCACGTGGCGGGCACCGTCGGCGGCTCCTCCTACGGCGTGGCCAAGGGCGTGAAGCTGGTCTCCGTCCGGGTGCTGGACTGCAACGGTTCCGCCCCCTGGTCCACCGTCATCAAGGGCGTGGACTGGGTCACCGCCAACGCCGTCAAGCCCGCCGTGGCCAACATGAGCATCGGCGGCGACACCGACCAGACCCTCAACGACGCGGTGGCCAAGTCGATCGCCTCCGGCGTCACCTACGCCGTCGCCGCCGGCAACAGCTCCAAGGACGCCTGCACCTCCTCGCCCGCCTCCCTCGGCGCGGCGATCACCGTCGGCGCCACCGACTCCTCGGACTCCCGCGCCTCGTACTCCAACTACGGCACCTGCCTGGACCTGTTCGCCCCGGGCTCGGCCATCGTCTCCGCCTCCAACAGCGGCGACACCGCGAGCACCAGCATGAACGGCACCTCGATGGCCTCCCCGCACACCGCGGGTGCCGCGGCCCTGCTGCTCTCGGCCAACCCGTCCTGGACGCCGCAGCAGGTCCGGGACCAGCTGGTCGCCGACGCCACCACCGGCAAGGTGACCAACGCCGGCAGCGGTTCGCCGAACCGCCTGCTGAAGGTCGGCGGGGGCACCACCACGCCGCCCACCGGCAAGAAGTTCGAGAACACCGCCGACTACACGGTCAACGACAACACCACCGTGGAGTCCCCGGTCTCCGTCACCGGCGTCAGCGGCAACGCCCCGTCCAACCTCTCCGTCGCGGTGGACATCCGGCACACCTTCCGCGGTGACCTGCGCCTCCAGCTGATCGCCCCGGACGGCAGCGCCTACCTGCTCAAGGACTACAACGCCAACGACAGCGCGGACAACGTGCAGGCCACCTACACCGTCAACGCCTCCTCGGAGACCGCCAACGGCACCTGGAAGCTCCGGGTCACCGACAACGCGGTGAACGACACCGGCTACGTCAACGCCTGGTCGCTGCAGTTCTGATCCACCGTCACCCGACGAGGGCCGGACACCACCGACGGTGTCCGGCCCTCCGGCGCGTCAGGGCCTCCGGCGTGTCAGGCCCTCCGGCGCGTCAGGGCCGTGGCCAGGGACGTCCCGAGATCCGCTCGATCGAGCCGTTGAACCGCTGGAGGTACCCCGCGAAGGCGGCCACGTCCTCCTCGCTCCAGTCGTCGAGCACCGTCTCCAGGCCCGCGACGATCTCCGCGCGCTCCCGCTCCAGCGCCCGCCCGCCCTGGTCCGTGACGCGGAACTTGCGGGCGATGCCGCCGCCCTCGTCCGGGATCCGCTCGACCAGACCGGCCCGGGTCATCGCCGCCGTCTGCCGGTTGAGCGTGGAGGTGTCCAGCCCGAAGGCCTCGCTCAGCTGACCGATCGTCATCGGGCCCTCCACCCCCAGGCGGCTGAGCAGGATGTAGGCGCTGCGGTCCAGCCCGCCCTCGCGCTTGCCGCGCGGGCTCAGGTGGCTGTGCCGGCCGAGCAGCATGGTCTCGAACTCGACCTGCTGGGTGGGCCTCTCCATCGCGCGGTTCCTTCCCTGCGGCACCTGTCCCACCAGCAGGTATACCACGGGGATGTGCACCGTACATGCGTTGTGCATGATGCACATCGCATGTACGGTGCACGAGTACCTGCCGCACCCGAGGAGCCCCCGTGCCCGAGAACCCGTCCGATCAGACACCCCGCGCCGGAGCGGTCACCGGTGTGCTGGCGCTGGCCGGCATCGTCGCCGCCGTCATGCAGACCCTGGTGGTCCCGCTGATCGGCGACCTGCCCGCGCTGCTCTCCACCAGTGCCTCGAACGCCTCCTGGGTGATCACCGCCACCCTGCTCTCGGCCGCCGTGGCCACCCCCGTCGCCGGCCGGCTCGGCGACATGTACGGCAAGCACCGGATGCTGCTGGTCTCCACCGTGCCGCTGATCATCGGCTCGGTGGTCTGCGCGCTCTCCTCCTCGGTCGTCCCGATGATCGTCGGGCGCGGCCTCCAGGGCGTCGGCATGGGCGTCGTACCGCTCGGCATCAGCCTGCTGCGCGACCTGCTGCCGCCCGAGCGGCTCGGCTCGGCGATCGCCGTGATGAGCGCCTCGATGGGCGTCGGCGGCGCGCTCGGCCTGCCGTTCTCGGCCGCCGTCGCGGAGCACGCCAGCTGGCGGGTGCTGTTCTGGGTGGCCGCCGGGCTCAGCCTGCTGGTGGCCGTCCTGGTCGCCCGCCTCGTCCCCGCCGGACGGTCCGTCGACTCCACCGGCGGACGCTTCGACCTCCCCGGCGCGCTCGGCCTCGGCGCCGGACTGGTCTCCCTCCTGCTCGCCGTCTCCAAGGGCTCGGACTGGGGCTGGGGCAGCGCCACCACCCTCGGCCTGGCCGCCGCCGCGCTCGCCCTGCTGCTGCTCTGGGGCTTCTGGGAGCTGCGCACCACCGACCCGCTGGTCGACCTGCGGGTCACCGCCCGCCCGCAGGTGCTGATCACCAACGCGGCCTCGGTCCTGGTCGGCTTCGCCATGTACGCCCAGTCCCTGGTGGTCCCCCAGCTGCTCCAACTGCCCGAGGCCACCGGCTACGGGCTGGGCCAGTCGATGATGGCGATGGGCCTGTGGATGGCCCCGGCCGGGCTGGCGATGATGGTGCTGGCCCCGCTCGGCGCCAAGCTCTCCGCCGCCAAGGGCCCCAAGGTCACCCTGGCCGTCGGCAGCCTGGTGATCGCCCTCGGCTACGCCTCCGCGCAGCTGCTGCTCGGCTCCACCTGGGGCCTGCTGGTGGCCTCCCTGGTCTGCAACACCGGCGTCGGCCTCGCCTACGGCGCGATGCCCGCACTCATCATGGGCGCCGTCCCGCCGCGGGAGACCGCCTCGGCGAACAGCTTCAACACCCTGATGCGCTCCATCGGCAGCTCCGTCTCCGCCGCCGTCATGGGCGTGGTGCTGGCCCAGCTGACCACCGACTTCCACGGCCGCGCGCTGCCCTCCGAGCACGGGTTCCGGACCGCCCTGCTGATCGGCTCGGCCGTCGCCCTGGCCGCGGCCGCCGTGGCCGCCGTCATCCCGGCCGGCCGGCCCGCCACTGCCGCGAAGGACCCCGCCCCCGCCCCGGCCGAGGCGGCCCGCGCCTGACCCCGGCCGATCATGACGCCCCGTCAGTCGTATGCTCACCATCGGGGAACCATGACCGAGAGGGGAACGTCATGTCGGACCGGCTCACCGTCGGTGTGCTCGGCACCGGGATCATGGGCGCGGCGATGGCCCGCAACCTGGCCCGGGCCGGGCACACCGTCACCGCCTGGAACCGCACCCGCGCCAAGGCAGAACCACTGGCCGCCGACGGCGTGCTGGTCGCGGACACCGCGGCCGGGGCCGTCGAGGGCGCCGACCTGGTGCTGACCATGCTGCACGACGGCGCAGCCGTCCTGGACGCGATGGGCCGGGCCGTGCCCGGCCTGCGCCCCGGGGCGCTCTGGATGCAGTCCACCACCGTCGGGCCGGAGGACGTCGCCGCCCTGGCCGGGCTGGCCGGGGCGCACGGCCTGGTGTTCTTCGACGCCCCCGTGCTCGGCACCCGCGCGCCCGCCGAGGCCGGGCAGCTCACCGTGCTGGCCGCCGGGCCCGCCGAGCACCGGGCCGGTCTGGCGCCGGCCCTGGAGGCGGTCGGCACCCGCACGGTGTGGACCGGCGAGGACGGCGCCTCGGGCGCCGCCACCCGCCTCAAGCTGGTCGCCAACAGCTGGGTGCTGGCCGCCACCAACGCGGCCGGCGAGGCGCTCGCGCTCTCCCACGGCCTCGGGGTGGACCCGCGGCACTTCCTCGACCTGATCGCCGGCGGCCCGCTGGACATGGGCTACCTGCACGCCAAGTCGGCCCTGGTGCTGGAGGACCGGCTCAGCCCGGCCGCCTTCGCCGTCACCACCGCCGCCAAGGACGCCCGCCTGATCGTCGAGGCCGGCGCCCGCCACGGCGTCCGGCTGGACGTGGCCGCCGCCTCGGCCGAGCGCTTCGAACGGGCCGCCGCCCAGGGGCACGGCGAGGAGGACATGGCCGCCGCGTACTACGCCAGCTTCGAGCCCGGGGCCGAACCGGGCCGCTCCGCCTGACGGGCGGGGTCCGGCGCGGCCCGCGCGGCCGAGGCCAAGCTGACCACACGTCAGATCACGCGTCGGATCACGGTGTTGACCAGCTGGTTGCCGCGCCCTAGGGTCGCGGCAGCCAGCCGTCCGCACCGGAAGGATCCCCCCGATGAACCGCTACGAGTGGCTGCGGCGGATCCGCCGGCTCGACCCGGAGACCCAGTACACCGAGATCTACCGGATCATGAGCCAGCACGAGTTCCCCTGGGACACCAACCAGGCGCTCGGCTTCGCCCTCTACCGCACGTACGCGGTCCCCAGCATCGGCCGACTGCTCGCGGAGACCGGCGAGTTCACCGAGCGCGCGCAGAAGCGCTACGACGACACCGTGCTGATCCTGGAGGCCGTGGTCGAGCACGGCTTCCACTCCCCGCAGGGCCGCGAGGCGATCCGGCGGATGAACCAGATGCACCGCCGCTACGCGATCTCCGACGAGGACTTCGTCTACGTGCTCGCCACCTTCGTGGTGGTCCCCAAGCGCTGGATGGACGACTACGGCTGGCGGCGCTTCTCCTCCCACGAGGTCCGCGCCTCCGTCAACTACTACCGCGAGCTGGGCCGCCACATGGGCCTGCGCGACGTCCCGGAGACGTACCGGGAGTTCGAGACCCTGCTCGACGCCTACGAGCGCGAGCACTTCGGCTTCGA
Organism: Kitasatospora sp. NPDC051853; assembly: GCF_044452665.1. Classification (NCBI taxonomy): domain Bacteria; kingdom Bacillati; phylum Actinomycetota; class Actinomycetes; order Kitasatosporales; family Streptomycetaceae; genus Kitasatospora; species Kitasatospora sp. NPDC051853. The sequence continues at coordinate 249,056 of NZ_JBITBY010000006.1, read as the reverse complement.
CGCCGGCGGCCGGGCCGTCTCGGACGCCACCCTGGACCTCACCGAGAGCTGGTACCCGCGCCCGCTCGGCGGGCAGATGCGGCTCTCCGCGCTCTGCCTGCTCGACGACCCGCTGCGGGAGGCCTTCGGCTACCCCGCCCCGCCGGCCGCCCTGCGCGCGGCGGTCCGGGCCGGGATGCGGCTGCGCGGCCGCTTCGTCCAGTTGCTCCCCGCCCGCCGTGAGCCGCACTTCGCCCGGGACGGGCGGCAGGTCAGGGGCTACCCGAACGGCTACCGGCTGAGCGAGCTCGGCACCTTCGAGTCCGACGCCCCCGCGAAGTGCCCGTTCCCCCACTGATCCCGTACCGGGCCCGGTCGGCCACCGGGCCCGGACAGCGCAGTCCCCGGTACTTCCGTCCGTCTGCCGGGTCCGTGGCCGTCGCTCGCGGAGCCGCGCCCGGAGGGAGTTGCCGGGGGCCTGACCGGGGGGCTTGGACCTGATCGCGCGGGTGGCCGACGTCTCGGCCGGCGGGGCGACCCGTCCGGTGTTCCCGGGGTGTACCCACAAGTCTCCTCCGGATTCCGGACAGGTCAACCCCCTGAGCGGAACAAACCCGCACTACTGTGGTGCTGTGTCCGGTACCAGCGGCACTCACCACGGACGGCGGCAATGACAGCGCACCTCACCGGTCTCCCGGTCATCGACCTCTCGCTCGCCGACGGCTCCGCCGACGACCGCTCCCGGCTGCACGACGCGCTGCGCGCGGCCGCCACCGAGGTCGGGTTCTTCCAGCTCGTCGGCCACGGCGTGACGCCGGAGGAGACCACCGGGCTGACGGACGCCATGCACGCCTTCTTCGCCCTCCCCGAGGCGGACCGACTGGCCGTCAGCAACCTCAACTCCCCGCACTACCGCGGCTACACCCGCACCGGCACCGAGCGCACCGGCGGCAGCCAGGACTGGCGCGACCAGCTGGACATCGGCGCCGAGCTGCCCCCGCACGTGCCCGGCCCCGCGGAGCAGCCCTACTGGTGGCTGGAGGGCCCCAACCAGTGGCCGGCCGCGCTGCCCGCGCTCCGCCCCGCCGCCCTCCACTGGATCGACCGGCTCGGCCAGGTCGCCGCCAAGCTGCTGCACGAGCTGCTCGCCTCGATCGGCGCCCGCCCCGACTTCTACGACTACGCCTTCGCCGGCCACCCCCACCTGCGGCTCAAGCTGGTCCGCTACCCCGGCACCGCGCCCGACGGCGCCGGCCAGGGCGTGGGCGCCCACAAGGACTACGGCTTCATCACCCTGCTGCTCCAGGACACCGTCGGCGGGCTGGAGGTCCTGCTCCCCGACGACACCTTCCTCTCCGTCCCGCCGATGCCCGGTGCCTTCGTGGTCAACCTCGGCGAGCTCCTGGAGGTCGCCACCGACGGCTACCTGAAGGCCACCCGCCACCGCGTGGTCAGCCCGGCCGGGGCCCGCGAGCGCTTCTCCGTCCCGTTCTTCTACAACCCCCGCCTCGACGCCCACATCGAGCCGCTCGACTTCCCGAACGCCCACCACGCCCCCGGCGCCACCGAGGACCCGGCCAACCCGCTGTTCGCCGAGTTCGGCAGGAACGAGCTCAAGGGCTACGCGAGGGCCCACCCCGAGGTGACGAAGCGCCACCACCCGGAGCTGCTCTCGGTCTGACCAGGCCCCGGAGGGGCGCCCGGTCAGACTTCGTCGGCGGCGTCCTCCGGGACGACCGGGAGGCCCAGGGCGGAGCGGAAGCGCAGGTCGGCCTGGCCGTGGACGCGCAACTTGTCCACCTCGGCGAGCAGTTGGACGGATTCGGTCCGCGCCACCAGGTCGGCCTGCCGCGCCTGGGCCTCCAGCTCCGCCTTGAGCCCGGCCAGCTCCCGCTTCGGCCCCTCGCTCCAGCGGACGCCGTCCAGCAGGCCCGACTCCACCCGCAGCGCCTTGGCCAGGTCGGCGGCGAACTCCCGGTACTGGAGCGGGACTTGGGACGGCGTCTGCTCCGGCCACTGGGACAGCACCTCGTCGACGGGGTGCTCGGCCATCAGGTAGCCGTACTGCTCGGGCGAGTAGCCGGCCGTGCCCTTGGTGATCGAACCCCGCCGCGGCTGCGGGTGGGTGAAGTGGCAGACCATCCCCCGGCCCCCGAGCCGCCACTGGGCCTCGCTCGGCATCAGTGCGCCGATCCGGGTGCCGCGGGGGATCGCCGAGCGGTCGAGCACGTACCCGTACTGGCCGCGCCGGCACCGCCCCAGGACCATGGTGCGCAGCGCCTCGCTCCCCGGGTACGCCTGGTCGGCCAGGTCGTAGGCGCTGAACACCTCCATCCGGTGCGGCTCGGTGCAGGGCACCTCCTCGGCACGCGACAACTCGCCCGCCTCGCCCCGGAAGCACTCCCCGGGCTGCCACGGCTTCTCGGCGTTGCGGACCCGCTCCCCGACCTCCCGGACGGCCTCCGAGCCCTTGGTCACCACCACCACGGCGGTGGCGGCCACCAGGCCGACCGCCAGGACGAGGGCGGCCCAGGCGCCCGGGCCGAACCGCCGCCGGGAGCGCCCGGGCTGCCCGGGCAGCGCCGGGTAGGACGGCGCGGCGAAGGGGTTCGGCTCCTCCGCCGCACCGTCACGCGGGCTGCCCGGCCGGCCGGATGACGACGTGTCCACTGCTTCGCTCCCCCTGGTCCCGCCGCCACCACCAGCGATCGAACGGCTGCGCGAGCGTACCGGAGGGGGCGGACGGCCCCGGGCCCGGGGTCACTCGGTCCGCAGGGCCGTGGCGGTGGTGGTGCGGGCCGCCCAGGTGGCCGGCAGGAGGGCGCCGAGCAGGGCGATCAGCAGCCCGGCCGGGGCCAGCAGGGCGAGCTGCGAGGGGCCGGGGCCGGCCAGCACGGACCGCGGGAGTTCCAGGCCGGCGGCGTGGCCCATGGCGGGGACGACCACCGCGTGCAGCAGGGCCCCGGCCGGGAGGCCGAGCGCGGTGCCGAGCAGCCCGATCAGGGTGACCGAGGAGAGCACCAGGGCCACGGTCTGACGCGGGGTCATGCCGACGGCCTTGGCGATGCCCAGGTCGCGGACCCGCTCCCGGGTGTCCAGCAGCACCGAGTTGAGCACCCCGAGCCCGGCCACCCCGACCAGCAGCAGGGTGAGCAGCGCCGCCATCGCGGTCAGCACCAGGGCCAGCCCCTCCCGCCCGTCCGGCGCCGTCGCGACCGCCTCGCCGCCCAGCGGGCCGACCACGGCGGTGAGCCGGGCGGCGTACCCGGCCGGGTCCGTCCCGTCGGCCAGGGTGACCAGGTAGGAGCCGGGGTCGGCGGCGGGGAAGTCGGCGAGCAGGGCGTGCAGGTGCATGCCCTCGTCCGCCGTCTCGAAGCCCTCGCCGACGATCCGCAGCTCCCTGGTGGTGCCCTGGTGGACCACCCGGACGGTGTCGCCGATCCGGTGGCCGGTGCGGGTCAGGAAGCCGCTGGGGGCGACCAGCTGGCCCGGGCCGTCCAGCCAGTGACCGTCGATCAGCTCCAGCGCGCCGCGCCGGGAGTCCCCTTCGTAGAGGACCGCCCGGGAGGCGCCGGACACCCCGGGCACGCTGATCTCGGCCCAGGTCCGGCCGTAGTACCCCGCGGTGCCGGGCTGGGCCTCGATGGCGGCGCGGATCCGGGCCGGGTCGGCGGCGGGCCGTTCGGCCTGGCCGGGGGCCGGGACGCCGGGCCCGCCGGAGCCACCGCCGGTGAACACCGTCACCCCGGCCCGGCCGCCCGGGTCCTGGGCGGCGCCGACCGCGCCGAGGGAGCCCGTCAGGCCGACCGCGAAGACCGTGGTGAGGGTGCCGAAGGCGACCACGAGCAGCATGGCCAGGGCCCGGACGGGGTGGGCGAAGGGCAGCGCCAGCCCGTAGGTCACGGCCCGGGGCAGCGGCAGCCGGGCGGCCAGCCGGTGGGCCCGGCGGCCGCGGCCGGCGCGCGGGGTGCGGCCCACCGCGATGGCCTCGACGGTGCGCAGCCGTCCGGCGCGCAGGGCGGGCAGCAGGGCGGCCAGGGCGACCACGGCCAGGGCGGTGGCCGGGACCAGCAGGTCCACCCACCAGGCCACGCCGAGCGAGACCGCGCCGTACGCCTGCTCGGCGTCGGCGAGCAGCGGCAGGGCCAGCAGGTTGCCGAGCGGGACGCCGAGCAGGACGCCCGCGCCGGCCGGGACCAGGGCCTGCGCCAGGTAGGCGCGGACCACCTCGGCGGGGGTGAAGCCGACCGCCTTGAGGATGCCGATCCGCCGCAGGCCGGTGCCGACCGCGCCGCTCACCGCTCCGGCCACGGTGATCACCGCCATCGCCAGGCCGAGCGCGCCGAAGGTGAGCAGGAACGGGACGGTGGGCGCGGCCCCCTCGTCGGCGGCGCGCTCGGCGTCGAGCCAGGTGGCCGAGCCGAGCACCGCCCCGGCGGGCAGCGCGTCGGCGAACTTCCTTCGGGCCGCATCGAGTTGGTCCTTGCCGTCGGGTTCGGCGAGGCGGTGGAGGACCTGGAGGGTGGCGGGCCGCTCCGGGGTGGCCAGGGCGTCGAGCTGACCGGGCGTCACCCAGGCGTCGGCGCTGCGCCCGGCGGAGAACGCCAGTCCGACCACGGTCAGCCCGGGGCCGCCGGGGTGCTGCGCGGCGCGCAGCACCGTCCCCAGCCGGAAGTCGGCGCTGACCGAGGAGCGGGAGAGCACCAGCTCGCCCGGGGCCGCGGCCCAACGGCCGCCGGTGAGTTCGAGCCGGTCGACGGCGCCGCCGGGGTCCGGTCGGCCCACGGCGGTGAGGGCGGACAGGCGGCGGCCCTCCTGGTCGGTGAGCTGGAGGGCCAGTGCCGGGTAGGGGCCGCCGGTCCCGGTGACGCCCACCGCCTCGGCGGCGGCGGCGAGTTGGGCGGCGTCTGCCTCCGCGCGGTCCAGCTGGACCGTCAGGTGCGCGCCGTGCTGCCGGGTGAAGGCGCGCTGGAACGGGGCGTCGACGGCGACCAGCAGCGCCCCGGCCACCACGGAGGAGGCGACCGCGAACAGCGCAGCCAGCGCCACCACCAGGCTCTGCACCCGCCGTCGGGCCACCCCGGCACGCACCACCGGGCCGAGGGCCCCGGAGGGGCGGAGTCTCATCGGACGGCCTCCGTCCGGTCGTCCCGGGCGAGCTGACCGTCGATCAGCACCACCGTACGGCTGGCGCAGGCCCGGGCCAGCTCCAGGTCGTGGGTGACCAGCACCACCGTCTGGCCGCCGCGGTGCAGCTCGGTGAGCAGCTCGCGCACCTGCTCCCCGGCGGCGCTGTCCAGCGCACCGGTCGGCTCGTCCGCCAGCAGCAGGGCCGGGCGGTTCACCAAGGCCCGTGCCACCGCGACGCGTTGGCGCTCGCCACCGGAGAGCTGCCCGGGATGGGCCCGGGCGTGCCGGGCGATGCCGAGCTGCTCCATCAGCTCCTCGGCGCGGGCCGCGGCGGTGCGCCGTCCGGCGCCGCGCAGCTGGGCGGGGAGGAGGATGTTGTCGGCCACGGTGAGGTCGTCCAGCAGGTTGAAGAACTGGAAGACCATGCCGATCCGCTCCCGGCGGAAGCGGGCCAGCGCGTGCTCGCCGAGCCCGTCCAGCCTGGTCCCGGCGACGGTGACGCTCCCCTCGGTCGGGCGGTCCAGCCCGGCCACCAGGTTGAGCAGGGTGGACTTGCCGCTGCCGGAGGGCCCGGTCACGGCCAGCGCCTCGCCCTCGGCGACGGTGAGGTCGAGCGGGCCGAGCGCGGTGGTGGTGCCGTGGCGCCGGACGGCGCCGGCGAGTTCGATCACGTGGGGCACGGTGGTCCTCCGGTCGGGGACTGGGGTCTGGGGCATGCCGGCTGAACCTAGGGCCGGGCGCACGGGCGGCGCGTCGGCCGTTCCGCCGACCTCCGGCCCTCCCCGCGGAGGATCCGCCCCGGGGGTCCTCCGCGCGGCGTACGCCTCGCGGAGGGCGGGGTCGTCGCCGGGGTGGACGCGGCGCGGGGCGCCCGGCCCGCACAATGACCCGGTGCATGCGGACGAGCGACGCGGATGGCGTCACCAGATACGGAAGACACTGCGCGCGGACGACCGGCCGTCGCCCCGGGTCCGGTGGTCCGACGTGCTGCTCGCGGTGGTGCTGACCGTCGCGGCTGCCGTGGTGGCCGTCCGGTACCCCGGCGACGGCCCGATCCGCATCGGGCCGCAGGAGTTCGTCACCACCCCGGCCCCACTCGCGCCACCGACGGTCCTCACCCCACCGGCTGACCCTGCCCGGCCCGCCGTCCCGACCTCACCGGCGGCCCCTGCCCCACCTGTGGCTCCGGTCCCGCCAGCGGCTCCGGCTCCGCCCGTCGTCGCGGAGCCGTGGCCGGCGGTCGGACCTGTGGAGACGGCCGGACCGGACAGGCCGGAGAGACCGTCGACCGCCGTACTGTGGCTGCTCGTTCCCCTCTCCGCCGGGCCGCTGGCGGCCCGGCGGCGGTGGCCGCTGGCCGTCTTCGCCCTCGTCCTCGCGGCCCTGCTGGCCCTGGGCGACCGGGCCTCCTGGATCAACGTGCTCTGCTGCGTGCTGGCCGCCTACGGCGCCGTCCGGCACAGCCGCCACCGGGTGCCCGCCGTCGCGGCGCTACTGGCCGGGGCGGTGGTGGCGGGGGTGGTGCTGCGGGACGCGCAGCCGGTGCTGCCGGGCTGGTCGAGCCCGGCCGTGGTGCTGCTGGCGGCGGGGGTCTCGGCCTCCCTGGTGCGGTTCTGGCAGCGGCGGTTGGCGGCCGGGCGGGAGCGGCTGGACGAACTGCGGCTGGCCCAGCGGGAGGAGACCCGGCGGGCGGTCGCGGAGGAGCGGGCCCGGATCGCGGCCGAACTGCACGACGTGGTGACCCACAATGTCAGCGTGATGGTCATTCAGGCGGGCGCGGCCCGCACCGTGCTGGGCACCTCGCCGGAGCGGGCCCGGGAGGCGCTGCTCGCGGTGGAGTCGGGCGGGCGGGCGGCGCTGGCCGAACTCCGGCAGGTGATGGGCCTGTTGGCCGCCCCCGAGGACGAGCGGGCCGAGGGCCTGGAGCCGCAGCCCGGGCTGGCGCAGCTGGACGCGCTGGTGGAGCGGGTGGTGGCGGCCGGGCTGCCGGTGCGGACGAACGTGGCGCTGCCGGCCGAACCCCTGCCGCCGATCGTGGAGTTGACGGTGTACCGGGTGGTGCAGGAGGCACTGACCAACACCCTCAAGCACGCCCCGGGGGCCCGGGCCGAGGTGGTGCTGGGGACCTCCGGGGACTGGCTGGAGATCGAGGCCACCGACACCGGCCCGGCCGGCACCGCGGCGGCCACCGGCAGCGGTACCGGCACCGGCACCGGCACCGGCAGCGGGCGCGGGCTGATCGGCCTGCGGGAGCGGCTCTCCGTCTGCGGCGGCGAGCTGACCGCCGGGCCGACCCCGGCCGGTGGCTACCGGATCACCGCGCGGCTGCCCTGGCGGACCGGATGAGCCCGGCCCCGCTGCGGGTCGTCCTGGCGGACGACCAGGCGCTGGTGCGCACCGGCTTCGGGATGATCCTGGCCGCCGACGGCATCGAGGTGGTGGCCGAGGCCGCCAACGGCGCCGAGGCGGTGTCGGCCGTCCTGCGCACCCGGCCGGACGTGGTCCTGATGGACGTCCGGATGCCCGTCATGGACGGCATCGAGGCCACCCGCCGGATCGCCGCCCGGCCGGACGGCCCCAAGGTGCTCATCCTCACCACCTACGACCTCGACCACTACGTGTACTCCGCCCTCACCCTCGGGGCCAGCGGCTTCCTGCTCAAGGACGTCACCCCCGAGCACCTGGTCGCCGCCGTCCGCCTGGTCCGCACCGGTGACGCCCTGCTCGCCCCCGCCATCACCCGCCGCCTGGTCGAACGCTTCGCCCGCCCCGAGCCCCCCTCCCCCGGCCCGGTGCCCGTCCCGCACCGCGCCCTCGACGACCTGACGCCCCGTGAACTCGAGGTCCTGCGCCTGCTCGCCACCGGTCTCAGCAACGCCGAACTCGCCGACCGCCTGGTCCTCAGCCCCACCACCGTCAAGACCCACATCGGCCGCATCCTCACCAAGCTCGGCCTGCGCGACCGCGTCCAGGCCGTGGTCCTCGCCTACGAGACCGGTCTGGTCACCCCGCGCGCCGAACCCTGAACGCCCGCCGCTCGGCACCGGCCCGCACCGGATGGGACACTACTGCTGTCACAGCGGTACTGCCGCGTCCCGATCCGAGCAGGAGGCCCACCATGGCAGCGCCGGCACCGTCGCAGATGACCGTCGACGAGTTGGCGGCACGGGCCGGGGTCACGGTGCGGACGCTGCGTTTCTACAGCGCCAAGGGGCTGCTGCCCCCGCCGGAGCTGGGGCCGCGGCGGGTGGGGTGGTACGGGGCCGAGCACCTGGGGCGGCTGGAGCTGATCGAGGAGCTCCAGCGGCAGGGGCTGACGCTGGCCGCGATCGAACGCTACCTGGCCCAACTGCCGGAGGACATCAGCTCCTTGGACCTGGCCTTCCACCGGGGCCTGGTCGCCTCCTGGACGCCCGAGGCGGCCGAGGAGGCGACCCGCGAGCAGCTGGGCCGGCGGGTCGGCCGGGAGCTCTCCGAGGAGGACGTCGACCGGCTGGCCGCGATGGGTGCGGTGCACCGCACCGAGGACCCGGAGCTGTTCAAGATCGAGCCCGGCATGCTGCCGCTCGGCGTCCGCGTCCTGGACGTCCCCATCCCGCTGGAGACCCTGCTCGCCGCCCGCGCCGTGGTCCGCCTGCACAGCCAGGCCACCGCCCACGACCTGCACCGCCTCTTCCGCGACACGGTCTGGCGGCCCTACCGGGAGAGCGAGCCGAGCGAGCAGGAGCTGGAGCGGATGAAGGGCCTGACCGAACGGATCCAACCCATGGTCGTCCAGGCCCTGGTGACGGCCTTCCAGCGTTCCCTGGCCGAGGAGCTCACCCGCAGCGAGCCCTGACCGGCCGCCGGAGGCGCAGCCGCCTCAGCGGTGCCGGTCGACGTAGCAGAGGGCGACGCGCAGCCCGGCCTGCCAGCCGCCCTCCGTCGGCACCGTCGAGCCCGCCGCCGCGTGCTCCATGCCCCGCGCCTCCCGTGCGTCGCCGCACTGGCCCTCCGCCTGGAGGCTGAGCCTCTCGTGCCCGGGGTAGTCGGCACCGGCCAGGCTCACCTCGGCGTAGACCCAGCCGTCGTGCGGTCCGGCGCAGGACACTTCGCGCAGGACCGCGGCACCGTCCGCCGCGGCCGGGCGGCGGAAGCAGTCACCCGCCTCCAGCCGTCCGGCCGGGACCACCTCGGTGCCGAACAGCGGCCGCCCGAGGAGGGCCACGTGACCCATCGTCACCAGGGCCAGTACCTGCCCGGCCACCGCCAGCCGGGCGGCCCGCCGACCGCGCCGCGAGCGCCGCCACCCGAGTGCCCCGCAGACGGCGGCCACGATGCCGAACAGCCCCACGGCGAGCAGGGCCGCCAGCGCCGCACCGCCGACGAACGGGCCCTCCAGCCTCGCCGCCGCCTCGGTGCCGGCGAGCAGCGGCGCCCCGAGGCTCAGGCCGGCCGCCCCGAGGCTCACCACCGCCAGGAGGTTCCACCGGCGGCCGCCCTTCCCGTCGACCGGTGCGTCCGGCGCCGGCCGGTACGGCTCCGCCGGGCCGGGCCGGTCGGTGGCGGCGCCGATCCGCGGTGCGGGCGGCCGGTCATCGGTGCTGGTCATGATGGTGCTCCCGGTGCGTCGTCCGGGCGGGCTCGACCGGCGGCGCGCATCCTACCGATCATCAGCCCGGCGGTGCCGCACCGGCCTTCAGGGCACCAGGACCAGGGCGCCCCGGCGGCCTGGGCGGGCCAGCAGCCGGTGGGCCCGGGCCGCCTCGGCGAGCGGGAGGACCTCGGAGACCCGCAAGCTCAGGCGCCCGTCGGCGGCCAGGGCGCCGAGCCGGGTCAGGGCCTCGGCGTCGGCGGCCACCCAGACCTGGGCGACCCGGATGCCGCGCAGGGCGGCCGGGGCCCGCCCCGCCGAGAGGGCGACGAAGGCACCCCGGTTGCGGACCGCCCCGAGGGCCTCCACCCCGAGCAGCGCCGCGTCCAGTGCCCCGTCCACCCCGCCGGGCACCAAGGCCCGCACGCGCTCGGCGAGTTCACCGTCGCCCCGGGGCACGAACCACTCCGCGCCCAGCCCGAGCAGCGACTCGCGGTCCGCCGCCCCGCCCTGCGCCACCACCCGCAGCCCGCGCAGCGCGGCCAGCTGGACGGCCAGCCCGCCCACCCCGCCCGCCGCACCGGTGACCAGCACCGTCGAACCGGGCGGCAGTCCGAGCAGGTCCAGGGCCTGATCGGCCGTCAGGCCGTTGAGCGGCAGGGCCGCCGCCTCCACCACCGGCACCCCGGCAGGCGCCGGGGCCACCGCGGTCGCGTCCAGCACCACCTGGTCCGCGTGGGTCCCGAGCGGGAGGTCCAGCCGATCGCGCAACCCGATCACCCGGTCGCCGAGCCCGAACCCCGCCACGCCGTCGCCCAGTTGCTCCACCACTCCCGCGACGTCCCAGCCGATGCCCGTCACCTCCCGCTCCGCCATCAGCCCGGCCCCGGCCAGCACCCCGGCCCGGGTCACCGCGTCCACCGGGTTGACGGCGGCGGCCTCCACCCTGATCCGCAGCTGCCCCGGCCCGGGTTCGGGACGCTCCACCTCCTCCACCCTGACCTGCTCGGGACCTCCGGAAGTACGGACGACGACGGCACGCACTGCTGCTCCTCTCCACGGACTGATCGTCAACTGCCGCCGACGCTAAGGGCCGTTACGCTCCCGGGGTAAGGACGCACCCCGAAGTGCGTACCGCACCGGGAGGAGAGCCAGTGCCCACCATGACCGCCGCCCAGCGCCGCGCCGCCGAACGGGCCCGCTACGACGCCTACCTGGCCGAGTGCCCGGCCCGGCACCTGCTGGAGCGGATCGGCGACAAGTGGGTGAGCCTGACCGTCAACGCCCTCGCGGACGGCCCGCTGCGCTACGGCGAACTCCGCACCCGGATGGCCGGGATCAGCGAGAAGATGCTCACCCAGACCCTCCGCCACCTCGAACGGGACGGCCTGCTCACCCGCACCGTGACCCCCACCGTCCCGGCCCGGGTGGACTACGGGCTCACCGGGCTCGGCCGCAGCCTGCTCCCCGTCCTGCGCACCCTCAAGGACTGGGCCGACGAGCACATGCCCGAGGTCCTGGCGGCCCGCGAGGCCCACGACCGGGAGTGACCGGGCGGGAGCCGGAGAGGCCCTCGTGCCGGGCCCGGTGGGGGACGGGACCGGGAGGAGGGCCTCTCCGGGAGGACGGCTGGGGGCCGTACGCCACGACGCTAGGTGATGGTGGCCGCGGAACCGAGGACCGAAGGCGACAGCCACCGGACCCTGTGCGCCAGGCCCGTGCTGGCTATGCTCGGCTGTCATGTCCTCCGCCACCTCCGCACAGCCGCACGAAGGGACCACCCCGTCGGCGTTCACCCGGGTGAACGCCGGCTGCGCCGAACTCCTCGGCGTCGACCGGGAGCAGTACGGCCGCCTGCTGGGCATGGCGCCGGAGCACCTCTCCGGCGACCGCTACCGGACCCCCTCCGCCACCAACATCCGGATCTGGCAGCTGATGGTCACTCAGGTCCCGTGGACCGAGGTGGCCCTGGCGATGACGCGGCAGTCGCAGCTCGGGGCCTTCGGGGTCTGGGACTACCTGATCACCTCCGCCGCCACCCCGCTCGACGGGGTGCGGGACGCCTCCGCGCACCTGGCCGCCATCGCCGACGCCGGGACGGAGGCGATCCGGATCGCCGAGGAGGACGGCCCGGAGGGCGGGCGGATCGTGGTCAGCCACGCCAACGAGGCCGACCTGACCGACGAGACGGCGGCCGCCATCCGCGCCTTCGCGATGGGCCTGTTCCGCCGGCGGTTCTCCGAGGCCACCGGGCGGGACCTGGTCCCCGTCCGGGTCGCGCTGGCGGCCCGCGCACCTCGCCGGCACCGGTCGCTGCGCGAGCTCTACGGCGGGGCGCCGGTCGAGTTCGACGCCCCGATCTCCTCCGTCACCTTCGCCGCCGCCGATCTCAGGGCCGCCAACCCCCTTGCCCAGCCCGGTCTTTCGGCCGTGCTCCGGGCGCACGCGGAGCAGAGCGTCAGCGCGGCCGTCCCGCTGCACAGCTGGCTGGACCTGTTCCGGATCGCGCTCGCGGCGGCGGAGCGGGAGGGCGGGCCGACCCTGGCCGCGGTGGCGCAGCAGCTGGCGATCGGCCCGCGCACCCTCCAGCGCAGACTGGACGAGCACGGGACGAGCTGGCGCGAGGAGCTCCAGTCCGCCCGCCGCGCCAGGGTGCTGGAGCTGCTGCGCGGCACCGGGTTGAGCACCGAGACGATCGCCGCCCGCACCGGCTACGCGGACGCCCGTGCCCTGCGCCGCGCGGTGCGGCGGTGGTCCGGCAGCAGCCCCAGCGGCCTGCGGGACGCCGAGGGGCCCGGCCGGTGACCGCGAACGTCACCGGCCGGGCCCCGGGAGCGGGCCGGGAGGCGGGTCAGAAGGTGCGGCCCTCCGCCGCCATCTCGTCCAGCAGCGCCGGGGGCTCGAAGCGCGGCCCGTAGGCGGCCGCCAACTCGCGGGCGCGGGCGGCGAATCCGGCGATCCCGCCCTGGTAGCCGTTGATGTACTGGAGCACGCCGCCGGTCCAGGCCGGGAAGCCGATGCCGAGGATGGAGCCGACGTTGGCGTCCGGGACGGTGGTGAGGACGTTCTCCTCCAGGCAGCGGACCGAGTCGATCGCCTCGGAGAACAGCATCCGCTCCTGCATGTCGCGGAACGGGATCTCCGCGCCGGGGCGGGTGAAGTGCTCGCGCAGGCCCGGCCAGAGGCGGGTGCGCTTGCCGTCCTCGTACTCGTAGAAGCCGCCGCCACCGCTGCGGCCGGGGCGGTCGAACTCGGTGACCATCCGGTCGAAGACCTCGTCGGAGGGGTGGCCGGGCCACTCCCCGCCGGCCTCCTCGACGGCGCGGCGGGCCTCGTCGCGGATCTTGCGCGGCAGGGTGAGGGTCAGCTCGTCGAGCAGCGAGAGCACCTTGGCCGGGTAGCCGGCCTGGGCGGCGGCCTGCTCGATCGAGGCGGGCTCCAGGCCCTCGCCGACCATCGCCACGCCCTCGCTGATGAACTGTCCGATCACCCGGGAGGTGAAGAAGCCGCGGGAGTCGTTCACCACGATCGGGGTCTTCCTGATCTGCTGCACCAGGTCGAAGGCGGCGGCCAGCGCCTCGTCGCCGGTCTGCGGACCGCGGATGATCTCGACCAGCGGCATCTTGTCGACCGGCGAGAAGAAGTGCAGGCCGATGAAGTCGGCCGGGCGCTCGACGCCCTCCGCGAGCAGGCCGATCGGCAGGGTCGAGGTGTTGGAGCAGAGCAGCGCGTCGGGCGCGACCACGCCCTGGACCTCCTGGAACACCTTGTGCTTGAGCTCGGTGTTCTCGAAGACCGCCTCGATCACGGTGTCGCAGCCGGCCAGGTCGGCCGCCTCGGCGGTGGGGGTGATCCGGGCCAGGAAGGCGTCCCGCTCCTCGGCGGTCATCCGGCCGCGGGCCACCTGCTTCTCCAGCAGCCCGGCGGAGTAGGCCTTGCCGCGCTCGGCGGCCTCCGGCGTGACGTCCTTGAGGAAGACGGTGAGCCCGGCCTTGGCGCAGGAGAACGCGATGCCCGCGCCCATCATCCCGGCGCCGAGGACCGCCACGCGGGAGGCCTTCCGCTTGGCCGGCGAAGCCGGGCGGCTGGCACCGGAGTTGACGGCCTGCATGTCGAAGAACAGCGCCTTGATCATGTTCTTCGAGGTCTGCCCGCAGGCCAGCTCGGTGAAGTAGCGGGCCTCGATCACGAAGGCGTTGTCCACGTCCACCTGGGCGCTCTCCACCGCGGCGGCCAGCACGTTGCGCGGGGCCGGGTAGGGGGCGCCGTTGATCTGCTTGCGCAGGTTGGCCGGGAAGGCCGGCAGGTTGGCCGCGAAGGCGGGGGTGGACGGGGTGCCGCCGGGGATCTTGTAACCCTTGACGTCCCAGGGCTGGACAGCGGTCTCGTTGGCCTCCACCCAGGCGCGCGCCTTGACCAGCAACTCGTCGGCGTCGGAGACGAGTTCGTCCACCAGGCCGATCTCCAGCGCCTGCGCCGGGCGGTACTGGCGGCCCTGCAGCAGCACCTTGAGCAGCGCGTCGGTGATGCCGAACATCCGGACCGTGCGGACCACCCCGCCACCGCCGGGCAGCAGGCCCAGCGTCACCTCGGGCAGGCCGATCTTGCTGCCGGGCGCGTCCAGCGCGATCCGGTGGTGGCAGGCCAGCGCCAGCTCCAGGCCGCCGCCGAGCGCCGCGCCGTTGATGGCCGCGACCACCGGCCTGCCGAGCGTCTCCAGGGTGCGCAGCGCGCGCTTGATCCGCATCGAGTTGTCGAACACCCGCTGGGCGTCGGCCGGTTGGGCGGCGGAGATGAGGCGCAGGTCGCCGCCGGCGAAGAAGGTCTTCTTGGCCGAGGTGATGATGACACCGCGGAGGCCGTCGAAGTCCTTGAGGCGCTGGACGGTCTCCTCGAACGCGGCGGTGAACGCGGCGTTCATGGTGTTGGCGGACTGGTCCGGGTCGTCGAGCACCAGGGTGACCACGCCGACCTGGTCCTGCTCCCAGCGGATGGGGGTGACGGAAGTCATGAGAGAGGGTCTCCAGAAGTCCAGAAGTGTCGGGTGGTCAGATGCGCTCGATCACGGTGGCGATGCCCATGCCGCCGCCGACGCACAGGGTCACCAGGCCGTAGCGCTGCTCGCGGCGCTCCAGCTCGTCCAGCACCGTGCCGATCAGCATCGCGCCGGTGGCGCCCAGCGGGTGGCCGAGCGCGATCGAGCCGCCGTTGACGTTCACCTGGTCCGGCCGGAAGCCGAGCTCGCGGACGAAGCGCAGGGCGACGGCGGCGAAGGCCTCGTTGATCTCGACCAGGTCGATGTCGGCCGCGGTCAGCCCGGCCTTGGCCAGCGCCTTGCGGGTGGCCGGGGCGGGGCCGGTGAGCATGATGGTGGGCTCGGAGCCGGAGACGGCGGCCGAGACGATCCGGCCGCGCGGGCGCAGCCCGTAGCGCTCGCCGACCTCCTTGGAGCCGATCGCGACCAGGGCCGCGCCGTCCACGATGCCGGAGGAGTTGCCCGCGTGGTGGACGTGGTCGATGGCCTCGACCCAGTGGTACTTCTGCAGCGCGACGGCGTCGAAGCCGCCCATCTCGCCGATCCCGGCGAACGAGGGCTTGAGCCCGGCCAGGGTCTCCACCGTCGTCCCCGGGCGGATGAACTCGTCGCGCTCCAGCACCACCAGGCCGTTGCGGTCGCGCACCGGCACCACCGAGCGGTCGAACAGGCCGTCGGCCTGCGCCTTGGCGGCCCGGGCCTGGGACTCGGCGGCGAAGGCGTCCACGTCGGTGCGGGAGAAGCCCTCGATGGTGGCGATCAGGTCGGCGCCGACGCCCTGCGGGATGAAGGAGGTCTCGTAGGCGGTCATCGGGTCGGCGAACCAGGCGCCGCCGTCGGAGCCCATCTTGACCCGGCTCATCGACTCCACGCCGCCGGCCAGGATGAGGTCCTCCCAGCCCGAACGGACCTTGGCGGCGGCCAGGTTGACCGCCTCCAGGCCGGAGGCGCAGAAGCGGTTCTCCTGCACGCCGGCCACGGTGTCCGGCAGGCCGGCCGCGATCGCGGCGACCCGGGCGATGTCGGAGCCCTGGTCGCCGATCGGGCTGACCACGCCGAGCACGATGTCGTCGATCGCGGCCGGGTCCAGGTCCGGCAGGCGGCGCTGGATCTCGTGGATCAGGCCGACCACCAGGTCGATCGGCTTGGTGGCGTGCAGCGAGCCGTTGGCCTTGCCCCGGCCGCGCGGTGTGCGGATCGCCTCGTAGACGTACGCTTCGGTGGTCACGGTGTGAGTGCCTTTCAGCCGAGGATGGAGCGGCCGATGATCTCTTTCATGATCTCGGTCGTGCCGCCGTAGATGGTCTGGATCCGGCCGTCGGTGAACGCCCTGGCGACCGGGTACTCCGTCATGTAGCCGTATCCGCCGTGCAGTTGGAGGCAGCGGTCGGCGGTGCGCTTCTGCAGCTCGGTGGCCCACCACTTGGCCATCGAGGCGTCCACCGGGGTGAGCGCCCAGCGGTTGTGCTCGGTGATGCAGCGGTCCACGAAGGTCCGGGTGACGGCGCACTCGGTGGCCAGCTCGGCGATCTCGAAGCGGACGTGCTGGAGCTTGGCCAGCGGGCGGCCGAAGGCGGTGCGCTGCTTGACGTACTCGGTGGTGATCTCCACCAGGTGCTCGGCCCCGGCGATCGCGGCCACCGCGATGGCCAGGCGCTCCTGGGCGAGGTTGCGCATCAGGTAGAAGAAGCCCTGGTTGAGCTCGCCCAGCAGGTTCTCCTTGGGGACGCGGACGTCCTGGAAGAACAGCTCGGCGGTGTCCTGGGCCTTCTGGCCGATCTTGTCGAGGTTGCGGCCGCGCTCGAAGCCGGGCATGCCGCGCTCGACCACCAGCAGGCTGAGGCCGTGCGCGCCGCCCTCCTCGGTGGTCTTGGCGACCACCACCACCAGGTCGGCCAGGATGCCGTTGGAGATGAAGGTCTTGGCGCCGTTCAGCAGGTAGTGGTCGCCCTTGTCCTCGGCCCGGGTGGCGATGCCCTGGAGGTCGGAGCCGGTGCCGGGCTCGGTCATCGCGATCGCGGTGATCAGCTCGCCGGAGCAGAAGCCGGGCAGCCAGCGGCGCTTCTGCTCCTCGGTGGCCAGCTGGGTGAGGTAGGGGCCGATGATGTCGTTGTGCAGGCCGATCGCCAGGCCGCTGGCCCCGGCCCGGACGAACTCCTCGGCCAGCACGGCCGGGTAGCGGAAGTCGGGCTCGCCGCCCCCGCCGTACTCCTCCTCGACGGCCAGGCCGAGCAGGCCCTGCCGCCCGGCGGCCAGCCAGGCCGAGCGGTCCACGATGCCGTCCTTCTCCCAGCGGTCGTGGTGCGGCAGCACCTCCTTGGCCAGGAAGGCGCGGACGGTCTCGCGGAACGCCTCGTGCTCCTCGGTGTAGATCTCGCGCTGCACGGCTCCTGCTCTCAACTGGAGGGGTTCTGAAGGCTCTTGACGTCCCAGTCGCGCGCCACCTGTTCGGTGTGCGCGCCGGGCAGGGCGGGCGGGCGGTGCACCCCGCCGGGGGTGGCGGAGAACCGGGGGGCCGGGGCGGGCTGGGTGACGCCGCCCTCGGTGAGGTAGGTGCCCCGGGCCACCAGGTGCGGGTGTGCGGTGGACTGACCGAGCGTCAGCACCGGGGAGGTGCAGGCGTCGGTGCCCTCGAAGACCTCGGTCCACTCGGCCTGGGTGCGGGTGGCGAAGCGCGCCGCGACGGCGGCCCGCAGCTCGGGCCAGCGGGGCAGGTCGAACTGGCCGGGGGCGTCGGCCGGGAGCTCCAGCAGGCGGACGAACTCGGCCCAGAACTGCGGCTCCAGCGCGCCAACGGCCATGTACCGGCCGTCCGAGGTGCGGTAGCTGGCGTAGCACGGGGCGCCGCCGTCCAGCAGGTTGACGCCGCGTGCGTCCTGCCAGAGCCCGGCGCCCAGCAGGCCCCAGAGCATGGTGGTCAGGTGGGCCGCGCCGTCCACGATGGCGGCGTCCACCACCTGGCCGGTGCCGGTGAGTTCGGCGTGCCGCAGGCCGGCCAGCAGGCCGACCACCAGGTAGAGCGAGCCGCCCGCGTAGTCGCCCAGCAGGTTGGCCGCCCAGGCGGGCGGGCCGTCGGCCGGGCCGGCCAGGCCGAGCACCCCGGCGGTGGCGGTGTAGCCGAGGTCGTGCCCGGCCCGCTGGGCCAGCGGGCCGTCCTGGCCCCAGCCGGTCATCCGGCCGTAGACCAGCGCGGGGTTGCGGGCCAGGCAGGCGTCCGGGCCGACGCCGAGGCGTTCGGCGACGCCCGGGCGGTAGCCCTCGATCAGCAGGTGGGCGCGCTCGACCAGGTCGAGCACCCGGCCCGGCCCCTCGGGGGACTTGAGGTCCACCAGGACCGAGCGCTTGTTCCGGTTGGTCAGGTCGTGGCCCGGCTCCGGGCCGAGCGGGGAGGGCCCCGGGCGGTCCACCCGGACCACGTCGGCGCCGAGGTCGGCGAGCAGCATCGCCGCGAACGGGCCGGGCCCGATCCCGGCCAGCTCGACCACCCGCACCCCGGCGAGCGGTCCCCGGTTGGTCGTCCCGTCCACCGGCCGTCCTCTCGTGTTTGACAGTAGGGCTGTCACAGTGGCGATGATAGACAAGTGACCCGACGGTAACAAGGCTTCCGCGCACGGGTCGCGACACCGGTTCGACCGGCCTCCCGCTCGCCTTGAAATCGGCCGCGCACAGGCGGAGGCTGGGCCTTGAACGATCCACCCGGTACCCATCCGGAACGAGGTGACCGACCGTGCGAAACCAGTGGAACGTCGCGCTCGTCTTCGAGGAGGACGAGAACCGCACCACCTGCACCGCCTCACTGGAGGGCTTCAGCGCCCCCGGCGTGCGCGGTCTCGGCATCGCCCGCCGCAACCCGGACGACGCCCCCGACTCCACCGTCGGCGAGGAGCTGGCCGCCGCCCGCGCCTGCTCCAACCTGGCCCACGAGCTGATCCTCAAGGCGGCCTCCGGCATCGAGTCCCACACCCACCGCGAAGCCCGTCTGCTGTTCTGACGGCGCCTCACCCGCCGGGGAACGCGAAGGAGGCCCCGCCGTGACGGCGGGGCCTCCGGTGTGCGACCGGCCTACCGGGCGGCCGGCGGACGGCGGGCGGGGAACCCCGGCCGCCGGCGGGCCAGCGCGGCGGCGCCGAGCACCGCCACCGCGAGCAGCGCGACGGTCAGGGAGCGGCTGCCGGAGTTCCACAGGTTGCCGGCGGCCGAGAGCACCATCAGACAGAGCACGGGCGCCCCGGCCAGGGCCCCGGCCGCCGGGCCGGGGCGGCCGCGCAGCAGCGCGGGCACGGCCACGGCGAGCAGCGCGAGCTCCGTCACGCCGAGCACCAGGGCGAGCACGACACTCGGAGTGCCGTGGTTGAAGGGCGAGAAGGGGCCCAGCCCGAGCGCGGTGTTGAGCAGCACACCGCCCACCAGCAGGCCCGCCAGCGAGGCCAGCCCGCGCCTGCGGGTGGGCGGCCCGAGCAGGTCCCGGGGAGCGGCCAGCAGGATCAGCAGCCAGATCAGCTGGGGCCCGTGCCAGCCTGCCAACCTGGCCAGCAGCCGGCCCCAGTCGCCCGTGGCCAGGCTGGTCGAGATCTCGGCCTCGACCACCACCTGGCCCAGGACCGCCAACAGGCCGACGGGCACCAGTGCCCGGGCCGTGGACCAGCGCCCGGCCACGGCCGCGACGGCCACGGCCAGCGTGATCAGCAGGGCCGCCTGGTAGACCCAGTAGCCGAAGCCCTGGAAGGTGTCGAAGGGGACCCGCAGCCGCCAGCCGAGACCCCGGGGGCTGCCAAGGTCGCCGATGACAGCGGACACCTGGTCGGCCAGCTGCCCCGACATCGCCGCCACCCCCGCGAACGGCGCTGCCAGGGCGGCCAGTTGGGCCAAGGTCCGGTCGGAGCCGAGCCCGAGCCGCATCCGCAGCCCGTGCCCGGCCAGATCGACCAGCTCCCGGGCGACCACCCAACTCCCCTTGCCGGCCGTGGTGTCCGCGAACACCGCCGCCAACTCGGCCCCCTCGGACCGGCGGTAGGCCGCCGGGTGGATGCGCATCGCCACCCGCACGCCGAGGCCGCTCACGAGGCGTACCCGGGGCGCAGCTTGGCGGCACGGGCCGAGGAGAGCCGCCGGTCGGCCTCGGCCACCACGGCGCGCAACCGCTCCGCCTCGGCGGCCAGCACCTCCCGCCCTCCCTCGGTGAGCCCGAAGGTCCGCCGGGCCCTTCCGGCCACCACTTCCTCCCCCTCCACCCTGACCAACCCCTGCTTGAGCAGGCGTTCCAGGGCTCCGTAGAGCGTCCCGGCGCGGAGCTTCACGCGGCCCCCGGAGATCACGGAGACCTCCTGGAGCAGCGCATACCCGTGCCGGGGCGCGTCGGCCAGTGCGGTGAGCAGCAGGAGCGTCGGCTCCTGCATCGAACGGTCCGTCATGGGTCCACATATACCGGTGAGTTGAATATACCGTCCAGAGGATCAGCGAAATCGGCACCCTTGACGCCACCATCCGGCCTCCGCCAGGGTGTGCCCACTCCCTGCACCCTTGCCCGTCCACAACTCCCCCACGGAGAAGGCAATGCGTGCACCCGGACGTCCGTCCAGCACCCCCGCCGTCCTGTTCGGCGCCCTGGCCCTGACCGCCACCGCGACCCTGGTGAGCGGGGGTCCCGCCGTCGCCCAGCCCCCGCCCCTGGAGTGGGTGCGCAACGGCGACTTCCACGACCCGCTGGCCGCCGGCTGGTCCTGCACCGGCTCGGTGACCGTGACCGACCGGATCGCCGAGGGCCGCCCCGGCGGCCAGGACTACGCGGGCTGCTCCCAGAAGGTCTCCGTCGTCCCCCGCACCGGCTACGACCTGTCCGCCCAGGTGTCCGGCTCCTACGCCTTCGTCACCGTCTCGGGCACCGGGACCGGCAGCGGCGAGGTGACCCGCTGGGCCGACGGCCCGGGGTGGAGCGGCCTGTTCGGCACCGTGGAGATCGGCGACGTCAACGAGGTGACCGTGACCTTCCACGGCTGGTACGGGCAGGGCCCGTACCAGGTCGGCCGCGTCTCCCTGGTCGGGCCGAGGTACCCCAACTCCTGCGCCACCGCCTCCGCCGGCCCGACCGCCACCTCGACCTGCCGCCCGCTGCCGATCGCCCCGTGACCCTGGGCACCACCCGCGCGACGGAGCCGCCGCCCCCGGCGGGGGCGGCGGCTCCGCGGTCGGACGGACCGTCAGACGGTCACCCAGGAGGAACAGGTGTCGGGACCCCAGGTGTCCTCGCAGACCCGGAAGGAGGTGACGGCGACCTGGGCGGTGCTGCAGCCGCCCTGCGAGCCGTTGCCGTCCCAGATGTAGCCGTGCGAGGCCCCCGGCCCCCGGTACTCGGCGTAGACGCCGTTCCCGTCCGCCTCCAGGTCGCAGGCGAACAGGGTGCCGCCGGTGTAGGCCGCGTAGTCGGACCCCTCGTGGACCTCCACCGCCGAGGCGGTGGAGGCGAACACCAGCGGTAGGGCGACGATCGCGGCGACGATGCCCGCCCGGGCGGTCCGGCGCATGGTCATGACTTCTCCCTCGTGTGCGGTCGGTGTGGTCGGCCGTGGTCCGGCCGCACAAGACTGAAGGCATGGACACGTCAAAGGAAGGTGACGAACCAGCCATTCACACCCCGCCCGAAAGACGGTGGTCTGTACCACTCCACTCCCTCGGCCATAGGCCGTCCCTATGGGGTCATAGATCGGGAAAGGGTAGCCTAACCAGGAACCGTCAGGGACCCTGGCGGTCAACGCTGCCCAGCCGAAGGATGCACGAATGTCCCGCCCCATCCGAGTGGCCATAGTCGGAGCCGGTCCGGCCGGCATCTACGCCGCCGACGCGTTGCTGAAGTCCGAGGTCGCCGCCGACCCCGGTGTGTCGATCGACCTGTTCGAGCGCATGCCCGCGCCCTTCGGCCTGATCCGCTACGGCGTCGCCCCCGACCACCCCCGGATCAAGGGCATCGTCACCGCGCTCCACCAGGTGCTGGACAAGCCGCAGGTCCGCCTGTTCGGGAACGTGGACTACCCCACCGACCTGGGCCTGGACGACCTGCACCGCCTCTACGACGCCGTGGTGTTCTCCACCGGCGCGATGGCCGACCGCGAGCTGAACATCCCGGGCATCGAGCTGGACGGCTCGCACGGCGCGGCCGACTTCGTCTCCTGGTACGACGGCCACCCGGACGTTCCCCGCACCTGGCCGCTGGAGGCCGAGAAGGTCGCGGTGCTCGGCGTCGGCAACGTCGCGCTGGACGTGGCCCGCATCCTGGCCAAGACCGCGGACGAGCTGCTGCCCACCGAGATCCCGGCCAACGTCTACGACGGCCTCAAGGCCAACCGGGCGCTGGAGGTCCACGTCTTCGGCCGCCGCGGCCCGGCCCAGGCCAAGTTCAGCCCGATGGAGCTGCGCGAGCTGGACCACTCGCCGAACATCGAGGTCATCGTCAACCCCGAGGACATCGACTACGACGAGGGCTCGATCGCCACCCGCCGGGGCAACAAGCAGGCCGACATGGTCGCCGCCACCCTGGAGAACTGGGCCATCCGCGACGTGGGCGAGCGCCCGCACAAGCTCTTCCTGCACTTCTTCGAGTCCCCCGTCGAGGTGCTCGGCGAGGACGGCAGGGTCACCGGCCTGCGCACCGAACGCACCGAGCTGGACGGCACCGGCAACGTCAAGGGCACCGGCGCGTACACCGACTGGGACCTGGGCGCCGTCTACCGCGCCGTCGGCTACCTCTCCGAGGAGCTGCCCAAGCTGCCCTGGGACGCCGTCTCCGGCACCGTGCCGCACGAGGCCGGCCGGGTCATGGAGGCCGGGCACCACCTGCCCTCCACCTACGTCACCGGCTGGATCAAGCGCGGCCCGGTCGGCCTGATCGGCCACACCAAGGGCGACGCCAACGAGACCGTGGCCTGCCTGATCGAGGACTTCCGGGCCGGCGCGCTGCGCACCCCCGAGGCTCCGGAGGAGGACGCCGTCCTCGCGCACCTGACGGCCAACCAGGTCGCGTACACCACCTGGGACGGCTGGAAGCTGCTGGACGCGTACGAGAAGGCGCTCGGCGAGCCGCAGCAGCGCGAGCGGGTCAAGGTGGTGGAGCGCGAGGAGATGCTCCGCGCCAGCGGGGTGACCCTCCCCCAGGAGTAGCACCGCCTCCCCCGCCGGGGGGAACGGGTTCCTGACCACGGAGGACGTGGGGCGGGGGCGCCGGACGGGAGGGTGGAGGCATGGACCTCACCCCGTCCGGCGCACCGCGCCGGGGCATCTGCGCCCTCACCGTCGCGGCCACCGTGCCGTACCTGACCCTCAAGTCGCTCTGGCTGTGCGGCAGCACGGTCGGCTTCGGCCCCGACGCCGACCTCGCCCACTCCGGCGCCCTGTGGGCCGCGAACCTGGTCACCTTCGTGATGGACGCGGTGGCGATCGTGCTGGCGCTGGCCTTCGTCCGCCCCTGGGGCCGGCGGCTCCCGGTCGGGCTGGTGCTCTTCCCCGCCTGGGTCGGCAGCGGCATGCTGGGCGCCCTGCTGGTCGAACTCCCGCTGATCTTCGGCACCGAGCTGCTGCTCGGCACCGAACCCTCGGTCGACCCGCAGACCTGGCTCCAGCCCTGGGTGTTCGCCGTGGTCTACGGCGGCTTCGCGCTCCAGGGCATCACCCTGCTGGCCGGCTTCGCCCTGCACGCCCGGGAGCGCTGGGCCGGGCTGCTCGCCGACCGGATCGGCGACCTGCCCCGCACCGCCACCCTCGGGCTGCAGCGGGTGCTCGCGGTGACCGCCGCCGGGCTGGCCCTCCCGCTCGCCGCCGCCCGGCTGTACTGGGCGCTCGGCGGCGAACTGGCCCGTCCGCTGCGGCTGTTGGACGGCCACCGGCCGGCCCGGATCATCGACGCCGTCACCGCCGTGCTGCTGCTGGCCGCCTGCGCCGCCTTCCTGTGGGTGGTCCTGCGCCGCACCCCGGAGCGCCCGCTGGCCCCCGTCCTGGTGACCGGCTGGCTGACCAGCGGCGCGGTCTTCGCCTGGGGCACCTGGAACGTCTTCACCTGGCTGCTCCAGCCCGGCCTCCCCGAGCCGGCCGACACCGTCCCCCCGGCCGGGCAGCTGGCCGAGGCGGTGCAGGCCGGGATCGGCGGGCTGCTGCTGGTGGTCGGAGCGCTGGTCCTGGTCGAGCGCGCACACGCCGCCGCCGAGCAGGCTCAGACCCCCGTCGAACGTGTGCGCGCCACCGCTGACGTAGTGTCAGCCGCGTGAGTGCACTGATCGGACGACGAGCGGCGCTCCGCTGGGTGCACCTGGTGCTCGGCGGAGCCCTGCTGATGCCCTTCTGGCTGCTCAGCCTGATCCTGGTCTCCACCACCCGGGGGCTGGACGACTCGCGCGGGGACGTCCTGGCGCAGTTCGAGGCCTTCGCGGTGGCGCTGCCGCTGGCCGCCGCCGTGGCACTGCTGCTGCCGGCCGTCCGGGTCCTGGAGGCGACTGCCGCGCGGGCCCTCGGGCTGGCCGGGGAGCGGGAGTTGGCGGGCACCCCGTCGCGCTCCTGGGCCGCCCGGCGGCGCACCGCCGCCTGGTTCGTCCAGCACCTGTTCTGCGGCGGGGTGGTCTCGGGGATGTCGCTCTCCGTCCCGCCCGCGGTCTGCGTGCTGGTGCTCTTCCCGGACCATCCGGCGGTGCGGGAGCTGTTCGGCCCGCTCGGGGTGGCGCCGCAGCTGGTCGCGCTCGGGCTGGCCCTGCTGGTGCTGCTGACCAACGCCGGGGCCGGGGCCTGGCTGGCCCGCACCGCGGTGCCGCTGCTCGGCCCGACGCCCGGCGAGCGGCTCGCCGCGGCCGAGCAGCGGGCCCTGGAGCTGGCCCAGCGCAACCGGCTGGCACGGGAGTTGCACGACTCGGTCGGCCACGCGCTGAGCGCCGTCGGCATCCAGGCCGCGGCCGCCGGGCGGGTGCTGCGCAGCGATCCCGAGTTCGCCGAGGAGGCGCTCAAGGCGATCGAGGAGACCGCCCGGGCGGCGGTGGCCGAACTGGACACCGTGCTCGGCCTGCTCCGCGAGGACGCCGAGGACGCCGCCCCCGCCGCCGGTTCCGCCGCCCCCACCCTGGCCGGGCTCGGCGCCCTGCTGCGGCAGACGGAGCTGGCCGGAGTGGCGGTGTCCGCCCGGGTCGGGCCGGGGACGGCCGAGCTGCCGGTGGAGGTCTCCCGGGCGGCGTACCGGATCGTCCAGGAGGGGCTGACCAACGTGCTCCGGCACGCCGGGCGGGTGGGGGCCGAACTCCGTCTCGAAGTGGCGGACGGAGCGCTGGAGTTGGAGCTGATCAATCCGGTCGGCGAGGACCGCCCGAGCCGCCCCGGCGGCGGGCGGGGGCTGCCCGGGATGACCGAGCGGGCCGCCGTGCTGGGCGGCACGTGCGGCGCCGGGGCGGACGGGGACGGCCGCTGGCGGCTCACCGCCCGGCTGCCGCTGAGCAGTTGAACCGGTACGACGAGGGGGCTTCTGGCATGACGCTGCGTGTGGTGATCGCCGACGACGAGCGGCTGGTACGGATGGGCCTGCGGGCCATCCTGAACGCCGAACCCGACCTGGAGGTGGTCGGGGAGGCCGCGAACGGGGCCGAAGTGGTCTCCCTCGTCCGGGAGTTGCGGCCGGACGTGGTGCTGATGGACGTCCGGATGCCGCAGGTGGACGGCATCCGCGCCACCGAACAGCTGGTCTCCACCCTCGACCCGGCGCCCCGGATCCTGGTGGTCACCACCTTCGAGAACGACGACCACGTCTACGACGCCCTGCGGGTCGGCGCGGCCGGCTTCCTGCTCAAGCGGGCCAGCGCCGACGAGATGGTCCAGGCCGTCCGCCTGGTCGCCCGCGGCGACTCCCTGCTCTTCCCCGCCGCCATCCGCGACCTCGCGGCCGGCCGCCGCCCCGAGCGCACCGACGGCCGCACCCGCCGCCTCACCGACCGCGAGTCCCAGGTCCTGCGCCTGATGGCCGCCGGCCTCAACAACGCCGAGATCGCCGCCCGCCTCGTCGTCAGCACCGAGACCGTCAAGACCCACGTCGGCGGCATCCTCACCAAACTCGCCGCCCGCGACCGCACCCAGGCCGTCATCACCGCCTACCAGGAGGGCTTCGTCCAGCCCGGCTGACCAGGTGCCTTCCGTGGGTCGGCTACCCGCAGGTAGAGTGCGGCGACCATGCCAACAATCGACCACGGACTGGTGAACAACATGTCGGTCTGGACCCGCCCCGCCCTCTGGTGGCGAGCGGCCATCGTGCTCTCGGCCGGGCTCGGGCTGATCCTCAGCAACAGCTCGCTGGTGTACTTCACCATCGAGAGCAACGTGATCGTGCTGGGGTACTTCCTCGGGGCCGTGTACTGGATGGCGAAGCGCTCCACCGTCGAGGCGCCCGCGCCGCGGCTGCGCGGGGCGGTGACGCTGTACATCACCATCACCGGCCTGGTGGCGCACATCCTGCTGAACAAGGGCGTCAGCCCGCTGCCGGGGCTGGTGGACGGCGAGAACCTGGTGCAGGAGTGGTCCAGCTTCTTCCTGCACTACGTCACGCCCGTGCTGGTGCTGGGCGACTGGCTCTGCCTCAAGCCGCGCAACGCCTCCCGTTGGAAGGACCTGCCGCTCTGGCTCGCCTTCCCGCTCGGCTACGCCGCCGTCACCATCGCCCGGGCCCTGCTCTTCCCGGACTTCCCGGTCAAGTACCCGTACTTCTTCCTGGACCCGAGCGAGAAGGGCTACGGCTGGGTGTCGCTGCAGATCGTCCAGCTGACCTTCGAGTTCATCGCGCTCGCGGCACTCGTGGTCGGCCTCGACCGGCTCGGCACGCTGGTCGCGCGCAGGCTCAAGCCGGCCGAGGCCTGACCCGCGGTCAGATCCCCCAGGAGGCGCGCAGCTTCGCGAACTCCTCGTGGAAGGCCGGGAAGGTCTTCCGCACGCACCCCGGGTCGTCGAAGGTGACGCCCGGGGTGCGCAGCCCGGCCACCGCGAAGGACATCACGATCCGGTGGTCCCCGAAGGTGGCGATCTCCACCGGCTGCGGCGTACCCGGCTTGATCTCGATCCAGTCCCGCCCGGTCTCCACCTCGATGCCCTGGGCCCGCAGGTTCTGCGCGCAGGCCTCCAGGCGGTCGCACTCCTTGACCCGGGTGTTGTAGACGTCCTCGATCCGCACCGGCCCGTCGGCGAACGGCGCGATGGCGGCCAGCGTCGGCATGGTGTCGGAGATGTCCCGCATGTTGACGGTGATCCCGGACAGCCGCCCGCCCGGCGCGCCCGTCACGGTCACCTCGTCCGCGCCGATCCGGACCCGGGCGCCCATCCGCTCCAGCACCTCGACGAACTTCAGGTCGCCCTGCAGCGCCCCCTTGCCGAGACCGGGCACCGTCACCTCACGGCCCGTCAGGGCGGCGGCGGCGAAGACGTAGCTGGCGGTGGAGGCGTCCGGCTCGACCGGGTACTCGACGGCGGTGTAGCCGCCCGGCGGCACCACGAAGACCTTGCCGTCGCCCTCGCGCCCGACCTCGACGCCGAAGCTGCGCATCATGGCCAGGGTGATCTCGACGTAGGGCACCGAGACCAGGTCGGTGACGGTGATCCGCAGGCCCTGCTCGGTGAGCGGGCCGAGCAGCAGCAGGGCGGTCAGGTACTGCGAGGAGAGCCCGGCGTCCAGGGTGAGCTCGCCGCCCTTGACGCCGCGCGCGCTGATCCGCAGCGGGTGGTGGCCCTCGTTCTCCTCGTGCACCAGTTCCACGCCGAGCTCGCGCAGCGCCTCGGTGAGCGGGCCGACCGGGCGGCGGCGCATCTGCGCGGAGGCGTCGAAGCGGAACTCGCCGTGCCCGGCGGCGGCCAGCGCGGGGAGGAAGCGGGCGGTGGTGGCGCCGTCGCGGCAGTAGACGTCGGCGTCGTTGGCGGGGCCCTGCGGGCGGCCCTCGATGATCCAGTCCTGGCCGTCCCCGGTGACCGCGTAGCCGAGCGCGGCGAGGCCGGCCGCGAAGCCCTCGGTGTCGTCGGAGTGCAGCGGGCGGCGCAGCCTGGTGCTGCCGTTCGCGGCAGCGGCCAGGAACAGCGCGCGCGCCGTCACCGACTTCGATCCGGGTATCTCGACCACCGTCACAACGTCCTCCAGGCTCAACTCGGGCGGGGCACCGCCATCCTCCCCCGCGCCCGCCCCCCGGTGCCCGGACGTCCCACACCTCGGAACAGGCCGTGTCAGGTCGGTCAGCGCAGCTCCAGGCCGAGCTCCTTCTCCAGCACCGCCGCGTGCTCGGGCGACGCGTGGACGTAGTAGGTGTCGTGGCTGGAGTGCTCCCCGTGCACGAACAGGACCAGGCGGAACCGCCGGGTGTCGACGGCGGGGTCGGGGTCCAGGTGCCCCATGAGCAGGTCGACCGCCAGGTGGTCGAGGTACTCGTCCGAGTGGTGCTCGGTGGGCACCGAGACCGGCACGCCGTTGCGGAGGAACTCCAGGGCCTCGTCGCCGTCCCCGTCCTCGCGCAGCCGGACGCCGGTGACGGTGACCGCGCCGCCGGTGAGGGCCGCGGCCTCCTGGAGCAGGTGGTCGTAGCTCTCCTCCAGGAAGTCCACGTCGTCGGCGTGGACCCGCACCGCCACGCCGAACGCCTCCAGCATGCCCGGCACCTCGTGGGCGGCCAGTTCCTCGTGCGCGTGGTCGGCGCGCTCCGCCAGGGCCGCCTCGACCCGCGCCGCCGGCACCATGCCGATCCGCCGGAGCAGCCCGCCCACGTACGCGTACGAGCAGGACCGGAACCGGAGCAGGACGTGCCGCAGGACGTCGTCCTCGTACCGGAACAGGTCGCGCAGGCACTCCAGCGGGACCGCCGCGCCCCCGAGCCGCTTGTCCGGCTGGGCGACGAACGGCACCCCGGTCCACGGGTGTCCGGGCGACCCCGGGGCACCGGGCCCGGCCCCGGGGTCGACGGGGACGTACTGCCAGACCGCTCCCGTGTTCCGCCGGATCGTCTCGCCCAGGTACCAGCACGCGCCCTGGACGAACGGCTCCGCCCGCGCCGCGTCGAACTCGGCCGGGCCGGCGAACCGCTGCCGCACGG
This sequence comes from Kitasatospora sp. NPDC051853, assembly GCF_044452665.1. Lineage (NCBI taxonomy): Bacteria > Bacillati > Actinomycetota > Actinomycetes > Kitasatosporales > Streptomycetaceae > Kitasatospora > Kitasatospora sp. NPDC051853. The sequence goes on along the minus strand of NZ_JBITBY010000006.1, from coordinate 220,267 downwards.
CGTGCTCCAGCCAGTCCAGGGTCCCCGCGTGCTGGTTCCAGTGCACCGAGCGGCCGAAGGCCTCCTGCGACCAGGGCTCGAACGCCTCCCGCCGCCCGGCCAGCCACTCGGTCAGGACCGGGTGCTCCGGCAGCGGCGGCTCCGGGTCCACCCCGGGCGTGTGCTCCGCGGCCGGTTCCCAGCCGGGGAATGCCTCCTGACGCTCCGCCACCTCGGCGCGCAGCCGCCCGGCCTCCCCCGCGAACGCCGTCCCGGTGCGGACCCGGAGCGCGTGGTCGATCAGCAGTCCCGGGGCCACCGGCGAGAGGCCCAGCTCCTGGTCCGGCCGGAGCACCGGCCGGCCCGGGTCCGCACCGCCCGGCCGGGTGTGCCAGGCCCAGCCTCCGCCCGCGACCGCGCGCAGCACTTCGCCGAGGTAGGCCGTCGCGCACTCCGCCAGCTCCGCCCACTCCCCGGCGGCCGTGTCCTGGTCCAGCAGGTGCTGCTCCAGGGCGTCGAGCGACCCGGGCGAGTGGTCGAAGCGGAAGTGCCCGGGCAGCAGCACCTTCTCCAGGATTCCCAGCCGGTACGGCAAGTCGCCGATCCAGGAGTCGAGTTGCTGCTGCGGCGAGTACTCCGGCGGTGTCTCGGGAGGCATCCGGCCACTGTACGGGCAGGCCCGGACGGCGCGGCCGGGTGCCCCGTCCTGACGCACGGTCAGGACGGGGCACCCGGCGCCGTCTCAGCCGACCCGGGCCGGGGTGGCGGCCGGGCGCGGCGCCGGGGCCAGCCGGCCCGTGCGGTGCAGGGCGGCCAGGGCGGCCGCGGCCGCGAGGCCGAGGGCGGTCAGGCCGAGCCAGGTCGCGGCGGGCGCGAGGTCCAGCGCGGCGCCGACCGCGAGGTTCCCGAGCGTGATGCCGATCCCGCAGACGGTGTTGTAGAGCCCGTAGTGGGTGGCCACCAGGCGGCCCTCGGCGAGCGAGACCACGGTGTCCATCTCGAACGGGTAGGCCAGCATGGTCCCCAGCGTGAGCAGCGCGGCGGCCAGCACCGGCGGGCCGAGCGCGAGCGCCAGCCGGGCCGGGCCCGGCCCGGGCGGCGGGACGGCGGCGGCCGCCGCGAGCGGCAGGAAGGCCGCGGCCATCGCCAGCAGACCCGCCGTCAGGGAGCGCCCGGGCGGCCAGGTCCGGCGGCACCAGGCCGTGAGCCTGGTCTGGCCGAGGACGGTGGCCAGGCCGGAGACCACGAAGAGCACCGCCACCGCGGGGGCGGCCGCCTCGCCGCCGATCCGCCGGACCTCCAGCGGCAGTGCCAGGTAGACCTGGAAGGAGAGCACGTAGGAGCCGGTCATCGCGGCGGCGAAGAGCAGGAACCGCCGGTTGCCCAGCAGCCCGCGCCACCGCAGCGGCTGCCCGCCGCCGCGCTCGGCCGGCCGGTGCGGCAGGCTGCGCACCTGCACCGCACTGAGCACGGCGAAGACCGCCGCCGCGGTCAGGCAGGTGAGCCGGAAGTCCAGCCAGGTGAGGGCCAGCCCGGCCAGCGGGCCGAGCAGGATGCCCGCCTGGTAGAAGACGTTGAACAGGGCGAACGCCTCCACCCGCCGCTCCCCCGCGTCCGCCGCCACGTACGCGCGCACCGCCGGGTTGAACAGCGCCCCGGCCAGCCCGGTGGCCGCCGAGGCGGCGAGCAGCGCGGGGACGGAGTCGACCAGGCCGAGCACCGCGAAGCCGACGGTGCGCAGGGCCAGGCCGGTGACGATCAGCGGCTTGTAGCCGAAACGATCCGCCAAGGCGCCACCGACCAGGAACATGCCCTGCTGGCTGAGGTTGCGCACGCCGAGCACCAGGCCGACCGTCCAGCCGGCCAGGCCCAGGGTGCCGGAGAGGTGCTGGGCCAGGTACGGCATCAGCATGTAGAAGCCGAGGTTGATGGTGAACTGGTTGACCATCAGCAGCCGGACGCTGCGCTCGAAGGAGCGGTACCCGGCCCGCCCTCCGCTCCGCCCGGCCGTCACCGCGCGCCGCCCAGCGGGTCGGTGACGGTGCGGCAGCGGGTCCAGCGGGTGACCTCGCGCTCGCCGGGGTGGGCGATCTCGTCGGGGTGTCCGGCGGTCTCGCCGTCCAGCAGGCCGTTCGGGCGGCAGTAGTCGTCGTTGTAGACGGTGGAGAGGTAGCGGTGCGGGCCGTCCGGGAAGATCGCGGCGATCCGGGTGCCGGGCGGTTCGTTCCGGGCGGCCCAGGCGGCGACCAGGGCGACGGCACCGACGCTCCAGCCGCCGGAGGCGTAGGCGGAGCGGGCCAGCGCCCGGCAGGCCCGGACGGCCTCGGGGGCGGCCACCCAGTGCACCTCGGCGAACTGCTCGTAGGCGACGTTGCGCGGGTGGATGGAGCTGCCGAGCCCCCGCATCAGCCGGCTGCGGGCGGGCTGGCCGAAGATGGTGGAGCCGGTGGTGTCCACCCCGATCACCTTGAGTTCGGGGTAGTACTCGCGCAGCACCCGGCTCACCCCGGCGGAGTGGCCGCCGGTGCCGACGCTGGCCACCAGCACGTCCACCCGGCCGAGTTGGGCCACCAGCTCCTCGGCCAGCGGTTCGTAGGCGGCCACGTTGTCGGGGTTGGCGTACTGGTCGGGGCACCAGGCGGTGGGGTCGGCGGCGAGCAGCTCGGCCACCCGCAGGCGGCGGGCCTCCTGCCAGCCGCCGGTGGGGTGCGGATCGCCGACCAGGTCGACGGTGGCGCCCTGGGCGGTGAGCAGCCGGTGCACGTCGGGCTCCAGGCCCGGGTCGGTGACCACGGTGACGGGGTGGCCGTGGATCTGCCCGGCCAGCGCCAGGCCGAGGCCCAGGGTGCCGCTGGTGGACTCCACGATCCGTGCGCCGGGCCGGAGTTCGCCGCGCTCGCGGGCTCGGGCCACCATGTGCAGGGCGGGGCGGTCCTTGATGCCGCCGGGGTTGAAGCCCTCCAGCTTGGCCCAGAAGCCCTGGGCGGAGCCGGTGAACGGCTCGCCGATCCACACCACCGGGGTGTGGCCGACGGCGGCGGCCAGCGAGCGCCCGGTGCCGGTGCCGGCGGTCGTGCGGGGAAGGGTGGCGGGGGTGAGCACCGCCGTGTCGAGGGAACGCGTGATCGTCACTGCTCTGCTTCCTGCTGACGGATGATCAGGTCGGCGGGCACGCCCGTCCGCCCCACTGGTCGGTGGGGCAGGGCGTGGGGTTCCGTCAGACCCGCTGCAGGCAGAGCTGGTTCAGAAGGGTGCGGCCGTGTCTCGGCCGGGCGCGGCGGTTGCGCGTGCGGGCCGCCCGTCCCGGCAGGGCCGGGGCGGACAGCAGGACGGCGACGGCGAGCAGGGCGACCAGTGCCAGGGCCGGGAGCAGCGGGGCCGGGGCGGCCAGCAACTGGGCGGACTCCTCTGCGCAGTGGTCGGCGACCGTCGGGGCGGGGGTCGCGCCGCCCGGGCAGGGGTCCTGCGACTCCAGCTCGAAGACCGTCAGCACCCCGGCGGGGGCGGCCAGATGGGTGTGCGCGGAGGGGCCGGCCGCCGAACAGGTCAGCGTGGCCAGCACCAGGGCGACGAGCGCCAGCAGCGCTCGGTACGGGGATGCGCGCACGGAGTGACCATAACCCGACGGATCACGGTCCGGTCAACCGACGCCCGGTCAACTGGCAGGAAAAGCACGCACGTTCGCTCCACAGGATCGACACTCCGAGAACTGTCAGGAATCTTTACTGTCCATCGTCAGCACGGCAGGATGGCGGCCATCCGACCGGCCCGACCACAGGAGTTGGCAGCTGATGCGTCCCCGCGTGCTCCCCACCGTCCTGACCGCCCTCGCCCTGACCCTCCCGGCCCTGCTCGTCCCGGCGGGCTCCGCCTCCGCCGCGCCGACCTGGACCCTGCGCTGGTCACCCAGCCCGGCCGCCGACGGCCTGCGCGCCTTCGAGACGGTCGAGGACGACCGGGCCGACTCGCACCCGGCCGGCGGCCCGCACATCAAGGTCGCGGGCGACGCCTACCGCTTCGACATGCACAAGGTGGACCGCGACTCCTACGACGACCGCCAGCGCCACGAGGTCACCGGCAACCGCACCTCCTCCTCGGACTTCCTGGAGTGGAAGCTCGGCCAGACCTGGCGCGTCACCTACTCGATGTACATCCCGAGTTCGCTGATGGCGACCACCACCTTCACCCACATCATGCAGACCAAGCAGCCGGGCAACGGCACCTCCCCGATCACCGTCACCTCGCTGCGCCGGGTGGACGGGAAGCAGACCATCGAGCACAAGGTGTTCGACGGCGGCGTGCTGGTCGGCCGGACCGACCTCGAACCGCTCCAGAACAAGTGGGTCGACGTCGAGTACGAGATCAGGATCGGCGACGGCAAGGCCGGTTCGGTCCGCTGGGTGCTCAAGAGCGGCGGCAAGACCGTGGTCGACGCCACCAAGACGGGCGTGGACACCTTCCTGGCCGACCGGGTCCGCCCCAAGTGGGGCATCTACCGCTCGCTGGACGACAGTTCGGGCTCGCTGCGCGACACCTACCTGCTGCTGAAGAACATGAAGGCCTACCAGCTCAAGTCCTGACCCCGCGTCACCCCCGGGGCTCGACCCGGACCAGCTCCAGCCAGCGCCGGTACGCCGCCGCGTCGAACTCGCCGGCGCGGGGCGCCAGGACGGTCGCGGCGGACAGGGCCACGGCGCGGCGCAGGCGGTCCGGCCAGGGCTCGTCCCGGACCAGGCCGAGGGTGAGGGCGGCCACCGCCGCGTCGCCGGCGCCGGTGGGGTTGCCGGGCACCGGCTCCGGCGGAGTGGCGAGCCAGCTGCCGTGCCCGGTCACGGCGAGCAGCCCGTCGGGGCCGAGCGAGGCGGCCACCGCCCCGGCCCCGGCGGCCCGCAGCCGCGCGGCACCCGCCTGCGGGTCGTCGGAGCCGACGGCCGCCGCCAGCTCCTTGCGGTTGGGCTTCACCAGGGCGGGGCCCGCCGCCAGCCCGTGGGCCAGCGCCGCCCCGTCCGCGTCCAGCACGGCCGGGACGCCCCGCTCCCCGGCGAGCTCCACCAGCGTCCGGTACGCGTCGGCGGGCAGGCCGCGCGGCAGGCTGCCGGAGAGCACCACCGCCCCGGCCCCGGCCAGCAGCCGCGCGTACCGCTCCAGGAAGGCCAGCCACTCCTCCTCGGTCACCACCGGCCCCGGCTCCAGGTACACGGTGGCGTCGCCGTCCTCCTGCTCCACCACGGCGATGGTGCGGCGGCTCTCCCCGGCCACGGCCGTGAACTCCTCCGGCAGCCCGGCCCGCCCCAGCTCCTGACGGATCGCCAGACCCGCCGCCCCGCCGGCCAGACCGGTGGCCACGACCTCCGCCCCGAGCGCCCGCAGCACCCGGGCCACGTTGACCCCCTTGCCGCCCGCCTGCTCGGCGACCTCCCGCACCCGGTTGCTCCCGAAGCGGGCCACCCGGGGCAGGTGGTAGGTGACGTCGAGGGCGGCGTTGAGGGTGACGGTCAGGATCACGGCAGACTCCATTGCTCATTGATGCTTGATTTATAGCCGCTTCGAGCATCTTCGAGCAATGCCGTCGGCCCCGCCTCCGCGATTGAGTACCGGTACTCAGGCAGAGGCCCCCGGCCCTGCCCGAGACTGGCCGGGTGAGTCAGACCTCGGGCAAGTGGCGCACGACCCCGGCGGGGCACCAGGCACCCGTCCGGTACCAGTCCACCGGACACGCGCTGGCGGAGCTCGGCTGCCTGCTGGCCTCCCTGGCCTTCCTGACCCTGCCCGTCTTCCTCCTCCTGGTGGCCGCCAACCTCTTCCCCTCGCCCTGACGGGGCCTCACTCCCGCCCGGAGGGGCGGGGCCGGAAGCCGCCGCCGTAGGCGGGCAGCTCGATGGCGTGCCCGTAGCGCTCCAGCTGGGCCCAGGGGCGGTTCAGCCCCGAACTGCCGTACCGCCTCACCCGGGTGACGGCGTCCAGGTCGAGCACGTCGACCAGGATCTCCTCGCCGCCGGCCGCCTGCTGGCGCACCGTGCCCTCCGGGTCGACGATCGCGCTGTGACCGACCCCGGCCGGGTCGGCGGCGTTGAGGTTCACCACGTAGACCTGGTTGGTCCAGGCGTTGGCGCGGGCGCAGACCAGCTCCATCTCCCGGTCCCGGGTGGTGGTCAGGGTCGGCTGGATCACCACCTCGGCCCCCAGCCAGGCCAGCTGACGGACCGTCTCGGGGAAGGAGCCGTCGTAGCAGATGGCCAGCCCCGCCCGGCCGATCCCCGGGAGGTCGAAGACCACGAACTCGTGGCCGGGCTCGGTGGCCTCGTAGGGCTGCCAGGGGAAGACCTTGCGGTAGCGGGCCGCGATCCCGCCCTCCGGCGAGACGGCGATCGCGGTGTTGAAGATCCGCCCGTCCCCGTCCCGCTCGTACAGGCTGCCCGGCACCAGCCAGAGCCCGGTCTCCCGGGCCAGTTCGGCGATCCGGTCGGTGAGCGGGCCGGGGACGGGCTCCGCCACCTGCTCCATCCAGTCGGCCCGCGCCTGCAGCAGCGGCGCCTCGGCGGCCAGCAACAGCTCCGGGACCACCACCAGTTGGACGTGGGGGAAGGTGGCGCGGACGGCCCGGACCTGGGCGGCGAACCGCTCCCAGGTGGCCTCGCGGTCGAAGGGGACGGGCGTGGTCTGCAGGGCGGCGATGGCCAGGGTGCGCATGGTCAGTGGTCCTTGACGGTCGGTCCGGCCACGCTGTCGCGGCCGGTGCGGAAGAACGGGCGGAAGCGGGCCCGGGCGAGCAGGGTCAGCACGGCGCCGAGCAGGATCGAGCCGGCGCCCAGCAGGAACACCCCGCCGACCCCGCCGAGCGAGGTGGAGCCGTAGCCGGGGTCGACCATGTCGCGGGCGGTCCGGGCGAAGGCGGCGATCATCATCAGACCGCCGGCCAGCGGCAGCACGCCCCGGAACAGCAGGTGGCGGGCGGAGTCGCGCAGGGTGCGGCGGAAGTACCAGACGCAGGCCAGGCCCGTGACGCCGTAGTAGAGGGCGATCAGCAGGCCGACCGACAGGATCGCGTCCCCGAGGAAGTCGGCCGAGAGCAGGGTGAGCAGGACCAGCACCACGGCCGCGGCCGCACCGAAGAACGCGGCGCCGAACGCCGGGGTGCCGTGGCGCGGGTGCAGCCGCGCGAAGCGCCCGGGCAGGGCCCCGTGGGAGGCCATCGAGAGCGTCGCCCGGGAGCTGCCGACCAGGCAGGTGAGCAGCGCCGAGACCGCCGAGACGCAGACCGCCAGCTGCACCACCTTGGCGAGGCCGCCGCCGAGCACGGCCGGGGCGAGGGTGGCCAGCACGTCGGCCGCGTTCTCCGGGCTGCCGAGCCCGGCGCCCTCGCTGCCCACCCCGGCGAAGGAGATCGCGGCGAAGGCGGTGAAGAGGTAGGTGGCGAGCAGCACCAGGGTGGAGAGGACGGCGGCCCGGCCGGGGGTCCGGGCGCTGTCGACGGTCTCCTCGTTCGCGGTGATCAGGGCGTCCCAGCCCCAGTAGATGTAGAGGCAGAGGATCACCGCCTCCGCGAACGGGCCGAACCCGTCGAAGCCGAGGGGGTTCAGCCAGCCGAGCGACGGGGCGGTGGCGCCGTCGGCGGCCAGGGCGGCCACGCCGAAGGCGAGCAGGGCCAGCAGCTGGAGGCCGAGCAGCGCGTACTGCACCACCGCGGCGAGCTGCAGGCCCCGGCGGGCCAGCACCGTGGCGCCGCCGAGCAGCAGCACCGCCACCGCGGTCACCACGGCCCCGTTCCCGGCCGCGCCGGTGAGCCCGAGCAGCCCGAGCAGGTAGGTGGCGCCGATCCGGGCCAGCGCGGTCATCGCGATCAGCGTCGCGCACTGCACCACCCAGCCACCGGAGAGCCAGCCGGCGATCGGCCCGAAGGCCCGGGTGGTCCAGACGAACGTCGTTCCGCAGTCCGGCAGTTCGCGGTTGAGCTCGCGGAAGGCGAACGCGGTGAGCAGGATCGGCACGAAGCCGAGCAGCAGTGCGGCGGGCGCCGCGTCCCCGGCCACCACCGTGACGAAGCCGAGCGTGACGGCTATCGAGTAGGCGGGGGCGACCGAGGAGAGGCCGAGCGTGACGGAGGCCAGCAGGCCGACCGAGCCGGGGCGCAGCCCCTTGCCCGGGGCGGCGGCCGGAGGGTCGTCGGATCTGGTGACGGTGGACACGGAGGTACTCCCGGGGGTCGGAGCTTTTCGTTAAACAGAGATTTAAGGAAAAGGCCCCGAGGGCGTCAAGAGCTGGTCGGGTATCGTTACGCTCACCTTCAGCAACGACCGGGAGAGCGAACAGTGGCGCGGCGCAAGGACCAGGACGCACGGCGGGCCGAACTCGGCGAGGCCGCCCAGCGGGCGCTGCTCAGCCGGGGCCTGGAGGGGCTGCGCCTCAAGGACGTCGCGGCCGAGGCCGGGGTCACCCCGGCGGCCGTCCTGTACTACTACGGCGATCTCGACGAGCTGATGTACGAGACCTTCCAGCAGGCCATCGAGCGCTTCTGCCGGGCCCGCGAGCAGGCCGCCGAGCAGGAGCCCGACGCCCGCCTGCGGCTGCGCGACTGCATCGCCTCGGGCGTCGCCACGGGACCGGACGACCTGCTGCCCCGGCTGCTCTTCGAGTACTGGCCCAGGAGCCTGCGCGACCCCCGCGCGGCCGCCCTGGACTCGGCACTGACCGAACGTCAGGTCGCGGTCTACTACGGCATCCTGGTGCTCGGCGAGGCCCAGGGGCACTTCCGGCTGGCCGACTCGCCACGGCTGCTGGCCAGCAGCCTGCTGGCGATGGAGGACGGCTACCAGATGGAGGTGCTGGCGGGCCGCCGCACCCGCGCGGAGGTGATCGGCGCCCTGCATGCGTACGCCCGGGCCGTCACCGGGTACGACCCGGGTGCCGCCTGAGCCCGAGGCCGCGGGGGCCGCGGATCAGAGGCGGTGGCGGATCAGGGGTGCTGGCGGATCAGAGGTGGTGGCGGATCCGCTCCGACCGCATCAGGTCCTCCAACTCCGGCCCGGACAACGGGTGCACGGAGTCCAGGACGCGCCGGAGTCCGGCCTCGTCGAGGGACTGGCTCCCCACCTCGACCTCCGAGGGCCCGTGACGCCGGGTCAGGGTCACCTGGCGGGTGCCGTCCGGGAAGACGTGCACCTCGACCACCTCGCGGCCCTCGTCCACCCGGCAGGTCGTGCCCTCCGTCGAGGCCTCGGGGCAGCGCAGCTCCGGGGTCAGGGGGCGGCGCACCGTCAGGCCCAGCCGCTCCGGCCCGCCCGCGGCCGAGCGGTAGTCGACCAGGAAGCCGGCGGCCTCCGAGTCGGCCAGGGCCACCCGCATCCCGGGCGGCGGGTCGGCCAGGTACAGCAGGTCGGCCCGTTCCCGGTAGCGTGCCGCCTCCGCCTCGTGCCGGGTCTGCTCCGCCTGGGCCGGGCCGGCGAATCCCCCGTACAGCACTCCGACGGCCAGCAGGAGGGCCGCTCCCGCCCGCACCCGCACGCCGGGCACGAAGAACGCGGCCGCCACGGCGTACGGCACGCCCGTCAGGGCGGCCCTGACACCGCCGCTCCCGAGGTCCACGCCCCTGCTGTACGCGGCCACACCAGCCAGGACGCCGAGCGTGCCGAGGACGAAGACCGACACCGCCCAGACCAGGCGCCGCCGGACCGACCCGCACAGCGGCACCACCGAGGCCGCCGGGCCACCGGCCAGGGCGAGCAGACCCACCACCGCCGGAACGCCCGGCAGCAGGACCACCGCCGCCCCGCCGAGCCCGCCGGCCCAACCCGCCGCCAGCACGACGAGACCGAGGAGCGGCACCACCAGTGCCGTCACCGCCCAGACCAGGAGGAGATGCAGGGCCGTCAGCGCCCCCGTGCGACCGTTCACCTGACGGAGCGTGTCAGACCGCCCCACCCGCCTGCATGAGTAGCCGTACTCAACCGTGGCCGCAGCGGGAACGGCTCAACCGCGCTTGCGGGCCTGCGGGGCGTGGGTGTCGACGGCGGCGAGCAGCTCGCGACGGGACGGGTTGACCAGGGCGTGGCCGGCCACCGAGACGGTGGGGACGGTCTCGTTGCCGTCGGCGACGGAGCGCACGTAGGCGGCGGCCTCGGGGTCCTTCCAGATGTTGACGGTGGTGTACTCCAGGTCCGTGAAGCGCAGCTGGGTCATCAGCTTCACGCAGTACGGGCACATCGGCCGCCAGTAGACGACCACACCGCTGTCCTGACCCTCGGTCATGTTCTCCCCCTCGTCCGCCCGGCCCCTACCCACCCGGGTGGGCCGGCTCACCTGCCGCAAGCCTCGCACCGGCCACCGCCAGCCAGTGCAGCGGGGCGTCCAGTGCGGCCCGGGAGGAGCCGGCCAGGGCGGTCAGGGTCAGCACGGGGCGGTCGGAGGCTCCGGCCACCACGGCGGTGCGGGTGCGGGCGGCACGGCGGAGGACCTCGCCGACGGCCTTGCCCTGGTGGGAGGTCGCGTCGTAGCGGCCCTCGCCGGTGATGACGAGGTCGGCGTCGGCCACCGCCCCGGTGAGGCCGAGCAGGTCGGCGACGGCCGCCGCACCCGGGGTGATGTCGGCGGACCAGAGGGCGTGCAGGCCGTACGCGGTGCCGCCCGCCGCCCCGGCGCCGGGGGTGGCGGGGTCCGTGCCCAGCAGCGCGGCCAGGCGGGCCAGGCCGTGGTCGAGGGCGGCGACGTCGGCCGGGCCGGCACCCTTCTGCGGTCCGTAGACGGCGGCCGCTCCGGTGGGGCCGAGGAGGGGGTTGGTGACGTCGGTGAGCAGCCGGACCCCACCGGGCGGAGGCGGTCGCAGTGCGCTGCGGTCGACGGCGGCGACCGAGGCCAAGGGCCCTCCTCCGTCGGGTAGTTCAAGACCGTGGGGGTCGAGCAGGCGCAGGCCGAGGGCGGTGAGGAAGCCCGCGCCGCCGTCGGTGGAGGCGGAGCCGCCGAGGCCGATCAGCAGACGGGTGGCGCCGGCGTCGAGGGCGGCGGCGACGGCCTGGCCAGTGCCGCGGGTGGTGGCGGTGAGCGGGGCAGGACGGTCCATCAGCGGGAGGCCGCTCGCGGTGGCGAGTTCGACCACGGCGGTGCCGTCCGGGAGCAGGGCGAACAGACCGGTCACCGGGCGGCCGTCGGGGCCGGTGCAGCCGGGCACCCGGTGCAGCGAGGCCCGGCCCGCGACGGCGGCGAGGGTGCCCTCGCCGCCGTCGGCCATCGGGAGTGTCACGAGCTCGTCGTGGGGGCGGACGGAGTGCCAGCCGGCGGCCAGGGCATCGGCTGCCTCGGTGGCGGTGGCCGTTCCCTTGAAGGAGTCCGGCGCGATCACGACCTTCACAGGGCGGCCACGTGGGCCCGGTGACGCTCGATCAGGGTGCGCAGGGTCTCGGCGCCGGGGGTGTCCCAGATCTGCTGGTTGAAGATCTCGACCTCGATCCAGCCGGTGTACCCGGCGGCCGCCACCATGGCGTCCAGTGCCCGGAAGTCGATGTGGCCGTCGCCGACGTGGCCGCGTCCGAGCAAGGCGTCCGCGGGGAGCGGGAGGGTCCAGTCGCAGAGCTGGTAGGCGGCGATGCGCTCGCCCGCGCGGGCTATCTGCTGCGCCAACTGCGGGTCCCACCAGACGTGGTAGCTGTCGACCACCACCCCGACCTGGGAGGCGGGGAAGGGTTCGGCGAGGTCGAGGGCCTGGCCGAGGGTGGAGACCACCGCGCGGTCGGCGCAGAACATCGGGTGCAGCGGTTCGATGGCCAGGCGGACGCCGAAGTCCCCGGCGTGCGGGGCGAGTTCGCCGAGCAGGTCGGCGACGGCGGCTCGCGCGCCGGGCAGGTCGCGGGAGCCCTCGGGCAGGCCGCCGACCACCAGGACCAGGGTGTCGGTGCCGAGTTCGGCCGCCTCCTCGATCGCCTGGAGGTTGTCGGCGAGCGCGGCCCGGCGCCCCTCCGGCGTGGCGGCGGTCAGGAAGCCGCCCCGGCACAGGCTGCTGACGGTCAGTCCGGCGTCCCGGCAGAGCTTGGCGGCCCGGGCGACGCCCGTCTCCGCCACCTTGTCGCGCCAGAGGCCGATCCCCTCGATCCCGGCCTCCGCGCAGCCGCGCACGGCCTCCGGCAGGGTCCACCCCTTGGTGGTGATCTGGTTGAGCGAGAGCCCGCGCATCACAGCGACACCGCCAGGAACTGCCGCATCCGGTGGGCGGCGAGGTCGGGGTCGGGCAGGATGCCCGCCTGGTCGGCCAGTTGGAAGAGCTGGATCAGGTGCGGGACGGAGCGGCCGCTCTGCGCGCCCGCGACCATGGTGAAGTGCGACTGGTGTCCGGCCAGCCAGGCGAGGAAGACGATGCCGGTCTTGTAGTGGAAGGTCGGCGCCGCGAACAGGTGGCGGGCCAGCGGCAGGGTCGGGGCGAACAGCGCGTCGTACGCGGCGAGGTCGCCGGCGTCCAGCGCCCGCAGGGCGGCCGCGGCCACCGCGGCGATCGGGTCGAAGACACCCAACAGGGCGTCGCTGTGCCCGATTTCGTCGCCGCGGATCAGCTCGGGGTAGTGGAAGTCGTCCCCGGTGTAGAGCCGCACCCCCTCCGGCAGGGCGCGGCGCAGGGCCACCTCCCGCCCGGCGTCCAGGAGGGAGACCTTGATGCCGTCGATCCGGTCGGCGTGCTCCTTGATCAGAGTGAGCACGGTGTCGGTGGCGGCGTCCAGGTCGGCCGATCCCCAGTACCCGGCGAGGGCGGGGTCGAACATCTCACCCAGCCAGTGCAGGATCACCGGCTGCCCGGACTGCTTGATCAGCTCGCCGTAGACCTCCAGGTAGTCCTGCGGCCCGCGCGCCGTGGCGGCCAGCGCCCGGCTGGCCATCAGGATCGGCTGCGCACCGGCCTGCTCCACGACCTCCAACTGCTCGGCGTACGCGGCCCGCACACCATCCAGGGAGGGTGCGGTGAGCTGGTCGGTGCCCACTCCGCAGGCCAGCCGCCCACCCACCGCCCGCGCCTCCGCACCGGAGCGGCGGATCAGCTCGGCCGTGGCCGCCCAGTCCAGGCCCATCCCGCGCTGCGCGGTGTCCATCGCGTCGGCCACGCCCAGGCCCAGCGACCACAGGTGGTGACGGAAGGCGAGGGTGGCGTCCCAGTCGACGGCGGCCGGGGCTCCGGGGGCGTTGCCGCCCAGCGGGTCGGCGACCACATGGGCGGCGGCGAAGACGGTCCTGGAGGCGGGCGCGGGCCCGGCGGGGAGGGCGAGCGGCTCACGCATCCGGTGGACGCCACCGGGGAGCTCGATACTGGTGCTCACAGGGACAGCTCCGGGACGTCGAGGCGGCGGCCCTCGCGGGCCGACTGCATGCCGAGCTCGGCGAGCTGGACGCCCTTGGCGCCCTCCAGCAGGTCCCAGTGGTAGGCGGAGCCGGTGGCGACGTGGCGCAGGAACAGCTCCCACTGGATCTTGAAGCCGTTGTCGAACTCGCCGTTGTCCGGCACCTGCTGCCACTGGTCACGGAACGACTCGGTCGCCGGCAGGTCCGGGTTCCAGACCGGCTTGGGGGTCGAAGCCCGGTGCTGGATGCGGCAGTTGCGCAGCCCGGCGACGGCGCTGCCCTCGGTGCCGTCGATCTGGAACTCCACCAGCTCGTCCCGGTCCACCCGCACCGCCCAGGAGGAGTTGATCTGCGCGGTGATGCCGCCCTCCAGCTCGAAGACCCCGTACGCCGCGTCGTCCGCCGTGGCCTCGTACGCACGGCCCTGCTCGTCGACGCGCTGCGGGATGTGCGTGGCGGTGTGCGCGTACACCGAGCGGACCGGGGCGACGATGTTGTCCAGCACGTACCGCCAGTGCGGGAACATGTCCAGGATCATCCCGCCGCCGTCCTGGGCCCGGTAGTTCCAGGACGGACGCTGCGCTTCCTGCCAGTCGCCCTCGAACACCCAGTAGCCGAACTCCCCTCGCACCGACAGGATGCGGCCGAAGAAACCCCCGTCCACCAGCCGCTTGAGCTTCAGCAGACCCGGCAGGAACAGCTTGTCCTGCACCGCCCCGTTGCACACCCCCGCCTCCCGCGCCAGCCGCGCCAACTCCAGTGCCGCGTCCAGCGATTCGGCCGTCGGCTTCTCCGTGTAGACGTGCTTGCCGGCCGCGATCGCCGCCCGCAGCGCGCCCTCCCGGGCCGGCGTCACCTGCGCGTCGAAGTACACCTCCGCCAACGGGTGCGCCAGCGCCTCCTCCAGCGAGGTGGTCCAGTGGGCCAGACCGTGACGGTCCGCCAGCTCCTTCAGCTTGAGCTCACTGCGGCCGACCAGGATCGGCTCCGGCCACAGCACCTCACCGTCACCGAGCGGCAGGCCGCCCTGCTCCCGAATGGCCAGGATCGAACGCACCAGGTGCTGGCGGTAGCCCATCCGGCCGGTGACACCGTTCATCACGATGCCGATCACCCTGCGGGGCATGGGGAGTCTCCTAGGAAGTAGATTGGTCAGAGGGGCAGTTGCACTGCCCAGGGGCGCGAGGAACTGCGCGAGACAAAAGGCACGGACCCTTCTGCCGGGTACGGGCGCTCACTTGCACGCGCTGCTCCGTCAAGCGCTGCGGGCGATGTCCTGCGGCAGCACCGGGTGCGCGAACGGCAACCCGGCGGCGAAGCGCGCCAGTTCGTCGGCGGCGGCGGCCGCCATCCGGTGGAGTTCACCACCGAGCGAGCCCGCCACGTGCGGGGTGAGCACCACGTTCGGCAGCTCGTACAGCGGGGAGTCGGCCGGCAGCACCTCCGGGACGGTGACGTCCAGCACCGCGTTCAGCCGTCCGGTGACCAGCTCCGCGACCAGCGCGTCCTGGTCGAGCAGCGAGCCGCGCGAGGTGTTGACCAGCGTGGCGCCGTCCGGCATCAGGGCCAGCCGCCGCGCGTCGATCAGGTGGTGGGTGGCGGGCAGCTCCGGGGCGTGCACCGTGACCACGTCCGAGGCGGCGCAGAGCTCGTCCAACTCCACCGACCGGGCGCCGAGTTCGCGCGCCTCCTCGGCCGTCACGTACGGGTCGTGCAGCAGCAGCTCCAGGTCGTACGGGCGGAGCAGCTCCAGCACCCGCCGCCCGATCCGCGAGGCACCGACCACGCCGACGGTGCGGCGGTAGTTGCCGGTGGTGGCGTAGGCGTCCTGCCAGTCGTGGCGGGTGCGGCGGGCCCGGTAGTCCTCGCGGATCCGCAGCAGCTGCTTGTTGGCCAGCAGCACGGCGGCCACGGTGTACTCGGCCACCGGGAGCGCGTTGGCCCAGGCGGCGGAGGTGACCTCCAGGCCGCGCTGCCAGCAGGCCTCGGTGATGTGGTGCTTGACCGAGCCGGCCGCGTGGATCACGGCGCGCAGCCGGGGGGCGGCGGCCAGCACGGTCTCGTCCAGCGGCGGGCAGCCCCAGCTGCTGACGATCACCTCGGCCTCGGCGAGGGCGGCCAGGGCGGCCGGGGTGGTGAAGTCGTCCACCACCAACTGCGGGTCGAGGTCGGCGAGTTCGGTGAGCCGGCCGAGGGTTTCCCGGTCGATCAGCCGCTCGGCGAGGCCGCGCTCCATGGCGAGCAGGGCACGCGGTCGGCGCTGCCCGGGCGGGGCCGGTGGGGCGGAGTCGGTCACGGAGGTCTCCTGGTAGAGGGTCACTTGACGCTCCCTGCGGTCAGTCCGGCCTTCCAGTGGCGCTGGAGCACGACGAAGGCGATCACCAGCGGGAGCACGGCGAGCAGCGAACCGGTGACCACCAGGGGGTAGTACTCGGGGAAGGCGCGGGTCTGCGCGTTCCAGCTGTAGAGGCCGAGGCTGACCGGGAAGAGCCGGCTGTCGGAGAGCATCACCAGCGGGAGGAAGAAGTTGTTCCAGATCGCGGTGAACTGGAACAGGAACACGGTCACGAAGCCGGGCATCACCATCTTCAGGCCGATCGACCAGAAGGTGCGCAGCTCACCGGCGCCGTCCATCCGGGCGGCCTCCAGCACCTCGCCGGGCACGTAGCCGGCCACGAACACCCGGGCCAGGTAGACCCCGAAGGGGTTGACCAGGGAGGGGATGAAGACCGACCAGAAGGTGTTCACCACGCCCAGTTCGGAGGCGAGCAGGTACATCGGCAGGGCGAGCGCGGTGGTGGGCACCAGCACGCCGAGCAGCACCAGGCCGAAGACCTTCTCCTTGCCGGGGAAGTCGTAGACCTGGAAGGCGTACCCGGCGCAGACGCAGACCAGGGCGCAGAGCAGGGCCCCGATCCCGGCGTAGAGCAGGGAGTTGAGGTACCAGCGGAAGTAGATGCCGTCGCCGCTGGTGGCCAGCGCCTGGAGGTTGGCGCCCAGGTGCCAGGTGTCGGCGGTGAGGGCGCGGCCGCCGATCAGGTCGCCGGTGTCCTTGGCGGCGGCGGTGACCAGCCAGCCGAGCGGGAGCAGGGTGTAGAGGGTGGCCAGCAGCAGGGCGCCGTTGACGGCGGCCTTGGAGAGCGACCAGGGGCGGCGGGCGGTCGTGGTGGTGCTCATCCGGCGTTCGCCTCCTTCCGGCCGCGGCCGAAGCGGGTGACCAGGAAGGAGAGGGCGGCGGCGGTCAGGGCCAGCAGCACCGAGGCCGCGGCGGCCAGGCCGTAGTCGCCCTTCTCGAAGGCGGCGGTGTAGGCGTACATGTTCGGAGTCCAGGTGGAGCTGACGCCGGGTGAGGCGCCGTGCAGGATCATCGGTTCGGTGAAGAGCTGGAGCGAGCCGATCACGGTGAACAGGCCGACCATCGTGATCGAGGCCCGGATCAGCGGGATCTTGACGCTCAGCGCGGTGCGCAGCGGCCCCGCGCCGTCCACCACGGCGGCCTCCAGCACCTCGCGCGGGATGGCCTGCAGCGCGGCGTAGAAGATCACCATGTTGTAGCCGGTCCACTCCCAGAGCGCGATGTTCACCACGGCGGGGAGCGGGTGGCCGAGCAGGTCGGGCTGGGTGCCGAGGCCCTCCAGGGCGCCGATCACCGGGCTGATGCCGGGGGTGTACAGGTACATCCAGATCAGCGCGGCGATGATGCCGGGCACCGCGTGCGGCAGGAAGAGCGCCAGTTGGAAGAAGCGGCGGGCCCGGGCCAGCGCGGAGTCCAGCAGCAGGGCCAGGCCGAGCGCCAGGCCGGTCATCAGCGGGATGTAGAGCAGGCAGTACTGGGCCGTCGTCAGGAAGCCCTCGCGGAACGCCTGGTCGGCCAGGGCCCGGGTGTAGTTGCCGAGGCCGGTGAAGACCGTCTCCGAGCCGCCGAAGCCGAGGCCGGAGCTGCGCTCGCTGTGCAGGCTGAGCCAGAGCGCGTAGCCGATCGGGACCAGGGTGCAGGCGGTGAAGAGGAGCAGGAACGGGGCCAGCAGGGTGGCGGCGGCCCCGTTCCCGCGCTTCCTCCGCCGGGTGACGGAGGTGGTCACTCGGCGACCTTGAGGCCGCGGTTCTTCAGCTCGGCCACGGTGGCCTTCTGGGCGCCGTCCACGGCCTGGCCGAGGGTGGTGCCGCCGGACAGCTTGCCGAAGGCGTCCTTCAGCGAGGTGTTGGTGGCGCCCATGGCGGGGCCCCAACTCCAGTTCGGCTTGATGGACTTGGCGGCGTCCTGGTAGATCGCGTAGATGTCCTGGCCGCCGTAGAAGGCGGTGTCGAAGGCCGCCTTGGCGACCGGCACCAGCTCGGGCGCGGCCGGGTAGGCGGAGGAGGTGCCGGAGGCGATCCGGGCCTTGATGCCCTCGGGGGTGGTGGTGGCCCAGGTGGCGAACTCGACGGCGGCCTTGGCCTTCTTGCTGTCCTTGGAGACGGCGAAGGTGGTGCCGCCCAGCATGCCGCTGGCGGGGCTGCCGTCCCAGGTCGGGATCGGGGCCACGGCCCACTTGCCGGCGCCGTCCGGCACCGAGGACTTGAGCACGCCGCCGCCCCAGGAGGCGCCCAGGTAGCCGGCCGTCTCGCCCTTCTGGAGCGAGGCGGTCCACTGCTGGCTGAAGGAGGGCATGGAACGGACCAGGTCCTCGCCGATCATCTGCTGCCAGTAGTCGGCGACCTTGGTGGTCTGCGGGGAGGTCAGGGCGATCTGCCAGGAGTCGCCCTTGGTCCCGAACCAGGTGGCCCCGGCCTGCCAGGCGAGCGCCTCGAAGGTGCTCGGGTCGTCGGGGAAGAAGGTGGCGATCCGGGTGTTGGGGTCGGCCTGCTTGAGCTTCTGGGCGGCGGTGCGGAACTCGTCCCAGGTCTTGGGGGCCGCGGTGATGCCGGCCTTCTCGAACAGGTCCTTGCGGTAGTAGAAGGACTGCGGGGCGGCGTCCAGCGGCAGCGCCCAGTTCTTGCCGCCCAGGGTGGTCAGCTCGACGGCCTGCGGCAGGTACTTGGCCTTGAGGTCGGGGGTGACCAGCTTGGAGATGTCCTGCACGGCGCCCTGGCTGACGAAGTCGGGCAGCTGGGGGTACTCGACGTTGAAGACGTCGGGGGCGTTGCCGGCCTTCACCGCGTTGGCGATCTTGGCGTAGCCGCCCGCGTTGCCGGAGGGGATCTCCTCGAAGGTGATCTGGACGTTCGGGTGGGAGGCGTTGAACGCGGCCACCACGTCCTTGGTGCCCTTGGCCCAGCCCCAGAAGGTGAGCGAGACCGGCTTGCCGTCGGTGGCCTGCTCCCCCGTGGCCGCCTGGGTGGAGCCGGAGCCCGACCCGCCGCTGCCGCAGGCGGTGAGCAGGGTGAGCGAGAGCGCGCAGGCGCCGAGCAGGAGGGCTCTGCGGGGGCGGGCGGGGGAAGAAGGCATGGCTCGGCTCCTGGCAGTGAGGGGGGATTGCACCGCTTTGGCGTCGGATCGCCGCTCTTACGGCGGTCTGACGAGGTGTGACGCCATCTTGGGCCGCCCTCCGATCGGAGTCAAGAGATCTGGATCGAATGATCCGATCTGATCTCTTGTCCGATCATTCGATCGCCTGACCTTGACGGGTGATCACCCTGCTCCTAGATTCGGCCCGGTAAGCCCCGGACGGAGGACACCCCCATGCCCGCTCCCGTGCCCGTCGCCGCGCCCGCCCCCGCGGCCACCCCCTTCCCGCTGCCCGCCGAGGACCGCGTCCTCAGCCCGCACACCGGCTGGACCAGGGCCCACTGGGAGGCCGCCGCCGACGGCCTGCTGGCCGCCGTCCGCCCGTACGCCTCCCCCGGGCTGGCCCGGATCGACCTGCCCGGCCCCCGCCCCAGCTGGTCCGGCCCCGCCTCGGACGGCCTGGAGGGATACGCCCGCACCTTCCTGCTCGCCGCCTTCCGCACCGCGGGCGCCCGGGGCGCGGACCCGGCCGGCCTGCTGGAGCGCTACGCCGCCGGCCTGGCCGCCGGCACCGACCCGGCCTCGGCGGAGGCCTGGCCGCGGATCACCGACCGCGGCCAGCCGATGGTCGAGGCCGCCTCCGTCGCACTGGCCCTGCGCCTCACCCGCCCCTGGCTCTGGGAGCGGCTGGACGCACCCGTCCGGCTCCGCGCCGTCCGCTGGCTGGCCGCCGCCCTCCACCGCGAACCGGTGGACAACAACTGGCACCTCTTCCCGCTCACCGTGGCCGGCTTCCTCGCCGAACTCGACACCACCGACCCCGGACTGCTGGAGGAGGCGGGCACCGACGCCGCCGCCTGCTCCGCCGCCGTCACCCGCGGCCTGGCCAAGCTGGACGGCTGGTACCTCGGCGAGGGCTGGTACACCGACGGCCGCCCCCGCGCCGTCGACCACTACAACGGCTGGGCCCTGCACCTCTACCCCGTGCTCCACGCCCACCTGGCCGGGGACGCCGGGCTGCTCGCCCGGTACGGCGCCCGGCTCGCCGCCCACCTGGAGGGCTACGCCCGCACCTTCGGCGGCGACGGCGCCCCGCTCCACCAGGGCCGCTCCCTGATCTACCGTCACGCCGCGGCCGCCCCCCTCTGGCTCGGCGCCCTCACCGGCCACACCCCGCTCGCCCCCGGCACCACCCGGCGGCTGGCCTCCGGCGCCCTGCGGCACTTCCTCGACCGCGGCGCCGCCGACCACCGCGGCCTGCTCACCCTCGGCTGGTACGGCGCCCACCCGCCGATGGTCCAGCCCTACTCCGGCCCGGCCTCGCCCTACTGGTCGAGCAAGGGCTTCCTCGGCCTCCTCCTCCCCGCCGACCACCCCGCCTGGACCGCCACCGAACAGCCCGCCCCCGCCGAACAGGCCGACACCGTCCTGCCGTTGGCGGCCCCGGGCTGGCTGGTGCAGTCCACCGCCGCCGACGGGGTGGTGCGCGTCCACAACCACGGCAGCGACGACCAGCCCGCCACCGGGGACCCCCTGCCCGACGACCCGCTGTACGCCCGCTGCGCCCACTCCACCGCCACCGGGCCGACCTTCGATGCCGAACTCTCGGACAACCACTTCGCGTTGACCCTCGACGGGGCCGCCACCGGACGCGGCCGGATCACCCCGCTCGGCACCGGACCCGGCTGGGCCGCCTCGCACTCCACCCCGGCCGAGGGCCTCCGGGTGACCTCGCTCACCCTGGCCCACGGCCCCGACGAGGTCCGCGCCCACCTGGTCACCGGCGCGGCCCCCGGCACCCCCGCCCGCCAGACCGGCTGGGCGGTCACCACCCCCCGCCTGCACTCCTCGCTCCACCCCGTGCACGGCTACACCGCCCTGACGGCCCACCACCTCCCGGAGGGCACCGCCTACGGCCCGGACGCCACCCTCCCCGCCCTCACCGGCACGGTCACCGACGGGCTCTTCGTCTGCACCGCCCGCCTCACCGGCACCCCCGACCGCCCGTCCCCCGACCGCCCGTCCCCCGCGGTCACGGTCACCGGCACCACCCTGCACGTCCACTGGCCCGACGGCTCCTCCGTCACCGCCTCGCTCGGCGACGCCACCGTGGAGGTACGGCCGTGAAGTGGGCCTTCTCCACCCTCGGACTGCCCGGCCTCCCCGTCCCCGAGGTCCTCCGACTCGCCACCGACCACGGCTGGGACGGCGTCGAGCTGCGCTGCACCCCCGGCGAACCGGTCCACCTCGGCCTCACCCCCGCCGAACGCGCCGCCCTCGCCCGGCGGTTCACCACCACCGGCGTCCTCCCCCTCGCCGTCTGCTCCTACCTCGGCATCGCCGAACCGGGCGAGGACGGCCCCGTCCTCGCCGACCTCACCGCCCACCTCCGGCTGGCCGCCGACCTCGGCTCCCCCTTCGTCCGGGTCTTCCCCCGCGGCACCGACGCCACCGCCGTCCGCCGCCTGACCGCCATCGCCCCGACCGCCACCGCCCTCGGCGTCCGCGTCCTGGTCGAGACCCACGACACCCACCGCTCCGCCCGCGCCGTCGCCCGCCTCACCACCGCCGTCGACTCCCCCGCCGTCGGCGGCCTCTGGGACCTGATGCACACCCACCTGGCCGACGAGACCCCCCTCGAATCCCACACCGCCCTCGCCCCCTGGCTCGGCTACACCCAGGTCAAGGACATCGCCTCCCCCGACGACCTCACCCCCCTCCCCCTCGGCACCGGCACCCTCCCCCTCACCGCCTGCCTCTCCCAACTCCCCCCGACCGCCTGGGTCTCCTGGGAGTACGAGGCCCCCTGGCACCCCACCGCCGCCCCCTTCGCCCCCCTCCTCGCCCTCCCCCGGCCGCACTGATCACTTCGGAACTCCGCTCGGGTCAACAGGAGTTGCCAAAAGTTCATCCACGAAAGACGGTCAAAGACCGTACGCCGCCCGGGTCGTGGCCGTACGATCGGCGCCTCTGGACCAAGGGGGCGGGAATGACGGGCAGAATCGGGCTGACCGAAGCCGTGGCGGCGTTGCAGGAGGAGCTGGCCGAGGCCGCGAGGGCGGCCGAAGGCCGGGACCTGCGCTTCCCGGTGGAGGGGGTGACCCTGGAGTTCCAGGTCGCCGTCACGCTGGATGCGCAGGCCGGCGGCAAGGCGAAGTTCTGGGTGCTGGAGCTCGGAGCAGACTCCGGGTACAGCAGGGAGACGGTGCAGACCGTGACCTTGCAGCTCGGCCCCCCGGTCGACCGCGACGGCGAATCCGTTCTCGTGAGCTCCCGGCCCAGCGCAGAGCGTCCCTGACACCGATGCCGGACAGCAAGTACGCCGTCGAAGTGCTCCACTGCTCCGGGACCGGCGAGGCCGCCCGGTGGACCGTGTCCTCCGGATACTGCGTGGGCGGCCGGCACGTGCTGACGGTCGGTCATGCGGTCGGACCGGGCGAAGTCGTGGTGCGCTTCTGGGGCGGCGCGGAGTACCCCGCCGAGATCGTCGCGCACGGCGGGGAGCACACCGACCTCGCCCTGCTCATCCTGACCGGGGCGGATGCGCCCGAGGCGCCGCAGGTCCGTTCCCGAGGGGTGGACACCTCCCGGGCGACCAGCTTGGCGTGCCAGGGGTTGGGCTACCCCTGGTGGAAGGAGGGCGACAAGCCCCGTGGTCCCGGTTCGCGGCCACGCGGGCGCGCCCAACTGGTCGGGTACGTCCCCACCGCCGAGGGACAGGTGGGCGGCAGGCTGACCTTCCACCTCAAGGCCGCACCGCGCGATGCCCGGAACGAGTCGGTGTGGCCCGGCATCTCGGGCACGCTGGTCTTCGCCACCGACGGCCGGGGCGGTGAGTTCGCGATCGGAGTCGTCACCGAGCACCGGTTACGCGAGGGCGTCAGCGCGCTGACCGTGGAGCCGCTGGCGACGGTCGAGCGTCTCGCGCCACCCGAGCGCAAGCTCTTCCGTGCCGCCCTCGGCGGACCGGAGGACGGCCCGCCTCCGTTGCTCAGCGGTACGGCGTACCCCGGCCCCGCGCGGCCCTCGCGGCTGGTCGTGGCCGGGCGGGTGCTGCTCGCCTCGGTCCTCTCCTCCGCCCTGGTCGCCGGTGCCCTGTGGTGGAACGCCCGGGGCCCGACGGAGAGCGGCCCGGCCCTCAGGACCGTGCTCAGCGGAGTCGGCACACCCGGGGACCTCCAACGCTGGTGGGTGTTGAAGGACCCCCTTCCGAAGCCCGCCCCGGACACCACCATCGGCGAACTCGCGGCCGTGCACGAAGGCGCCCCGATGGTCGAGGACACCGTGAGGTTCACCCTGGAGGGGAATCGGCACCGGACGGTGATGGTCACCGACATCGGTGCACGCGTCCTCGACCGGACCCGGCCCTACGACGGTGCGGCGTACGGAACCGAATCGGCAGGCGGCGTCGACGCGTTGGTGGTCGGCCTCGACCTGGACGAGGCGCAGCCCCGCGCCCGCGCCTACGACCAGGACAAGCGCACCCTGGGCGCTCCCCACTTCGATCGCAACGGCTTCGGGCTCACGTTCCAGGAGGTGGCGCCGGTGACCGTCTCGGTCTTCGCGCAGCGGGACCTGATCCACTACGTGCTGGTCGTCTCGTACACCGTGGACGGCCGGGCCGGGAAGACCGAGATCACGGGCGAGGGCGGTCGGCCGTTCGTCCTGTCCGGCCTCCCGGACCGCGTGGGCGGCGCCTACGTCTCGCCCCCGGACGTCAGCGCCAAGGGGTGGAAGACGGTGGGCAGCAACCGCTCCGACTTCGGTGCCCTCGCGGTGGGGCTGCGTCCCTGATGCGCCGTGACACGAAGGTCGTCGTCGGCATCCTGCTGTTCGGCCTGCTGGCCGCCGGCGCCGTCCTGTGGCACGGCCGGAAGCCGTCCGATCCCGCCGGTCCGGTGGCGATCTTCCCCAGGGACCCCTGTCAGGTGCTGACCGTCGAGGACCTGATGGCCTCGGCCGACGTCGCGGAGGACTCGTACTTGCGCAAGCTCCCGGTGATCGCCAGCGGCACCCGGGTGTGGAGCACCGACCGATTCGGCTACATCGACATCGCCTACCAGACCGACCGGCGGTCCTGCTTCTACGAACAGAAGACGATGGACGCTCCGTTCAAGCCCCCGGCTCCCTACCAGGACGCGCATTGGGAGGCGGACTGGCAGTACGGGCACGTCGCGGACTCCGAGTGGGAGCGCGGGAAGCGGCAAGTGCTGGCCGACGACACCTGCCGCTTGACGGACGGCCCCAATGGATCACGCGAGGCCCTGTGGTGCGGAGCGGACGGGCTGTTCGTCCGGCGCGGCACGATGATGTTCGGGTTCCGCATGATGCTGGGTCTGCTACGCGCGGACGGCGAACCCAGCTCGCTGACACACTCGGAACTGGCCGCCTGGCGGCTGGCGGAGCGGGTCCTCGACCGGTTCGACCACGGCGTCTACCCGTCGTCTCCGCCCACCGACGGGCCCGCGTACGGCAAGAACGTGCTGATCGCCCTCCCGTACAGCGGGGCGAGGCCTGCCGTGACGGGGACGGCCCTGGTGGCCGACACCTGCCCGGCGATGCGCCCCGACTCCGCCGGCGGTGCGGCTGTCCGCGTACCGCAGGACGTCACGCTGCCGGACGGGGTCACGCTTCCGCGCGGCTGGGTCGTCTACGGCGTCGCCGTACCCGGTGAGAGCCCCGAGGTGGTCTACCTGGCCGGTTTCGGGGCACCTTGCGCGGTCCTCGGCAGCGGCGTGTTCATCGGCGAACCGAACTTGAGACGCATGGTCGTCGCTTTTCTCCCGCCCCGTACCGGTCCGGAGCGGGCTGCCAAGACCATCTGTGGTGCCGACGACCCGGTGGCGGCGGCCCTCCTGGTCCGCAGGCTCGGGCTTCCCGACTGCCCGCCCGCCAACCCGGTAGCCGACACAGTGGTGCGAACGATCGACACCGGCGACCCCGACCTGGTCGTGACGGTGACCCGGACCAGGGTGCGGAGCAGTTCCGACGTGGAAGTCGACACCTACGTCTTGAAGACGTACGTGGTCGACACCGGGCGACGCACCGTCGACCTGCAATCGGTCCACTGCGGCAACGGCAGCGATCTCCGTGCTTCATGCCAGGGCACCTTCGGCCTGTTCCTGCTGAAAGGATCCCGGCTCGGCACACGGCTGGGCGCGGACCGCTACTCGACCCTCCTGTCGAACCTCGCCGCAGCCATGGCCGACTGACAGGGAACGGCACGTCACCCCGCCGAAGGGCGCCGACACCGCCCCCGATCTGCGATGATTCCCCCTCACGGCACCTACCGCCCGGGGTGGAGAACATGATCGGTCCGCTGCTCGTCGGCCTGCTGGCCCTCGTCGTGTTCGGCTGCGTCTGCACCGTCTGGGCCGACCGCGGCGGCCCCCGCTGGACCCGTGGCGTGGCCACCGCCACCCAGATCCTCGCCGCCACCGCCCGCGCCTTCGCCAAGTCCGACCGCCGCCGGGGCGACGGCCGGAGCACCGGCGGGGACGGCGGCGACGGTTCCTGAGGTCAGATCAGCTCCAGGACGCCGACGATCTCACCGTCGCTCAGTTCGCCGGTCGGGCGGAAGCCGAGACCCAGGTAGAAGTTCTCCGGGCTGGACGGGCCCTGGTGCCAGGTGACGAAGAGGCGGCGGCCGCCGCGGCGGCGGATCTCGGCGGCCACCTCCTGGACGGCGAAGCGGCCGTAGCCGCGGCCCTGGGCCTCGGCGGAGATGTTCAGCCGCCACAGGCCCGAGCGGATGTCACCGCTGCCGTCGCCGAACCAGTCGATGTCCAGGAAGGCCATCAGGAAGCCGACCACGCGGTCGCCGTCCAGGATGAGCCGCGGCCAGGCCACCCCGGGGTGGACGTACGCCTCCGCGAGGGACTTCACCACTGACGAGACCACGTGCTCCTGCTCCGGGTGCACGCGGACGGCGATCGCGCTGTCCAGGTTGTCGGGAGTGATCTCGGCAAGGCTCATTCTGCTCGGCATACTCGCAGCTTAGGGACCCTTCGGCCGGAACCGCGGCACCAGGGTCCCCCGGGGCGGCTCAGTCCCCCCGCCAGGTCCAGGATCCGCTGCGTCAACTTCGGGTGGCTCCAGCCGGCGCCGGACGCGGCGGGCGGCAGCAGGCTGGTGGCGGCGAGGCCTGGCAGCGCGTTCACCTCGATGCACATCGGCTCACCGGAGGCGTCGCAGCGGAAGTCGGTGTGCGAGTACGCATCGGCCCCGAAGCCCAAGGCACGATGGGCGGCCGGTGCCAGTTCCCGGAGCCGGGCCGCGAACCCCTCCTCCACCGGCGCGGGACAGAGCTCCCGCACCGCCCCCGCCCGGTACTTGGCCGCGTAGTCGAACAGCGGCGTGGTCAGCTCGATCTCCACCGCCACCGTGAACTCCCGCCCTGGCAGGAACGGCTCGACCAGGAACTCCAGCCCCCGCCCGGCCACTTCGTCCGCCGCCCGCTCCAACTCGGCCTCGGTACCGACCCGGTGGACCGAGACGCCGGCCACGTCGGCGGCCGGCTTCACCACCACCGGCCTCTGCTCCAGCAACTCCCGCACCGCCTTGGGGACTTCCCGCTCCTACGGCTCCCAAGGCACCCGCCGCACCACACCCTGTTCCGCCGGCGCCGGCGGAACGGAGGGCGGGAGGGGATGACGCAGGGTCAGCCGGAGCATCGGGGCCGACGGCAGGGGACGGGGCGTCAGCACCGGGTGGAGGAGAGGAGCGTCGCCCGGCCCGGCTCGGCCGAGCAGTGACCGGGCCGGGACCGGCAGGTTCTGGGGGGACGTCGGCACGGGGCCGGGCGACGGGGCCCGGCAGACGGGCTGTGACCAGCCTCCGGGGCGGCCGAGCGGGCGTCAACCTCCGGATGGGAACAGTGCCCGAGGGCTCACCGGCGGCTGCCTCCGCGGACATCCGGGCCGTCGCCGGCCGGGCATCCGGGCAGCTCACCACGGGTGAGGGAACGGATGCGGGGAAGTACCGAGTGCCCGCGGAACGGGCCCGGAGGCCGCCGGGACGCGGTCCGTGCCGCAGCGGGAGGCGCTGCGGCGACCCTCCGGGCAGCGGGCGGCGTCCGGAAGGGCAGACTCCGGACGCCACCCGCGGGGGGCCGTTGACGCGGGGTGCGTCGGCGGCCCCCGTGCCCGTCCACGGACGTGGTCACGGGCGGAGCTGGAAGGCCGCGGTGAGGGTGTAGCCGACCAGGGCGCTGAAGAAGGCGACGGCCGTGATGTGACGGGGCGTCACCGGCAGCCCCGCGAGCGCCGGGTAGAGCAGCACCGCGATGCTCGCGCAGACGTCCGCCGCGTACAGCCCCAGCGGCGGCAGCACGTGGGTGGTGCGGGCGGCCCAGCCGGTGGCCACCAGGAAGCCGGTGAGCAGCACGAAGCCGGAGAGGATGCCGGAGCCGATGGTCAGCAGCACGGCGTGCGGCTCCGGTTCCGGCTCGCCCTCCACGGGCAGCGGCCGCGGACGGAAGCGGTGGCCGACGGCCAGGCCGGTCATCGCGACGGCGACGGCCGCGAGGGCGCCGAGTAGGGAGAGCAGGTTCACGAGCGGCTCCGGTGGTTGCGCAGGACGGGTTGCAGTAGCGCCGCCACGGCGGACGGCACCAGGACCACCAACAGCAGCACGGTGGACCACACCATCGGGTCCAACTCACCTGCGGGCGGCGGCAGTACGGGCGGAGACGGAGGCGCCGCCAGCACGACGGCCTGCGTCGCGGACGGCGACGGCGGAGCCGGCGGCACCGAGGTCGGGCTCGGGGACGGCCGCTCCGACCGCGACGGTGTGACGCGGGCGGCCGACGGCCGGGGCACGGCGGCCTCGGCGGGGGCGGACGTCGCCGACGGCGTGGGGGCGGACGCGACCGTCGGCGTCGGTGTCACCTCAGGCGTGGGCGTGGGCGTGGGCTTCGCGCTCGGGGAGGTGGACGGCGTCGGGGCCGGACTCTTCGAGGGCGAGGGCGACGGGCTGGGCGTCGGTTTCGGTGTCGGCGAAGGCGTGTGGCAGGACCACAGCCAGTGCGGCGGCCAGTGCCACGGCGGCCCGGCCGGCGGTGGGCAGGGCGGTGGGGGTGGGGACGGCAGGGGCGGAGACGGCGGGCAGTCGGGGACGTCATCCATCCGGCCGATTCTGCGGCCCACCGTGTCACCGTCTGCCAGTTTCACCGACCACGACACCCACACGGGTGACGGCGCATCAGCGCACAGGCCAGGAGCGGACCGTGCGCCCCCTGCCGCGCCCCGCCAACCCCGATCAGGCGAAGGCGGCCGTGCTCGCGGTCCGGTCCGCCGGCTGGTGCTCCCCGGCCCGCACCGCCTGCTTGGAGGTGTCCGCCGCCACCGTGCTGCTGTTGGCCGCCCGCCGCCTCTCCGTCACGTGGTGCCACGGCATCGCCGCAGATCCCGTGCGGCTGCACGCCTGGGTGCAGACTGAGGACGGCGTCCCGGTGGCCGAACCGCCCTCCACCCTCGCCTACACACCCGTCCTCACCATCGGAGCCCGCCATCACCGCCACCGCTGAGCCGATCATCTGGGTCCGCCACGACACCTGCGGCCTCGGCCCCTACCGCGCCGACCTCGTGGAGACCTACTGGCGGTGGGAACAGGACCCCGCCCTGCTCGTCGGCTACGGCCGTCAGCAGCCTGAGTCGCTGGAGGCCCGCACCGAGGGCATCGCCCACCAGCTCCGCGGCGACAACATCCGCTTCACCGTCTACGACCTCACCGGCGGGACGCCGGTCCCGGCCGGGGTCACCACGCTGCTGCCCGACCCGGCCGTCCGCACCGCCGAGTACGTCGTGATGATCGCCCCCGAGGCCCGCGGCAAGGGCCTGGGCACCGCCGCCACTCGCCTGACCTTGGACTACGCCTTCCACATCACCAACCTGCGGATGGTCTGGCTCAAGGTCCTCGCCCCCAACAAGGCCGGCATCCGCGCCTACGAGAAGGCCGGCTTCAAGGCCGCCGGGACCCTGCGCGAGGCTGGCTACTGGCTCGGCCAGGTCTGCGACGAGGTCATCATGGACGCCCTCGCCTCCGAGTTCACCGGCTTCTCGGCAGTCGTCACGCTCGTGGACTGAGGCTGCTGTCCACCAGCATCGAGGACCACGTCCGACAGGGCGTCAACTGATCATGTTCCCAACGGGTTCAGCGACATCCGAGCGTTGCGGATCGTCAGACCGCCCGGGCGGCGGCCGAACCGGTCGAGCAGACACCGCGTTGCAGGTCATCGACGAGCCGACCCAGGTGAGGTCGGGAGCATTGCGACCCCTGTCGCTGCTGGAGCGCGCACATCACCTCCTCGCTGCCACCGACACCGACTGACCGCTGCCTCAGTCCACCCAGGCCACCACGGCCAACTCCCGTGCGGCGGCCTCCCGGTAGAACTCCCGCAGGGCCGCCAGGTGCAGCGCGAGCCACTCCCGGACGTCACCGTCGACGGGCCCCAGCCCGCAGGCCTCCTCGACCAGTTCGCGCTCCTGCGGGAACGCGGCGAACACCGCCTCGGGGTTCACCGCGCCCAGGCGGGCCGCGAGTTCGGCGACCACCGGCGGGGAGAGCAGCGAGGGCGGGTCACCGAAGCGGTCGTAGACCTCCAGGTGGTCGAGGTACGGGATCTCCTCCGGACCGTCGCCGTCGATGCTCCGCTCCAGGGTGCGGAGCAGTTCCGGCTCCTCCTCCGCCCAGCGCAGGTAGCGGACCAACCCCCAGAGGGCCCAGTCGAGATCGAGCGTGTCGCCGTCCGGCGGGCCCCACCCCGGGTCGGCGTCGGGCGCGGCCGCAGCGGCACGGCGGCAGCCGTCGAGGTACGCGGTGCTCACGCGCGCGAGCTGCTGGTGGAGGGCCATGGCGGGAGTATCGCGGAACGCCCCCGGCCCGGGCACCCGAGATTTCCACGGGGCCGGGCCGGAGGATGCTGACGGCGGGTCAGGCGGTGCAGGTCGGGAGGTGCGGGGCAGGGGTGTGGGTCAGGCGGTGCGGCGCAGCCGGGCCGAGACCAGGGAGATCCACGCCATCGCGGTGATCACGCCGACGGCCAGGGTCAGCGAACCGGCCGGGCCGCCGCCCATCGCCCAGCCGTTGCCGAGCAGCAGGGCGGTGCCGGCGGTCCGGGAGAGGACGGCCGAGGTGCGGTCGCCAGCCAGGCGGAAGTGGCGGCCCAGGAGGTAGCAGGCCGCGATGAGGGAGAGGAAGGTGACCGAACCGGCCGCCATGTGGGCGTAGCCGTGCCAGCTGAGGGCGGCGGGCGGTCCGGCCGGGGTGCCGACCGGGAAGCCGTCGGCCGGGTCCATCACGAAGACGCCGGCCGCCACCATGCCGAGGCCGCCGAGGCGGACCAGCCGGGGCACCCAGGTGGCACCGGCCTGACCCCGCATCGCCTGGCGCAGCCCGGTCGCCCCTGCCGCCATCAGCAGGCCGGTGACCAGGAAGTTGGTGATCTGCACCCAGCCCAGCGGGCCGTTGCTCAGGATGCTGAGCGGGTGCCGGAGGACGGAGAAGCCCTCCCGGGTGAGGGCCTGGGCCGAGGCCACCACCGTCCAGACCGGCATCACCGCCGCGCCGAGGGCGAGCAGCGTGCGGGTACGGGGACGAGGGCGGGGGCGGGGGCGGGCGGTGACGGCCGAGGTGGTGTAGGTGGTCATGGCGGGTTCTTCCTCCGGGGTGGCGGGTGGTTCCTCACTCACACGTCGTCCGGCCGGTGTGACAGGGAACGCGGCCCGTTCCCTGTCACATCGCCTCGTTCGACGTACCGGTGGAAGCAGCAACAGCACCCACCCGAGGAGAAACCCCATGCGCTACCTGATGACCACCAACGCCGACGGCTCCACCCCCGACGAGAAGCTCTTCGCCGAGATGGGCGCCTTCATCGAGGAGCTGACCGCCTCCGGTGTCCTGCTGGCCACCGGCGGGCTGGACCCGGCCTCGATCCTGGTCTCCTCCTCCGGCGAAGAGATCACGGTGACGGACGGCCCGTTCGCCGAGGCGAAGGAGGCGGTGGCCGGCTTCGCCCTGGTCGAGGTCCGCTCGCAGGAGGAGGCGGTCGAGCTGGCCCGCCGCTTCCGCCGGATCGTCGGCGACGGCCAGAGCCGCCTCCAGCAGGTGTTCACCGCCTGATCCGCCCTCATGCCCGATCCACCCCCACCACACCGGCCCCGGCACGCAAGACACGCACCGGGGCCGGTGTGGTGGGATGAGGACCGTGCTGGATACCCGCCGGACGGTCGACGCGGTCTGGAAGCTGGAGTCGGCGAAGATCGTCGCCTCCCTGGTCCGGATGGTCCGCGACCTCGGGCTGGCCGAGGAGCTGGCCCAGGACGCCCTGGTGGCGGCGCTGGAGCAGTGGCCCCGCACCGGCGTCCCGGACAACCCGGGCGCCTGGCTGACCACCATCGCCAGGCGCCGGGCGGTGGACCACATCCGCCGCTCCCAGCTGCAGGAGCGCCGACAGGGCCAGCTGGCCCACGAGTTGACGCAGGAGCAGCTCCAGGAGCAGCACCAGGACCGGCCGCCGGACGACGACCCGGAGGACGTGCTCCGGCTGATGCTGGTCTCCTGTCACCCCGTGCTGCCGGCCGCCCAGCGGGCCGCCCTGACGCTCCGTCTGCTCGGCGGCCTCACCCCGGCCGAGATCGCCCGTGCCTTCCTGACCACCGGCCCGGAGGTCACCCGGCGGATCGCCGCCGCCAAGCGGACCCTGGCCGAGCACCGGGTCTCCTTCGAACTACCCGAGGGCGAGGAGCTCACGGGGCGGCTGGCCTCCGTCCTGGAGGTCGTCTACCTGATCTTCAACGAGGGCTACTCGGCCACCACCGGCGACGACCTGATGCGCCCCGGCCTCTGCCAGGAGGCGCTCCGGCTGGGCCGGCTGCTGGCGGTGCTGGCCCCGCGCGAGGCCGAGGTGCACGGTCTGGTGGCGCTGATGGAGATCCAGGCCTCGCGCTCGGCCGCCCGCACCGGCCCGGCCGGCGAACCGGTGCTGCTGCACGAGCAGAACCGGGGCCGCTGGGACCAGTTGCTGATCCGCCGCGGTTTCACCGCGATGCTCCGGGCCCGCGAGCTCGGCGGCCCGCCCGGCCCGTACGTGCTCCAGGCGGCGATCGCGGTCTGCCACGCCCAGGCGCCCACCGCCGAGGCCACCGACTGGGCGCAGATCGCCGCCCTGTACGGGGCGCTGGCCCGGCTGCTGCCCACGCCGGTGGTCCGGCTGAACCGGGCCGTCGCGGTCGGCATGGCCCGCGGCCCGCAGGCCGGGCTCGACCTGGCCGACGAGCTGACCGCCGAACCCGCGCTGCGCGACTACCACCTGCTGCCGAGCGTCCGGGGCGATCTGCTGGCCCGGCTGCACCGGCCGGCCGAGGCCCGGCCGGAGTTCCTCCGCGCGGCCGAACTCACCCGCAACGCCGCCGAACGCGCCTTCCTGCTCGCGCGCGCCGAAGCCCTCGACACCGCACGGCCGAGCACCTCGCGGCCGAGCACCTCGCAGGGCCCCGCCCTCGGCCCGGCCACCCGCGCCTTCCTGGCCCGCCCGGAGCTGGACGCCTCGACCGCCCGCTCCTACGGGCAGACCGTGCGGCGGCTCTGCCTGGCGCTCGGGGAGGGCCTGCCGCTGGACGGGCTGACGGCCGCTCAGGTGGCCGGGGTGTTCGCCACCGCCTGGGGCACGGCGGCCGCCCGGACCTGGAACCGGCACCGCGCGGCCGTGCGGTCCTTCGCCCTCTGGGCCGGACTTCCCGGGCTGGCCGGGGAGTTGGCGACGGCACTGGAGCGGCGGGCCGAGCCCGGACCCCGGGCCGCCGGGGCGGTCAGCCCGGCCCGGCTGGACGCGCTCTGCGCACTGCCCGGCACGTCGGTCCGCGAGCGCGTGCTGTGGCGGCTGCTCCACGAGTCCGGTGCCGGAGTGAAGGCCGTGCTGGCCCTGGACGTCGAGGACCTGGACCTGGAGGACCGCCGGGCCCGGAGCGGCGACGGCCGGCGCTCCACCATCAGCTGGCGCTCCGGCACCGCCCGGCTGCTCCCCGAGCTGCTGGCCGGCCGCACCCGGGGCCCGCTCTTCCTCACCGACCGCCGCCCCGGCCCGGCCCGCCTGCCCGCCGCGGACCTCTGTCCGGACACCGGCCGGGCCCGGCTCTCCTACGAGCGCGCCGAGTACCTCTTCAAGCGGGCCTCCGGCGGTCTCACCCTCGGGCGCCTCAAGCCCTGACGGTCCTCGGAGCTCTGCGGTCCTCACGTCTTGACGACCGCCCGGATGCGCTCCGTCAGCCAATCCTCCGTACCCTGACGGACCGTCAGATGACTGAGGCCGCCGGTACGGCCCGGGCGGCACTGTGGTGCTGCGCCCGGGAGAACGGACCCCGGGGCAGCACCTGACAGTGACCGCAGAGGAGTCCACCGTGAAGCTTCGCACCACCGCCGTACGTCTCGCCCTGGGAGCCGCCGCCCTGACCGGGGCGCTGGTCGCCTCGACGGTGCCGGCCAACGCCGACGTGCTCAAGGAGATCAACAACGGCTCCGGCAGCTGCCCGGCCAACTGGGTCTGCCTGTGGAGCGACAACGACTTCCACCGCGGCAACCCCAAGGGCGGCACCGACTACGGGTCCGTGGGCTCCGACCAGAACACCCCGGACATGGGGAAGATCGTCTTCGAGAGCAAGCTCTGGCGCTGGAAGGGGATGCAGGACGAGGCCTCCTCGGTGGTGAACAACACCGGGAGCAGCATCTGCTTCTACGAGCACAACAACTACGGCGGCGCGGAGTTCAGGATCGGGCCCCGGGAGAAGTGGGCCTCGGTGCCGGGCTGGATCAACGACAGGATCAGCTCCTTCAAGTACTGCTGACCACCCGTAGATCCCCTCCACAGAAGAAGAGGTACACCGTGTTCTCCAAGACCAAGCTCGCCAAGTTCGGACTCTCCGCCGCCGTCGCGGCCGGACTGGTCCTCACCCTCTCCACCTCCGCCAACGCCGCGAGCGTCTACGACATCAGCCACGGGGAGGGGTCCTGCCCCAACGGCTACGTCTGCCTCTGGCCGGAGGCCAACTTCATCGCGCACCACTTCGCCCTGGAGTCCAAGTACAGCGCCTTCGGGTCGAACCAGAACGTCGGCGACATGGGCAAGCTCGGCCGTGGCCCGGCCGGCGACAAGGGCATGCAGGACGTCACCTCCTCGGTCGTCAACAAGACCGGGAGCAGCATCTGCTTCTACGAGCACAACTGGTACGGCGGTGCCGAGTTCAAGATCGGCCCGCACGAGCAGTGGCCGTACCTGCCGAACTGGATCAACGACAAGATCAGCTCGTTCAAGTACTGCTGACGCGAGTACCGCCGGCGGAAGTACTGCTGACGCCGGCTCAGGCCGCGCCGCCGCAGGAGGTGCGGACCTTCAGGCTCGGCAGCAGCTCGATGTGGTGGGCGGGGAGGTCCGGCTCCCCGCCCAGCCGCCGGAGCAGCAGGGAGAGGGCGGTGGCGCCGACCGCCTGCTTGGGCGGGGCGACGGCGGTGAGCGGGGGCGCGGCCAGGGCGGCGAAGACGTCGTCGTAGGAGATCAGGGCGACGTCGGTGGGCACGTCCAGGCCCAGCGAGCGCAGCACGGGCGGGAGTTGGATGGCATCCTGGTCGTTGTGGACCAGCACCGCGCGGGTGCCCTTGCGGGCGGCGGCGGCGATCTTCTCGGCCACCAGGGCCGGGTCGGCGGGGCCGCCGCCGGGGCGGTGCAGGTCGATCACCGGGTGGGCGGTGAGGCCGAGCAGCTCGGCGCCGGCGGTGTAGCCGGTGCGGACCTGGTGGGCGGTCCAGGTGTCCTCGCGGGCGGCCAGCAGGACGGAGGTGTGGCCGAGGGCGGCCAGGTGACGCAGCGCCAGCAGGGCGCCGTGGCGGTGGTCGGAGACCACGGAGTCGAGTTCGGCGCCGGGGCTCTCGGGGGCCGCGCGGCGCTCGACCAGGACGGCGGGGACGGGGAGGCGGCCCAGCCAGGCGGAGTCCTCGGCGCGGCCGCCGGGCTGCCAGTTGGGGGTGAGCAGCAGACCGTCCACGCCGGAGTCGAGCAGGCGGGCGGCCTGCTCCTGGTCGTCGCGGGCCTCGTAGGGGGCGATGCCGAGCACCAGGCGGGCGCCGGCCTTCGCGGCGGCGGCCCGGGCGCCGGCGATCACCTCGTCGAAGTAGGAGCCCACGGTGGGCACCAGCATGCCGATCACCCGCTCGCCGGCGGGGACCGGCGCGGCCGGGTCGGCGGCGGCGAGCGAGACGGAGCCGTGCGAGCGGTTGAGGCGGCCGCTCTCGGCGAGGGCGGCGACATCGCGGCGGACGGTCACGGCGGGGATGCCGAGGCGGGTGGCCAGGTCCGCCACCCGGACCGTGCCGAGCTCGCGGACGGCCTCGGTGATGCGGGTCCGCCGTTCGTCGGCCGAGATGGTCATGGGCTTCCTTCTCCAGGTTCGCGGGTGCACGGGTCTGTCGCGACCGTCTGATCACTTTGTATCATTCGATCGCCGTTTGATCTAACGGTCTGCAGTGATCCGTTCACCGCTCAAGGAGTCAACCCCACTCATGCTCCTGCCTCGCATAGCCCTCACCCTCCTCGCGGTCACCGCCGCCGTCCTCCCCGCTCCGGCGGCCGAGGCCGCCGCGGGAGCCCACTACCTCGACTGCTCCGCGCCCACCAACGGTACCGGCACGGCCGCCAGCCCCTGGAACAACCTGGCCACCGCCAACGCCCACGTGTTCGGCCCGGGCGACCAGCTCCTCCTCAAGCGCGGCGCCACCTGCCTCGGCACCCTCAGGCCCCAGGGCTCCGGCGCCCCCGGCTCCCCCGTCACCCTGGCCGGGTACGGCACCTCCACCTCCCGTCCGGTGGTCCAGGGCGATGCGGCCTCCACCGAGAAGGCCGCCGTCCACCTCTACAACGTCGAGCAGTGGGAGATCCGCGACCTCGAGATCACCTTCCCCGACACCAACACCACCAAGCGCGAGCGCAACGGCCTGCTGGTGGAGATCGCCGACCTGCCCGACGGCGTCGGCACCCACTACGTCGCCGACGACCTCTACGTGCACGACGTCAACGGCGACACCACCAAGTGGTCCAACGGCATCCAGTTCCGGGTCTCCGGCCTGACCACGCCCACCAACTTCGACGACGTCCTGGTGAGCGACTCCCGGATCTCCCGGGTCGACCGCGAGGGCCTGACCAACCGCTCGACCTGGATGTGCCGCCCCTCCTACGGCACCGGCGACGGCTGCGGCACCACCGTCAACTGGCGGGCCTCCACCCGGATCGTCTTCCGCGGCAACACGATCAACGACACCGGCGGCGACGGCATCGTGGTCCGGGCCGCCGACCACGCGCTGGTCGAGCACAACACCGCCTACGACATCGCGATGCGTCCGATGGGCTCCAACGCGGGCATCTGGACCATCAACTCCGACGCCACCACCGTCCAGTTCAACGAGGTCCACCACGTCCGCCGCCTCGCCGACAACAACGACGGGATGGCCTTCGACTCCGACTACGGCAACAACGACGCCCTCTTCCAGTACAACTACAGCCACCACAACGAGGGCGGCTTCATGCTCTTCTGCGGCGCCTGCGGGGCCGGCTCCAGCTCCACCGGCACCGTGGTCCGCTACAACCTGAGCGTCGACGACCGCAGCCGCTGGCTGTACGCGGTGGGCGAGAAGAACGCCCGGATCTACCAGAACACCGCCTACCTGCCCGCCGGTTCGACCGCCGCGATCATCCAGGACGGCTCCGGTTCCACCATCACCCGGCTGACCAACAACGTCTTCCAGAACCTCGGCACCGGCGGCTACACCAACTACACCGCCGCCGACTACACCTGGCAGGCCAACACCCT
Organism: Kitasatospora sp. NPDC051853; assembly: GCF_044452665.1. Lineage (NCBI taxonomy): Bacteria > Bacillati > Actinomycetota > Actinomycetes > Kitasatosporales > Streptomycetaceae > Kitasatospora > Kitasatospora sp. NPDC051853. Next base: position 183,697 of record NZ_JBITBY010000006.1, on the reverse strand, counting down.
CCACGGCAACCACCCGGCCAACGAGCCGGCCGACCCGGAGAAGTCCACCGCCGACCCGCTCTTCGCCAACCCCGGCGGCACCGCCCCCGAGGACTACCGGCTGACCGCCAACTCCCCAGCCCTGCGCACCGGTTCACCGATCGCGGGCAACGGCGGCCGGGACTGGTTCGGCACCGCCGTCCCGGCCGTCTGCCGCCCGGACCGGGGCTTCGCCCAGCTCTCCGCCTTCGACGACTCCACCTGCGCCCCGGTGGTCACCAACGCCGTCCGCAACCCCGGCTTCGAGGACGCCACCCTCTCCCCCTGGACGTACTACGGCGGCGTCACCCTCGACACCGCCAACGCCCACTCCGGCGCCCGCGCCGTCCGGGTCGGCCCGGCCCAGGCCGCCGCCGAACAGGTGATCGCCCTCGCCCCGAACACCACCTACCGCCTCTCCGGCTGGGGCCGGGTCTCCGCAGCGGGCACCGAACTCTCCCTCGGCGTCAAGCAGTACGACACCGCGGGTTCCACCACCCGGGCCGCCTTCACCGGCACCACCTACACCCAGGGCTCCACCACCTTCACCACCGGACCGGCCGCCACCAGCGCCCGCGTCTACTGCTACGCCCGCAGCGGCACCGGCTACGGCTGGTGCGACGACATCACGGTCGTCCCGGCCTGACCCGCGCCGACCCGTACTGCCCCTCGCCGGGCCCGTTCGCCGCACCACGGGGGACGGGCCCGGCCCCACCGCTCAGGACCGCAGGGTGAACCAGGTGGTCTTGCCCTCCTCGGTCGGCCGCACGCCCCAGCTGGCCGCGAGGGCCTCCACCAGCAGCAGGCCCCGGCCCGACTCGTCGTCCGGGTCGGCCAGCCGGGGCTGCGGCAGGTGCGGGCTGCGGTCGCTGACCTCCACCGTCAGCTCGGCGGCCGCCCGGCGTACCTGGAGGGCGAACGGGCCGCGGGCGTGCTTGATCGCGTTGGTCAGCACCTCGGAGACCAACAGCCGCGCGTCGTCCGCCAGATGGGCGCAGTGCCAGGCGGTGAGCGTCTTGCCGAGGAAGGCCCGGCCCTCCGCGACCGCCGAGGGGAGCCCCGGCAGGTCGGTGCCGGCCGTGGCCAGCGGGGCCTCCGGCAGCCGGGCCAGCAGCAGGGTGACGTCGTCGTCGTGGCCCCGCGCGTCGGGCAGCAGCGCGGCCAGCACCCGGTCGGCCGCCGCCTCCAGGCCGTCGTCCGTCTCGGTCCGGTCGGCGGGCGCGGCGAAGGCCTCGCCCAGGGTGCGGGTGAGCTCCGCCAGCCGGGACTCGATGTCCCCGCCGGGGGTCTCCACCAGCCCGTCGGTGTAGAGCACCAGGGCCGCGCCGGGCGGGACGGCGGTGCGGGTCTGCTGGTGCGGGATCCCGCCGACCCCGAGCGGTGCGCTGACCGGGGCCTCCAGCACCCGTACGCCCAGCGCCGGATCGACCAGCAGGGCCGGCAGGTGGCCGGCCGAACAGACCGTCACCTCGCCGGTGTCCGGGGCGAGCGTCAGGTAGCAGCAGGTGACCAGCTGGTCCGGCTGGTCCAGGTCGCCGACGATCGCGTCCAGCGCCTGCATCAGCTGTCTCGGCTCCATGCCGGTCTTGGCCAGGGCGTGGGCGGCGGCGCGTAGTTGGCCCATCACGGCGGCGGCGTCCAGGCCCCGCCCCATCACGTCGCCGATCACGATGCCGACCCGGCCGGCCCCCAGCGGGATCAGGTCGAACCAGTCGCCGCCCACCCCGGCCCCCTGGGTGGCGGGCAGGTAGCGGCTGGCGGTGGCCAGCCCGGGGATGGCCGGCGGGGTGCCCATCAGGCTGCGCTGGAGGGTCAGGGCGATGTGCCGCTGCTGCTCGTAGAGGGCGTGCAGCTCGGCCTCGGCCCGCTTGCGGTCGCTGATGTCGCGGACGATCGCGCAGGCGCCGTCCACCGTGCCGTCGGCGGCGTGGGTGGGCCACAGGGTGACGTCCACGTCCAGCAGGCGCCCGTCCCGGGTGACCCGCAGGGTCTCGAAGTGCTCGATCTTCTCGCCCCGGGCCAGCAGTTCCAGCAGCGCGTCGATCTCGTGCGCGTACTCGGGCAGCGCCAGCATCCCCACGTGACGCCCGATCGCCTCCTCGGCGGAGTAGCCGTACATCCGCTGGGCGGCGGCGTTCCAGTAGGTGACGTACCCGTCCAGGGTCTTGGCGAGGATGGCGTCCTGGGAGGACTCGACCAGCGCGGCCAGCTGGTTGATGTGCTGCTCGGCGGCCTTGCGGTCGCTGACGTCGCGCACCGCCGCCGACACCAGCAGACCGTCCGTGGTCTCCAGCGGGCTCAGGCTGATCTCCACCGGGAACTCCGTCCCGTCCTTGCGCAGCCCGTGCAGCTCCAACCCCGCACCCATCGGCCGCACCTGCCGCGCCGACGCATACCCCTCACGGTGCTTCCCGTGCAGCCCACGGAACCGACCCGGGATCAACAACTCCACCGGCTGGCCCAACAGTTCGGAACGACGGTAGCCGAACAACGACTCCGTCTGCGCGTTCACCAACCGGATCAGACCCGCCCCGTCCACGATCACCATCGCGTCCGGCGCCGCCTCCAACAACCCCCGGAACCGCTGCTCGGCGGCCTTGCGGTCGCTGACGTCGCGCACCGCCGCCGACACCAGCAGACCGTCCGTGGTCTCCAGCGGACTCAGGCTGATCTCCACCGGGAACTCCGTCCCGTCCTTGCGCAGCCCGTGCAGCTCCAACCCCGCACCCATCGGCCGCACCTGCCGCGCCGACGCATACCCCTCACGGTGCTTCCCGTGCAGCCCACGGAACCGACCCGGGATCAACAACTCCACCGGCTGGCCCAGCAGTTCGGAACGACGGTAGCCGAACAACGACTCCGTCTGCGCGTTCACCAACCGGATCAGACCCGCCCCGTCCACGATCACCATCGCGTCCGGCGCCGCCTCCAACAACCCCCGGAACCGCTCCTCGCCCGCCCCGGCCCCGCCCGTCGGCGCTGCGCTGCCCTCGTTCTCCACGTCGGCCCCAAACCGTCGTCCGCACTACGGTGAATCGGGCCATCACAGCCCAACTCCCGTTCCCCGCGCGGCCGCATGGCCGATACTCGCCCTCCGATGACCGGAACCGAGCGAGGCCGACCGGGTCCGGTCAGATCCGCCAGGACCTGATCCGGTCGGCGGCGGCGAAGATGTCGGCACGGGACTCCGCGACGTCGCGGGCGAGCTCGACCAGGGCGCCGTAGGGCGGGTCGATGCCCTCCTCGGCGGCGTGCATGTAGGCCGCCGTGGTCATGCAGGCGTAGAGGTTGTTGCGCACCGGCAGCGGGCGGAGCTGGACGATGGTGTGCATCAGGGCGGCCGCCCGCCAGGCCGGGTCGGGGTCGTGGCCGAGCTGGGCGGTGTTGACCCGGTGGCGGGCCACCGCGGCCTGGAGGGCCGAGTAGTCACTCACCGTCAGGTCCTCGGGGTAGGCCTGCTCCTGGACGTCGAGCAGCCACCGGATGTCGACGAGCAGCACGGTCCTCACGCCACCGGGCTCCCCGTCGTCGGCGCGTCCTCGGGGAAGGCCGCGTCGAACTCCTCGACGTGCTCGTTCCAGAACGCCACCGCGCGGTTCACGAAGACCCTGCGCTGCTGCTCCCGGACGCTCAGGTCGTGCACGTACGCCTTCACACTCTTGCCGTCGGCCGCCGCCGCCTCGCGGATGGCGGCGAGTTCGTGCTCCGTGTACTCGATGTTGAGCGCTGGCATGGGCCCGATGGTACCGAAGGGGTACCGGGGGCCGACAGACCCCCGGTACCCCCTGCTCGGCGGCAGCTCACCGTCACATCGGGTCGACGGTGCGCAGCCCCCGCTCGTCCAGCTCCAGCCAGCGGGTGATGCCGAGCCCGCGCAGGAACGGCACGTCGTGGCTGGCGACCACGAGCGCCCCCTGGTACCCCGAGAGCGCCTGGGTGAGCTGACGCACGCTCGCCAGGTCGAGGTTGTTGGTCGGCTCGTCGAGCAGCAGCAGCTGCGGCGGCGGGTCGGCCAGCAGCAGCGCGGCCAGGGTGGCCCGGAAGCGCTCGCCGCCCGACAGCGTCCCGGCCGGCTGCTCGGCCCGGGCGCCGCGGAACTGGAACCGGGCCAGCCGGGCCCGGACCGCGTTGTCCCCGGCCCCCGGCGCGAAGGCCTTGACGTTGGCCACCACGGAGAGCGCCCCGTCCAGCAGGTCGAGCCGCTGCGGCAGGTGCCGGACCGGCACCGGGGTGTCCAACAGGCCTTCCACGAACGGGACTTCGCCCGCGATGGTGCGCAGCAGGGTGGACTTCCCGGCCCCGTTGGTCCCGAGCAGGGCGATCCGCTCGGGGCCGCGCAGCTCCAGCGAGACCGGCTCGGCCGGCCCGCGGACCAGCCGCACCCGGTCCAGGCCGAGCACCGTCCGCCCGGCCGGGACGGCCGTGCGGGGCAGGTCGATCCGGATCTCGGCGTCGTCCCGGACGGCCTCCTCCGCCACCGTCAGCCGCTCCCTGGCCTCGGCCAGCTTCTCCACGTGCAGGCCGGTCACCTTGCCCGCGGTCACCTCGGCCTTGCGCTTGAGCGCCCCTCGGATGATCTTCGGGTCGTTCCGCTCGAAGCTCTTCTTCCGCCCGTAGCTGGCGCTGCGGTCCAGCTTGGTCCGGGCCTCCATCAGGTCCCGCTTCTGGCGCTGCACGTCGGCCTCGGCCACCCGCAGCAGCCGCTCGGCGGTCTCCTGCTGAGCGGCCACCGTCCGCTCGTAGTCGGCGAAGTTGCCGCCGTACCAGGTGACCGAGCCGTCCCGCAGGTCGGCGATCTGGTCCACGTGCTGGAGCAGCTCGCGGTCGTGGCTGACCACCACCAGCACCCCGTGCCAGCGCTCCACCGCCTGGTAGAGCAGTGAACGGGCGCGCCGGTCCAGGTTGTTGGTGGGTTCGTCGAGCAGCAGCACGTCCGGGCGGCGCAGCAGCAGTGCGGCCAGGTGCAGCAGCACCGCCTCGCCGCCGGAGAGCCCGCCGACGGTGCGGTCCAGGTCGAGCCGGCCGAGGCCGAGCCCGGCGAGGGTCGCGTGGGCGCGCTCCTCGACGTCCCAGTCGTCGCCGATGGCGGCGAAGTGGCGCTCCTCGACGGAGCCCGCCTCGATCGCGTGCAGCGCCTCACGGGTCTGCCCGATACCCAGGGCCTGGTCCACCCGCTGGGTGGTGTCCAGGGTCAAGTCCTGTGGCAGGTAGCCGAGTTCGCCACCGATCCGGACGCCGCCGGAGGTCGGTGCGAGCTCGCCCGCGAGCAGCTTCAGCAGGGTGGACTTGCCGGCCCCGTTCAGGCCGATCAGCCCGGTGCGGCCGGGGCCGACCACGAGCTGGAAGTCGTGCAGCACGCTGCGGCCGTCGGGCCACTCGAAGCAGAGGTCGGTGCAGCGGATGGAAACGGTGGTGGGTTGCGCCATGGTTGGCCTCCCGGTGGTCGCCGTGGTGGATGGGCACACGGGAGACACCGCTACGGGCACACGGCAGGGAGGACAGGGCTCTCCACTGAGGTCGCGCACGCGCACCGCCGGAGGTGACGTCATCACGGCGGGAACGGTGTCTCAGGACCTCAGTAGAGCAACGGCCTTCTCCAGTCTTGGGATTGCTTGCGAGCCGTGGACCACGGTAGGAGCCACCCGGTGGGGCCCGCAACGGATTATTCGGAGGCTCTCCCCGGGCCCCGTAAAATCGGCCGCATCATGAGTGCCACTCTCGTAGTCAAGGACCTGAGCGCCGGCCACGGCGACCGCATCCTCTTCTCCGGCCTGGACCTGGTCGTCGCCCCCGGCGACGTGATCGGGCTGGTCGGGGTCAACGGTGCGGGCAAGTCGACCCTGCTCAAGCTGCTGGCCGGGCTGACCAGCCCGGAGGGCGGCTCGCTCAAGCTGAGCCCGCCGACCGCCAACGTCGGTCACCTGCCGCAGGAGCCGGAGCGCCGGGAGGGCGAGTCGGTCCGCGAGTTCCTGGCCCGCCGCACCGGCGTGGCCGCCGCCCAGGCCGCGCTGGACGAGGCCACCGAGGGCCTGGTCGAGGGCCGCCCCGGCGCGGACGACGCCTACGCCACCAGCCTGGACCGCTGGCTGGACCTCGGCGGCGCCGACCTGGAGGAGCGGGCCGAGGAGGTGGCCGACTCGCTCGGCCTCAAGATCAGCCTCGACCTGCCGATGACCGCCCTCTCCGGCGGCCAGGCCGCCCGGGCCGGCCTGGCCTCGCTGCTGCTCTCCCGCTACGACGTCTTCCTGCTCGACGAGCCCACCAACGACCTGGACCTGGACGGCCTGGAGCGGCTGGAGAACTTCGTCAAGGGCCTGCGCGCCGGCACCGTGCTGATCAGCCACGACCGCGAGTTCCTCACCCGCACCGTCACCCGGGTGCTGGAGCTGGACCTCGCCCAGCAGCAGATCAACCACTACGGCGGCGGCTACGACGCCTACCTGGAGGAGCGCGCGGTGGCCCGCCGGCACGCCCGCGAGGAGTACGAGGAGTACTCCGACACCAAGGCCGGGCTGGAGGCCCGGGCCCGGATGCAGCGCGGCTGGATGGAGAACGGCGTCCGCAACGCCCGCCGCAAGTCCAGCGACAACGACAAGATCGGGCGCGCGATGCGCACCGAGTCCACCGAGAAGCAGGCCGCCAAGGCCCGGCAGACCCAGCGGATGATCGAACGGCTGGAGGTGGTCGAGGAGCCCCGCAAGGAGTGGGAGCTGCGGATGGAGATCGCCTCCGCACCGCGCTCCGGCTCGGTGGTGGCCACCCTGCGCGGCGCCAGGGCCTCCCGCGGCGACTTCTCCTTCGGACCGGTCGACCTCCAGATCGACTGGGCGGACCGGGTCGCCATCACCGGCGCCAACGGCGCGGGCAAGTCCACCCTGCTGGCCGCGCTGCTCGGACGCCTCGAACTCACCGAGGGCAGCGCGACCCTGGGCTCCGGCGTCCTGGTCGGCGAGGTGGACCAGGCGCGCGGGCTGTTCTTCGGCGGCGAGCCCCTGCTCGACGCCTTCCAGGCGGCCGTCCCGGACGCCAACCCGGAGGAGGTCCGCACCCTGCTGGCCAAGTTCGGCCTCAAGGCGGCCCACGTCCTGCGCCCCGCCGACACCCTCTCCCCCGGCGAGCGGACCCGCGCCGCCCTGGCCCTCCTCCAGGGCCGCGGCGTCAACCTCCTGGTCCTGGACGAGCCCACCAACCACCTGGACCTGCCCGCCATCGAGCAGCTGGAGTCCGCCCTCGCCTCCTACACGGGGACGCTCCTGCTGGTCACCCACGACCGCCGCATGCTCGACGCCGTCACGGTCAACCGCCGCCTCCAGGTCGCCGACGGGCGCGTCGTGGAACTCTGACCGAGGCTGCACCTCCGGGGGCGCGAGGAACTGCGCGAGGCGGAAGGCGGCCCACCTGCAACTGAACCACCATCAGCCAGTTGCAGGTGCTGCCTTTCCACCGCGCGCAGTTCCCCGCGCCCCCGGCGTGACCGCTAACGCACGCGGCGGACCCTGAGCAGGTTGTCGGTCCGGGTGCCCGGGGTGCCGTCCGGGGACGGGAAGTCCCGGGGCTCCAGCTGGCTGCGCTCCACCACCCAGTCCCCGTCCGGCAGTTGGAGAGCAGCGAGCACCTCGTCCGTGCTCGGGAAGACCATCCCCGGGTGCCGGTCCTGCGCCCAGGACGGGTGCTCGTAGTGCCCGACCACCAGCAGCGTGCCGCCGACGGCCACCGCGGCCGCCGCGGACCGCAGGATCACGTCGCGGTCCAGCTCCACGTCGGCCGGCGAGTGCAGGAAGTGCGCCGAGACCAGCTCGTACTCCCCCTCCGGGAACGAGACCCCGAAGTCGTGCCGCTGCCAGTCGATCCGCGCCGCGACCTCCGGCCCGGCCGCCGCCGCGTGCTCCACGGCCCGCTCCAGCGCCACCTTCGACACGTCCGTCGCGGTCACCGTCCACCCCCGCTCGGCCAGCCAGAGCGCGTCCGCGCCCTCCCCGCACCCCAGGTCCAGCGCCCGGCCCGGCGTCAGCCCGGCCGCCTCCCGGACCAGCGTCGGGTTCGGGTTCCCGCTCCAGATCCGCTCGCTCTCGCCGTAGCGGCCGTCCCAGAACTCCTCCACCGCCGCGCCGCCGCGCTGGTGCCCGTGCTGGTGTCCGTGCCCGTGCTCGTGGTTGCCCATACTGTTCTCTCCCTCTTCCCGCATCCGGTACGCCGCGACCGCGCGGCGCGTCTCCTCGGCCGTCAGGTCGGCGTTGACCGCCGCCCCGGCCCGTACGCCGGCCGCCGCCGCGGCCACCACCTGGTCCATCAGCCCGGTGACGTTGCCCGCCAGCCAGACCCCGGGCACGGCGGTGGCGCCGACCGGGTCGGCCGCGAAGTGCGTGCCGATCACGTGCCCGTCCCGCTCCTGCTCCACCGGGGCCAGGCCGAGCGACTCCAGCAGCCCGCCGCCCCGGGCGGTCAGCCGGGTGGTGACGGTCAGCGCGCGGCACGGCACCAGCCGCCCGTCGGCCAACCGCAGCCCGGCCATCCGGCCGTCCGCGCCGCCGACCACCTCGGCCACCTCGCCCTCGACCACCTCGATGCCGCGCGCCGCCAGCTGCTCGCGCTGCTCCGCGTCGAGCTCGGGCCCGGTGTGCCGGAAGAGCGTGATCCGCTCGCTCCACTGACGCCACATCAGCGCCTGGTGCACCGCGAACGGCCCGGTGGAGAGCACCCCGATCTCCTCGTCCCGCACCTCCCAGCCGTGGCAGTACGGGCAGTGCAGCACGCCCCGCCCCCACTGCTCGGCCAGCCCGGGCAGCTCCGGCAGCCCGTCCGCCAGACCGGTGGTGACCAGCAGCCGGGCCGCCGCCACCTCCCCGCCGTCCGCCAGCCGGACCACGAAACCGCCGTCCGCCCCGCGCTCCGCCGCCACCGCCGTGCCCCGGCGGACCTGCCCGCCGTAGCCGCGCAGCTCCTCCCGGCCGGCCGCGACCAGCTCGCCGGGCGGGGTGCCCTCGCGGCCGAGGTAACCGTGCACCCCGTCCGCCGGAGCGTTCCTCGGGCGGCCCTCGTCGACCACCAGGACCGAGCGCCGGGCCCGGGCCAGCGTCACCGCTCCGCTCAGGCCGGCCGCACCGCCGCCGACCACCACCACGTCGTACCGCTCCATCTCGGGCCTCCTTTCCACGTCCCCGCCTCCACGTCCCCGAGCCTGCACCCGGCCCCGCGCGATTGACAAAGAACCTTGCCGAAGCAGCAAATGGACGGATGGACTTCGAACCCGTGCTGACCGCCGTCGGCCCGCGCCTGCGGGCGCTGCGCCAGGCCCGCGACCTCACCCTGAACCGGCTGGGCGAGACCACCGGCATCTCGGTGAGCACCCTCTCCCGGCTGGAGTCCGGCCGGCGCAAACCCACCCTGGAGCTGCTGCTGCCGCTGGCCCAGGCGTACGGGGTGCCGCTGGACGAGCTGGTCGGCGCCCCCGCCACCGGCGACCCGAGGATCCACGCCCGCCCGTTCACCCGGCACGGCCGCACCTTCATCCCGCTGACCAGGAACCTCGGCGGCATGCACGCCTACAAGATGGTCATCCCGCCGGACCGCACACCGCCCGGCACCCCGGTCGAGCGGGGCACCCACGAGGGCTACGAGTGGCTCTACGTGCTCTCCGGCCGGCTCCGGCTGCACCTCGGCGAACACGACCTGGTGCTCAAGGCGGGCGAGGCCGCCGAGTTCGACACCCGCACCCCGCACGCCTTCGCCAACGCGGGCGACCGCCCGGTGGAGTTCCTCAGCCTGTTCGGTGCCCAGGGCGAACGGATGCACGTCCGGGCCCGCCCCACCCAGGCCGGCGACCACTCCGACTGAACCTGCCCGACCGCACCGGCCCGGAAGGAGAGTGGTCCAGACCTTCCCCCGACCCCCCGTCATGTGCTGTGCTGTGCGCCATGGTTGACAGCACCGCACCGGCGGCCACCCACCCCACCGTGCCGCTCCGCCCCATGACCGTGCCCGCCCACGAGGCGGCCGCCCGCACCCAGGCCTTCCACGAGGTCATGGACCAGCGCCGCACCGTCCGCGACTACTCGACCCGGCCGATCCCCGAGGAGGTGATCGACTGGGCGATCCGCACCGCCTCCACCGCCCCCAGCGGCGCACACGTCCAGCCCTGGCGCTTCGTCGTGATCACCGACCCCGAGCGCAAGCGCCGCCTGCGCGAGGCCGCCGAGGCCGAGGAGCGCGAGTTCTACGACCACCGCGCCTCCGAGGAGTGGCTCACCGCCCTGGCCCCGATCGGGACCGACTGGCACAAGCCCTTCCTCGAGGACGCCCCGGCCGTGATCGTGGTCTTCGAGGTCCACAAGGGCCCGGACTCGCCCCGGCCCTACTACACCAAGGAGTCGGTCGGCATCGCCGTCGGCTTCCTGCTCGCCTCCCTCCACCAGGCCGGGCTGGCCACCCTGACCCACACCCCGAGCCCGATGAAGTTCCTCAACGAGGTCTGCGACCGCCCGCAGGAGGAGCGCGCCGCGTACGTCATCCCGGTCGGCTACCCGGCCGAGGACGCCCGGGTGCCCGACCTCCACCGCAAGCCACTCGACGAGGTCCTGGTCCGACTCTGACACTCCGTCCGGAATACCGGCAGCGGAGTCCGTTCAGCGAAAAACCCCCTGGTCGGGGGCGGTAAAGGGAAGGCATAATCCGCGCATGAGCGAGACCACCCCCGAAGCCGCCCCCGCCCAGTCCCCCCTCACCCCCGGCCGCCCGCCGGAGCTGATCACCCTCCCCGACGGCGTCCACCTGCGCCGCCGCACCCTTGCGGACTCGGACCGTCTCAACGAGGCCACCGTGGCCAACCTCGACCACCTCCGCCCCTGGATGGAGTGGGCCGCCTCCGCCCCCACCCCCGAGCACACCCGCGAGCTCGCCCTGGCCGGCATCACCGCCTGGGAGGACGGCACCGACTTCATGTACCTGGCCGGCCTCGACGAGGACCCGGGCAGCGTGGTCGGCGCCTTCGGCCTGCACGGCCGGATCGGCGCCGGCGCCCTGGAGATCGGCTACTGGGTCTCCGCCTCCCACACCGGCCGCCGCATCGCCACCAACGCCGCCGCCGCCCTCACCGACGCCGCCCTCGCCCTCCCGGGCATCACCCGCGTCGAGATCCGCTGCGACGAGGCCAACCACCCCAGCGCCGCCATCCCCCGCACCCTCGGCTACCACCTCGACCGCACGGTGGACTACACCCCCACCGCCCCGGCCGAGACCGGCCGCAAGCTGATCTGGACCAAGGAGTCCTGACCTCCCGTCAGGTGGGGCGCACGCGACCCCACCTGACGGCTTCCCCCGATCGGCCCACATCCGATCGAGGGCACACGCACGGCCCCCGGAGTAGGCTCCAGCTACCGCCCGGCCGTCGACCCACGGCGCACTCCGCTCCGCTGAGGCCGCCCCTTCCGTCGCCGGCGGCCCGGCCCCGGGAGGTCCGACCGTGCACGAGATGACCAAGGGCGCCAACATCGGCCTGGACACCCTCACGACCGAGCTCGACCCCTTCGTCGTGAGCGTCGGCTGGAGCAGCCCCACGGGTGAGGGCGACGCCGACGTCTCCGTCCTCCTCGTCACGGCGGACGGCAAGGTCCGCAGCAACGCCGACTTCCTCTTCTACAACAACCCGGCGGCCGCGGACGGCAGCGTCCAACTGCTCGGCCAGCGCCTGACGGAGAGCGGCGCGGAGGACCGGATCGGGATCGACCTCTCGGCACTGCCCGCCGAGGTCGAGCGGGTCGTGATCGCCGCGAGCCGTCATCAGCTCGCCCCCTTCAGCCAGTTGGAGGCCCTCCGGGTCGGGCTCGCCGACTCCTTCGGCGAGCAGCTGCTCGGCTTCGCGATCGAGCCTTCCGGCGCGGAGAACGCCCTCGTGTTCGGCGAGCTCTACCGGCTGGCCGGGCACTGGAAGTTCCGTGCGGTGGGCCAGGGTTACGACACCGGCCTGGCCGGGCTGGCCACCGCGTTCGGGGTCGAGGTCGACGACGAGCCCCCGTCCCCGGTCGTCGCGGCCCCGTCAGTGGCTTCCGCCACCCCGGTGGCCGGGCCCGTGCGCACCACCAGGAAGAAGGTGACACTGCCGAAGGAGGCGAAGGACTCCTTCGCCGAGAACGCCCAGTGGCACCCGGCCCGCCTCTTCCCCGCCCCGACGCTCAAGAACGACCACGAACGCGAAGTCCGGGCCACGTCCGTGCTGCTGGCCGTGATGGCCCAGGTGCCGGAGTTCGGCCGCCGGCTCACCGCTCCGTTCGGCGCACCGGCCGGCCGGATGGAGACCTTCACCGAGGTGAAGCTCCCGCACGGCAAGGGCACCAGGTACCCGGACGGCGTGATCGTGGTCGAGCGCGCCGGGGGGCCGTGGCGGGCCCTGGTCGAGTCCAAGACCAACGGCAATCCCCTGAAGTCGGCTCAGATCCAGGACTATCTGGACATCGCCGCGCACCGGGAGGACGACGCCGTGATCACGGTCTCCAACGACGTGGCCGTGGACGGCCTCCCGCTGGTCAAGGTGCGGACCGACAGCGCAGGCCGGCATCGGGTCGGGCTCTGGCACCTGTCGTGGGCCGAGATCGCGCACCAGGCGAAGATGCTGATCCGGCACGAGGGCCTCGGGCACCCGGCACACGCCTGGCTGCTCCAGGAGCTCCTCCACTACCTCCGGCACGACCACTCGGGCTGCCACGGCTTCCAGCGCATGGGCCCGGCCTGGGTACCGGTGCGGAACGCGGTCGAGTTGAGCAAGCTCCAGCGGGGCGACGAGCGCGCCCTCCAGGTGGTGGAGAGCTGGGAGCGCCTCACCCAGCAGATCTGCCTCGAGCTCGGCGGTGAACTCGGGGTCCGGGTACGGCCGGTGATCAAGCGCACCGACCGGGCCGAGGGGGCTCTGGGCCGTCTCACCGCCGCCGCGGACCGGCTGGCCGACGAGGGCCGTCTGCACGCCGAGATCAGGATCGACGACGCGCCGGGGAACCTGCTGCTCACGGCGGACCTGCGCGCCAAGAAGCTGTGCACCTCGATCGAGGTCCCCGCGCCGGAGCAGGGACGTCCGTCCGACTGGGCCGAGCGCCTGGTCGGACAGCTCGCCGACGCTCCCGCCGGCCTCCACGTCGAGGCACTCGTCGACGGGACGCCCCAGGGGCCGTCCCGGACCTTGAGCGCGCTGCGGCTCGTACCCGGCGAACTCCTGCCGCGGCACGACTCCCGCCCGACCGGCTTCCGGCTCTCGCTCTACAAGGGCCTCCCCGACAAGGGCGGCCAAGCCGGGGCCACCTTCATCCGGAGCGTGGACACCGCGGTGGGGAGGTTCCACTCCACCGTGGTCGCGGCCCTCACCTGACGCGTGCTCAGGAGAGCACCCAGCGCGGCGGGTGCCCCAGGTCGGCGGGGCAGGTGAGGACGTGGAGGTCCCGGTCGCGGCCGAAGCGGAGCCGGGTGGGGGTGGCCGCGGACAGCCCGAACCGGACCGACTCCTTCCCGGTACGGTCCGGGTCACGGTCCTCCAGTGGCACCCAGCTGTGCGAGCCACCGTCGTACTCACCTCCCTCGGCCGTCAGCAGCAGCCGCATCGGGGTGGCACAGGACGCGCAGTCGACGGCCATCGGGCCGGTCGACGCCCAGCTGGGGAAGCCGCCGACCCGCCAACCGGGCGGGATCGAGAGGTCGCACTGGTAGTCGAGGGCGTCGGGACCGCGCTCCGCCCGCTGGGCGTCCTCCCAGGCGTCGATGCGCGCGATCAGCTCGGCCGGCAGCGTGTCGTCCTCGGCCCAGGGGTAGGTGTCCACCTCTTCCGGATGCAGCACGCACGGTTCGGGGAGTTCGTGCTCCCAGCGGAGCAGGGGCGCCACGGGTGGATCGACGCGGAAGCGTCCGGCCCGCTCGGTGCGGGCGGCCGACCGCCACTCCAGGTGGTAGCGGCGCTCCAGGTACGGGCCGTGGGTCCGGGGGCAGCGGAACAGCTGCACCAGGTCGGCGCCGTCCGGCCCGGGGGCGAGCCCCGGGATGTCGCGGCGGAAGAGCTGGGCCAACGCCAGGAACGGTACCGGGCCGGGCCCGTCGTCCGAGGGCCACGGCCGGCCGGCCGGGTGGCTGCCGTCCGCCCGGGTACGGCGGATGTCCTCCGGTGCGTACCCCTCGGTCTCGGGCTGGTGCGGCTCGCGGCAGGGCGGCCACGGTTCGTCGCCCGGCCAGAGCAGCGGGCCGCCGATGTGGCTGTCGTGCCGGCCGGGGCGGCCGGGTCTCGGGTGCAGCCGGGTGACCCGGCCCCGGTAGGGGGCCAGCTCCGGGAAGAGGGCCTCCGCGGAGACCGGTCGGGGCGGCGTGGTCCTGGTCATGCCCGGGACGGTAGGGGGCCGGGCAGTCGGCGCGCCATCGGTTTGTCCGGGAAGGCCAGGGCGGCCGGGAAGGCAGGTGACTCCCCTCCCGGGGCCGTGCGGGTGCGCGGCCCCGGGGCGGGGGTGTCAGGGGACTCAGACGGTGCCGGAGTCCTTGATGACGATCTTCTTGGAGGTGCGGCCGGACTGGCTGCCGAAGCCCTCGATCGCCTTGACGACGTCCATGCCCTCGACGACCTCGCCGAAGACGACGTGCTTGCCGTCGAGCCAGTCGGTCACGATGGTGGTGACGAAGAACTGCGAGCCGTTGGTGTTGCGGCCGGCGTTGGCCATCGAGAGCAGGCCCGGGCGGTCGTGCGTCTTGGTGAAGTTCTCGTCCGCGAACTTCTCGCCGTAGATGCTCTTGCCGCCGGTGCCGTCGCCCCGGGTGAAGTCGCCGCCCTGGAGCATGAAGGCCGGGATGACCCGGTGGAAGGTGGACTCCTTGTAGCCGAAGCCGTGCTGACCGGTCGCCAGCTCGCGGAAGTTCTTCGCGGTCTTCGGGACGACGTCGTCGTACAGCTTGAAGACGATGCGGCCCAGGTCCTCGCCGTCGGCGGTGACGTCGAAGTAGACGTTCTTGAGGTCGTTCTCGCTCATTGCTCTGCTCCTCGTGATGTGGATGTTGTTCCCCCGAGAGCATATGAGAGAACCGGCCCGCTACGGGCCACCGACCGCATCCAGGGCCTCGGACCATGGCAGGTCCGGCCCGGAGGTGAGGACCCGGGCGCCGGCCGAGCGGAGGGTGGCGAGGCTGCGGGGGTACTGCGGGTGGGCGGCCAGGGCGTCGTTCACGCAGGGCAGGACGACGACCGGGAGGCCCTTGCCGAAGGCCTCGGCGGTGTAGCCGACGACCCAGGAGGAAGTGAGGCCCAGGGCGAGGGAGTTGAGCGAGTTGAAGGTGGCCGGGCCGAACAGGACGGCGTCCGGCGGGGGCAGCAGGTCGGGTTCGCCGGGGCGGCGGTAGCGGCTCTTCACCAGGTGGCCGGTGAGCTCGGTGAGGGCCGGGATCTCGGGCCCGAGCCAGTCGGCGGCGGTCGGGGTCAGGCCGAGGCAGACGTCCCAGCCGCGGGCCTGGGCCTGCTCGATGACGGAGCGTACGCCGAGCACGGGGAAGGCGGCGGTGCCGAACAGGTACAGGACGGGTGAGGGCATTCGCACATGCAAGCGCGTGGACCGGAGGAACGGCAAGCCGGGCCGTCCCCGCGCGACGGCGGGGGCGGCCCGGCCTGAGCGCGCGTCAGTAGCGGTCGCCGACCGGGGCCGGGAGGGCGTCGAGCTCGGCGAGGTCCTCGGCGGTGAGCACGAGGTCGGCCGAACCGGCGTTGTCGGCCAGGTACTTGGGGGTCTTGGTGCCGGGGATCGGGATGACCAGGCTGCCCTGGGCGACCACCCAGGCGAGGGCGACCTGGGCCGGGGTGGCGCCGTGCGCGTCGGCGATCCGGCGGACGGTGTCCACCAGGGCCTGGTTGGCGGCCAGGGCGTCGGCCTGGAAGCGCGGGAGGGTGGAGCGCCAGTCGTCGGCGGGGAGGTCGGCGGCGGTGCCGAAGCGGCCGGCCAGGAAGCCGCGGCCGAGCGGGGAGAAGGGCAGGAAGGCGATGCCGTTGGCCTCGGTGTACGGGAGCACCTCGGCCAGCGCGTCCCGGGTCCAGAGCGAGAGCTCGGACTGCACGGAGGCGACCGGGTGGACGGCCCGGGCGCGCCGGATCTGCTCCACCGTCACCTCGGAGAGGCCGAGCCGCCGCACCTTGCCGGCCGCGACCTGCTCGGCCATCGCGCCCCAGGTCTCCTCGACCGGGACGGCCGGGTCGACCCGGTGCAGCTGGTAGAGGTCGACGTAGTCGGTGCCGAGGCGGCGCAGGCTGTCGTCGATGGAGGCGCGGACGTGCTCGGGGCGTCCGTCGTTGCCGACCCGGGCCCCGCCGAGGCCCGTCACCAGGCCGACCTTGGTGGCCAGCACGGCCCGCTCGCGGTACTCCCCGGCCAGGCCCTTGCCGACCAGTTCCTCGTTGTCGAACGGCCCGTAGACGTCCGCCGTGTCGATCAGGGTCACGCCCAGGTCCAGTGCCTCGCGCAGCACCCGTACCGAGGTCGCGTCGTCCCGTCCGTTCGGGTCGTACGCCCAGGTCATGCCCATGCACCCGAGCCCGATCACGCCGACCTCGGGACCGCCGGTGCCCAGGGTGGTGTTGCGCATGCTTCTTCACTCCTCCGGTGTGGCCGATCGTCCGGAGGCCCACCCTGCCCCTTGGAGTGCACTCTAGGTCAAGAGCACCGCGCGGGTTCCGTCCGTGCCCGCACCCACCGCGCGTATTCGGATGATCCCGTGCGCACCGACCCGCTAGCATGTGCGAACCGTCCGGGCGTAGCGCAGAGGCAGGCGCATGCCTTGCTCAGGCAGACACGCCGGTTCGAATCCGGTCACCGGGCGGCCCGGACGGTCCCGTAGCGCAGAGGCAGGCGCACCTGCATGGCATGCAGGATCACGTCGGTTCGAATCCGACCGGGACCGGACGGGTTCACGGAGGGGCGAGGGGCAGTGCAGCAGGACGAGGTGACGGAGCGGGAGCTCGCCGACTTCGAGCGGACCCTGGGCCGCCTGCGGCGCCTGCCCGTGGACCACCCGGTACGGCTCCGGGCCGAGCGCAACAGCGACTCCTTCCTCCGGGAGAGCCGCAAGCTCCGCCGCCGGGCCCGCACGGCCGCCGACGCCGTGCTGACCTCCGCCACCGCCACCGGCGGCCTGACCCGCCGTGAGGACGCGCCGCTGCCGGAGCGGGCGCCCGCGCCCGCCGGGCGGCTGCACCGGGCCCGGCACTGCTACGTCTGCAAGACCGCCTACCGGCAGCTGGACGGCTTCTACCACCTGCTCTGCCCGGACTGCGCCGCCGACAACACCGCCTTCCGTGCCCTGGGCACTGACCTGCGGGGGCGCCGCGCGCTGCTCACCGGCGGCCGGGTGAAGATCGGCTTCCAGCTGGCCCTGATGATGCTGCGGGACGGCGTCGAACTGACCGTCACCAGCCGTTTCCCGCACGACACGCTGCGCCGCTTCCGGGCCGCCAAGGGCAGCGCGGACTGGCTGGACCGGCTCTCGGTGGTCGGCATCGACCTGCGCGACCCGCGCCAAGTGCTGGGCCTGTGCGAGGAGTTGCGCCGGGACGGGCGGCCGCTGGACATCCTGGTGAACAACGCCGCACAGACCCTGCGACGCCCGCCCGAGGCGTACGCGCTGCTGGCCGCCGGGGAGACCGAGGCACTACCGCCCGGGGCACCGGTGCGGCAGGCGCCCGGCTTCCGGCCGATGCCCGCGCTCACCACCGCCTGGCCGGCCGCCGAGCTGGCGGCCGGCCCGTCGGCGGGCGTGGTGCTGCCGGAGGCGGACGAGGCCGGACTGCTGCCGGACACCGCGCCCGCCAACTCCTGGTCGGCCCGGCTCGGGGAGCTGGACCCGGCCGAGGTGCTGGAGACCCAGCTGGTCAACTCCCTCGCCCCGGCACTGCTCTGCGACCGGCTGCTGCCGCTGCTGCTCGCCTCGCCGCACCCGCACCGGTACGTGGTCAACGTCACCGCCGTGGAGGGCCGCTTCGAGGTCCGCAACAAGACCGGCGGCCACCCGCACACCAACATGGCCAAGGCCGCGCTCAACATGCTCACCCGCACCAGCGCGGCCGAACTCGCCGAGCAGGGCGTGCACATGTGCGCGGTGGACACCGGCTGGATCACCGACGAGAACCCGGCCCCGAAGAAGGCCCGGATGGCCGGGCACGGCTTCCGCACCCCGCTCGACGTGGTGGACGGCGCGGCCCGGGTCTACCACCCGATCGTCCGCGGCGAGGCCGGGGAGCCGTACTCCGGCGTCTTCCTCAAGGACTACCGGGAGGCGGCGTGGTGACCGCGGGCCGGGAGCCGGAGCTCGGTCCGCTGCTGGGCTGGCTGCGCGCCGGGCGGGCCGCCGCCGAACGGATCGACTTCCCGGTCGGCACCGCCCTGCCGGACGGCCGACTGGACCTGTGCAAGCAGCAACTCGGGCCGGACGGTGCGCGGTTGGTCGCCGAGGCGCTCCGCCCGCGCGCCGCGGACGGTACGCCCGGGCCGGTGCGGCACCTGCTGCTGGGCACCGACGGACTGGGCGACGAGGGCGCCGCCGCCGTCACCGCGCGGGTCCTGGTCGCCGACGTGAGCACCCTCTACCTGGGCTGCAACGGCATCACCACCGGCGGGGCCTGCCGGATCGCCGACCAGCTGCGCGCCTCCCCGCAGGCGGTCCGGGCACTCTGGCTCAAGCGCAACCCGCTGGGCGACGCGGCGGGCGATCTGGTGCGCGCGGCAAGCGAGTTGCGCACGCTGGACCTGGTGCAGACCGGTCTGACGCCGGCTGCGCTGGCCGAGTTGACGGACGCCCTGCTGGCCACCGACCGGCCGCCGCTGGAGCGGCTCTACCTGGGCGGCAACCCGCTCGGGCCGGAAGGTGCCGAGCAGGTGGCGCGACTGGTGGCGGCCGGCGCGGTGGGTGAGCTCTACCTCTCGGCGGCCGGGCTGGGCGACCGGGGCACCGGGGCACTCACCGCCGCCCTGCGCTCCGCCCCCTACGGTCGCCTCACCCGGCTCTCGGTCGCGAGTTCGGGGATCGGGCCGACCGCGCTCGCCGAGCTGGTGACGGCGGCGGCCGGGGCCGGGGTGGAGCTGCTGGACCTGGGCCGGGTCCGCGCCGCCGCCCACCTCGGCGCACCGGACAACCGGCTGGACGAGACGGCCGCCACCGCCATCGGCTCCGCCCTGTCCGGAGCCGCACACCGGCTGCGACACCTGGTGTTGAGCAACACCGGCCTGCGCAGCCGGGCGGCCCACCGCCTGCTGGACGCCGCCCCGGCGGCCGCCACCGCGACCCGCTACGTCCTCGGCAAGGGCGTGGCCACCACCGTCCGCCGCCGCCTGGACGCCCTCAGCGCCCACCTCCCACCGCCCGCCCTCCCGGCGGACGTGGCGGCGGTGATCAGCGTCCACCGCACCGCACCGCCAACGGCGAGCTGACCGGCCGTCAACGACCCGAGCGGACCGCCCCGGTCGACGGCACCAGGCGGCCGGACGGCAGCCGGGGCGGGCCGGACCGAACGGGCCCGCCCCGGCCACCGCACCGCAACCGGCTCACCGTCAGCGCGACCCGCGCAACCACCCCAGCCACCCACCCCGCCCCGGCGGCGGTGCGGCCTCCCGGTCGGTGGTCCCGCTGCCGGACGGTCCGGGGAGTTCGCCCCGCGCCCGGCGCTCGGCCATCCGCCGGCGGTGCTCCGCCAACGGGCTGTCGGGGGCCGCGGCGGCACGGGCGGATGCGGTCCGCAGGGCGGCAGCGGGGTCGGCGGCCCGCTCACCGGCCGCTGTGCGCGGGGTGGCCGGTGGGAGCACCGCCTCCTCCCCCGGCCGGGCCGCTCCGGCCTCGGCCAGCAGGGCACCCACGGTGCCGCGGTAGGTCGGCAGCAACCGGGCCAGCACGACCCACGCTTCCGGCCGGTCGGCCAAGTGACGGGCCACCAGGGGCCGTAGGGCCTCCTCCACCGGAGCCAGCGCGGTCGGAAAGGCCCACCGGCCCAGGTCGAGGATGCGCAGCGTGGCACGGACCAGCCCGCTCCGGTCCAGCAGTTCCCGGCACTCCACCGCCGTGGTGGCCTGCCGGAGCCGGTGCTCGAACTTGGGATGGCTGCCGAAGGCGGCCCGCAGCTCGGCCGGGCAGTCGATCCGCTCGGCCAGCGCCCACCGGGCGAAGCCGGGCAGCGGCTCGGCGGCATCCGCCTCGGCCACCAAGGGCCAGTCGGAGTAGCGGAGTTGTCCTGCGGCACTACGGGCCGAACGCAGTCGCTTGGGCCCGACGGCCGCCCTCAGCTGCGCGATCAGCTCGTCGGCCGGAGCGAGCGGAGCGGGGGCCGGGGCCCACACCCCGTACCGGGCCGGAAGCACCGGCACCGACCCGACGGTGCCCGGACCGAACGGCATCCCGTCCCGGACGTCGGCGGCCAGGCCCGGCGGCAGCCACCCGTGGCTCAGCAGTTGCCGGTTGACCTCCGGAATGTCCTCCCGCAGCATCCACCAGCCGGCGGCCCGAGGGAGCAACGGCACGAGCCCCGCGAAGAGCAGCGGCCGGTGCTCGGCGTCGCCGTGCAGGTGCACCGCTCCCGCCAGTACGCCGCCCGGTTCGATCCCCAACCGGGCGCAGACGCCAGAGCGGACCTCGACGGGCGCCAGGGTCAGCAGGTACCGGATGTTCTCCTGGGTGACCGTGTCGATCCCCGTCCGGCGGCCCCTCACGGTGCGGCCACCACGGCGCGGGAGCGGTCGGCGGCGAGCCGGACGGCGAAGGCGGCGAGGGCGGTGCCCATCGCGTAGCGGTGCACGCGCTGCCAGGTGGGGCGGCGGGTGAGGAAGGCGGCGACCGAGCCGGCGGTGACGACGAACGCCGCGTCGCTGGCCAGGCAGACCAGGATCTGGGTCAGGCCGAGGGCGAAGCTCTGCACGGCCACTCCGCCGCGTTCGGGGTCGATGAACTGCGGGAGCAGCGAGACGTAGAGGATGGCGATCTTGGGGTTGAGCAGGCAGGTGACGAAGCCCATCGCGAACAGCTTCCGCGGCCGGTCCGGGGTCAACTCCCGGGTGGCGAAGGGTGAGTGGCCACCGGGCCGGAGCATCTGCCAGGCCAGCCAGAGCAGGTACCCGGCGCCGAGCAGCTTGAGGGTCAGGTAGATCCCGGGCACCAGCGCGAAGACGGTGGCGATCCCGGCCACGGCCGCCGCGAGGTACACCAGGAAGCCGAGCCCGACCCCGGCCAGCGAGACCAGCCCGGCCCGGCGGCCCTGCAACACCGAACGGGACACCAGGTAGACCAGGTTGGGGCCGGGCGTCAGTGCCATCCCCAACGCCACCAGGGCGATCCCCGCCAATGCCGTACCGCTGACCATGCTCGTCTCCACTGTTTCGCTCCGCCCCCGGCCGACCGGGCCGGTTGACCGGCCATGATGGCACCCTGGCCCACCCGTCGGCCCCTGGTTTTTCCGTTGGCCCGGCCAGGGCCGGACCGGGCAGAATCGGCCGCATGTTCCGCATCGCCGATCAGCTGCTCCGCGCCGTCGACCCGCTCCCCGCGCCGCGGGTGGACCCGTACGTGGCCCGCTTCGCCCGCGGCCTGGACGAACGCCAACTCACCAAACTGATCGACCAGTTGGACTCGCGCGGGCCGTACGAGCGGCGCCTCGCGGCGCTGGCCGCGCTGGCCACCCGGCGGGGCGACCGGCTGGCCGGGTGGCTGGGTGACCGGGACGCGGTGGTCCGCGGGTACGCCTTCCGCGCGGTCCGGCAGGGCCTGGTGCCGGACGCGGCGGTCGAGGACGCCTACCCGTCGGCCGCCGCCGTGGAGCGCGGCCGGCTGGCCGAGGCGCTGCTGGCCGGGCGGCGGACCGGAGCGGCCGACCGGCTGGTGGACCGGGTGCGCGAGTACTGGGGGGAGGACGAGGCGGCCCGGCTGCTGCCCGCCTGCTCCCCCGCGACGGCCGCCCGGCTGCTGCCGGAGCTGGCCCACGCGGGCAACGGCCCGGCCCGGCTGGCCCGCCGTCACCCCGCCCTGTTCCTGGACCACGCCGAGCTCGAACTCGCGGATCGCACCCAGCAGTTGCGCGACGCCTGGTGGCAGTGGCGGGCGGATGCGGTGGCCGCCGTGCTGCCCGTCGACCCGGCCCGGGTGCTCACCCTGCTGGAGCGGTACGGGCCGGGCGCGCTGCCCCGGCAGGTGGCCGGGCGGCTCGGCCTGCTGGTGGCGGTGGACGCCGAGCGGGTGGTCCGCTGGCTGCTCGACCCGGCCCGGGCCGAACGGCCGCTGGTGCACCGGCCGGCCCGTTCGCTGCTGCGGCGGCTGGTCCGGGCCGACCCGCCGTCGCTGGGCGAGCTCGGCCGCCGCTGGTACGAGCAGCCCGAGCTGTACCTCGCCCTGCTGCGCGAGCTCGCGCCGAGCCGCCGGGGCACCTTCTTCGAGACCGCCACCAAGGGGCTGGACCTCACCCGCTTCACCGAGCTCGACCTGCTGCCGCGCGCGCACCGCCACGCCTGGGCCCGCGCCGAGGCCGACCGGCGCGCGGCGGCCGGGCAGAGCCGGTACGC
This sequence comes from Kitasatospora sp. NPDC051853, assembly GCF_044452665.1. Taxonomy (NCBI): domain Bacteria; kingdom Bacillati; phylum Actinomycetota; class Actinomycetes; order Kitasatosporales; family Streptomycetaceae; genus Kitasatospora; species Kitasatospora sp. NPDC051853. The sequence goes on along the minus strand of NZ_JBITBY010000006.1, from coordinate 161,153 downwards.
CGTGCTGACCGTGCTCGCCCGGCTGCCCGCCGCGGAGGTGGGCGCCGAGCTGCTGGCCGCCACCCGACGCCCGTCGGCGGAGGAGCGGTCCCATGCCTGGCCGCTGCTGATCACCAACGCGGGCGGCTCCGGCGACCCCGCGGACCTGGCCCGGCTGCTGCCGCTGCTCGACCGGCTGCGCAACGAGCAGGACCCGGTGCGGTCCGCCGCGCTCGGCGCGCTGGCCGGGCTGCACCCCCGGCTCTTCGCCCCGGCCGACGCGGCCGCGCTGGGCCGGCTGACCACCGACGCGCTCACCGCCCGCGACTGCTCCCAGCAGACCAGGAACGCCCTGCGCCGACTGGCCGTCGGGATCCTGCGGGAGAACGCCACCGAGGCCGGATCGCCCTTGCTGGAGTGGTCGCTGACCACCTTTCAGCAGCTCGCCGGACACTTCGGCGGCGCCGACCTCGGCCCGCTGGAGCGCACCCTGCGCCGGGGCCAGGAGCACCAGGTGTTCACCGCGCTGCGCCCCTGGCTGCTGGCCGAGGCCCCCGGCCCGCACCACCGGCTGCTGTTCGCCCTGACCGGATCGCTCGGCCGCCGGGCGCACCGGATGCCCGAGCTCCAGGCCCTGCTGGCCGACGCGCTGGAGCACTCCGACGACGCCGCCTTCCGCACCGCCGCCCGGTACTGGCTGGACGCCCCGGCCACCCGGGACGACCGGGTGGAGCACCTGCTCCGGCTCGACCCCTCGGCCGCCGTACTGCCGCCGGTGCTGGCGGTGCTGACCACCCGTCGGGCCGACCTGCTCGACCCGCTGCTGGCCGCCGCGCCGCCGTACGGCCGCTTCCTGCCGCGCGGCACCCGGGCGCCGCTGCCACCGCTGGGGGACGCCCGGCGCTGGGCACCCCGTCAGCAGGAGGCCGCCGCCCGGCTCGCGGCCGGCACGGTGGCCGACACCACCCAACCCGTCCACCACCGGGCCTCCGCCCTCACCGCGGCCCGGGGCGTTCCGGTGCACGGCCGGCTGCTGGCCCTGGAGCACCTGGACTCCGCCGAGGTGGTGCTCGCCGAGGCCGCGCTGGCCGCGCTGCCCTGGACCGACGACCCGGCCGGGGCGCTGGCGCCACTGCTCGCCCGGGTGGACGGGGACCGGGCCCGGGTGGCGATGTACTCCGCCGCCAGGGCCGCCCGCCACGTCCGCCCCGCGGAGCTCGAACGGCAGCTGGCGCCGCTGACCACCGGCGGCAAGGTGACCACCCGCAAGGAGGCCGTCCGGCTGGCCACCGCGTACCTGCCGCCGGCCCGGGCCGCCGCCCTGCTGCGCACCGCCACCCTGACACCCGGTCAGCACCCTGACGCGCTGGCCGCCGCCATCGGGGCCGCGACCCGGCTGACGGAGCGTCCGGAGGTCTGGGACCTGCTCGAACGGGCCGCCTCCGGCCCCGCCCAGGCGCAGCAGGCCCTGGTGCGGATACGCCCGTGGCAGCTCGCCGAGGCGCACCGCGTCCGGTACGCCGGCCTGGTCGGCCGGGTCTGCCGCAGCCCCGAGCCGGAGGTCGCCGTCGCCGGGCTGGAGAGCCTTCCCCAGTGGGCCCGCTTCGCCCCCGAGGTGGCCGGTCTGCTCCCCGCCCTGGTCGCCGACCCGGCCCTGCGGGCCACCTGGCGGGCCGCCGCCCGCGCCACCGTCTCACTGGCCTGGAACGGGCAGCCGCACCCCCTGGGCGGGGCCGCGCCGGGCAGCGTGCTGCACCGCACCGTCACCGTGCTGCTCGCGGCGGACGCGGCGTCGGGCCTGCCCGGTGGGACCGCGGACGCCGCGGACACCGCGGACGCCGGGGAGGACCGGGACCTGCCGGCCCGTCAGCGCCTGCGGGAGCTGCTCACCTCCGTCGCCCAGCCGGAGCGGCCCTGGCAGCGGGAGACCGTGACGGCCCTGGCCGAGCTGCTCCGCCCGGAGCCCGCGCTGCGGGTCCGGCTGCTGCTCTCCCTGGTCGACCTCAGGGACGAGCCGGCCGTGCTGGCAGGGAGGTTGGCCGATCTGGAGGAGGCCTGCGCGGGACGTCCGGCGCTGGCCCTGCAGTGCGCGGACGCGCTCTCCCGGAGGCGGCGGAGCGCACTCATGCCCGAGGACCCGGCCGCGGTGGCGGCCCTCGCCCGGCAGCTGGCCGCGTGCGGCGGCTACCGCTCCGGCCTCCAGGCGCTCGGCCTGACCACCGTCTTCGGCCGGCGCCACGGCTGGCCCGCCGAGTGGCGGGACCTGCTCCGGACGCTGCGCCGCCACCCGGCCGAGGACGTCCGGGACAGGGCGCTGGAGCTGTTCACCGCGACGGAGTGAGGAGGGCGCGCCGGCTGGTGCTCGTTCGTGCCGGGGGCGCATCCGGCGGCGGGAGCGTGCGCCCCTGGTGCGCTTCCGCTCGCCTCGGCCGGGGCGGACGGAAGCGGAGCGGCCCGGCTCCGGATCTGGGAGCGTGGGCCGTCACCGCAGACTCGTAGGGGGAGCCCATGGCACGGCGTTGGCTGATCACCGGATGTTCGTCGGGCCTGGGCCTGGCGCTGGCCGAGGCGGTCGCGGCGGCGGGCGACACCGTCCTGGCCACCGCCCGCAAGCCCGCCACCCTGGAGGAGCTGAGGGAGCGCCACCCGGACCGGGTGCTCACCACCGCCCTGGACGTCCGCGACCAGGCCCAGGTGACGGGGGCGGTGGCGCTCGCCGAGGACCGCCTCGGCGGGATCGACGTGCTGGTCAACAACGCCGGCTACGGGCTCTTCGGCGCGGTCGAGGAGGTCGGCGACCAGGAGCTGCGGGACCAGTTGGAGACCCTGGTGGTCGGGCCGTGGCGGCTGGTCCGCGCGGTGCTGCCCGGCATGCGGGAGCGGGGCTCCGGACACATCGTCAACGTCTCCTCGATCGCCGGGCGGATGGGCCTGCCGGGTCTGGGGGCGTACGTCACCGGCAAGTACGCGCTGGAAGGCATGACGCAGACCCTGGCCGCCGAGGTCGCGGCCTTCGGCATCCGGGTCACCGCCGTCGAACCGGGCGGCTTCGCCACCCACTACGGCACCTCGGTGAACGAGAGCGCCCGCCGGCTCGACGCCTACCGGGAGCTGGTGGACCCGATGCTCGCCACCATGCGGCAGATGGAGGACCTGCCGGAGATCGGGCGGCCGGCCGACTTCGCGGAGCGCGTGCTGCGGATCGTCGCCGCCGAGGAGGCGCCCGTGCGGATCCCGATCGGCTCGGACGCCTACACCTACCTCGCCCAGGTCGAGGAGGCCGCCCGTACCGAACTCGCCACCGCCCGGGCCCTCACCGAACACCCCTGATCGGTCACCCCGGGTGCCGCCCGTGCCGCCCGGAGGGCGGCCAGGGGCGCGGGGAACTGCGCGAATCGGAAGGACGAGACCCGTGTGCCGGGTACGGACAGCCACCTGCAAGTGAACCTCCGTACCCGGTACACGGGTCATCACCTACCGCAGCGCGCAGTTCCTCGCGCCCCTGGGCCGCTGCCCTTCCGGGCGACTCCCGGACGCCCCCCGGTTTGACACCCCTGGTGGTGCGGCGTACAGAGAGGACATGCGCCAGGGTCCGGCCGACGAGGCCGTCCTCGCCGAGGCGCTGCGGCGGGCGGTCCGCACGACCTCGGCGTACGGAAGCGTGCTCTACCTGCCCTCGGCGGACCGCCGGGGGTTGGTGCTGAGTGCGGTGGCCGGGATTCCGGTGGAGTTGCTGAGCGGGTTCCGGTACCTGTCGGTGGCGGCTCCGCTGCCCGCCTCGGAGGCGTTCCGGACCGGGCGGACGGTGCTGCTCACCGACCCGGAGGAGACCATGAGGCGCTACCCCCGGGTGGCGCTGGGCCTGCCGCACCTGCAGGCCTTCGGCTGCACTCCGGTCAGTGCCGACGGTCACCCGCTCGGTGTCCTGGCGGTGGTCTGGCCGGCCGGGTACACCCCGTCGGCGAGTGCCCGGCGGCAGCTCAGGACGGTGGCCAACCGGTTGGCGGCGGCGCTCGCCGACGATCCGCCCGCACCGCCCGAGCAGCCGCTGACCGTCTCCGCCGAGGAGCCGTCGCACCCGGCCGCCGCCGCGGTGGAGCGGCTGCGCGACGGGGTGGTGGCACTCGATCCGGACGGCCGGGTCGGCTACCTGAACCGCAGTGCCGAACTGCTGCTGCGCACCGGCCGGGACGAACTGATCGGCCGTCATCCCTGGTCCGTGCTCCCCTGGCTGGCGGAGCCGGCCTACGAGGACCGTTACCGGGCCGCGATGCTGGCCCAGCAGCCGACCGCCTTCCTGGCGCTGCGCCCGCCCGACCAGTGGCTGGCCTTCGCGCTCTACCCGGACCCGTCCGGGCTGACGGTGCGGATCACCCCGGCCGAGCGGCCGGGCGTGCCCGCCGCTGCCCGGCCCAGGGCCGGAACAAGAGCCGGAGCAGGAGCAGGGGCCGGAGCAGGGCCGCGCGAGGCCCCGCCGGCCACCCCCGCCAGTCTGGGGGCGACGTACCACCTGCTCCAGCTGGCCAGCGCGCTCACCGAGGCGGTGACGGTGAAGGAGGTCTGCGACTGCGTGATCGACCAGATCCTGCCCGGGTTCGGCGGCCAGGAGCTGGCGCTCTACCTGGTCCGGGGCGGGCGGATGCACCTGATCGCGCAGTCGGGGTACCCGGACGGGTTCCTGGAGCCGTTCGAGGGGATCCCGGTGCGGGCCCGGGTGCCGGGGGCGGAGGTGTTCAGCAGCGGTGCGCCGGTGTTCTTCGAGTCGGCCCGGGAGCTCCAGGCGGCCTACCCGGGTCTGGCGCAGGACGAGATGGGGGCCTGGGCCTTCCTGCCACTGGTCGCCTCGGGGCTGCCGGTGGGCAGCTGCATCCTGGGCTTCGAGCGGTCCCGGGTGTTCGGCAGCGAGGAGCGCGCGGTGCTGACCGCCCTGGGCGGGCTGATCGCCCAGGCGCTGGACCGGGCGCGGCTGTACGACGCGGAGTTCGCGCTGGCCCGCGGCCTGCAGCAGGCGCTGCTGCCGCACCGGCTGCCGGAGGTCCCGGGTCTGGCGGTGGCGGCGCGCTACCTGCCGGGCACCCGGGGGATGGAGATCGGCGGTGACTGGTACGACGCGATCGCGGGCGGCGGGTGCGTCTCGCTGGTGATCGGGGACGTCGAGGGGCACAGTGTCGGGGCCGCTGCGACGATGGGCCAACTCCGCAGTGCGGTACGGGCGTTCGTTGACACCGACGAGTCCCCCGGCGAGGTGCTGAGCAGGACCAACCGGCTGCTGCTGGAGCTCGACCCGGGGCTGCTGGCCAGCTGTCTGCTGCTCCGGCTGGATCCGGCCAGCGGCCGGGCGAGGGCCGTGCGGGCCGGGCACGTCCCGCCGCTGCTGCGGCACCCGGACGGCCGCACCGAGCTGCTGGAGCTGCCCGGCGGCCCGCTGCTCGGGGTCGATCCCGGGGCCGAGTACCCGTGCACGGAGCTGGAGTTGGCGCCGGGGGCGGTGCTCGCGCTGTTCACCGACGGCCTGGTGGAGCGGCCCGGCGCCCCGATCGACCAGGGCCTGGACCGGCTGCGCAGCGCCCTGGCCCACAGTCCGGCCGACGGTCTCGACCGGCTGGCCGACCAACTGCTGCGCGAGGCCCGGCACTCCGACCACCGGGTGGACGACGTGGCCCTGCTGCTCGCGTCCAGGAGCTGAGCCGCGGGCATGCCGAGGGCCCGGCCGCTCCGCACGGAGGCCGGGCCCTCGGACGTCAACTAGCTTCTCACCGACCGGCCTTCGCCGTCTGCTGGGCCTTGAACGCAGCGACGCCGTTGGCCCAGAGCTGGTTCACCCGGCTCTTCTCGGCGGCGTTCGGGCGGGCGTTGGTGCAGGAGGTGCCGGGGCCGCCGCCGGACATCAGCTCGCTGCACGGGCCGGAGTAGTGGTCCGGCAGGCCGAGCACGTGGCCGGTCTCGTGAGCGGTGACCCGGGTGGAGTTGTACTGCTGGTTCTGGCGGTAGTCCAGGAAGATGTAGCCGCGGCCGTGGCCGTCGGTGGAGGCGTAGGAACCACGCGAGTCGTTGCCCTCGTAGTACTTGAAGTCCGCGGTGCCGGTGACCGAACGCAGCTGGACGTTGGAGACCGAACTGTTCCAGATCGAGGTGGAGTTGGCGATCTGGGTGCGGAAGGTCGGCGCGGAGGCGGCGTTGTAGGTGACGGTGACCGCGAGCAGGTACGGGTTGGCCGCCTGCCGTTCCAGCGCGGCCTTCATGACCGCCTCGTGGAAGGCCTTGACGTCGGCCTGCTCGGCCGCCGAGCCGGCGTACTGGGCGACGGCGGGCTGCGCGGGCGCGGCCACGGCGGCCGGGGCGGCCAGGCCGGTCAGGGCGAGGGCGGCGGCCGCGGCGAGCGAGAGCATGGAGCGCTGCATGCGGGGGACTCCAGTTCATGGGGCCAAGTCACCTGTGGGGCAGCCGGCTTGGCGTGGGGGATTGCGCTGTGCCCATGAGCTTCGGCCACCACCCCGGGGCTGCGGATGATGGCAGCCGGAGATAGCACGGGGCTATCACCCGCCTTGACAGAAGGTGTCATGTCCCTGGCGTGCAGGTCAGCGACCGCCTATGCTCCCGCTGTGGAGCTCGAAGTCAGGCACCTGCGAGTGCTGTGCGCGGTCGCCGACACCGGCAGCGTGCGCAAGGCCGCCCTGCAGCTCGGCACCACCCAGCCCTCCGTCACCACCCAGCTGCACCGGATCGAACGGGCCGTCGGCGGGCGGCTGTTCACCCGCGAGCGGACCGGCAGCAGACTCACCCCGCTCGGCCACTCGGTGCTCTCCCGGGCCCGCGGCATCGTCGCCGACATGGCCGAACTGGTCGCCGCCGCCCGGCAGGAGACCGACGGAGCGGACCGGGCCAGGCTGCGGATCGGCAGCGTCGGCAGCCGGGCCACCGCCGGCTGGCTGCGCCGGGTGCACGAGCGACTGCCGGACACCGACACCACCATCCGGATCGACGTCTCGGCCAACGCCCTGCTCCAACTGGTCGGCGCCGAGCAGCTGGACCTGGCCTTCGTGCACGAGAGCGAGGGCTTCCCGCTCCGGCTGCCCGAGGGCACCGGGCACCGCGTCCTGGTCGCCCGCGAGCCGCAGTTCGTCGCGCTGGCCCTGACCCACCCGGCGGCCGCCTCCCCCGTGGTGCGCCTCCAGGACCTGGCCGCCGACGCCTGGATGGTCGACCCGACCGCCGACCACGAGTACGCCGCACTGCGCCGCGTCCTCTCCGAGGCCGGGCTCAACCCCCGGGTGGTGCAGGTCAGGGACAACGCCACCGCCGCCGAACTGGTCGCCTCCGGCGAGGCCGTCCGCCCCTGCCAGCCCACCTCGCTCCCCGGCCCCGGCACCGTCATCCGCCCCGTCCACGGGGACCCGTTCAGCGTCCGGCTGCTGCTGGTCTGGCGGGCCCGGGCCCTCAGCAGCTGCGCCCTGGAGGGCCTGTACGGCGACCTGCGCTCGGCCTACCTGGAGCTGGCCAGGACCAACCCCTCCTACCTGGCCTGGCTGTTGAACAACGACAGTTCGCTGCCCTACCTGCTCCGGCACTGACCGCCCGTCAGGACTCCAGCAGGCTCCGCATCGAGGCGGCCATCGCGGCGGTGAAGGAGGCCCGGGTGCCGCCGTCCAGCAGGTCCAGCGAGAGGTAGGGGTTGAGGTCCTCCAACTCGACCAGCAGGAGCCCGCCTTCGGGCGTGCGACAGGCGTCCACCCGCTGGATGCCGTGGTCGAGCGCGTTCCACTCCACGAAGCGGCGGGCGAAGGCCAGGTCGGAGGGCGTGGGGTCGTAGCGCTCCAGCCGCCAGCGGGCGGCCGGGTCCGGGGCGTACAGCGCGTACTGGAACTCCCGGCCGACGTAGTAGAAGGAGACCTCGTACCGGAAGTCGATCCGGGGCTGGAGCAGCACCGTGCCGTCCAGCTCCAGGGAGGGCAGCTCCTCCGGGCGGTGCAGTGCCATCCCGATCGAGTCGGCGCCCAGCAGCGGCTTGCTCAGGTAGACGGCCGCCTCCGGCAGCCGGCCGAGCCCGTCCGCCGAGGCCACGGTGGGGATCACCGGGTACCCGGCGGCGGTGAGGTCGAGCAGGTACCCCTTGCCGGCCATGTCGCCCCGGCCGTGCAGGGGGTTGAAGACCTTGACCCCCTCGGCCAGCGCGCGCTCCCGGAACGCCTCGTGCGCCTCCCGGTACCCGAGCACCGGGCCGCTGTTGCGCACCACGGTGAGGTCGAAGCGGCCCATCAGGGCGGCGGCGTCCAGCGGGTGGCAGAGCACCGTCGCGAACTCGCCGCGCAGCGCGGCCGAGAGCGCGATGTCCTCGTCGCAGTAGCGGCGGCCCTTGGCCTGGTAGGTCAGGTCGGTGACGTAGAGGACAGTGGGCATCGGGGACTCCCTCCGGGGTGGTTCCGGCCCACCCTACGCGGCCCCGGCGCGGGCGGACCTGACCGCGTGTCAGCGGTGCTTTACAGCCACCGCCCGGGCGGGACTAAGATCCTTGAATGACGGACACTTCGGACAGAACAGCCGAGCAGGCCGCCCGTTACCCGCGCCTGTACGCGCCCCAGCGCTGGGCCTGGGGCGGCATCGACGCCCAGTTCGCGGCGGAGCTCCCGCCGGACGGGCTGATCACCAACATCCACCTGGTCGGGTTCTCCGGTGACCAGGTGGTGCTCTGCCGGGACGCGCGGGGCCACTGGTTCCTCCCCGGCGGCACCCGGGAGGCGGCCGAGAGCATCGAGAGCTGCCTGGTGCGCGAGCTGCGCGAGGAGGCCGGCGCCCGGATGCTCGGCGAGCCGGTCTGGATCGGCGCCCACCGCTGCGTCACCGACCACCCCGAGCCCTACCGCCCCTGGCAGCCGCACCCCGAGAAGGCCTGGCTCTGGGGCTGGGCCGAGGTCACGGTCGACTCCGAGCCCCTGAACCCGGAGGACGGCGAGCAGGTGGTCGAGGTCCGCGCCGTGCCCCCGGCGGAGGCCCAGCGCCTGCTGACCCACCACCGCGACCCCTGGTGGCACGACCTGATCGCCCTCGCGGTCGACTCCCGCGCCACCGCCGGCTGACGACCGCTCCCCCATCTGACCCCATCCCGGGGCCCCGCCCCCGAGGGGCCCCTCACGGGCACCGACCGACTTCGGGCCGCACCCCCGAGAACGGGAGGCGGCCCGACGGCGTGTCAGCGGTCCGGCGTCACTTGCCGGTCAGGCCCGCCCGGCGCAGGGCGTCGGCCATCGCGCTGTTCGCGGGGGCGGGGGCCGACGAGGCGTTGCCGCGGCCGCGCTGGCCCTGGTCGCGGTTGCCGCCGCCCTGGCGGGGCGGGCGCGGGCCGCGGTCCCGGTTGCGGTCCTGGCCGCCACCGCCACCGCCACCGGAGGTGGAGCCGCCGCGCGGGGTCTCGTCGTCCAGACGGAGCGTCAGGCCGATCCGCTTGCGGGGCACGTCCACCGAGACGACCCGGACCTTGACGATGTCGCCGGGCTTGACCACCTCGCGCGGGTCCTTGACGAAGTTCTTGGACAGCGCCGAGACGTGCACCAGGCCGTCCTGGTGGACGCCCACGTCCACGAAGGCGCCGAAGGCGGCCACGTTGGTGACCACGCCCTCCAGCACCATGCCGGCCTCCAGGTCGCCGATCTTGTCGACGCCCTCCTTGAAGGTGGCGGTGCGGAAGGCCGGGCGCGGGTCGCGGCCCGGCTTGTCCAGCTCGCCGAGGATGTCGGTGACGGTCGGGACGCCGAAGGTGTCGTCGGCGAAGTCCGAGGGCCGCAGGGCGCGCAGGGCGGCCCCGTTGCCGATCAGGGCGCGCAGGTCGCCACCGGTGGCGGCGAGGATCTTGCGCACCACGGGGTAGGCCTCGGGGTGCACCGCCGAGGCGTCCAACGGGTCGTCACCCCCGGGGATGCGCAGGAAGCCCGCGCACTGCTCGAAGGCCTTCGGCCCGAGCCGGGCCACGTCCTTGAGCGCCTTGCGGGTGCGGAACGGCCCGTTGGCGTCGCGGTGCGCCACGATGTTGTCGGCCAGCGTGCCGGTCACCCCGGAGACCCGGGTGAGCAGTGGGGCGGAGGCGGTGTTGACGTCCACGCCGACCGCGTTGACGCAGTCCTCGACCACCGCGTCCAGGGACCGCGAGAGCTTCACCTCGCTGAGGTCGTGCTGGTACTGGCCGACGCCGATCGACTTGGGGTCGATCTTCACCAGCTCGGCCAGCGGGTCCTGGAGCCGGCGGGCGATGGAGACCGCGCCGCGGATCGAGACGTTGAGGTCCGGCAGCTCCTGGGAGGCGAAGGCCGAGGCGGAGTAGACCGAGGCGCCGGCCTCGGAGACCATCGCCTTGGTGAGCTTCAGCTCGGGGTGACGCTTGATCAGGTCCTCGGCCAGCTTGTCGGTCTCCCGGGAGGCGGTGCCGTTGCCGATCGCGACCAGCTCGACGTCGTGCTTCGCGGCCAGCGCGGCCAGGGTGGCGATCGAGGCGTCCCACTTGTTGGCGGGCTGGTGCGGGTAGATGGTCTCGTGCGCGACCACCTTGCCGGTGGCGTCCACCACGGCGACCTTGACGCCGGTGCGGAAGCCCGGGTCCAGGCCCATGGTGGCGCGGGTACCGGCCGGGGCGGCCAGCAGCAGGTCGCGCAGGTTGGCGGCGAAGACCCGGACGGCCTCGTCCTCGGCCTCCTGGCGCAGCCGGGTGCGCAGGTCGATGCCGAGCCGCACCTGGATCCGGGTGCGCCAGGCCCAGCGGACGGTGTCGCCCAGCCATTTGTCGGCCGGGCGGCCGCGGTCGGCGACGCCGAAGCGGGCGGCGATCCGCTGCTCGTAGTCGTTCTCGCCGGGCAGGTCGCCCTCGGCACCGTCGTACGGGGAGAGGTCGAGGTCGAGCACCTCCTCCTTCTCGCCGCGCAGCATCGCCAGGATGCGGTGCGAGGGGAGCTTGGTGTAGGGCTCGGCGAAGTCGAAGTAGTCGGCGAACTTGGCGCCGTCCTGCTCCTTGCCCTCGCGGACGGTGGCGACCAGGCGGCCCCGGCCCCACATCCGCTCGCGCAGCGAGCCGACCAGGTCGGCGTCCTCGCCGAAGCGCTCGACCAGGATGGCACGGGCGCCCTCCAGGGCGGCGGCGCTGTCGGCCACCGCCTCGTTCAGGTAGGCCCCGGCGGCCTGATCGGGCGTCAGGCCCGGGTCGGCGAGCAGGGCGTCGGCCAGCGGCTCCAGGCCGGCCTCGCGGGCGATCTGGGCCTTGGTGCGCCGCTTGGGCTTGTACGGGAGGTAGATGTCCTCCAGGCGGGCCTTGGAGTCGGCGGCCAGGATCCGCGCCTTGAGCGCCTCGTCCAGCTTGCCCTGGGCCTCGATCGACTCCAGCACCGCGGCCCGGCGCTCCTCCAGCTCGCGCAGGTAGCGCAGGCGCTCCTCCAGGGTGCGCAGCTGGGCGTCGTCGAGCTCGCCGGTGACCTCCTTGCGGTAGCGCGCGATGAAGGGGACGGTCGAGCCGCCGTCGAGCAGTTCGACGGCCGCTCTCACCTGCCCCTCCCGTACGCCCAGCTCTTCGGCGATCTTCCGTTCGACTGGCATGGTCACGAAGCCGGTCACCTTCTCCTGGTTCAACGCTGAGTACCGTCCGCATTCTGGCAGGATCTCGGCGGAGGGTGGCACTGACACCCCTTCACCTGCGGTTTTCCTTCGCCCCAGAATGGTGCTCCACCCGATCACGGAGAACGGAGCACCCGATGGCCCTGGAGATGCGCGGACTGTGCGAGCGCTGCGGCACCGCCGAGCTGGCGGCGGACGGGCCCGCCCGGATCTGCTCCTACGAGTGCAGCTACTGCGTGCCGTGCGCGGACGCGATGGAGCAGGTCTGCCCCAACTGCGGCGGCGAACTGGTCGACCGCCCGCGCCGGGCGGTCACGGCCTGAACGGCACGGCGGGCGGTCACAGCGTGAAGGGATCCGGGGTACGGTCCCGGTGGCGCACGCCGAGTTCACGGACCGCCAGCAGCAGTTCGGCGAACTCCTCCTCCCGGTGCCGGGCCACGAAGGCCAAGCCGGGTGCCCCGGGCCCGCGGCCCAGCCGTTCCGCCAGCCGCCGGTAGAGCGACCAGGCCGAGGAGAGCCGCACCACCCGGGGCAGCGGCACCTCCAGGTCGAAGGCCACCACCGGCACCGGCTCCCGGGCGATCCGCACCCCGAGCTCGGTCACCATGGTGACCGCCGCCCACGGCAGCCGGACCTCACGGGGTAGGAAGCAGCCGGACCTCACGGGGTAGGAAGGCGAAGCGTACGGAGAGCCCGCGCCCGTCCACCGTGATCCGGCCCGGCCGCAGCACCTGGAGCGAGGACCAGAGCAGCCCCGGCAGCGCCAGCGAGCACCCGTAGGCCAGGTACCCCGGCCCGGCCCGCCCCGCCGTCGCACCCAGCGCCACCAGCCCGGCACCCACCACCCCCGTGGCGAACGCCAGGGCCGTGTCACCCTCCGCCGCCGTGGTCACTCTGGCGTACGTCACCACCACCCCCGTCCACCCGTCCGGCTCCGGGCGGGTCGTCCCGGTATACCCCAGCTCACGGGCCCCGCCTAGACTCCCGGCATGAGCTCCCAGACGATCGACCAACTCGCCGACGGCAAGTACCTGTTGGTGACCACCTTCAAGCGGGACGGGTCCGGCGTGCCGACGCCGGTCTGGGTGGTCCGGGACGGTGACGCGCTGGGCATCTGGACGGTGGCCGACTCCTGGAAGGTCAAGCGGATCCGCAACCGCGCCGACGTCCTGGTCGGCCCCTGCGACGTCCGCGGCAACCCGACCGGTGAGCAGGTCCCCGGCACCGCCGAGATCCTGGACGCCGCCGCGGCCCACGAGTACCGCGCCCTGCTCAACCGCAAGTACGGCCTGATCGGCCGCCTCACCCTCCTCGGCAGCCGCCTGCGCCGCGGCCACACCGGCACGGTGGCGGTCCGCATCACCCTGACCTGACGGCTCCGGCTCCGGCACAGGCGCCGGGCACCGGGCCGCCCCGCGGACCGGCCGGTCAGGCCCAGGGCGGCGGGCCGCTGCCGTCGGCCCAGAGGGAGAGGGCGCGCTGGTCGACGGTGCGGATGCCGGCCCCGGTGCAGCGGGCGGTGGCGGCCTCGGTGAAGCGACCGGCCGTCACCAGGGCCGTCCGGTGGTCGTGGTGGGTCTCCGGCAGCTGCCCGAGCTCGGCGGGGCCGAGCGGGGAGCGGGACTCCTGGCGGACGGTGCGCAGCAGCAGGCGGCCGCCGTCCGGGGCGGTGACGAGGAGCTCGGCCGGGCCGGTCAGCTCCGCCGAGGCGCAGCCGTCCCGGCGGCAGAGTTCGGCGAGGGCCTGCGCGAACTCCTCCTGACTCATCGCCAGGAACCGCCCGCCGTGCCTCAGCTGGGCCGTCCTGGCGACGAACTCGCGCCGACGGGCGAGCACCCGAAAGCGGCTGGTGACGGCCCCGGCCATCGCGGCCAGGGACAGCAGCAGGGCGAACGGCACCAGCTGCCGGGCCAGCCAGCTGACCGCCAGCGAGACCACCAGGACCGAGGCGACGGCCGCCGCCATCAGCACCAGCACACCGTCCCGCTGCGGCCCGGCCTCCCCCGCCCCGGCCCCCGCCGGTCGTACACGGCCCACGCTCTCCCCCTCACACCGACTCGTCCGGAGATCGTAGGCCGCGGGGCGCGCGGGCGGCACGGGTACCCGCCCTTTCGCACCCGAAGGAGGGTCAGCCGGCCCGCTCCGGACGCCGGCCGGCCGTCAGCAGGTGACCGCTGACGCCGAGCAGGGAGGGCTCCGACTCGGTGCGCCGCACCGCCTCCAGCACCACGGCCCGCCGCTCCTCGTCGTCCAGCCAGTCGTTCACCCCGCCCATCAGCCAGGCCGCGCCCTCGACGCCGTACTGCCCGGCGACCGCGAGCCCGGCCTCCGCGTACTCCTCCGGCACCTCCTCGGGCCGGTGGAAGTAGGCGGTGGTGAAGGCGGGCCGCTCTCCGGACGGCCGCAGGTGGCCGTCGACGACCGCCGCGTCCACCTGCGGGCGGCGGGCCGGGTCGAAGTAGTACTCCTTGGCGAGCATGTCGTGCAGGCCCGCGAAGCGGTTGATGGTCGCGGCCACCACCGGCCCGCCCGGCCGGACCACCCGCCGCGCCTCGGCCAGCGCCCTCACCCGGTCCCGGCGCTCCGTCAGGTGGTAGAGCGGGCCGAGCAGCAGCACCGCGTCCACCGAGGCGTCCGGCACCTCCAGCGCCCGTGCGTCGCCGAGCCGGGCCGTAACGCCGGGCCGCCGCCCGGCCTGTTCCACGTGCAGCGGCACCGGATCGACCAGCTCGACCGCGTACCCGAGCCCGGCCAGCCACTCCGCGTACCGGCCGCTGCCGCCGCCCACGTCCAGCACCCGGGCCGGGGCGGGCGGGAGCAGGCGCAGCAGCAGCTCCCTGGTCCGCAGCTCCTCGAGGCGGTTGGCGCCCCGGTCCAGCCGGCCGTCCTCCTCGCCGCGCGCGTAGTAGTCCAGCACCTCGGGCGGCAGTACCGCGTTCTCCGTCGTCATCCCGGCACCTTGCCCGGGCCTGCCGTGTGCACGCAAACAGTTAACGCGGCGGCGCGCGGGCCCCCGGCGGGCCCCCGTCGGGTCGCCGGCCCTTCCGCCCGGCTCCCCCGATGGGCCGGGCAAACGGACCGACACCTCGTCAGGTGCGGGTGTCCCCCGAGGGGGTGGGGAGTGTCACCAGGCGGGGCGGAGCTGGCCGACGGGGGCCAGCAGGTTGAGGTCCTCGTGGAGCTCGCGCAGGCGGCGCCGGCCCAGGGTGGTGGCCCAGGGGCGGACGGCGTCGGCGGCGGCGGCCTCGGTGGCGCGGGTGCACTCCCAGCCGAGGTCGGTCAGGACGATCAGCTTGGCGCGGGCGTCGCTGGGGTGCGGATGTCGTTCGACGTAGCCCTTCCGGACCAGGTCATCGACCATCTGACTGGCCGCCTGTTTGGTGACGCCGAGGTGGACCGCCAACTCGTTGACGGTGGCACCGCCCGGAGCGAGCCGGGCGAAGGCGAAGCCGTGGGCGGGGCGGAGGTCGGTGAAGCCCCGGTCGCGCACTCCGGTGTCGATGGCGTGCACCAACTCGGAGGCCAGGGCTATCAGCAGGGGCGGGAGACTCTGGGCGATGGGCTCGGGCTCGCTCATACCGGCAGCATGCCAGCTCCACCTGTCCGGTGGTCAAGTCAACTGACCACTTGGACAAGCAACTTGACCACATCGGAACGAGATCCACCCGACTCCCCGGTAACCTCCGTCAGCCCTCATAGGGGAGCAGCTCGGCGCGCTTGGGCGGGCGGCCGTCGCCGGAGGAGCGGCCGGTGAGACGGCGGCCGATCCAGGGGCCGAGGTGGGTGCGCAGCCACCGGAGGTCCGCACCGGCCTTGGCGACGCGGGTGCGCGGCGGGGCGGGCGGCAGCGGGGCGCGCCAGTCGAACGGGGCCGGCCGGCCGAGGGCCTCCAACACCGCGACGGCGACCCGGCGGTGGCCCTCCGGGGAGAGGTGGAGACGGTCCTCGTCCCAGAGCCGGCGGTCGTCGAAGCACGGGGCCGAGAACAGGTCGACCACCCGCAGTCGGGGGTGGCGCCGGGCCAGGCCCTCGACGTAGGCCTTCATCTCCAGGATCGCCGGGAGCAGCCGCGCGCTGCCGCCCAGCCGCCTGGTCGGGTCGGTACTGGTGAACATCACCACCGTGGAGCCGCCCGCGAGCAGCTTCTCGGCCGACTCGCCGAGCAGCCGCTTCACCAGCCCGATGTCGCACCCGGGCCGCAGCACGTCGTTCAACCCGCCTGCCAGGGTGACCAGTTCGGCTCCCATCGCGGCGGCCGCGTCCAGCTGCTCGTCCCGGATCTGCCCGATCAGCTTGCCCCGCACCGCGAGGTTGGCGTACCGGAAGCCGGGCCCGCTCTCGGCCGCGAGCGCCCGGGCGACCCGGTCGGCCCAGCCGAGGTAGTGGCCGTCGGGGAGCAGCTCGTCGCACATGCCCTCGGTGAAGGAGTCCCCGACGGCGACGTAGCTGCGGTACGTGGTGGTGGCGGTCTGGTTCGTCATGGCAGCACGATCGTACGCGTAGCGCCGCCGCGCGCCACGACCACCCGCCACGACCACCACCCCGGGCGGGGTAATCCGCTGGCCATCGGGGGTGCCGCCTGCTTTCATTCGCCCGTGACCGACGACCCGAACAGCACCGATCCCTCCCCCTCCGAGCTGCTCGACCGGCTGGAGCGGTACTACGACGCCGTCCCGCGCAGCGCCGCCCGCGTCGAGGACTTCGGCCCGCTCTCGCTCTTCCTGCGCAACGGCCCGGGCTTCCCCTACTACGCCCGTCCGGCCCTGGGCTGGTCCGGCCGCGGGGTCACCCCCGAGGACGTCGAGCGGGTGCGTGCCCGGCAGCGCGAGGCGGAGGTGCCGGAGGCCTTCGAGTGGGTGGCCGAGACCACCCCGGGGCTGCGCGCGGCGGTGGAGGCGACCGGGCTCCCGGTGCACGACCACCCGCTGATGGTGCTCACCGAGGCCGTTCCGGACGGCACCGGCGGCGGCACGGCGGAGGACGACGCGCACCCGGCCGCCGCCACCGTCCGGGTGGTCGGCGCGGAGGACCCGGCGCTGGCCGAGTCGCTCGCGGTGGCCTACCTCTCCTTCGGCGAGCCGGGCACCGCGATCGGCACCGCCGGCCCTGCCGAACTGGCCGCGATGACGGCTCAGTTGAGCGCCGACGGGACGGCCGCCCGGATCGCCCAGCGGATCCGTGACGGCCTCACCGTGGTGGCCGCCGCGTTCGGCCCGGACGGCACCGCGCTCTGCGGCGGCCAGCACCAACCGGTGGGCGAGGTCACCGAGTTGGTCGGCATCGGCACCCTGCCGAGCGCCCGCCGCCAGGGCCTCGGGTACGCCGTCACCGCCGCCCTGGTGGCCGACGCCCGCGCCCGCGGGGTGCGGACGGTCTTCCTCTCCGCCGGCGACGAGAACGTGGCCCGGATCTACGGCCGGGTCGGCTTCCGCACCGTCGGCACCGCCCTGATCGCCGAGGCGTAGCGGCCGGTACGCCCGGGCGGGGCCGCACTCGGGGGACGAGTGCGGCCCCGCCGGGCGTTCACCGAGGGGGCGTCAGAACTGCAGCGCCCAGCGGTCGATCTTGCCGATGTCGGCGGCGGCGTTGTCGCTGACCCGCAGCTTCCAGACGCCGTTCGCCACCTCGGAGGAGGCGTTGACGGTGAAGGTCCCGATCACGTTGTCGGTGCTGCCGCCGTCACCGAAGTTCTTGATCAGGTAGGCCGAACCGTCCGGCGCCACCAGCTCCACCTTGAGGTCGCCCTTGTAGGTGTGCTTGATGTCCACCTCGACCTTGAGCGTGGCCGGGGCGTTGCCGCTCACGCCGCTGACCGTGACGGGCGACTCCACCGTGGTGTTGTCGGCGATCGCGTAGTCGGCGGCGTTCTCGAACTTCGGCCCGGTGGGCGGCGTGGTGCCGCCGCTGCCCACGTACAGCAGCCGGTTGGGCGAGCCGCTGCCGGGGCTGGTCACCACGCCGGTGGTGGCGTTGTTCACCAGGGCGGTGGCCACCTGGGCCGGGCTGTCGGTCCGGTGGTCGGCCAGCCAGAGGGCGGCCGCGCCGACCACGTGCGGGGTGGCCATCGAGGTGCCGGAGATGGTGTTGGTGGCGGTGTCGCCGGTGTTCCAGGAGGACTTGATGGAGGAGCCGGGCGCGAACAGGTCCACCAGGCTGCCGTAGTTGGAGAAGCTGGAGCGGGCGTCGGAGCTGGTGGTCGAGCCCACCGTGATCGCCTCGGAGACCCGGGCCGGGGAGTGGGTGCCCGCGTCCTGGTTGTCGTTGCCCGCCGCGACGCCGTAGGTGATGCCGGCCGCGATCGAGCGGCGGACGGCCGCGTCCAGCACGGTGTCCACGCCACCGCCCAGGCTCATGTTGGCCACGGCCGGCTTCACCGCGTTGGCGGTGACCCAGTCGATGCCGGCGACCACCTGCTCGGTGGTGCCGGAGCCGGAGTTGTCGAGCACCCGGACGGCGACGATCTTCGCCTTCTTGGCCACGCCGTACGAGGAGCCCGCCACCGTACCGGCCACGTGGGTGCCGTGCCCGTGGCCGTCCTGCGCCACGTTGTCCTTGTCGATGGCGTCGTAGCCGTTGCTCGCCCGCCCGCCGAACTCGGAGTGGCTGATCCGCACGCCGGTGTCGATGACGTACGCGGTCACGCCCTCACCCGCGGTGTCCGGGTAGGTGTAGCCGCTGTCCAGCGGCAGCGCCCGCTGGTCGATCCGGTCCAGACCCCAGGAGGGCGGGTTGGACTGGGTGGCGTCCACGTGGAAGGTGCGGTTGCGGGAGACGGCGGCCACCGCCGGGTCGGCGGCCAGCCGCCTGGCCCCCGCCTCGTCGAGCCGGACCGCGAAGCCGTTCAGCGCCGCCGTGTAGGTGCTGGTCACCTGGGCGCCGTAGCGCTCCACCAGCGCCTTCCCCTGCGCCGAACCGGCCGACGCGAAGCCCTGGTTGAGCACCACCAGGTAGCTGCCGGGCACGGCGTCCGGGGCGTCGGCGTTGAGCACCGCGCCCTCCGGGCGGGGGGCCTCGGCCTGGGCGGGGAGGGCGACGCCGAGTCCGAGCGCGAGGGCCGCCACGGTGGCGGCGGTGGCGGCGAGCATGCCGCGGCGGGAGCGGGGGTGACGTATCACAGCCATCAGGGGGACTCCTCCTAGGTGGGGGCGGTACGTGCTCGGCGGATCCGGCCATCCATCGCATGCCCATGACAAGGGAGGGGGCGGAGTGGGCCGCTGGTCATGTCCGGCCGCCAGCAACGAGGTTGACGCATCGGCGGCCGAACACACAAGCCTCGTGAACGGTTGTCAGACTCCCGGTGCCGGGAAGGTCTCCCGCAGCGTGAACACCTCCGGCCCCGGCCCCCGCGCCCGCAGCCTGCGCAGCTTGGCCTCCGCCTCGGCCACCGTCGGCTCGTGCCCGGCCGGCACCCACCAGAGCGCGGTCATCGCCTCGCCCGCCCGGGAGAACCACTCCCGGCGCCGCCGCAGCACCGCGATGTGCCCCGGGCTGTAGACGTAGGCCTCCAACGCGTCCGGGTCCTGCCACCAGCGGGTCTCACCTGATTTCCACCCCCTGGACACCCCACCGGAAATCCCCTGGCACCGCCGCCCCGCCGGGGCCCATCCTGCTGCCATGGGAGACAGAGCGAACATCGTCGTGATCCGCGAGGACGGCAGCCAGGAGCTGTACCGGTCCGGCCGTGCGGTCGGCTTCGACCTCGACTTCCTGCGGGGGCCGGACGTCCTGCTCGCCTCGCTCCCCCGGCTCAAGCAGGACGGCTGGTGGCTGGACGAGATCCACGCCCAGGGCGGAGCGGTGGTCGACCTCGCCCGGAAGGTGCTGATGCTCTTCGTCTGGGAGGGCCCCAGCACCGAACTCCGGCACCGCGCCGCCACCTTGGAGCTGCTCGCCGAGGCCTGGCCGGGCTGGGAGGTCCGCTGGCTCTACCAGGGCCAGTCCGCCCTGCTCACGTACGCCGGCCGGGACCCGGCGGAGGCCCGCCGCGACCACGACCGCATCTACCCGGAAGAGCTGCTGGCCCCGGGGGACGAGGACCTGGAGCGGGAGGACCCGGGTGGCGTGGTGATCACCTTCCCCGGAGGCCGGTCGCACATCACCAGCGACGTCTCCGACCACCCGCTCCGCGAGGGCCCCGCCCTCCTCGACCGCCTGGCCGACGCCCCCGAGCACGGCACCGTCCGCCTGCACACCGCCTCCGGTATCCACCTCGACCCGGAGCGGCGCGAACTGGGCTGGTGGTGCGCGTACTTCACCCCGCAGGCGGACGAGGTGCCCATGCTCTGGCCGGGCTGGACGGTGGAGTTCTGGCAGGATGACTGGCAGGCCCACGTCCGGGCCTCCGGCGGCCTCTTCTCCCCGGCCCCCTTCGACCCGGACGAGGCCCGCGCGGAGGTCCTGGCCCAGCTCCGGGACCGCCGCTGACCGCCCGTCAGACGAAGTTCTTCGCGATCAGCAGGCTGACGATCCGCTCGTCGAAGTCCGGGAAGTCCATCGGCACGATGCCGAGGTGGGCCCGCTCCGCCCTGCGCGCGTCCAGGTAGCGGAAGACCCTCGGCAGGATGTAGCCGGCCTGCGTCTTCGGCCAGAGGCCGTTGGCGTAGCTGGTGAAGTTGCAGTACATCTCGGCCGCGCCCTGGTTGAGGTGGGCCTGGTCGAACCACTGCTCCACCAGCGTGGCCTTGGCCGAGGTGGACACCCCCTGCCAGGTGTCCTGGGTGCGGAAGAACCCGTTGGTCCCGCTCGACCACTGGATGACGGACCAGGGGTTGGCGAAGTCCGCCGCCAGCACGATCCGGCCCCGGGCCTCGCCGACCCGGGGCCACCAGGGGTTGGTCCAGAACAGGCCGCGGTAGTTCATCGAGGGGTGGTCCATGTAGAAGTCGAAGCGCCGGCGGAACTCCTCGTCGCCGAGCGCCTGTCCGCCCGCCCTCTCGTTCCGGACCCGCATCACCAGCACCTCGCCCGGGAACCGCCGGAGGTGGTCGCGGCAGGCGTTCAGCACGTCCTGGTAGCGGTGGTACTGGTAGTAGCGGTCGTGGTAGACGCCCATCTCGTCGGCCGTCCCCTGGAGGCCGTTCAGCCGGATGTCGAAGAAGCGGATGCCCTTCTCCAGCTGCTGCGGCAGGCCCCAGTTCTGGGTGTGCGACCACTCGGTGCCGTTGCCCGGGTCGGTGCACCAGGAGTCGTGCGTGCCGGGGATGGTCAGCCGGGTGAGCGGCAGCCCGCCGTCCAGCCGGGCCATCCAGTCCGGGGCGTACAGCGCGGCGGCGCCCGCGGGGCCGGCCAGGCCGACACCCGCGCCCGCCAGGGCGATCGCGCCTCCCACCCCCCACCTCAGGGCGTCACGGCGGCTGGGCAGGGCAGGACGGCTCATGCGGCACTCCGGTCTCTGGCGTGGACAGGACACACACGTGCGGTGCCCATCCTCCCGCCCGGCCCGCCCCGGCACCACCGTCGTGCAGTACCAATTACCGTGCGGACACGACCGCTTGATCCGCCGT
This sequence comes from Kitasatospora sp. NPDC051853, assembly GCF_044452665.1. Taxonomy (NCBI): domain Bacteria; kingdom Bacillati; phylum Actinomycetota; class Actinomycetes; order Kitasatosporales; family Streptomycetaceae; genus Kitasatospora; species Kitasatospora sp. NPDC051853. The sequence continues at coordinate 140,080 of NZ_JBITBY010000006.1, read as the reverse complement.
CAGGGCCGGGCCGCCGTCACCCAGTGCTCCCGCACGGCGTCCGTCGGCCGCTGCTCGCCGAGCGCGTCCATCCCCCACTCCCCCAGCGCGTCCACCACCAGGCGCAGCGCCGCGCCCCGTTCGGTGAGCTCGTAGACCATCGCGTTGGCCGGGCGCTCCAGCTTGCGGCGCTCCACCAGGCCCTCCGCCTCCAGCTGCTTCAGCCGGGCGGCCAGGATGTCGGTCGACACGCCCGGCAGGTCGGCGTGCAGGTCGGTGTAACGGCGCGGACCGCGCAGCAGTTCACGGACGATCAGGAGGCTCCAGCGCTCTCCCACCGCGTCCAGGGCGCGGGCGACGGCGCAGTACTGGTCGTAGCTTCGGCGTGACATGTGGATCAGCATAGCCAAAAGGTTGGACTTTCCAAGTGGGTACTTGGTAGAACAAAGCAACCGGATGATGACGGATGACGGCGCGTCACCGGACACGGGTAGAGGTACCACGGTCGGGAGGCCGCAGATGGAGTTTCGGCAGTCCAGCAAGCTGGCGGGCGTGTGTTACGAGATCCGCGGCCCGGTGGTCGAGCAGGCCAACGCGCTCGAGGAGGCCGGCCACAGCGTGCTCCGGCTGAACACCGGCAACCCGGCCCCGTTCGGCTTCGAGGCGCCGGAGGAGATCCTCCAGGACATCATCCGCAACCTGCCCAACGCGCACGGCTACAGCGACTCGCGCGGCATCCTGCCCGCCCGCCGCGCCGTGGTGCAGTACTACCAGCAGCGCGGCGTCTCCGGGGTGACGGTCAACGACGTCTACCTGGGCAACGGCGCCTCCGAGCTGATCCAGATGGCGGTCCAGGCCCTGGTCGACGACGGCGACGAAGTCCTCGTCCCCGCGCCGGACTTCCCGCTCTGGACGGCCGTGGTCCGGCTGGCCGGCGGCAAGGCGGTGCACTACCTCTGCGACGAGGAGGCGGAGTGGTACCCCGACCTCGACGACATCGCCTCGAAGATCACCCACCGCACCAAGGCCATCGTCGTCATCAACCCGAACAACCCGACCGGCGCGGTCTACCCGAAGGAACTCCTCCTCGGCATCCTCGAACTCGCCCGCCGCCACGGCCTGATGGTGCTGGCCGACGAGATCTACGACAAGATCCTCTACGACGGCGTCGAGCACCACTGCCTGGCCGCCCTCTCCGACGACGTGGTCACCCTCACCTTCAACGGCCTCTCCAAGGCCTACCGGGTGGCCGGCTTCCGCAGCGGCTGGCTGGTGGTCTCCGGCCCCAAGCAGCACGCCAAGGACTACCTGGAGGGGCTCACCATGCTCGCCGGGATGCGGCTGTGCCCCAACGTCCCGGCCCAGTACGCCGTCCAGGCCGCCCTCGGCGGGCACCAGTCCATCCACGACCTCACCCTGCCGAACGGCCGCCTCACCGAACAACGCGACGTGGTCCACCGGGCCCTCAACGAGCTCCCCGGCGTCAGCTGCGTCAAGCCCAAGGGCGCCCTCTACGCCTTCGCCAAGCTCGACCCGGCGGTGCACCGCATCGTCGACGACGAGCGCTTCGTGCTGGACCTGCTGCTCCGCGAGAAGATCCACATCGTCCAGGGCACCGGCTTCAACTGGCCCCGCCCCGACCACTTCCGCTTCGTCACCCTCCCCCGGGCCGACGACCTGGAGACCGCGATCAGCCGGATCGGCCGCTTCCTCACCACCTACCGCCAGTAGGCCTCTGCGCCTCCCACTCCCGGCGGGTGACCAGGTACTCCACGTCGCCGTGCTCCGCGCCCTCGATGTGGTCCGGCCACTCCTCGTGGAAGGTCCGGACGTGGCGCAGCCCGGTCTTCGCCATCACCCGCCGGGAGCCGGCGTTCACCGTCATCGTGGTGGCCACCACGGCCTCCGTCCCGCCGTGCCCGAACGCGTACCCCACCAACGCCCGGGCCGCCTCGGTCGCGTAGCCCCGGCCCCAGGCGGCCGGGCGGAAGCGGTAGCCCAGCTCTGTGGAGCCCGCCGCGAGGCCGGCACTGTCGGCCGGCTGCAGCGCCACCCACCCCAGGAAGGCGCCGTCCGCCTTCCCCACCACCGCGAACGTCCCCATCCCGTCCGGGAGCTCGCGGTACGCACGGAGGATCGCGGGCAGCACCCGCTCCGCCACGACCTCCCTCGGCTGCGGGCGCCCGGTGTCGATGTACCGCATCACCTCGGGGTCCCCGTGCAGGGCCGCCAGCTCGTCCAGGTCCGCACCGCCGAACTGCCGCAGCACCAACCGCTCGGTCTCCAGAAGGGTCTTCACGCCCCCGATTCGACCAAGCCACCGCCCTCCTCCACAACCGCGTTTCCCCCGGTCAGCCCCTCCTCACCGACCGCATAGGCTCGGACCATGACCGTCCTGCGCTCCGTCCTGCTCTTCGTCCTCGCCGCCGTCGCCGAGATCGGCGGCTGCTGGCTGATCTGGCAGAGCGTCAAGGAGGCCCGCCCCTGGTGGCTGGCCGGCCTCGGCATCGTCGCCCTCGGCGTCTACGGCTTCGTCGCCGCCCTCCAGCCCGACGCGAACTTCGGCCGCGTCCTCGCCGCCTACGGCGGCGTCTTCGTCGCCGGCTCCCTGCTCTGGGGCATGTCCGTCGACGGCTTCCGCCCCACCCGCACCGACGTCCTCGGCGCCCTCGTCTGCCTGGCCGGCGTCGCGGTCATCATGTACGGGCCCCGCCGCTGACCCGGGCCGGGGCGGCCCGACCCGGCCCGGCCCGAAAAAGGCCGGTGCCCGCCGGCGTCCGCTGCGCCACAATCGCGGGATGACCGGCAACAGGATCACTCACCGCACGGCGGACGGCGTCCGCGTCCCCGGCACCTGGCGGCACGCCTTCATCCGCAACGGCGACCGCCACTACCTCACCGACCTCTTCATCTACGCGGACGGTCTCATCGACTGCTGGGGCCTGGTCACCTTCGAGGAGTTCGAGGAGAAGCTGCGCACCGGCTGGGTGGCCACCACCTTCCCGGAGGGCGCCGAGGCGTCCGCCCACGAGCTGGCCGACTGGACGTTCGGCGAGCCGGAGAGCTGGCTCACGCCCGAACTGCTGGCCGCCGAAGTCCGCGACACCATCGACGAGTTGAACGGCCGCCCCGACTCGACCGACCGCTGCCTGGCCGCCGTCGACACCTTCCTCGCCGACCGGACCGAGGAGAACCGGGCCACGGCCCGTGCCGCGTACCTGGCGATCCCGGAGTCCCAGCGCCACTTCGCGCTGGGCGACATGGACAGCAAGGACTGGCCGCTGCGCGTCCTGGTGGCCGGGCCCGGCGGCCTGACCAACCTGTCGTCGGGCAAGACGATCACCCAGGCGGGCTACGACAAGGCCGTCGCCTACTTCGAGGAGCGGGCCCGCTGGAAGGCCGAACGGGCCACCGCCGTCCCCGCGGACGGACCGGTGACACCGCACGCACCCGCCGTCCAGCTCTCCCACTCGTACCCCAACAAGCCGCTGGCCGACCCCAGGAAGCTCGGCCTGCGCCACGACTACCCCGCCCCGATCACGGTCGCCGGCACCGAGTACCCCTCCGCCGCCCACGCCTACTGGGCCCTGTCGGTCGCCGACCCTTCGGCCCGGCCCGCGGTCACGGCGGCGGAGAGCGCCGCCGCGGCACGCACGCTCGCGAGCGGGACGCCCCGCCGCGAGGACTGGGAGCACGTCCGGACCGCCGTCATGACGCACCTGCTGCGCGCCAAGTACGACCAGCACCCCGCACTGGCCTCGGTGCTGCTCGCGACGGACGACGCCACCGTGATCTACGACGACATGAACTCGGCGTTCTGGGGCGACAACGCCGGCCACGGCCGCAACTGGTCGGGCCGCCTCCTCGAACTGGTCCGCTCCGAACTCCACGCCCGCCGGACCGGACTCCTGGAGCCGTGACCGGCCCGGAGGCCCGGACCGCCCTCAGCGGCTGTAGCCCTTGAGGATCTCCGTCGACAGCGTGAACCCGGCCGGCCCGGGGATCTCGACTCCTCGGTCCCGGCCCCTCCTCGACCACGCCGCCACCGCCTCCGCACGTTTCCCTCGCTTGACGGTGCTCCGACCGACGGCACCGAGCAAGTACAGTGCGACCGTACCGCCGCAACCCCGTCCGCAAGGCTCCCGGGACGTGCCTGCACGCCCCCGGCAACGTCCCCACCGGAGGAACCTCCCATGGCCAAGCCGCCCGCCGTCGGGGCCTCAGCCCCCTCGTTCTCGCTGCCCGGGGTCCTCCTGACGGAGGACCTGGCCGAGCGCCGGGAGTACCGCCTGGAGGAGGCCAAGGGCGGGCCGCTGGTGCTGGTCTTCTACCCCGGGGACGACACGCCCGTCTGCACCAAGCAGCTGTGCTCGTACACCTCCGACCTCGACCGCTTCCGCGACCTCGGCGCCACCGTCTGGGGCATCAGCCCCCAGGACCTCGACAGCCACGAACGCTTCGCCCGCAAGCACCGCCTCGGCTTCCCCCTCCTCGCCGACCCGGACCGCGCCGTCGCCCGCGCCTACGGCATCACCGTCCCCGGCCTCGGCCTGCGCCGCTCCGTCTTCATCCTCGACGGCGGCTCCACCGTGACCTGGCGTCACATCGCCCTGGCCGGCCTCACCTTCCAGCACGCCGACACCCTCACCGCCCAGCTGGCCGCCCTCGGCGAGGGCTGAAGCTCCTCACCGCCAGAGCGGCCCGGCGCTGTCCCGCTCCGCGTCCTCGCACGCCCGGATGCGCTGCTCGACCGCCCGGGCCTCCGCCTCCCGCCCCTGCGCCCGCAGCTTCGCCGCCTGCGCGCCCATCTCCCGCACGTCGCACGTCACCGTCCCCGCCCCGACGGCGACCCCTCCCCCGGCCACCAGCACCGCACCACCCACCACGGCCACCAGCGCGGCCCGCACCCGTCCGCCCACCACAGCACCTCTCGTCCCCGGGCCACTCCACGTCACCCGCCCCCCGAGTTGACCATCCGTCACCCCACCCGGCCGCGCCTCCCGCGCCGTACACCACCCACACGGATGACGCGGATTCCCGCAGCGGCCTCCCGAGGGCGCACAAGGGAGTTGACGCCACCCGTATGGTGGAGGGAACCGCAGCAACGCCCGCCCCCGTGCCGTGTGCCGGGCGGGCCCGACGGGGGGAAGAAAGGTGCGTGCCCGATGACCGTCGGGCTGCTCTCCACGATCGCTGCCGCGCTCTACGGCGGAACCGTCTCGCTCCTCGCCCTGACCGCGACCTTCGCCCGCCGCCGCACCCTGCGCCGCGAGGCCCGCAGCACCCTCGCCGTCCTGATCCCGGGGAGGTCGGATGCGCGCGAACTCGAGAACTGACGGGGACGGTACCGGCCACGTCCCCATCCCACACCTCGGTGACGTCGAAGCCGGGATGAGCGGTGTCGAAGTCGACTAAGACGAGCGGGAGTTGGCCGAGGAATACTGTGTCGTAGGTGACGGCGTCACCGCGGCAGGTCACCTCGGCCGGCTCTCGCACGGCGAACTGCCGGATGCCCGAGGGATCCCGGGAGAAGCCGGCGGTGGCGTCACAGCCCCCCGGTTGCCCCCTCGCGAAGACCTCACGCCCCTCCGTCCCGGCACGGTAACCGTCGAGCCGGTCACGGGCACTCGGTGCCCGTACGTCCCGACGGACGCCGCGTCGTCGGCCCGGGAGCTCAGCGGCTGAGCCTGCGCCAGATGCGGGCCTCGGTGCTGGGGAGGCGTTCGGAGAACAGGCCGGTGGCCGGGGAGGCGGCGTGCAGCAGGGCCCGCAGGTCCGCCTCGAAGGCGGGCAGGCGGGGGCCGAAGAGGTGCGGGGCGGAGGAGGACAGCGAGAAGGTACCGGCCACCACGTCGTCGGCCGTGCGGGTCAGCAACTCGCCGCCGGGGACGAGGAGTCGGACGGGAGCGGCGAAGCCCGCCCGGGCCAGGGCCTCGGCCTCGCCGCTCGGGGTGCCGTGGGGCAGCACGCCCCGGCCGGCCCGGCGGAGCGGGCCGAGGTGGGTGCGGACGAGGTCGGCGACGGCGGCGTGGGGGACCGGCGGGTGGGGGAAGGCCTCCGTGGAGCGGGGTTCGGCCTTCCAGTCCGCGACGTGCACGAAGGCACCGCCGGGCCGGAGCAGGTCGTGAATGGTGGCCGCCACCCGGTCCTGGTCCATCCAGTGGAAGGCGTTGCCGAAGGTCGCGACGGTGAACGTGCCGAGACCGGCGGGGAGTTGCTCGGCGCGGGCCCGTACCCAGCGGAGGTTTCCACCCACACCCTCCGCCGCGCGGCGCGCCTCGGCGAGCATCCCGGCGTCCGGGTCCACCCCGACGACCTCCGCGAACCGTCCGGCCAGGCGCAGCGCCAGGGTGCCGGGACCGCAGCCCACGTCGAGCAGGCGGCCCCGGCTGCCGTCCAGCCCCAACTCCGCGGTCAGCGCCGCCACCAACCCCGGTGCGTACGGAAGCCGGCCGCGCTCGTAGTACGGCGCCACCCCCTCGAACAGGGTCTCGTCCCAATCCCAGCCCTCGACCACCCGCGACCGCCGCCCCTCGCCGTCAGGTGCCCGATCCTGCCACGGAACGGGCGGGTGGGAACCGACGGAACGTCAGTGGCGTGTGTGAGCTGGCAAGGAGAGAACGGACGAAAGGTCGTACGGCATGACGGAGCAGGCGAACGGCAGATCCCCCGGCTGCCTCTGGTACCTCACGGGCCAGGCCCTCGCGCTGGGAGCCACCCTGCTGGGGACCGCCATGGTGTCGAGCCAGTGGTCGGACTGCCGGTTCGGCATGGGCGTCGCGACCCGCGCGACGATCACCATGGGCACGGCCTTCGCCTGGGTCGGCATGGGCGTGGTGCTGTTCCTGGTCCAACTCGGCCTGGCCGCCGCACTTCCGAAGCAGACCGAACCCGAGGTCAAGTGGGTGGTACTGGTCGTGGTCACCCTGATCCTGTTCGCCCTGTACGTCGGCAGCATGGGCTCCCCGGACACCTCCCCGGGCGGCGAGTGCTACGTCGACTGAGGCCGCCGCCCGGGGAGGTGGCGGACCGTCAGGACCGGTCGGCGCCGAGGGCCGTCCGGGCGAGAAGGGCTTCGGCCTCGGCCGGGTGGCTCTCCAGCCAGGCGGTGACGTGCTCCCGGACGGCGTCCTCCACGCAGGTGGCGACCGCCGGGTTGGCCAGCCTTTCGCGGCAGGAACCTTCGAGTACCAGGTGCTCGTCGAGCTTCACGGACACCACCGCGGTCAGTCCGTCCGAGACCCCGTCCCAGCTGACCTCAGGAGCCCCCACCGGGAGCAACCGGCGCTGCCGGGCGTAGGAGTTGACGGCCGACCGCAGCCCGCGCCGGAGACCCTTCTCGTGGGTGCCACCGCCCTCGGTCCGATAGCCGTTGGCGAAGCTCCATGCGCGGACCTTCCCACCGCCAGGCCGCCAGCGCAACGCGACCTCCAGCTCGCCGGGCATCCGACTGTCGTCGCACCTGAAGGTGACGGGATCCAGCACCTTCTCACCGTCCAGGAGGGCGAGGAGACCCTGGAGACCACCCTCGAAGACACGCGAACGGGGCTCTCCCGGACCGCGCTCGTCGATGAGGGTGACGTTCAACTCCCGGTAGAGGAAGGCCAGTTCCCCGAAAGCGTCGGCCAGGATCTCGTAGGAGAAGTCCGTGGTGTCGAAGATCTCCGGGTCCGGCCAGAACGTCACGACGGTCGCACTGCCGTGCGCCGGACCGGCCTGCGTGAGCGGAGTGGCCGTGCGCCCCCGGATGAAGTCCGCTGCCCAGCGGATGCCATCGTGCTGGACCTCGAACTCCAAACGGGCGGACAGGGCGTTCACCGCACACAGCATTCCGGGGAAGCGGAGAACGATCTCGTTGCGCCTCAACTTCCCGGCGTAGCCGAAGGAGAATTCGCTCAACACCGTCCAGAGGTCAGCGGGATCGGTGCTCCCGTTGCTCCTGACCCGGAGACCGCCGTCGGACAACACCGTGACGTCGACCCGGCTCCCGTTCCCGGCGAGGACCTCGTTCATCAAGTGGCAGGCCACCTCGTGGGCCATGTGGTGCAGGCCCCGTTCGCCGGTCGAGCCGATGTACATCCCAGGCCTCTTCCGGACCGCTTCCAGGCCCTCCAGCACCTGGATGTGGCTGGCGTCGTAGGTGTGGTTCTCCGTACTCACAGTACCCCTCCCGAAGGTCGCCCGAACGGAGCCTCCAGCCTAGGCAAATTTCGGAAAAATGCCAGGTCAGAGCAGGTTTGACGGAGCCTCAGGAGAGTCTCTGCGCGCCTCCCCGGAGGCGCCCGCCCCCACCACCCTCAGGCCACCCCGGGAGTGCGGCCGCGCCCCCGCCGGAGGCCCGTGAGGGGCCTTTCCGGGAGGGCGCGGCGTCAGTTTTTTCACGAGTTTCCGACCCCGCCGACGGCGGGGAGGGTCAGGCTGCGGACGGGGCCGGGAGGTCGCCCGGGCGGTCGACGACGGCGCGGGTCAGGACGGCGGAGGTGCCGAGGACGGTACCGGCCGGGCCGGCGTCGGTGGTCGTGGTGAGGACGGTGCGTTCGCCGAGGTAGTGGTGGGTGACGCGGTCGAAGACCCACTGGGTCTGTGCGCCGGAGGAGGGGGCGGTGCGGGCCACGGCCACGCCCTCGCGGCCGGCGGCGTCGGTGGCGGAGGGGACCACGGTGACGCCCGGGATCAGGGCGGCGGCGCGGTAGAGGGCGGCGGTGACCTGCGGGGGTGCGGAGGTCTCGGCGAGGAGGTCGCCGATGGCGGTGAAGGCGCGCTGGTCCGGGTCGCCGCCCTGGCCCCGGGTCTGATCGTGGATCAGGCGGAGCAGGGCGGCCGGGTCGGTCGGGAGCGAGGCGAGCCAGGCCGGGGTGGGGTTGCTCACCGAGGGGCCGGACGGGGAGGAGGGGGCGGTGCCGTCGACGGGGGTGCCGGGGGCGTAGCTGGTGACGCTGTCGGGGGCGCCGTCCTCGCGGACCAGGCCGGGGCGGCTGCCGTCGGCGGAGGACCAGACCCGGCGGGTGTGCACGGGCGGGAGGACGGCGGGGCCGCCGTCCGCGCTGCGCCCGGCGAACGCGACCCGGCTCTCCACGTAGACGAACTGGTCGGCGCGGGCGCCCGGCCGGGAAGCGGCACCGGCCCCGGAGGACACCAGGGCGATCCGGTCGAGCAGGTGGACGGCGGAGGTGGGGGCGTCCGCGACGACCGCGGGGGCGGGGGCCGCCCGCTGCCACGGCTGCACGGCCACCACGCCGGTGACGGCGCAGGCCAGCGCGACCCCGGCGAGGAGCAGCGGACGGCGGACGGGACGGGCCACCGCAACGGCGGGGGCGGGGGCAGGAGCAGGGGCGGCGGAGCGCAGCACCGACTCCTTGAGCTGGCGGCCGCGCGCGGCCCCCAACGGCGGCACCGGCGGCGGGGGCAGCAGCTCGGCGAGGGAACGGGAGGGGTCGGAGGGGGGCTGGGTGCGGTTCACCGGGAGGACTCCTGGAGGCGGAGGCGGGCGGGGGACGGAACGGGGGACGGGCCAGGGGACGGCGCAGGGGACGGGACGGGTGACGCGGCGTCGGACGGAGCCGGGCGGGAACGGCGCAGCTCGGCCTCGGTGAGCACCCGGAGCCGGTCGCGGGCCCGCGAGAGGCGGGAGCGGACGGTGCCGACCGGGATGCCGAGGGCCTCGGCGGCGGCCGCGTAGTCGAGGCCCTCCCAGACCACCAGGACGAAGACCTCGCGGTCGCGCGGCCGCAGCCGGCCGAGGGCGGCGCGGGCGGCCCGGAGCTGTTCGGCGTCGGCGAGGTGGGCGACCAGGTCGTCGGCGAAGTCGGGGAGCAGGCCGCGTTCGGGGACGCGGGCCAGGGCCAGGCGGCGCAGGCGGCGGGTGCGGGCGTTGCGGCGGATGAGGTTGGTGGCGATGCCGAGCAGCCAGGGCCGGAGTTCGCCTCCCTCGGTGCGCAGCGACTCCCGCGCGTTCCAGGCGGTCAGGAAGGTGGCCGAGACGATGTCCTCGGCCTCCGCCCAGTCGCCGGTGACGCGCAGGGCGTAGCGGTACAGCACGGCGGCGTGCTCGTCGTACAGCTCCGCCAGGGCGTCGCGGTCCCCCGCGCGCAGACGGTCCCTCATGTCCGGTTCCTCCCGTACGTTGTCACACTCCGCCCTGCCTCGGGCGTTGCGGGAGTTCCGGTGACCTGCGCCACACCGGGGCGGCCCGGCCGCCGCTGTGACCCGGATCACCGGAACGCGGCGGCGCCAGGGTGCAGGGCAGGGGCATGGACAACTCCCGCCCCACCCTCCCCACCCGCCGCGCCGCCCTGCGTTCGCTGGCCGTCGGCGTCGCCTTGCTGGTCACCGCCGCGCCGGTCACCGACGCCGTGGCGGCCGACGCCGGCACCTACACCCTGACGATCCATCACCTCGGCCGCGACGGCCGCCCCACCTCCACCTACGCCACCCACGTGATCGGCGTCTCCGGCCCGGGCGCGGACCTGACCGAGGCGCCGTACGACGCCTCCGGCACCACCAAGGTCCGGCTGCCCAAGGGCCGGTACCTGCTGGACTCCACCTTCACCGGCTCGGACGCGGTGGACTGGCTGGTGCAGCCCCGGCTGGACCTGTCCCGGGACACCACCGTCACCCTGGACTCCCGCCGCACCTCCCCGGTGGACGTGCGGCCGCCGGACGCCTCGGCGGAGTTCGTGAACAGCGGCGTGTACCTGGTGGTCGGCTCGGGCCCGGGCTCCCGGCTGGCGAACCGGATGTTCTCCCACCCGGAGGTCCGGATCGGCCACGTCGGCCCGGACGCCGAGCCCGGCACGGTCCGTCAGTCGTACGACAGCTACTGGCGGAACGGGGCCACCACCTACGCCCTCGGGTACGTCTTCACCGGCAGCCGGGCGCTGGACGGGCTGGTGCGGCACCCGGCGCCGCGGGACCTGGCCGCCCTGGAGGTGCGCGGGGCCGCCCGGCCGGGCAGCGAGGGCGAGGCCGTGGTGGACCTGTCCCCGGCGCAGGGGCCGACCATCGGGGTGCCGGCCAAGTTCCCGGTGCCGGCAACGGCGGAGTTCCTGGTCACCCCGGAGCGCGGCGCGTGGGACCTGATCTACCAGACGCCGCGGGTCGGTGAGGCCCGGCCGACCGTCTACCCCGCCCTCGGGCTGAACCTGCGCGCCGGGACCAGGACCGTGCACGCCTTCGACAACGCGGTCCTCGGCCCGCAGCTCACCACCCGGCCGGCGCTGGTCCAGGACGGCGACCAACTCACCCTGGACGTCTCGATGCTGGCGGACGGCGACGGACACGTGGCCTGGTCCCCGGCCTTCGACGCCACCGCCACCACGCTCCACCGGGACGGCCGGGTGGTCGGGACCGCCACCGACGCCCCCGGGCAGGCCACCTTCACCGTCCCGGCCGGCCGGGCGGACTACCGGCTGACCAGCTCGGTGGAGCGCGGCGGCGTCCCCGGGGCGGCGACCAAGGTGACGGCCGACTGGACCTTCTCCACCCGTGCGGCCACCACCGGCCCGACCCCGCTACCGCTCAGCGTGGTCCGCTTCTCCCCCGCGCTGCGCAGCGACGGCTCGGCGCCGGCCGACGCGGCGCTGCGGCTGCCGGTCACCGTCCGCGGTGCGGCGGCCGACGGGAGGCACCGTTCGCTGGGCTTCTCGTACTCGCTGGACGGCGGCGCCACCTGGCGTCAACTCCCGCTGGAGCGGGGCGCGGTGACCGTCCCGGCGACCGGCCGGGCGGCGGGCGTGAGCCTGCGCGCGGAACTGACCGACATCGGCGGCAACACGCTCACCCAGACCATCGTGGACGCCTACCGCACCCGGTAGGCCGGCTGACGGCCAGTCACCCTCCGGAGTGGGTCCGCCCACTCCGGAGGGCCGGAGCTCATTCGGCCCTGGCCAGGTCGACCGTCTCGCAGCTGTCCGGGTCCCCACCGAGGTGGTAGACCAGCTCGGGCTTCTTCCGGCTGCCGCCTATGTTGGCGTACTCGTGCACGGTGCCGCCCTCCGCGTCCAAGGTCATGACCACCTCCAGGATCCCGTCCTCGGCAGTGGTTTCGCGCAGCGCCCAGGTACCGGACGCGTGCGCGATCCGGACGACCTTCCCGCTGGTCCCGTGCACGCGGTGGCTCCAGTCGGAGACGGTCACCGTGCCGTCCGCTGCAAGGGTCAGCCTTCCGTTCGGATCCCCCCGGTAGGCCCCGGCCAGGTCGGCCGAGGTGATCCCGGCGGGCTGCTCCCCGACGCAGAGCACGTAGACGGCCGACAGGCTGCACCCGGAGAGCGCCGGGCCAGTCACCAGCAGCCCGAGGCCCAACAGCAGCGCCGACGTTCTCGTACCCCGGCCACGTCCTCCCGGTCTCCCCGGTCGTTCCCCCATGCCGCACGCCCCCGTATTCCGATGGCCGGGGGTGGCCAAGCATCCCCGGCACGCTCTTTTGAACACGTTCAGCTTAGCTTGGGGCGAGGCCGCGGCACCAGTCGCCCCCGGCCGTGCGGCCGGTGGACCACCCCGCTCCAACGGGGTGTCACCCCCCGCTGCGATGATCCTCCGGACACCACCACCCGAGTTGGGGGAGCACGCCATGGGCGCCTGGGACATCGGCCCGTTCGAGAACGACAACGCGGCCGACTTCGCCGCCTTCCTGGACGACGCCGAGCCGTCCGAGCGGGGCGAGATCCTGCGCCGGGTGCTGGCTGCCGTCGCGGACAGCACGGACTACCTGGAGAGCGACGAGGGCGCCGAGGCGGTGGCCGCCGCCGCCCTGATCGCCTCCCAACTCCCGGGCGGGGCACCGGTGTCACCCGCCTACGGCCCCAAGCAGCCGCTGCCCCCGCTCCCACCGGAGCTGCGGGCACTGGCGGCCGCCGCGCTGGGCCGGGTGCTCGGGGCGGACTCCGAGCTGGCCGAGCTCTGGGGCGAGACCGAGTACGCCGAGACCTGGCGCTCGGATCTCGGCCGGCTGACGACGGTGCTCACCGGGGCCTGAGCCCTCATCGGGCCCCGCCGCCCGGCACCACCGCCCCGCCCCCCGCTTCCCGCCGGCGCCCCGTCAGCCGCCCGTGCCCGCCGAGCCCTCGGCAGCGTCCTCGACCCCGCCCTCACCGTCCAGCAACCGCCGGGCGGTGAGGGCGATCCGTGCCCTGGTCAGGTCCGCCGGGTCGGTGAGGTCGAGGCCGAGGGTACGGCCGATCCCGTCGATCCGGCGGGCGACGCTGCTGTGGTGGAGGTGGAGGTCGTCGGCGGCACGGCGCAGCGAGCCGGTCCGGCAGTACGCCTCCAGGGTGGCCAGCCCCTCCGGGTCCGCGGCGAGCCGGGCGACGGCGACCACGTCCGGGTTGGCCCGCACGGCCGTCGGCGGTACCGCCGCCAACAGCGCCAGCGCACCCAACTCCTGGTGGCTGACCACCGGTTGGTGCTCGGTGGTGAACCGGAGCGCGGTGCGGGCCTGCGGCCAGGCCTGCGCCGGAGCGGCCGCCGAGCCGATGCCCGCCCGGATTCCGGCGGGGAAGGCCGACCGGTCCAGCGCGGCGGCCAGCAGCACCCCGACGCCGCCCAGCGTGGCCGCCTTCACCGGCCGACCGGGACAGACCGCCGCTCCGAGCCGGTCAAGGGCGAGCTCCGGAGAGCGGACGGCCACCACGCACAGGGGCCGGTCCGGTGAGAACCCGAGCAGCCGCAGCGCCCTGGCCCGGGCCGCCTCGTCGGCACCGGAGCTGACGGCCAGTTCGACCAGCGCCGGGTCGGCCATCGTGGTGCGGGCCGGCCCGTACCGCTCGACCGCCGCCGCGACGGCGATGGCCAGGCGGTCGAGCAGCACCTCGTCCAGCGGGCTCCCCGCGCCGCCGCGCTCCAGCCAGACCTCGCCGATCTCCTCCTCGTCCAGGGTGACCGCGACCCGCGCCGAGGCCTCCCCCGGCGGCCCCGCGACCTCGGTCCCCAGCGGCGAGAAGCGGACCGTCCGCTCCGTGCCGTGCAGCCGGATGCCGGTCACGCACTCGGCCAGCCCGGCGGAGGTGCGGGCCAGCGCGGGCAGGTCGACCCGGCGGCGCATCAGGGTGTCGTAGAAGCCGATGATGCGGATCGCACCGTCGACGTACGGATCGAGCCCGGACAGCCGGACCGCCAGTGCTTCCATACCGGCACCCTAGGCCCCGGCCCGCCCGGCATGCCTCCGCCGAACGGTGCGCCACGGGGGCGGGACGTGCGACGGGCGGCGGCTGACGGTGCGTCAGTGGGCGGACAGGATGGGCGGCATGGACCCTGAACTCGAAGCCTTCATCCCCTTCCTGCCCGACACCGACGTGACCGACCCGCTGACCGCCCGGCGCAACTTCGCCGAGCGGGCTGCCGCCCGGCCCGCCCCGGAGGCCGAACTGCTGGACGTCGAGGACCGCACCGTGCCCGGCGACCCGGACGTGGCGGTGCGGATCTACCGCCCCCGGGACGGGACGTCCCCCCTGGGCGCGATCATCTGGCTGCACGGCGGGGGGTTCGTCTTCGGCGACCTGGAGACGGAGCACCCGTGGGCGGCCAAGCTGGCCCACGGCTCGGGGGCGTTGGTGGTCTCGGTGGACTACCGGCGCTCCCCCGAGCACCGCTACCCGGCGGCGCTGGACGACGCCTGGACGGTGCTCGGCTGGCTGGCCGGGCACGCGGAGGAGCTCGGGGTCGACCCGGAGCGGATCGCGGTCGGCGGGCACAGCGCGGGCGGCGGCCTGGCCGCCGGGCTGGCGCTGCGCTCGCGCGACCGGCGGGGTCCGGCGATCCGCTTCCAGCTGCTCAACCAACCCGGCCTGGACGACCGCCAGGAGACCTGGTCCCAGCGGCACTTCACCGCCACCCCGTGGCACGACCGGGCCAAGCTGACCGCGATCTGGGCGCACTACCTGGGCGACGCGGTGGCCGACGAGTACGCCGCCCCCGCCCGGGCCACCGAACTCTCCGGCCTGCCGCCCGCGTACATCTCGACCGCCGAGTTCGACCCGCTCAGGGACGAGGAGATCGTCTACGCCCTGCAGTTGATGCAGGCCGGGGTCCCGGTCGAACTGCACCAGTGGCCCGGCACCTTCCACGGCTCGCAGGCGATCCTGTCGGCGGACGTCTCGCAACGCCAGCTCGCCGAACTCTGCGAGGTGCTGCGCCGGGCCCTGGCCTGACCGGTCGGGCGGCGTCCTCAGACCCGGTCGTAGGTGAGGAAGAGGACGCCGCTCTTCAGGGCGGTCTGGTCGGTCAGCTGCCAACCGCGGGGCTCGAAGGCGACCGAGCGGCCGAACAGCGGGATGCCGGAGCCGGTGCTCAGCGGGGAGAGCTTGAGCACCAGGCGGTCGATCTCCGCGTAGAGCGTGCCGGCCAGCTCGCCGCCGCCGCAGAGCCAGATGTCCCGGCCGTCCTCCTGCTTGAGCTCGCGGACCCTGGCGACCGGGTCGGTGGCGACCAACTCGACCGAGGGGTCCGGGAGTTCGGTGAGGGAGCGGGAGAAGACCAGGTGGCGCAGGTGCGGGTAGGCGTTGGTGACGCCGGCGTCCAGGCCGATCCGGTAGGTGTTGGTGCCCTCCAGCACGGTGTCGAAGCGGGTGCCCTCGGCGGTCAGGCCGAAGGCGGCGCGGGCCGGGCCCGGGAGGGTCTCGGGGTACTCGGCGACCAGGTGCTCGACGTAGTCCTGGCCGACCGGCCAGAAACCGTCCGGGCCGGTCGGGTCGCCGCCGGAGGGGGCGGCGATGTGGCCGTCCAGCGTGGTGGCGATGAAGTACACCAGCTTGCGCACGTTCACTCCTGATGATTGGTCAGCCCTCCGTCAGGGCCTGCCCGTTCAGCCATTTGATCATGGCCGTCAACGGCCTCAGGTGCGGGTGAAGGAGTGCCCCCTGCCCACCGGGGTGAAGCCCCGGCGCCCGTACCAGTACTGCGGCCAGTCCTCGGCGTCGGCGATCAGGAAGCGCAGCTCCACCCCGGCCGCGCGGTGCAGCGCCGTGGCGACCACGGTGTCCGCGTAGCCCCGGCGGGTGTGCTCGGCGGCGGTGATCAGGTCCTCGATCTGGGCGGCGCCGCTCGACGGGTCCAGGTAGAGGTCGGCCCAGGCCGCCACCTCCCCCTCCGGGGTCCGGGCCGCCAGGAAGAGCACCTCCTCCGCACCCCGCAGACGCGCCTGGCGGCGCTCGACCAACTGCCGCACGCCCTCGTCCGTCAGCTCCGGCATCCACTCGCGCAGCCGCTCCCCGTACGGCCCCGCCAGCTCCGACCAGCCCACCGGCTCGGCCCGCACCGCGGGCGGGGCCGGCGGCACCGGGCCGGTGTGGTGCATCACCAGCTCGGTGCTGTGCTGGTACCCGGCGGCGGCGAACAGCGGCGCACAGGCCGCCCCGAGCTCGTCGTCGTAGACCGTCAGCAACCGGTGGTCCGCGTCCGCCATCACCTCGTCCGCGAGCACGAGCAGCCCGGCCGGGTCGAGGCCCGTCCCGTCCACGTGCAGCTGGTTGTGCTCGTAGGACAGCGGGAACTCCGCGCTGCGCACCACGAACCCGCCCTCCACCTCCCGCACCGAGCCGGCCTGCCGCCGGGCGAAGGAGGTCCGGAAGGCGGTGATCCGCCGCAGTTCACTGGCCACCCTGCCGATGCTAGGTCAGCCCGCCCGGGGGGCAAGCGGTTTATCCCTCGGGCGGTGCCGTCGGCGTCGCCTGGCAGGATGGCCGGATGCTGCTGAACCCCGAACAGACCCTCTTCGTCCGCGGGACGACCCCCGTCCTGCTCCTCGCCGACGCGCCCGTGCACGCGGAGCTGCCCGCCGTCAGCGCACCCGACGGGACGGTGGCGACGGCGGCCCGCTGCGAGGGGTGGAGCATCGTGCCCAGGCTCACCCTCTGCGTCGTGGACGGCCCGGGGGACGCCGGTCTGATGGTGCCCGCCATGGTCGCGCCGGTGGTCGGTTCCCCGGCCGGACCGGGCGGGATGGCCGACTGGTGCGCCGACGCCGAACGGGCCGGTGGCGCCGTCGTGCTCTCCGTCGACGCCCTGCCCGACTCGTTCGACTGGTCCGCCCTGCTCGGCCGGGGCTCTTCCCGGGGAGGCTTCGTCCCGCTCCTCGGCTGAACCGCACCGGCCCCGCCCCGGGCCGAGCACCGGCCGTCTGCGGTGGATGGCCAGGTCATGGCAGGATGCCGGGGAACCATCAGGTGTTGAGGGGCCGTCACCAGACGTGGCGCGGGCAGGTGTTCGCGGTGGTGGTCCAGGGCAGAGCTAGTAGGCATGGGGGCAGCGGTATGAGTGGCGGGTTCGGCGTCTCGACGGCGGAGCTGGGCAGGCTCCAGAAGGACTGGCAGCAGATGAGCCAGCGGATGGCGGAGCTGCAGGCCAAGCTCGGGAAGATCCAGGACACCTTGGCCAAGGCGGTCGCGGTGGACCTGGCGGTCAGCCCGCTGGCGGGGATCGCCGGGTTCTACATCGCCTACGACGTGCTGAACGACGCCAAGGACGTGGAGAACCGCGCCCGGCACCTGATGGAGACCAAGGAGAAGCTCACCAAGGCGATCGCCGCGGACGCCCTGAAGCTCCAGGCCGTGATCCGGGAGTACCAGGAGGCGGAGCGCCGGATCGCCGAGGAGCAGAAGAAGCAGGACAAGGAGCGCGAGACCCCGGACAAGCCCAAGCCCACCGGGAACGGCAACGGCAATGGCCACGGGAACGGCCAGGGCAACGGGAACGGCCACGGTAACGGGCAGGGCAACGGCCACGGGAACGGCAACGGCAGCGGCGACCACGACGGCGGCGGGGACAACGGCGGCGACGCCTCCGCCACGCCGTCCACCGCCTCCGCGATCAAGGTCTCCGAGGTCGAGTACGGCGGCCGGGGCTCCTGGAAGAGCGGCCGGGCGGCCTGCGAGGACTACATCAACAAGACGCTCGACCTGATGGGCGTCACCGACCCGCAGGCCCGGGCCAACTGGATGCGCGGCCTGCTGACCATGACCGGCCGCGAGTCCTCGTACAACTCGATGCCGCTGGTCAACGACTGGGACAGCAACGCCCACGGCCCCAAGGTCGGCGACGGCTTCCCGCAGAACTGCTCGCGCGGCCCCTGGCAGACCATCCCGAGCACCTTCGCCGCCCACCACCAGCCGGGCACCTCCACCAACATCTACGACCCGGTCGCCAGCTGCGCGGCCGCGATGAACTACGTGATGGACCGTTACGGCGTCTCCAAGGACGGCCACGACCTGGCCTCCAAGGTCCAGCAGGCCGACCCGGGCCGCGGCGCCCGCGGCTACTGAGCGGCCACTGAGCAGTTACCGAGCGGGCAGCGCCGGGGCCGGCCGCCGGGCCGGCGGCAGGCACCAGCAGCCGGGAGCGTGGTACCCCGGTTCCCGCCAGCGGCTGGCGGCGGCCCACGACCGGGCCGCCGCCGGGAGCCGACGCCGGGTCAGCAGCGCCACCGCGACGGCCAGTTCGGCCGGTGTCGGCCCGCCCCGCACCACCCTCAGCTCCACCGGCCCGCCCACCGGCCCGCCCGCCGACCCCATCACCGAGCCCACCGCCGACTCCTCAGCGCTGCCCGGCGGCCCGGCCGAGCTGCTCCAGCAGGTCCCGGAGCAGCTCGGCCGTGACCCGGTCGGTGAGCCCGTCGCCCGCGCCCTCCGGCAGCAGGTCGGGGGCCGAGCGGACCAGCAGTCCGGGCCGGGCCACCACCGTGTTGCCCATCGAGTCGAGCACCCGGGCCGCCTCCGCCAGCGCGTGGTGTCCGTGCAGGCGGCTGGGGGTGGCCACCATCAGGGCGACGGGCTTCCCGGACAGGGCCGCCCCGGTCTTCGGCCGGGAGGCCCAGTCGATGGCGTTCTTCAGCACGCCCGGCACCGAGTGGTTGTACTCGGGCATCGCGATCACCAGCGCGTCCGCCCGGCGGATCTGCTCGCGCAGCCCCCGCACCGGCGGGCCCGGCGGCCGGGCGTCGAGGTCCTCGTCGTAGTGCGGGAGGTCCGCGAGCCCCCGGTACCAGCGGAACTCCATTCCCTCCGGGGCCAGTCGGGCGGCGGCCCGGAGCAGCCGTCGGTTCACCGAGCCCTCTCGCAGCGATCCGCAGACCGCGAGCACCCTGGTCATCACGCTCCTCCTTCGGACCCGGCCGCCGCCTCGTACCGCAGCGGGGTCAACTGGTGCACGTCGTAGCGCTCGCGCAACCGGGCCACCGCCCCGGAGTCGACGCCCCGGCCGGAGTCGAAGATCTCCATCAGCTGCTCGAAGTAGCGCTCGTGGTCCGGTGGAGGGGACTGCTGGAACAGCATCCGGGCCGGCCGGTCGGTGCGGTTGGCGAAGGCGTGCGGGCAGCCCGGCGGGACGAACAGGCAGCTGCCCGCCCCGGCCCGGACCGGCCGGTCCCCGGCGGCCGAGCGCCAGTCCCGCCAGCCCTCGGCGGTCCGCCGCCGCGGCTCGAAGGCCAGGAAGTCGAGCTCGCCCTCCAGGACGTAGAACAACTCCTCGCCGCGCCGGTGCACATGGGCCCCGACGTCGAAGCCGGGCGGCACCACCACCTCGAAGGTGGAGGCGGCGCGGGAGTGCTCGCCGGTCACCTTGAAGGTGACCTCGTGCGCCCTGGTGACGAATCTCCGCCCGGCTCCGGGCGGGACGATCAGCGCCTCCGTCACGGCTGCCCGCCTCCCACCGTCCAGCGGCCGAGCGCCATTTCGGCCGTGATGCCGGGGCCGAAGCCGGCGATCACGCCCCGGCCGCCGGGCTCCGCGCCTCCCGCGTCGAAGAGCCGGCCGAGCGCGTCCAGCACCACCGCGCTGGCGATGTTGCCGTACTCGGTCAGGGTGGCCCGGCTGTGCCGGAACGCCTCCCGGGCCACGCCCAGGAAACGGCTGAGGTCGTCCAGGATGCGCGGGCCGCCGGCGTGGATCACGTAGAAGTCCAACGCCGAGGCGTCCCAGTCGTGTTCGGCCGCCAATCGGCCGATCACCGGGGCCAGCGGCTCCATCGTGCCGGGCACCCGCCGGTCCAGCCGGAAGTGGAAGCCGGTGGACCTGACGTCGTAGGAGATCCACTCCTCGGTGCCGGGGATCAGGTACGAGCCGTTCCGCTCCAGCGCCATCCCGGCGCCGCCCCGGCCACGGACCACGGCGGCCGCCACCGCGTCCCCGAACAGGCCGTCGGAGAGCAGCGAGCCGACCCCGACGTCGTCCGGCTGGTAGCAGAGCGAGCAGAACTCGCAGGAGACGATCAGCACGTTCGCCCCCGGGTAGGCCCGGCAGAAGTCGTGCGCCCGGTTCACCGCCGCGCCGCCGGCCGCGCAGCCGAGCTGGGCGATCGGCAGCTGTCTGGTCTCCGGCCGGAAGCCCATCGCGCCGACCAGCCAGGCGGTCAGCGAGGGCATCGCGAAGCCGGTGCAGGAGACGTACAGGATCAGGTCGATCTCCGGCGGTGCGAGCTCCGCGTGCTGGAGCGCCTGCCGGACCACCGGGGGCACCCGCTCCTTGGCGTGCTCGGTGTACACCCGGTTCCGGGCCTCGAAGCCCGGATGGCGCAGGGTCTGCTCGATCGGCTGCACCAGGTGCCGGGTGCGTACTCCGGTGTTCTCGATCAGCCGCAGGGCGAGCGGCAGTTGGGGGTTGTCGCGGTGCAGCCTGCGGGCCATCTCCAGGCTCTCCGCCATCGTGATCACGTGTTCGGGCACCGCCACGGCGGGTCGACACAGCACGGCCACGGTGGCCACCACCTCTCGGACGGGTTTCTCTGGGAGCTCCACCGTCCCCGGCCCGCTGTCCCGGCCGCCTGAGCCCCCGGTCCCCACTCCGGTCCGTCACGCCCACGGCCGCCCGGGCCGGGCCGGCCGCTCAGAGCGGCTCGCCCGCCAGCGCGGCGTACCCGGCGGCCAGCTCCTCCAGCACCGGGTGCTCGGACGGGTAGGCCACCGCGTCGATCGCGGTGACCGGCCGCAGGCCCAGCGGCATGGCCGCGTTGGTGGCGAACGCCGCCTCGAACTCCGGCAGCCGGCCGGGGGTGACCACCTCGCGGCGGCCCGGCAGCAGCCCGTCCAGCAGCTCCTGGGTGACTCCCGGCAGGTACGGGGCCTCGGGCCAGACCACCTCGCCGCCCCGGACCAGGCCGAGGTTCCAGGTGCCGCCCTCCCCCACCGCGCCCTCCGGCGAGACGAACAACGCGTCGTCGTACCCGGCCAGTTGGGCCTCCCTGCGGTGGTGCAGCGCGCCGAACAGACCGACCGCCTTCACCTGTGGCAGGTCCCGTACGTACGTCACCGAGCGGACCCGCAGCGGCGGCCAGGCGGCCGCCGCACCGGCCGGACGGGTCGTCACCAGGACGGCGGGGTCGGCCTTCCCGGCCGGACCGGCCAGGTCCAGGGCCGGGTCGAAGACGGTGATCCGGACCATGACGTCCCCGCCCGCCGCCGGGACGGCCCGCCGGGCGTACTGCCGCACCCGGTCGAGGTCCAGCTCGGCCGAGAACAGCGCCCGGCAGTCCCGCCGCAGCCGCTCCAGGTGCAGGGCGAGGCCGCGCACCCAGCCGTCGGACACCCGCAGGGTGGTGAAGTGGCCGTAGTTGGTGAGCGCCAGCGCCTGGAGCTCCTCGGGCCGCACCGGCCTGCCGTTCAGTTCCGTCTCGGTCATGCCCGGCAGCATGCCAGGTCCGCGACGCGAAGCCGGACAGCGGCTCAGCCCGGCAGTGGCTCAGCCCGGCAGGCCGTCGCGGACCCGGCGGGAGACGGCGAACTCCTGGAGGTCCAGCGTCCCGGGCGAGTCGGCGACGCCGGGGCCGCCCGCCTTCACCCAGTCGGTGATCTCGTCGAGCATGTCGTCGGCCAGCACCCAGCCGAGCCAGACCGGGCGCCCGCCCGCCGCGCGGCCCTCGGCGGAGGGGCTGACCACCACCACGTTGGAGTGGTCGCAGGCGTCCAGGCAGGGCACCGCGCGGACCCGTCCGGCCGCACCGATCCCCTCCTTCAGCCGCACCAGCTGCGCCGCGTGGTCCACCTCCGGGTGCCGCCGCTCCGTCCCGCAGCAGCATCCCCGGCAGACCGTGACGGTGACGGGGGCCGGAGCCGCCGCGGCGGCCTCCTTGCGGGGGCGACGAGCCATCAGTTTCCTTCCGACGGGGGCCCGGCGGCATGGGTGCCGGGGCCGTGCTGCGGGCGCCGGGGAGGGCTGGCGCCACCCCCGTGATCACCCTGAATTCTGCACCACGGCACCGCGGCCCCGGCAGGGTGCGTCAGTACGGCCGCCGCCATGACGGAGCGTCACGGGCCCGGCCGCCCGCCGTGCGGTCCGTCCGGCACCTGCTTACGGTGGCCGCGACCGCACCCCGGACCCTCCGGGGGCGGACCGGAGGTTCGACTCATGATCACGGCCAGCGACATCATGCACGCCGGTGCCCAGTGCGTCCGTGCCGACCAGACCCTGCTCGACGCCGCCATGATGATGCGGGACATGGGCGTCGGCGCCCTGCCGATCTGCGGCGAGGACCAGCTCCTCAAGGGGATCATCACCGACCGGGACATCGTCACCCGATGTATCGCGGAGGGCAAGGACCCGTCGATGATGAAGGCGATGGAGCTCGGCGGCCATCTGCACTGCGTCCGCGCGGACGACTCGATCGACGCGGTGCTGAAGAAGATGGAGCAGCACCAGATCCGCCGCATCCCGGTGATCGACGGGGAGCGGCTGGTCGGCATGATCAGCGAGGCCGACCTCGCGATGGGTCACCGCGAGGGCGGCCGGCTGACGGACAAGCAGATCGTGGACTTCATGGACAGCGTCTACATGAAGCGCTGACCGGAGCCCCCGGGGCGGGTCAGGCGGTGGCCCTCGCCGCCGCCCGGCCCGCCGCCCGGCCGGAGAACAGACAGCCGCCGAGGAAGGTGCCCTCCAGCGAGCGGTAGCCGTGCACCCCGCCGCCGCCGAAGCCGGCCGCCTCACCGGCCGCGTAGACGCCCTCCAGCGGCGAGCCGTCGGCCCGCAGGACGCGGGAGTCGAGGTCGGTCTCCAGGCCGCCGAGCGACTTGCGGGTGAGGATGTTCAGCCGCACCGCGATCAGCGGCCCGGCCTTGGGGTCGAGCAGGCGGTGCGGGGTGGCGGTGCGGATCAGCTTGTCGCCCAGGTAGCGGCGGGCGCCGTGGATGGCGGTGACCTGGAGGTCCTTGGAGAAGGGGTTGGCCAGCTCGCGGTCCCGGGCCTCGATCTCCCGGCGCAGCTCGGCCTCGTCGATCAGGTCCTCGCCGCCCTTCGCGTTCATCCCCTTCACCAGTTCGGCGAGCGAGTCGGCCACCACGAAGTCCGCCCCGTGCCGCTTGAAGGCCTCCACCGGCCCGGTGGCCCCGGGCAGCGCCCGGCCGAGCACCCCGCGCACCGACTTGCCGGTCAGGTCGGGGTTCTGCTCCGAGCCGGAGAGTGCGAACTCCTTCTCGATGATCTTCTGGGTGAGCACGAACCAGGTGTACTCGTGACCGGTCGTCATGATGTGCTCCAGCGTGCCCAGGGTGTCGAAGCCCGGGAAGAGTGGCACCGGCAGCCGCCGACCCCGCGCGTCCAGCCAGAGCGAGGACGGGCCGGGCAGGATCCGGATGCCGTGCTTCGGCCAGATCGGGTCCCAGTTCTCGATGCCCTCGGTGTAGTGCCACATCCGGTCGCCGTTGATCAGGTGGCCGCCGGCCGCGCCCGCGATGTCCAGCATCAGGCCGTCCACGTGCGCGGGGACTCCGCTGAGCAGCTTCTGCGGCGGGGTGCCGAGCCGGGCGGGCCAGGCCTTGCGGACCAGTTCGTGGTTGCCGCCGATGCCGCCGGAGGTGACGATCACCGCCTGGGCGCGCAGTTCGAAGGAGCCGGCCACCTCGCGGGAGCTGGCCTCGCCGCGGGCCACCTGACTGGGCACCAGCACCTCGCCGGTGACGGTGTCGACGGCCCCGGCGGTGGCGGCGAGGCCGGTGACCCGGTGCCGGAAGCGCAGGTCCACCAGCCCGCGGGCGGCGGCGGCCCGGACCCGGGCGGCGAAGGGGGCGACCAGGCCGGGGCCGGTGCCCCAGGTGATGTGGAAGCGCGGCACCGAGTTGCCGGGGCCGGTGGCGGAGAGGCCGCCCCGCTCGGCCCAGCCGACCACCGGGAAGAACCGGACGCCCTGCCGGTGCAGCCAGGACCGCTTCTCCCCCGCCGCGAAGGCGACGTAGGCCTCGGCCCAGCGGCGCGGCCAGGCGTCCTCCGGACGGTCGAACCCGGCCGTGCCGAGCCAGTCCTGCCAGGCGAGTTCGTGCGAGTCGCGGATCCGCATCCGGCGCTGCTCGGGCGAGTCGACCAGGAAGAGGCCGCCGAAGGACCAGTGCGCCTGGCCGCCGAGGGAGGCGGCGGGCTCCTGGTCGAGGAGGATCACCTTCCGTCCCGCGTCGGCGAGTTCGGCCGTGGCCACCAGGCCGGCCAACCCCGCTCCGATCACGATGACGTCGGCGTCCAGTGCCACGGGGTTCCTCCAGGGGTGCGGGGGTGGTGTCGGGATTCTCTGGCCTGGGCCGGGCCGGGTCAACCACCGCGCACCGGATTTCCGCTCCGCCGGGTAGCGGAATTCCGCCGACAAACGATCCGCCAAGGATCGTAAATACCAGTGGAGTTGACGGAGCGAATGGATTTCCGCAACACCCCTGGACAGCCCTATTAACCTGCCAGTAACTTACTTGTCGGTAAAGCGAATTCCCCCACCATGCGTTTCTCTCCACCCCTCAGGAGGAACCGTGCTCCGCCATGCCCGGAAATTCTTGGTCGCCGCCGCCGCACTGGCCGCGTTCGCCGCCCCCACCACCGCCACCACCGCCCAGGCCCAGACCGGATACGGCCCGTACGTCGCGCTCGGCGACTCCTACGCCGCCGGCGCCGGCGTACCCGGCCAGTCCGCCGGCCTCTGCCTGCGCTCGGACCGCAACTACGGCCACCTGGTCGCGGCCGCGCTGAGCAGCCCCGCCTACACCGACGTCACCTGCGCCGCCGCCAAGGTGAAGCACCTCACCACGGCCCAGTACGACGCCTTCCTCCGGGTCAACGACCCGCAGCTGGACGCGCTGCGGCCGGACACCGGGCTGGTCACCCTCGGCATCGGCGGCAACGACCTCGGGGTCACCGACCTGGGCGTCGGCGACGTGATCGGCGTCTGCATCGCCGGGGCGGTGGTCAACCCCTTCGGCACCCCGTGCAAGGACGTCTACGCCGACGGGCACTGGGAGTGGCGCGACTGGTCCTTCCAGTGGGTCTACGGCGAGGACTCGCTGCGCGCCCGGATCGCCGGGGCCGCGCCCCAACTCGCCGACATGCTGCGGAAGATCCACGCCAAGTCGCCCAACGCCAAGGTGCTGCTGGTCGGTTACCCGGCCGTGCTGCCCGAGGACGGCCGCAGCTGCATCGGCCGCCAGCCCGTCACCCCCGGGGACGTGGACTACCTGCGGGGCGTGCTGGGCGAGTTGAACGCCATGCTGGCCCGGACCGCCGCCGCCAACGGCGCCACGTACGTGGACACCCTGTCCCCCACCAGGGGCCACGACGCCTGCTCGGACGACCGCTGGGTGGAGGGCGCGCTGCCGGGCTCCCCGGCGGTGCCGTTCCACCCGAACGCGGCCGGCGAGCGGGCGATGGCCGGCGCGGTGCTCAAGGCACTGGGCCGGTAGCACCGGAGAACGCGGCGGGGGGGGGGGGGGGGGGGGGGGGGGGGGGGGGCGGGCGGGGGGGGCGGGCGGGGGGGGGGCCCCCCCGCCCCCCCCCCCGCCGGGGGCCGCCCCCCCGCCCCCCCCCCCCGCGCCCCCCCCCCCCCCCGGGGGGGGGGGGGGGGGGGCGGGGGGGGGGGGGCCCCCGGGCGGGGGGGGGGGGGCCGGCGCCCCGGGGGGGGGCCCCCCGGGGGGGGGGGGGGCCCCCCCGCCGTGTCGATCGGCCTTACGGCTTGATGCGGACGATCTGCGGGTCGTGGTCGCTCGCCTGCTGGGCGAACTCGGCGTTGATGTGCACCACGTCGTACTCCACGTGCTTCAGCGCCGGGCTGACCAGGGTGTGGTCCAGCACCTGCGAGTTGCCCTGGAAGACGTAGGAGTAACGCTCGTTCGCCGGAAGCTCGTTGACCAGGTCGCGGAGCACGCCGTCCTTGGTGAGGGCGGTCAGCGCCGGGGAGAACTGGAAGTCGTTCAGGTCGCCGAGCGAGACCACCCGGGCCTTCGGGTCGGCGGCCAGCAGCTTGGCGACGAAGGCCTGCTCGGCCTGGGCCTGCTTGACCCGCTGCACCTCGGAGGAGCGGGTGGGCGCCTGGAAGCGGCTGTCCAGGCCCTGGTCGCCACCCTTGCTGTTGAAGTGGTTGGCGATCACGAAGATCTTCTTGTTGTGGAACATGAACTCGCCGACCAGCGGCTTGCGGCTGCTCGCCCAGGCCTCGTTGCCCGGGTCGATCCGGCCCGGGGAGGCGGTCAGCGAGGTCCACTTGCCGGAGCCGGTCACGCCCACCGCGGTGGTGGCGTCGCCGCCCGCGATGTCGTTGAAGGAGACCCGCTTCGGGTTGAACAGGAAGGCGGTGCGGATGTTGCCGCCCGGCTCGCCGCCGTCCTTGCCGTTCTCCGGGTCGATGGTGCGCCAGTCGTAGGACGGGCCGCCGGCCGCGCGGATCGCGGCGGCGAACTTGGCCAGGGTCTGGCTCGCGTCCACCGTGCCGTCGTTGACCGCGCCGTTGTTGTCCTGGATCTCCTCCAGCACCACGATGTCGGGCGAGCGCAGGTTGGTGACCACGCCCTTGGCCAGCTCGGAGAACTTCTCGTCCGGGTCACCCGGGTCGAGGTTCTCCACGTTGTAGGTGGCGATGGCGACCTCGCTGGGCAGCGCGCGGTCGGTGACCTCGCGCTCCAGCTGGTTGTCCACGTGCTCGCCGATGGTGTTGGCCACCAGGGTGTAACCGCCGAAGCGGTTGTAGTCCAGCGGGCCCTGGGTGCCGCCGTAGATCTCGTCGCCGACGTTGGCCACCGGGAACGGACGCTGGGCCTCGGTCAGCGCCGACTGGATCATCAGGCGGCCGGAGTTCTGGCCCTGGTAGCCGAGGTACGCGGCGCCGCCGCGCTCGGTGCGCGGGTCGGTCGGACGGACCGTCACCCAGAGCTGGTGGTGCTCGTCGGTGGCCTGGACGACCCGGGCGTGGCCCAGCTGGACGTTCATGCCCTCCAGCGACTCGAAGCGGTCGAGCGCGTAGTCGGCGGGCTTGAGCGGCAGCGGGTCGATCGAGCCGCCGGCCGCCTCCTGGGTGTACGCGGCCGGGAGCGAGGCCTCGTCCAGCAGCACCGCGGCGGGCACCGGGTTGCCGGCGGAGCGGACGGTGACCTGGGGGTTGGTCAGCTGGGTGAGCGACTGGCCGCCCGCGCTGAACGCCGGGTAGTACTCGGCGACCTTGCCGGTCACCAGCACCGAGTCGCCGACCTTGACGGCCGGGTCGGCGCTGCCGGTGTAGACGAACAGGCCCTCGCTGGTGGCCGGGTCGGCGTCCGCGTCCGGGTCCTGGAACCAGAAGCCCTTGGAGCCGTAGGTGCGCACGGCGGTGACCACGCCGGGCACGCCCGCGATGGTCTTGCCGGTCAGCGGGGAGAGCCGGGTGGTGCCCTGGATGTCGTGGATGCGGACGGTGCCGGGGTCGGTCGGGCCGGTGCCGGTGTCGCCGCCCTCGGCGGCCTCGCCCTTGGAGTTCACCGGGGAGGGCGAGGCGGCCTTCAGGTCGGCCGCGTTGTCGTCGGTGTCCGGCAGGCCCGCGGTGCGGGCCACCGAGGCGGTGTTGCTCGCGCCCGCGGCGGGGCCGGAGCCCTCGCGGACCACGGCGGTGCCGAAGCCGACCAGGTCCTTGATCCGCGGCTCGGCCGCGCAGTCGGCGGCGGTCTTGCAGGTCAGCGGGGCGGTGCCCTGGACCAGCGCGACGGTGCCCGAGGTGCCGGAGAGCGCCAGCGAACCGGAGGCGTCCGGGGCGGGCAGCGCGACGGTGCCGCCGGCGCCGGGGGCCTCGGCCACCAGGTAGCGGCCGCCCGCGGCGATGGTGCCGGTCAGCGGGGTGACGCCCCACTGGGTGTTGGCGCCCGGGGTGCCGGGCAGGTACTGGACGCTGTAGCCGGCCAGGCTCAGCGCGCCGGTGCCCTTGTTGGCCAGCTCGACGAAGTCGTTCTTCAGGGTGGCGCCGGAGTTGCCGCCGCCGCCGTACACCTCCGCGATGACCGCGTCGGCCGAGGGCACGGCGATCGCACCCGGCAGCGGGACGAGCACGAGCGAGGCCGCGACGCCGGCCGGCAGCAGGGTGGCGCGCAGCAGCGCGCGACGCGAACGGGGGGCGGTGGACTTGGTCACCGGGCAGGGCTCCTCGGTAGGACGCTCCGGCGGTCGTGGGGTCGCCGGGGCTGAGGGTGGGTCAGGCAGCGGACCGGAGGCCACTACCCGCGTAGATCATTACCGGCCAGTACCGGCGGCCCAAAGATACGCGCGTAGAAAATGGCGCGACAAGACTCCGTCAGTTAACAATCGGCAACGGTCCGGGCGCGGGGACGCCCCGCACCCGGACGACGGGAAGGCCCGCCGCCCCCGGAGGGGCGACGGGCCGACGGTCCGTCAGAGCTGCCTGGTCAGACGTGACGGCGCAGGTTGCCGGCCAGCTTCTCCCAGGTGAGATGGGCACCCTTCCGGTACATCCACGCGGTGAGCGGGCAGTACCAGGTGTCGATGCAGTCGTCCGCCGGGCTGTCCCCCGCGGTGTGGCCGTGGGTGGTCAGGTAGAGCCGGCCCATGCCGATCCGGTCGGTCCGGCCCTTGGTGATGGTGAACTGGATGTAGCTGTTGCGGCCGTGCACGAAGCTGCCCTTGCGGGTGCCGAGCTTCAGCGTGTTCGAGCCGATGTAGGCGACCCGGACGTTGAAGTTGATCGAGCCCATGCCCCAGGCGAAGGAGTCCCGCAGGTCCATCTTCTGGCCGACGTAGGTGATCTTGTTGGCCCGGCCCTTGAGCGGGAAGATCTTGCCGAAGTTGGCCATCCAGTACTTGAACAGGCCGCTGGCACTCCGGGTCCCGTTCCCCAGGTCGAACTTGAACGAGTAGTCCAGGGTGCCGGTGGTGTCCCGGCAGTTGACCGGGTCGCCCGAGCAGTAGCCGTAGGCGTTGGCGCCGCCGTTGGGCACCGGGTCGGTGGAGAGGAAGCGGCCACTGGCCGGGTTGTAGACCCGGGCGCCCATCAGCACGGTGCCGGTCGGGGTCTCGCTGGAGCGGACCTTCTCACCCAGCCAGTTGTACCGGGTGGCCGGCTGGCCCGAACGCGGGTTGCCGTACTCGTCGTTGTCCAGCACCAGCAGGCTGTCGGCCGGGTCCAGCGGAAGCCGGAGGGCCACGTCGCCGTGCACGTTGGAGAACTGCAGCACCACGTCGCCGGTGGCCGAGGTGGTGGCCCCGAAGGAGCCGCCGGCCGTGTCGACGATCCGGGTCAGCTCGCCGGTGGCGGCGTCCTCGGTGATCCAGCGCGGGCTGTCGCCGTCGCTGGCGTAGTGGTTGGTCCTGGCGCCGTCCTGCACCCAGCCGCCGCCGTCGTTGCCCTCGGTGGTCCAGGACCGGTTGCGCAGGTTGGCGTCCAGCGCCCAGGTCTGCCGACGGGTGTCGGTGGTCTGCTGCTGGAGCAGGTCGTTGGCGTACCAACCCACCTGCACGCCGGGCAGGTTGGTGGTGCGGCCGAGCGCGTCGTAGGCGTGCCCGGCGTCGACCAGGCGGTCGGCGCTGTCGTACGTGGAGGTGGCGGTGGTGCCGCCGGTGGCCGGGCAGCCCGCGCCGGCCGCGGCCTCGGCGGTGGTCAGCGAGGTGCGGTTGGCCCGCTTGTCGAAGGTGTAGGAGCGCTTGGTGCAGGTGTCGCCGGTGGTGTCCTCGACCGAGGTGAGGCGGCCCAGCCGGTCGTAGCGGTAGTCCTGCGAGGACCAGCCGGAGTGGCTGGTGAGCTCGCCGTTGGCGGCCCGGGTGACGCTGTCGGACATCACCACGGCGGCGTCCGAGTCCCGGGTGTAGACCCGGGAGGTGACCGCACCGGCCGGGTCGCGCTGGACGTTCAGGGTGTAGCCGCCGGGCAGCTTCTCGGTCGAGACCTCGCCGTCCGGGTCGAAGGCGACGGCGAACGAGCCCGCCACCGAGTCCACCGTGCGCACCGCCAGGCCGCGCGGCTCGACCGCGTGGTCGTAGACGTAGCTGACGCTGGAGGGCGCCGAGTCGGTGGTCTTCACCAGGCGGTTGAGCAGGTCGTACTCGGCCCGGGTGACGCCGCCGTCGGCGTCGGTGTAGCTGACCATCCGGCCGAGCCGGTCGTACTCGCGGGTGATGGTGCCGCCGGTCGGCGAGACGGTCCTGACGGCCCGTCCGGTCACCGGGTCGTACTCGGTGGTGCTCTGCGGCGGGGCCTGGCCCAGGCCGCCGGTCAGGGTCACCGAGAGGGTGCGGCCCATCGGGTCGTAGCTGGTGGTGTTGGTGCGGGTGGTGGCGCCGACGGTCTCGGTGACCTTGGTCTGCTGGCCCCACCAGTCGTACTCGGAGGTGATCACGGGCAGCGCGGCCGGGTTGGCGCCGCCGCCGGTGATCGCGCCCGCCGGGCCGGTGGTGCAGGCCAGGTCGGCCCACTCCGGGCGGCCCTTGCACGGACCGGTGCCAGTGCCGGACCAGTAGCTGGTCACGGTGGTGGCGGCGTCGGCGCCGGTGGCCCCGGGCAGCAGCTCCTTGACGGCGCGGCCCTGCGCGTCGTACTCCACCGCGTTGGTGACGGCCTGTCCGTTCGGGTCCTGGACCTCGCGGACCGGCAGGCCCTTGACCCAGTCGTAGGCGGTCTCGGTGACCCGGGCGTCGGCCATCAGGGCCGGGTACTCCAGCGGCTGCGCGCCGGCGCTGACCTTGGTGACCTGGTCCTCGACGGTGGCGTCCGCCGGGCGGCCCTGGTCGTACTCGCTGACCGTCCAGTTCCGGGCCACCAGAGTGGCGCCGGCCGGCTGCACGGTGGTGGCGCCGTTCTTCAGGTCCTCGGTCAGCTCGATCCGGCGCAGCGGGCCGAAGGTCTCCAGCGCCCGGGTGCCCTTGTCGTTGAACACGGTGCGGGCGGAGAGGAGTTCGGCCCGGGCGGCGGCGGTCAGGCCGCCGATGCCGAGGTCGGACTGGACCGCCTTGTCGGCGGCGGTGAGGCCGAGCGCGAGCGAGCGGTTGGCGGCCGACAGGGCCCGCACGGTGTTGCCGTACCGGTCGTACTCGGTGGTGGTCAGGTGGCCGCCGGGGACGGCCGAGTTGACCTCGCGGCCGGAGGCGTTGGTGTAGGTGATCGCGGCCCGCTTGTAGGCGGCCGGGGTGAGCGCCGAGCCCGCGTTGCCGGCCGGCACGGCGTCCGGCGGCAGGATCGCGGTGGCGTCGGTCGGGGCGTCCGTCTGGCCCCAGGCCGCAACGTCCGAACCACCCAGCTGGTACGGGGCGTTGGCACCGGTGAGCGGCACGTCGTAGACCACCGTGGAGGTGGCGGTGCCCTCGGTCACGTCCTTGCTGCCGGGCTTGAGGCCGGCCCGGGAGACCGAGAGCAGCATGCCCTCGCCCGCGGTCGCGGAGTTGCCCGCCTTGCCGTAGGCGAAGCTCCACGGCAGGTCGATGCCCGGGGTCAGCTTGGTGACCCGGCCGGCCGCGTCGTAGTCGTAGGCCACCGGGGCGGCCTGCGGCTGCAGCGGGTTGCGCTGCTCACGCAGCTTGCCGGAGCCGTCGTAGCGGTAGCTGGAGACCACCTTGGCGGTGGCCGTCGAGGCGCCCGGCTCGGTCGCCCAGAGCCTCAACTCCTTGACCTGGCCGGCGAAGTCGCCGAAGGCGGCGTCGGTGCCGGTGGTGGCGTCGGCGTAGACGTACTCCAGCACCCGGCAGCCCGCGGTGCTCGGCACCGAGGCGCAGGTGGCGGCGGCCACCGCGGTGGTGGGCGCGATCACCAGCTTGGGGCGGGAGAGCTTCTTGCCACCCACCGTCACGGCCTCCGAGGTGACCGTGGTGGTGGAGTCGGCGATGCCGTTCTCGGCGCTCGACGAGATCCGCCAGGTCGGCTGGGCGGCATCGGCCTTGGTGAAGGTCACGGTGTCGCCGCCGGTGTCCTTCAGGGCGAAGGAGGTGGCCGTGGTGCCGGTGAGGGTGAGCTCCTCGGCGCCCGGCTCGGGCTTCCAGCCGCCGCCGGTGGTGGCGGTGAAGCCGTACTCCCGGCCCGCCACGTCGACCAGCGCGACCGAGGTGGCCGAGGTCTGCTTGACGTAGGACCAGGCGGTCTCGTTGACGTCGATCACGGTTCCGGCCGACCACTCGGCGCCGAAGATCGGGGCCTGGCCGTCCTCCTGGGCCCGCGCGTTGCGGGAGGAGAGCGAGCGGGTGGCCGAGACCTGGAAGGCCGAGGCATCGGTGGCCGAGAGGGTGTAGTCGCCGGTCAGCAGGTTGAGCGTGCCCGGGCCGTGCGCCTCGTTCGGCGCGGTGCCCGCCTTGCGGTCCACCGTCACGGTGTTGGGCTCGGAGGCGTCGGTGGCGGAGCCGTCGGTGAAGACCGCGCGCACGTCGACCGGGCCGTCCTGGGCCAGTGTGTCGGTGATGTTCCAGGTCAGCGGGGCGGGCTTGCCGGCCGCCGCGGCGTACGGCCAGGCGGCGAGCGAACCGCCGCCGGTGGTGGTCACGTTGGCGGTCGGCACGTCCTTCCAGGCGTCCGCCTCGCCGCGCCGGTACTGGTAGCGCACGCCGGTGTAGCTGCTCTTGCCCTCGGCCTGCAGCACGGTGCGGCGGGCCGGGCGCTCGCCGTCGCCGGGAGTGGTCAGGGCGGCGCCCTTGCCGGCGTAGAACACGTGGGTGCGGTCGGCCGAGAGGTTGCCCGCCGCGTCCCGGGTGTGCACCGTGACGGTGTGCTGGCCGGCCTTGAAGGTGAGCGCCTTGGTGACCGCGGCTCCGGTGGTGGCGACGGTGACCCAGGCCCCGCCGTCCAGCTTGTACTGGATGTCCTTCACGTCCGAACTCGGCGGCGTGAAGGTGAAGTTGCCGGTGAAGTTGCCGGAGCCGTCGGCGCTGCCGGACCACGCGCCGGCCGGGAAGTCGGCCGAGCCGATGGTGGTCGCGCCGGGCGCGGTGGTGTCCACCGTGAAGGTCTGCCAGGCGGACCAGGTGCCGTTCCAGATCAGGCCGTCGTAGACCGCGGCCCGCCACTTGTAGGCCCCGGGGGCCAGCGCGGTGGTGGGCGTCCAGGGCGCGTTGGTGCCGGAGGCGGCGAAGGCCGACTTGCCGGTCTGCAGCGCGGCGGTCCCGTTGGCGGCCCAGATCTCGTAGGAGAGCTGGACGGTGTTGCCGTCCGGGTCGGTGGCCTTGCCGGTCAGGGTCGGGGTGGAGTCGTTGGTGAGCGCGCCCGACAGCGGGGAGATCGGGGTGGCCGCACCCGGCTTGGTGTTGTAGGTCACCGACAGGTAGGGCGTGTTGGAGGCCGCGTTGCCGGAGTTGAACTTCTTCCAGGCGTACTCGTCGGTCTCGTCGGTGGCCCGGATGCCCAGGGTGTTGTTGGCGTTGCCGTTGTTCGCCCAGGCCTGCACCAGGGTGGTGACGTCGGTGTTCACCCAGCCGTCGCCGCAGCTGGAGGAGTAGCCCTTGGTGGAGGTGGAGGAGGCCCACTTCTTGTTCCAACCGGGCTGCGCGGTCCACCGGGTGGCGGTGGAGGCGCTGCCGGTGTCCCAGACCTCCCAGCCCTTGGCCGTGCAGGACCAGGAGTGGAAGTTCCACAGGTTGAGCTTGGCGTTCTGGATCTGCTTCCCGGTGATCTTCGCCATCGGGAACTGCAGGAAGGAGCGGGCCACCTGGCCGGAGCCGTTGTTGCCGAGCTTGAGCTCGGTCTGGCTGGAGACGTCGGTGGCGTAGCCCTGCTGGACGAAGGTGTCGAAGCCGACCCCGAGGTTGACCGCCGGGTCGACGGTGACGGGGTACTGGGTCTTCGGGTCGTTCAGGAAGGCCGCGTCCGGGGTGAGCGTGAGGTCGACGGCGTCGCCGTTCTGACTGACCTTCAGGCCCACCGGGGCGGTGTTCCGGTGGTCGCCGGTGCGCGGGTCGACCTGGGCGTCCCACATCACCGGGGCGGGCAGCACGCCCGCCTCCAGGCCGGTCTTCGGGTCGATGAAGGAGACCGAACGGTCCTCGTTCGCCCGGGCGGTGAGGCCCTTGGCGTCCAGGGTCATGGTGACCGAGCCGTTGGCCGCGACGGCCGATCGGTCCTTGAGCTCCAGGAACTGCTCGAAGCCGGTCCGGGTGGACTCGATCACCAGGTCGGTCGCGGTCAGCGCGTCCGGGTACCGGGCCTTGGTGCCCTCCAGGGTCGGCGCGGGCAGCGCGCCGCGCCAGGACAGGGTCATGGCCTGGCCGTCGGCGCCGCCCTGCAGGGTGACCAGCGGGGTGCTCGGCACCGGCTCGGCCGCGGCCGAGCCGGCCGACGGGGCGGCCTTGGCCTTCGGCCCGGGCTTGGGGGCGGCGCTCTTCCCGGCCAGGGTCAGGCCCAGCGGGTGGCCCTTGGCGGTGACCTTGCCGTCCGGCTGCTGCACCAGCGAGACGTCCACGTCCTGCCAGCGGCCGTCCGTGCCCTTGAAGCGGACCGGGCCGGTGGCCATGTCCTGGGTGGTCGAGCCGTCCGGGTTGGCCCAGAGGGTGACCGTCTCGGAGCGGGCGTCCAGGATCTCGATCCGGCGGTTCTCCAGCCGGGCCTTGACCCGGGCACTGGCCTCGTTCTGGGCCTCGGCCGGGCCGGCCGTCCTCGGCGCGGACGAGGGGAGCTCGATCCGCGAGGAGTCGGCGGTGACGGCGAAGGCCTGACCGGTGCTCAGCA
Source organism: Kitasatospora sp. NPDC051853 (assembly GCF_044452665.1). NCBI lineage: Bacteria > Bacillati > Actinomycetota > Actinomycetes > Kitasatosporales > Streptomycetaceae > Kitasatospora > Kitasatospora sp. NPDC051853. The sequence continues at coordinate 105,268 of NZ_JBITBY010000006.1, read as the reverse complement.
TCGCGACGCCGCACTCGGCGGCCATCAGCACCGAGAGCGCGACGGCCAGCGGCCGCAGGCCGGGGCGCCCGCTGCGGGGGCCGTGGGACGACGGCGGGGCTCCGCCGCCGGGAAGGCGTGACATGGTTCTCCTTGAGGCATGACCATGACAGCGATCCGCCGGTGGCGGACCGCTGAGCTGGGGGGACTGGGGGAGGTGGGGAAGAGGAAGGTGACGGAGGGTCAGAGCCAGGAGGCCACGGTCAGCCCGGCGTGCGCGGCCGAGCTCAGCACCCGGGCCAGCAGCAGCTGGGCCTGCACTGACGCCCGGGCCCGGGAGGCCGCGCGCAGGAAGAGCACCAGGCCGATGCCCTCGGGCAGGGCCAGCGCCCGGACGTGCTCCAGCCCGTCGGCCGGGGCGGCGTGCGCCCAGATCGCGTCCTGCACGGCGCTGGCCTCGTCCGGCCCGGGCGGACCGGCGCCCGGGCGGACCAGGACGAGGTCGACGGTGTGCACCGCGCGGCTCCGGCGGCGGCCCGCCCGGTCAGACCCGGCCGGACTCGGCCGGAGCGGACTTGGCCGGAGCGGACTTGGCCGGGGCGTCCCAGCCGATGCCCTTGTCGGCGAGCACGGTGCGCTTGGCGGGGGCGTCCCAGCCGATGCCCTTGTCGGCCAGGGCGGCCTGCGACGGGGCGGCGGCGGCCAGCAGGGCACCGGCCGCGAGGACGGTGGTGAGCAGGGCGGCGGCACGGCGGGCGGAGTTGAGCACGGTGGTTCCCGGTTCTCTGGATCTGATCGTCCGACACCCCGATCCTGCCCGGCCGCCCACCCCTGCGGGGAGGGCAGCCGGACGGCACGAACGTGCCAGGCAGCAAGCTGCCCGGGGTGCGGCACGGCCCCGCCCGGACGGGCTTGCGCACCACGCGTGCGGAATGTGAAGATCCGGATCACGCGCACGTGCCGCGTACACGACGAGCTGTGGGGGGCCGCCGACGTGCTGGAACTCTTGGGCCTGGACCCGACCGCCGAGGCGGTCTACCGCGAGCTGCTGGCGCACCCGGAGGGCGGCCTGGCCGAGCTCTGCGCGCGGCTCGCGCTCTCCGAGCCGGTGGTCCGCGACGCACTCGACCGGCTGGCCGACCTCACCCTGCTGCGCGCCTCCCGGGACCGCCCGGGCCAGCTGCGCCCGGTCAGCCCGGAGCGCGGCCTGGAGCTGATCCTGCGCCGTCAGGAGGAGGAACTCGCCCGCCGCCAGCAGGAGCTGACGCTCGGCCGGGCCGCCGCCGCCCGGGCCGTGGCGGAGTACGCGGACCTGCGGCCGGGCTCCGGCACGGTGCAGGCCGAGCGGCTCCAGGGGCTGGACGCCATCCAGGCCAAGCTGGAGGTACTCACCGAGGGCCTGACCGAGGAGTGCCTCTCGGTGATGCCCGGCGGGGCGCAGTCCGCCGCCAGCCTGGAGGCGTCCCGGCCGCTGGACCAGGACGCGATGGCGCGCGGCGTCCGGCTGCTGACGCTCTACCAGGACTCGGTCCGCAACGACCTGCCGACCTTCCTCTACGCCCAGTGGATGGCCGGGCTCGGCGGCCAGGTGCGGACCGCCCCGATGCTGCCGCCCCGCCTGCTGGTCTTCGACCGCCGGGTCGCGGTGGTCCCGATCGACCCCGCCGACACCAGGGCGGGTGCCCTCTGCACCACCGAACCGGGCCTGGTCGCCTCCCTGGTGGCCCTCTTCGAGCAGGCCTGGGACACCGCCACCCCGCTCGGCGCCGACCCGGCCTCCGACCGCGAGACCGGCCTCAACCCGGCCGAGCGCGAACTCCTGCGCCTGCTCGCCACCGGCCTCACCGATGAGGCCGCCGGCAAGCGCCTCGGCGTCTCGCTGCGCACCGTCCGGCGCCAGATGGCCGCCCTGATGGAGCGCCTCGACGCCGCCAGCCGCTTCGAGGCCGGTCTCAAGGCCGCCCAACGCGGCTGGCTCTGAACGCACCGGAGGGCCCGGGCAGCTGCCCGGGCCCTCCCGACGGGGTGTGACGGCGGCTCAGTCGCGGACCGCGGCACCCTTGGCCATGGCGGCCGTCCAGCGCTCCTCGACCCGGGCGAGCTTCCAGTAGCCGTACGCCGCCGCCCAGGTGAGCACGAACAGGCCGACGATGGCGTAGCCGACCAGGTCGAGGTCAATCTCGCCGATCCAGGCGACCGGGCCGGAGGTGATCTCCAGCTTCTCGCCGAGCAGGCCGACCAGCTCGATGGTGCCGATCACCAGCGCGACCAGGACCGAGAGGCCGGTGACGGTGAGGTTGTAGTAGATCTTGCGGACCGGCTTGGAGAGCGCCCACTCGTAGGCGAAGTTCATGAACGAGCCGTCGATGGTGTCCAGCAGGCTCATCCCGGCGGCGAACAGCACCGGCAGCACCAGCAGCGCGTACCAGGGCAGTTGGAAGGCGGCCGCGCCGCCGGCCAGCACCAGCAGCGAGACCTCGGTGGCGGTGTCGAAGCCCAGGCCGAAGAGCAGGCCGACCGGGTACATGTGCCACGGCTTGGTGACGGCCTTGGTGACCCTGCCGAGGATCCGGTTGAGGAAGCCGCGCTTGTCGAGCTGGCGCTCCAGCTCGGCCTCGTCGTACTCGCCGACCTTCATCTTGCGGAAGACCCGCAGGATGCCGTTGAAGGCGCCCAGGTTGATCAGGCCGATCAGCACCAGGAAGACGCCGGAGACGCTGACCCCGATCAGGCCGGTGACGTCGTGCAGGGTGGAGTCGTCCGACTCGACCTGCCCGGCCAGCGACTGGATGCCGAAGGCGAGCAGCGCGCAGAGGCCGAAGACGATCGAGGAGTGGCCGAGCGAGAACCAGAAGCCGACCGAGAGCGGGCGCTGGCCCTGGCCCATCAGCTTGCGGGTGGTGTTGTCGATGGCCGCGATGTGGTCGGCGTCGAAGGCGTGCCGCATGCCGAGGGTGTAGGCGGTCAGGCCCATGCCGACGCCGAAGACCTGGCCGCCGACGTCGTACTCCTCCGGGGCGACCAGGGCGATCAGGGTGAACCAGCCGATCACGTGCAGGGCCAGCACGAAGCCGCCCATGCCGGCCAGCCGGATCCACTCCTCGCGGGTGAGCCGGTCGCGCAGTCTCGCAGGCGAAGCCATCCGGCAGTCCTCCAGGTAAGTCGTACGAGATGCCCAGAGCGCTGAGCTGGGCCATCCTTCCCCCTGGCGGGTCGCACTTGCAAGCCGTTCGCAACTGCGCCACCCCGGCGCGCGGGAGCACTCGACGGCGTCCGGGGGCCGCCCTGACGGCCCCCCAGCTCACACTCCGTCAGGAAATCGACATAAATGTCCCTTATCGTCTGTTCCTGTGACCACGGACACCGAGCGCAGGGACACCGCCCGACTCGACCACTCCTTCTTCGGGCACCCCCGCGGCCTGCTGACCCTCTCCGGCCTGGAGGTCTGGGAGCGGTTCTCCTTCCTCGGCATGCAGGCCATCCTGGTCCTCTACTTCGCCGACTCGGTGGCCGACGGCGGCCTGGGCATGCCCCAGGGCACCGCCGCCTCGGTGGTCTCCGCCTACGGCACGCTGGTCTACCTGACCTCGGTGGTCGGCGGCTGGCTCGCCGACCGGATGCTCGGCTCCTACCGGGCGGTGCTCCACGGCGGGGTGCTGATCGCCTGCGGCCACTACGCGATGTCGGTGCCCACCGCCGCCATGACCTGGGCGGGCCTGGGCCTGATCGTGGTCGGCACCGGCTTCCTCAAGCCCAACGCGGCCACCCTGGTCGGCGGCCTCTACGCCACCGACGACGACCGCCGCGACGCCGGCTTCGCCCTCTACTACATGGCCATCAACATCGGCGCCTTCGCCGGCCCGCTGGTCAGCGGCTGGCTCGGCCAGAACGAGGGCTGGCACTGGGGCTTCTCGGCCGCCGCGATCGGCATGACCTTCGGCGTGGTCCAGTACGTGCTGGGCCGTTCCACCCTGCACCGCGACCGCGGCCCGGTCCACCCGCTCACCCCCGCCGAACGCACCCGCTGGACCAGGGGCGCGCTGCTGGGCGCCGCCGCGGTGGCCGCGCTCGGGGTGCTGCTCTGGGCAGTCGGCTGGCTCACCATGGACCGCACCGTCGACCTGATCACCCTGGTCTCGGTGCTGGCCCCGATCGCCTACTTCGCCGTCATGTTCCGCTCCCCCGAGGTCAGCCGGGAGGAGCGCGGACGGCTGCGGCCGTACGTGGTGCTCTTCCTCGCCTCGGTGGTCTTCAACCTGGTGCTGTTCTCCTCCTACACCACGCTGGCCCTGCTGGCCGTGGACCACGTGGACAACTCGATCTTCGGCTGGCACTTCCCGTCCAGCTGGTGGACCTCGATCCTGGGCGCCATCGAGGTGCTGCTCGCCCCGGTGGTGGCGGCCCTGTGGGTACGGATGGACCACCGCCAGCCGCACGCCTCCCGCAAGATCGCCTACTCGCTGTTCGCCGCCGGGGCCGCCTTCCTGGTGCTGGTCCCGGCCACCGCCGGGAAGAGCGGCGACTACCGGATCGCCGGCCTCTGGCTGCTCGGCTGTTACCTCTTCATGGGCGTCGGCGACATCCTGCTGGAGACCACCGGCATGTCCGCCACCAGCAAGCTGGCGCCCCGTCACTTCACCGGCCAGACCATGGCCGTCTGGTTCCTCTCGCTGGCCCTCTCCCAGGGCATCGCCGCCCAGCTGACCAAGGTCTACGGCGAGGTCTCCGACGCCGCCTACTACGGCTGGCTCGGCGCCCTCGCGGTCGCCGCCGGCGTCGCCCTGTACCTCGCCCTGCCCTGGATGCGCCGCACCATGCACCCCGTCCGCTGACCCCGTCCGGAGGAGTTCCGATGCAGCACCCGTCGCAGTACCCGTACGGGACCACCCGCGAGGACCTGCGCATCCCGCTCTCCGACGGGGTCGAGCTGTACGCCCGGATCTGGCGCCCCGTCACCGAGGAGCCCGTCCCCGCCCTGCTGGAGTACCTCCCCTACCGGCTGACCGACTGGACCGCCCCGCGCGACGCCCAGCGCCACCCCTGGTACGCCGGCCACGGCTACGCCTCGGTCCGGGTGGACGTGCGCGGGCACGGCAACTCCGGCGGCCTGCCCGGCGACGAGTACTCCGCCCAGGAGCTGGCCGACGGCGTCGAGGTGGTGGAGTGGCTGGCCGCGCAGCCCTGGTGCAGCGGGAAGGTCGGCATGTTCGGCATCTCCTGGGGCGGCTTCAACAGCCTCCAGATCGCCGCGCTGGCCCCCGAACCGCTCAAGGCCGTGGTCACCGTCTGCTCCACCGACGACCGCTACGACAACGACGTGCACTACATGGGCGGTTCGCTGCTCGCGGTGGACATGCACGCCTGGTCCGCCACCATGCTGGCCTTCGCCGCCCGCCCGCCGGACCCGAAGTACGTCGGCGACGACTGGCGCCGCATGTGGCTGGAGCGCCTGGCCGCCCTCGAACCCTTCGTCCACCCCTGGCTCACCCACCAGGTCCGGGACGACTACTGGCGGCACGGCAGCGTCTGCGAGGACTACGGCGCGGTCCGGGCCGCCGTGCTCGCCGTCGGCGGCTGGGCCGACCCCTACCGGGACACCGTGCTGCGGCTGCTGGAGCACCTGGACGCCCCGGTGCGCGGCATCATCGGCCCCTGGTCGCACCAGTACCCCGACCGCGGCCTGCCGCCCGGCCCCGCGATCGGCTTCCTCCAGGAGACCCTGCGCTGGTGGGACCACTGGCTCAAGGGCGTGGACAACGGCGTCATGTCCGAGCCCGCGCTGCGCAGTTGGATGAACGAGTCGGTACCGCCCGCCACCGTGTACGCCAACCGGCCCGGCCGCTGGGTCGGCGACGAGACCTGGCCCTCGCCGGACGTCCGGGAGGTCGGCTACGGCCTCGACGACACGCTGCGCACCGCCGGCACCTCGGCCGACCGCTACGTGGAGGTCCGCTCCCCGCAGCACACCGGCCTCGACGCCGGGCGGTTCTTCCCCTTCGGCAACGCCGCCGACCTGCCGCCGGACCAGCGCGAGGAGGACGGACGCTCGGTCTGCTTCGACTCGCAGCCGCTGCCCGAGCCGGTGGAGGTCCTGGGGCGGGCCTCGGTGCGGCTGCGGGTGCGCGGCCGGGCCCGGCGCGGCCAGGTGATCGCCCGGCTCTGCGACGTCGCCCCCGACGGCTCCTCCACCCTGGTCACCCGGGGCGTGCTCAACCTGAGCTCCCGTCAGGGCCGGGACCGGGTGGTGGAGTGGACCCCCGGCGAGGCGGAGGACGTCTCCTTCGAGCTGGTCTCCATCGCCCACGCCTTCCCGGCCGGCCACCGCCTGCGGCTCTCCCTCTCCTCCGCCTACTGGCCCTGGATCTGGCCCCAGCCCGACCCCACCGGCTTCGAGGTCGACCCGGGCCACAGCCGCCTGGTCCTCCCCGTCCGCCACCTGGCCGCCGACGCCGGCTCCCCGCCGGTCACCTTCGAGCCGCCCGAGCAGTCCGAGGGGCTGGACGTCACCCACCCCGAACCGCTCACCGCCCGCCCCGAACGCCTGGTCCTACGCGACGTCGCCACCGGCGAGCACCGCCTGGAGGTCGACCCCGGCTACGGCGGCACCCGGATCTACCCCGACGGCCTGGTCTACGACGAACACGCCCTGGAGTCCTACCGCGTCCTGGCCGACTCCCCGCTCTCCGCCGCCACCCGCTCCGACTGGACCGTCCGCCTCCAGCGCCCCGACCTCGGCTGGGACACCACCGTCCGCACCCGCTCCGAAATCACCTGCGACGCCCACCACTTCACCGTCCACAACCACCTCACCGCCCTGGAGGGCGGCGACGTGGTCTTCGAACGGGACTGGCAGCGGCGCATCCCGCGGACGGCGAGCTAGGCCGCCCGTCCTCAGAATCCGATGCCGCCAGGAAGTGCTAGTCGAGAGGTGCTCTGGACATCCGGCCCGACTTCCACGGGTGGACGAAGCGCTGCCCGGCGATCTCGATGATCGAGCCGTCGCCCGCTTCCAACGTCCAGTCCAGGAACTGACGGTGGGCCAGCGTGGCGTTCGGCTCGCCGAGCTGCCGGGAGAGTTCGATCTGAAGACGGTGGCGCCGGTACCTGCGATCCACGGAGAGCCTGAGCGCCAGTCCGGCGACGAGCATGACGGTGGACAATCCCGCTGCCACCAGACAGAACTGCGCGGTGGCATAGCCCGCGGTGGGCTGCTTGAGGGCAGCCCAGCGCACGGCCGCCGCGATGCCGCAGGCCAGCAGCGCGCTGCTGGCCATGTACAGCACAGCGAACATCCGGATCCGTTGGAGCGAGTGCTTGCGGATCCAGAACCGCTGTAGCTCCTTGTCCACGTCCGCCTGCTCGGCCGGTGGGAGCGGAATGCCGGTGCTCCGGGCAAGCAGTGTCCGCCTGATCGGCTCGGCGTACTCCAGCAGCAGTTCCTCATTGCGCTGCCGGTTGTCCCGGAACCCGTTGACCGCCTCCAGTGCCGCCACCACCAGCAACGCGGCCAGCACCGCGCAGATGATGGCCGCGAAGTCGTTCGACATCCCGTACGTCGGCACGACCGCCGGCTGACTCTCCACTCCCGCTCCTCCCGCCCCCCAGACCGCTGCCGACGCCCCGTCAGGATACGGCGCCCCCTGGCAGACCGGCCCGGGGAGTCGTCGCTCGGATCGACGCCTACAACGACGGCTGCTTTCCCAAGTATCCGGCCTCCTCAGGGCGCAGAGCCTTCCGCCTGTCGCAACCGACCGTTCCGGTGGTGCCGTCGGGCTCGACGACGGCAACGCGTGTGGGACAGGCCCAGACGAAGTAGCGCTGGGCCGGGTGGTTGGTCGTGTGCGCGGACTTCGCGGTGCGCTGCTTGGACGGGATCGTGTACTTTCGCAGCTCGGCCTGGTCTCCGTGGTCGGGGCAGGCGGGCGGGTGAAGCAAGAGCTCGGCATTCTCGTGGTCGAGGATGTGGCGGGCGAAGCGGCGCCCTCGGAACGGGATCATGATTTCGCGCCGGCCTTGCCCACCGGGCGCGTGGGACAGGGTGTTGAGGCTGCCGAGGAAGCAGAGCCGTTCGTCGATCACCAGGATCTTCTGGTGCATGTCCTTGATCTCCACCACCGTGTCGGCCACCGCCTTGAGTTCCGGCAGGCGGCGGGCGGCGTCGGCGGCGGTCTTCGGTTTGGCCAGCTGGCCCTGCAGCAGGCTGTCGCTCTCGTTGGTGACGAAGAGATGGATCCGCACACCGCGGCCGCGCGCTTCGTGAAGGCGCGGGAGCACCTCCCACATCCGCTTGGTGTACCAGGGTGACCAGAGCCAAATGCTGTGGCGGGCCTGGTCAATGGCGTCGAGGGCGTCGGGGTAGTAGGTGTCCTCGTCGTGGATGGCGGTGTACCGGACGTGGCCTTCGAAAGCCCGCCAGATCTCCTGCTGCAACGGGTTCAGCCCCGGCGACGCAGCAGTCGGCAGGCCGACGAGATGATCGGAACGGACACCGCGCACCAACGCTTCGGGCTCCGCTCTCGCCATGTCGCGCACATGGGCCAGGACCGTCCCGCTCGCCGCTCTGGCGACGGCCTCCCAGGCCGCGAGCACGTAGACGCGCTGGCGCGCCCGCGTCGCACCAACGTTGAAGAGCCTGGCCCCGTCCCTGGGGTACGGCCGCGAGTCCTTGAAGTCGCCGACAGCAGCCCATCCCGCAAGCACACCGTCCTCGACCAGGTCCAGAATGACCACGTCGAACTCCCGCCCCTGGAACCGGTGCGCGGTGCCCACCTCCACCTCCGGGGTTCGGAACAGGCGGCCTTGATCGTGGAGCCAGTCATGCGTCACCTGTGCCTGCAGCTTGTACGGCGTGACGATTCCGACGCTCTCGCCCTCGTCGTGGTGACGCTCTGCAAGCGCGGTGGCCAGCAGGCTGCCGGCCACCCACCAGCGGCCCTTCTCCCCCGGCACCCGCCGTGCGGAAGCCATTCCGTCGTCTTCCTCACCGAGCCCGTCGGTCGTGACCAGGATGATCTCCGGGTCCAGCGCCCGGTCCCGCACCGGGCGCGCCGACCTGAGCATGCCGCCGTAGGCGATCCGGTTGACCAGATCGGTGGTGTCGGGTCCGAACCGGTGCGTGGTGAGCAGTGCCGCGCATCCGGGGTGCGCCAACGCGTCGGCGGGCGTGCGGATGCCCACCAGCTCGAAGCAGTCCGTACGGATCCACCGCTCCAGTTCCGGCTGCTTCGGCACACGCGTGGGCATCACCGGGCCGAGCTGACAGAAGTCCCCGAACAGGACGACGGTCTCCTTGGCCTTGGCGACCGCGACGATCAGTTCGGGCAGCAGCGCAGCCCCGGCCTCGTCGACCAGGACGACATCGTAGGGTCCCTCGGCCACGGTCCGGTTGAGCCGCAACCGGGCAAGCGTGGTGGCCACCACTCTCGCTCCGCGGATCAGCTCAGGCTCGGCTTGGGAGCGTCGACGCGCCAACTCCCGCACGAGTCGCTCGTGTTCACGCTCCAGCTTGCCCTGCTCGGCCAGCAGTCCGGCACAGGACTCCTGCAGTTCCCGAAGCCGACCGGTCAGCCGGGGAAGGCCGGCGTTGTCGGAGGTGGCCACCAGATCGGCGTCCCCGGGCTGAGGGCAGTGATCCTGCTGAGCGGCACGCAGCCGATGTCCGGCAGCCTGCGCCGTCTGCCGGGCGAGGTCGAGGTCCTGGTCGGCCTTGGCCTGGTCGGCGGCAGTCGAAGTGATCAGCGCCAGTTGCAGGCGCAGCGCAGTGTCATCGACGGCTTGGACGACCTGCTGGTGGAGGACATCACGGCGTCGGCCCTGCTCAGCTCGTTCGCGCTGGATCTCGCCACGCCGCCGCCTGGCCCGCAAGCGACCCCGTCCGTCGAGCTCGCGTTGCTCCGTTTCCAGAGCGGCCAAGGCGGCCTCGGCATCGAGCAGGGCCGCCCCCAATTGCTGCTGGCTCTGCTTGCCCTTCCCGATCTCGGCCCGCCACTGCGCCACCTGCTCCAGCAGAGCACGCTGAGGCTCCCAACTTTCCCAGCGCCCAAGCGCCTTGCTGTGCTCGACAGCAGCCTGCTCACTCCGGCACCGGGCGTCCGCCTCACCCCTTTCGGCCGCCTCCAGTTCGGTCGCAAGGCGCTCCACCAGGTGGCCGTGGACAAGGCGCCTCTTCGCCCGCCCGTACGCGTCGGGGTCAAAACCAACGAGTCGGGCCTCCGTCTCGCGCATTTCGGTCAGCAGTGGCTCGCCCGCCAGGGCAGCGAGTCGCTCGGCGACGCCTTCCACCGCACTCTCGGCTTCCGCGACTTTGGCCCGCACCAACAGGGGGAGCGAGACCCGCGGGTCCTCGGCCACGTGGCGGAGCGCGGGAGAACCGACTCGGACCATCAGACCAGGCGGCAGCGACGAGCGGTCCTTGAGTACCCCCTCCAAGGCGTTGTCCACCGCCACATTGGTGCCGGAGACCAGCAGGACGCGCTTGCCCCGCAGCGCAAGGTCGCTTGCCTCGCGCAGCGATCGGACCAGGAAATCGGGCGGTCTCCGTACCGCCCACAGCGCCAATCCACTCCGGGGCGCATGGGCAGCCACCTGGAGCCGCACCCGCTCCGACTCGACCCGCCAGCCGAGGACGGTGAAGGACCGACCTTGCCGATCATCGGGGCCGGCCCCCGTCGCCAACCGCATGTCCTCGAGGTCATCAGGGTCGATCCGGCTCGCATAGGTGGGCAGCCCGTACCACCCGTCCTCCAGATGATGGACGTCCCCGACCTTCGTGTGCCTCGGGGATTCCGCACGGCCACCTGAACGGCCCTCGCCCGCCAGGACCGCATCCACGGCCTGGACCAGTTGCTCCATCCACAGTGCCAATGTTCCCCGACCTGGACACGACAACACTCCTTGTGGAAATCATCCCATGCCGGCCACTCCCCATGTGCGCTTGTCATACAAACCACCGCATACAGCAGCAACGAGCGGCGACCGAACGGGCATTCTTATTTCACTCATGCCAATCTCGCTCGGCAAGAAGGCAGCGGCGCGAATACTCACCAAAAGAAGAACGAGCACCGCTCGCAGGGTGCACCGTAGGCTGCACAGCCCTCGTGGCCAGCCGTACAGAAGGCTTCCTGGCGGCCTACAGGTACGTGACCTGGACGATGTAGATCTGCTCGTGCCGCACGACGGTCAGGTATTCGAACATGCCTCCCGGAACGTCGGCCGTCTTGCTCCTGGGGTTCTCGCCTCGGTACGAGGTTCCGTCGAGATAGAGGGCCTCCGCAGCTCGAACCAGCTCGTCAGCCTTCTTCTCGACCTCGGCGACGAAGGCCGGCGGCGTTCCGCTGACTACGTATTCCTCATTGGGGAGGTACTCCCAGGACCACGTCATGCGCCCAGCACTCGGTAAGCGGCTCGGACGATCTCGGCAGCGCTGAGGGCATGACGCCGGGAGTCATCCGGCTCCTCCGCCACCTGCATGAGGTATTCGGCTCGGCGGAGCTTGGAGGCCGTCTCCGGGTGGCGTTCGATCTCGACCACGACGGCCCACCGCAGGAGGAACCCTCGGAGGGGATCGAGGGTGTCGGAGTCGATGGCCTTGGTGATCGCTTCGGCCTGCTCCGTCTGCATCTCCAGCAGACGGTCCGGGGCCACGACGGCAAGGGCAGCCTTGAGGGCGGTGATGGTCCGCTCAGGGCGCGGGATCAGCTCGTCGGCGTGGTGCTCCGGCTGTGCGGTCACGTCTCCTCCGTACAGGTAGGCCGGTACCACGCTACAACGCGGCGAGCCCACTGATGCTCGGGTTCGGGTGACACGACGTCTTCCACCTCTCACCTCCTCACCAGGCCTGCCCATCTCGGTACTGTTCGAGAACATGCCAGGCCAGGACCACCGGGCTGCCGAAAGGGATTCGACGTGGGCGATCAGGCCCGGCGACCGGGTGCGGGTACCCCATCGGCCCGCTGGATAGGAGGTCCCGGACCTGGCCGAGGGGGAGCACGATCGCGGCCGGCGGCCCGCGGGGGCCGATGTGACGCTCGCCTTCCACCGGTCCTTCGCCGTGCTGGTCGGGGAGCTCGACGATCACGCGATGCTGTGCCACTCGGTGCCGTCGACGTGAAGGTGGCCGCCCTCGGTGATGACTGGTCGGGGTTGAAGTTCGGCCAAGGACGGCACACCGTGAACCGCGCCGCCTACGGCTACGCCTCGACCCGCGGGACCTCGGTGTCCCAGTCGACGCGGGTGTGCGGGGCGGCCGCGATGGTCTCCAGGGCCGGGTCGGCGAGGAGGAGGGCGGCGGTGGCGGTGTCGCAGGCCACGTAGGTGGAGAGCAGGTCGTAGTCGCTGGAGACCACCCAGCCGCGGTCCTCGGGCCACCAGTACTCGGGGCCGGACTCGCCGACGGTGGCGGCCAGTTCGGTGCGCAGCTGCTCCAGGCCGGCCAGCGGGGCGGTGCGCACCAGCGGGCGGTCCAGGCCGTTGGTGACGGCGGCGAGGTCCCAGGCGTAGTGCACGGGCTGATCCCCCGTCACCGCCGCGAGGGCGGTCGTCAGCGCGCGGCGGCTGGCGGCGTCCAGCGCCCCGTCCTCCGCCACCCACCGGACGGTGGTCACCTCGCCGTCCTCGTCCTCCGTCTCCAGGCCGTCCTTCAGCCAGCGGTGCGAGAGCTCCGGGACGAACGGCACGCCCGAGCGCTCGGCCCACTCCCGCCACCTCGGGCCGGCGGTCGCGCCGTCCAGGCTCTCGAAGCGGTGGAAGATCCGGACGTAGGCCTCGTACCCGTCGGGCAGGATCTCGGACACCAGGTGCCCCGGGCCGGGCTCCGGCCGGCCGAGCCGGGCCGACAGCCAGGCGAGTTCGGTGCCGTCATGGGTCCATTCGCGGTACTCTGTCACGGTTGTGATTATCCCCTGAGGCGGCGTCAGAAGATCACAGGTGGTGCCGGGCGGTGGCCACGAAGGCGTCGATCAGGTCCCTGGTGGCGTCCCGGCGCCGCTCCACGTCCTCCAGGTCGGCGGCCCGGTCGATCCGGCCGATCGTCTCGAAGGCGGCCGTCGCGGCGGCGGTGAGCTCGGGCGAGTCGGCGATCAACTGGAGCCGGAAGACCGCGTGCTGGGTCTGCGAGCGCAGCTCGAAGGACTTGGCCCGCAGGGCCGGCTCCTCGGCGGCGTCGGTGCCCCGGTGCAGGCAGAACCAGTGGTGCAGCACGGCCTGGCGGAACTCCACCAGCAGCCCGGCGTAGGCCCCGTAGACCTCCAGCCGCTCCTGCCGCAGCCGTTCGGCCTGGGCACCGCGCTCGGCGTGGGTGGCGGAGCGCTGCTGGAACGCGTGGGTGAGGAAGGAGCCGAGCAGGGTGCCGAGGACGGCTATGACACTGGTGAGTATGGCGCTCATGGGGCCCATGCAAGCAGATCCGCCCGGCCCCTGACGGAGGATCAGTCCTCCCGGCGCTCCACCCGGAAGGGGAAGGGCACCGTGCCCGGGTCCACCGTGCTGATGCCGCCGTCGACGGTGAGCACCGCGCCGTTGACCAGGCTCGCGGACGGGGAGAGCAGCCAGGCGACGGCCTCGGCCACTTCGGCCGCCTCGCCGGGCCGCCCCAGGGGGTTGAGCCTGGTGGCCTCCTGGTACGCGGCCTCCACGTCCCCGTGGCCGCCCAGCTCGGCGAGGCGGCCCATCGGCCGGTCGGCCATCTCGGTGCGGACCCAGCTGGGGCAGACCACGTTGGACCGCAGACCGTGGCGGCCGTAGTCGACGGCCACCGAACGGCAGAGCTGGAGCAGCGCGGCCTTGGAGGTCGCGTACGCGGCGTTGCCGTGCCCGTTGCGCAGCGCGGAGACCGAGGCCACCCCGACCACGGCGCCGCCGCCCCCGGCCGCCAGCAGGTGCGGCAGCGCGGCGCGCAGCACCAGGAACGGGCCGGTGACATTGGTCCGCAGCACCGCCTCCCAGTCCTCGACCGCGAGCTCCCCCACTCCTCCCGGCCGCCCGATCCCGGCGTTCAGCACCAGGCCGTCCAGCCGCCCGAACCGCTCGACCGCCGCCGCGACCAGCCCGTCCACCTGCCCCTGCTCCGTGGTGTCCGCCACGTGCGCGACGGCCCCGGTCTCCCGCGCCACCGCCTCCAGCGGCTCCCGCCGCCGCCCGGACACCACCACCTCGTGCCCGCTCTCCCGCAGCACCCGGGCGGTCGCCGCCCCGATCCCCGTCCCGCCCCCGGTGACCACCACCACGCGCTCGTCGCCCACCACGCCCCACTCCCCCGACTTGCCGGTCCGGGCGATCATACGTACGCCGACCGGCATCCGTCAGGACGCGAGGACCCCGTCCGCCGCCGGCCACACCGCGTCCTCCTCGGGGGCGGTGAGCACTCCGCCGACCAGGGCCACCACCTCCTCGGCCCGCTGGTCCGCCAGCTCCACGCTCCGCCCCTCCGGGCAGGAGACCGAGATCCGCACCCCGGCGCCGTGCGGCCGGGCCAGGAAGGCGTGCAGCGAGCCCGCCAGCGCGGCGACCGCCCCGCCGTGCCCGACCGCTACCACCAACACCCCGTAGGGGACGCCGAGTTCACCGCGCCAGCGCCGCACCGCCCGCGGCCGCACCCGGCCGCGCAGCGCCGCCTCGGCGCCCAGCCACACCTCCAGCGCCCGAAGCTCGCGCACCCCGCTCCCGCCCCGCACCGAGATCCACGCCTCCACTGCCCCTCCTCCGCTCCGGCCTCCTTGGAGTCTCGGCGGCCCGAAAACCGTTTGGCAACCCCCTAACGGGAGCACCGGGCACGAGTGTTAGGAGTACCCGGCGGATTCGGTCCCGGGTCTGTCCTTTCCTACGGCGATGCGGCATGATCCCCGCCGTCGGCCCCGACCGATCGGTCGGGCCGCCGCACCCTCACCCAGCCCGCCCTGGAGGAACCTTGTCCCGCACCACCCGTGCCTCCCGCCTCGCCCTGGCCACCGCCGCCGCCCTGGCCACCCTCGCCGTGCCGGTCGCCCCGGCCGTCGCCGCGCCCGCGCCCGCCCCGGCCTCCGCCCCCGTGGGCCAGGTCTTCCGGGTCAACCCCGTCCAGGCCACCGGCGACCAGTCGCTGACCGACGCCAAGGACGCCGACTCCGCCGCCCTGGCCGCCGCCTACGCGACCGTGGCGCTGCGCAACCTGGACACGAGCGGGGGCCTCTCCGGCACGTGGGCGGCGGTCCGCTCCGAGACCGGCACCCCGGCCCGGTCGGCCACCGGGGACTTCCGGTACACCCGGAACGCGGACCAGTTCGAGCAGGTGATGGCGTACTTCTGGGTCAACGAGGCGCAGGAGTACCTCCAGGGCCTCGGCTTCGGCAGCGAGCTGCGCGGGGCCAACGACAAGGTCCAGCAGGTCCGGCTCAACCAGTGGGGCTCGGACAACTCCTTCTTCACCGACAAGAAGAACGAGATCCGCCTCGGCAAGGGCGGCGTGGACGACGCCGAGGACGCCGAGGTGATCGTGCACGAGTACGGCCACGCGGTGCACGAGGCCCAGGTGCCCGGCTTCGGCAGCTCGGTGGAGGCCGGCTCGATCGGCGAGGCCTTCGGCGACTACCTCGCCCTGACCGTCGGTCAGGCCGCCCAGGCCCGCTACGGCTGGACCGGCCGCGCCGAGGAGGCCTGCGTCGGCGACTGGGACTCGACCTCCTACACCTCCACCACGCCGCACTGCCTGCGCCGCCTGGACACCGGCAAGGTCTACGCCGACCGCGTCGGCGAGGTGCACGCCGACGGCGAGATCTGGTCCCAGGCCCTCTACGACATCCGCAAGGCCCTCGGTGCCCGCACCGCCGACCGCCTGATCGTCAACGCCCAGTTCTCCTTCGCCCCCGACACCTCCTTCTCCGCCGCCGCCCTGACCACCGTGGCCACCGCCCGCGCCATGTACGGCGACCAGGCCGCCGCCACCGTCCGCCAGGCCTTCGCCGCCCGGCAGATCCCGGGCCTGTAGCCGGCCGGCGCCGCCGCCCCTCGGGTCACCGACGGGACGCGAGGGCGGCGGCGCTGCCGCGGCGGTGGCCGGTGCCGAGGAGGACGGCGGCGGTGCCGGTGAGGGCGCGCACCTTCCAGAGGGTGTGGTCGATGGTTTCGGTGAGGGCCGTGGCGCGGGGCGGGTCGGTGGCGGCGAGGACCGGGACCAGGTCGGCCCGGGCCGCCTGCTCCGCCTCGGGGTCGCCGATGGTGCGGGCGATCCGCAGGGCGTGGTCGGGGTCGGTGGCGGCGACCACTGTCGCCACGGCGGCGAGGGCCTCGATGCGGCAGGACCGTTCGGTGACGGCGTCGGCGAGACGGACGGCGCGCCGGGGGTCGGTGGCCACTGTCGAGCGGGCGACGCCCACCAAGGCGTGGGCGTAGGGGCGTTGGCCCGCGTACGGGGCGAGGAAGCGCAACGCCCGGTCCGGGTCGATCACGGCCAGGGCCTCGGCCACGGGCGGCGTCGCCCAGGGCGGACACCGGTCGGGCAGCAGCCGGAGGGCGCGGTCCGGATCGGTGGCCGCCAGGGCCAGGGCGATCCCGGCGCGGGCCACGGTGCGGGAGTACCCCTCCGGGAGGGCGGCGGCGAGCTGCTCGGCCCGGTCCGGGGCGAAGGCCGCGACCGACCGCACCACGTCCTCCCAGCAGACCGGACTCCCTCTGCCCGGCTTCTGGCCGGCGAGCAGGTAGGTGTCCAGGAGGTACGCCCCGTTCCCGGGGTGGCGGTGGTCGTCGACGCGGGCGATCTCCGCGACGGCCGTGCTCCGGTAGGACTCCCAGAGGCCGTGGGCCGTGTCGAGGGCCTTGAAGGCGTCCTCGGCGGCGAGCACCACGGCGATGTCCGCCGTGATCGACTGCCGCCGGTCCGGGTCGGAGACGGTGGCGGCCATGCCCACCGCCTGCTCCTCCGAGACCGCCGCGACCACCGGGGCGACGGCGGAGACCAGGACGCGTCGCAGCTGCTTGCTCTCCGCCCGGGCCGTGAGCCGCAGCGCCCGCTCGATCGCGCGGACCGCCTCCTCCGGAGCCGTTTCCCGCAGCGACGGGGCGGGGCCGGTGACGGCCGCGTGCGCCAAGGCCGGGAGCGTCCCGTTCACCGGCGGCCGACGGCCCGTCAGGGCCTGCCGGTTGCGCACCAGTCCGAGCTCGCCGGCCGTGTCGGTGCCCAGGTGCTGCGGCAACGGCAGCCCCTCGGCTGCCAGTTGGGCCCGCAGGTGGCGGAAGATCCCGGCCGGCGTGAGCATCGGACCGGCCTGCGGGCTGCCCTCCTCCAGCAGTCGGAGCAGCCGGCCGGTGAAGGCGGTGTGCGGTTCGCCGTCCAGCACCAGGGCGGCCCGGTTGGCCGGGGCGGAGGTGAGGGTGAAGGCACCGGAGACCTCCAGCTCGGCGAGGTGCCGCTGCTCCTCCCCGGCCATCGGACGGCCCACCGCCCGGCCGCTGAAGCAGCTGTCCAGGACCAGGACCCGGTTCTCCGCCCGGCTGTCCAGGAAGGTCTCCCGGACGGCCTCGAAGGGCAGCGCGGTGTACGGGAGTTGCTCCAGCCGGGTACCGGCCAGACCGAGGTGCAGCCTGCCGCGGCGGTCGATCAGGCCGTGGCCGCAGAAGTAGACCAGCAACAGGTCCTCCGCCTCCTCGGCGGCGGCCGTCAACTCCTCCCCCACCCGGGCGAGGTCGGCGTCCGGCGGCACGGTGCGGCAGTGCTCCGCCGGGAAGCCGCCGAGCTCCGGATCGGTCAGCACCCGTGCCAGGTCGGCCACTCCGGCCCCGACCACCGCCAGCTCGGGCAGCCGCTCGTCCTGGTAGGACGGCGTGCCGATCAGCACCGCCCGCGAGCGCCCCGGATCGACCGCCCGGCTCACGCCTCCGCTCCGCCCTCGCCCTCCTCGGACGAGGCGGCGATCACCTGGCGGAGCAACGCCTCGACGTCCTCGACCCGTTGGGCCTCCACCTCCACGCTGCGCCCGTCCGGCGCGGACACCGAGATCCGCACGTCGGCACCGCGCGGGCGGGTCAGGTAGCCGTGCAGCGATCCGGCGAGAACGGTGACCACTCCACCGCTCCCGATCGCCGCGATCAACACGTCGTAGGGAGCGCCGAGTTCACCGTGCCCCGGCCGCGCCGCCCGCGGCCGCACCTTCCCCCGCAGCTCGGGCTCGTCGTTCAACCACGCGTCCAACTCCCGCAGCTCGTGCACCGGGTCGTCCCCGCCCCGCACCGAAATCCACGCCTCCACTGCCCCTCCTCGGCTCGGACTCCCTGGAGTCTACGTCGGCCCGATAACCGCTCGGCGGCTGCTCGGCCGGAGGGCGGAATCCGCCTGTG
This sequence comes from Kitasatospora sp. NPDC051853, assembly GCF_044452665.1. Lineage (NCBI taxonomy): Bacteria > Bacillati > Actinomycetota > Actinomycetes > Kitasatosporales > Streptomycetaceae > Kitasatospora > Kitasatospora sp. NPDC051853. The sequence goes on along the minus strand of NZ_JBITBY010000006.1, from coordinate 86,986 downwards.
CGGAGCGAGGAGGACAGTTGGCCGGCGCCGCTGCCCTCGCGGTCCGGAGACGGCGAGGGCAGCGGCGCACCGGTCACGCGCCGGCGGCCACGGCGGTCAGCCAGGTGTTCCAGTCGCTCTCGTAGCTGAGCGAGGTGAGGAAGGTGCGGGCGGCGGCCCAGTTCCCGGTGCGGTAGTGCCCGAGCACGGTGGCGACGTCGGCCGGGTGCTTCTCGACCATGTAACGGGCGGCCAGGTAGCCCCAGTTGTAGGTGCGATTGGTGTCGGTGTTGTCGTAGGTGGTGTCGAACAGGGTGCGCAGGGCGTAGGTGTGCTTGCCCGCCTCGGCTGTCGCGTTGGTGTAGCTGACGCCTCGGTAGGAGTACGAGACGTACTCCGCGATGCCCTCGCCCCACCAGACGGTCGGGGTGGTCTGGCTGGCGTTGAAGTCGCCGTAGAGGTCGAACCGGCCGTCGAGGTAGTGGGTGTACTCGTGGTTGAGGTTCCAGATCTGCCAGCCGGGGCTGACGTCGGTGCGCTCGTAGCAGATGAACCGCGGCTGGTTGCCGGACTTGGCCGGGTCGCCCTCCAGGTACATTCCGCCGTTGTTGGTGTTGATGCCGTAGATCTTCCCGGCGTAGGACTTGTAGTCGGCGCTGGAGTTGAAGACGTCGACCTCGAGCGTGGTGTTGAAGTCGTTGGCGACCGGCCCCGAGTCCTTGACCACGCCGTGGAAGTAGGCGTCCTGGTTGGCCAGGCTGGCGCAGGTGGCGGCCAGTTGGTCGGCGGTCATCTCCTGCGCCCGGATCCGCAGCGACGGGCTGCAGGTGTGGACGATCGGCAGGATGCGCGACTCCAGCCGGCCGCCGGTGGGGGCCGCCAGGGCGGCGGCGTCCTTGGCGCTGCCGTGGGCGGGCCGCTGGGACGGGTCCGCGAGGACCTGCTCCGCCTTGAGCCCGCCCTGGGCGGCGTGGGCGGTCTGGACTGCCGAGAGGGGGGCGGCCGCGAGGGCCGCGATCAGCAGGGTGGTGGCGATGGCTCGCAAGGTTCACTCCTGGGGGTTGGAGCAGACGTCCGTCAGCGACGGACTGCGAGGTAAAATGGCACACGTCACATTGCTTTTCAATGGCGCCGACAGAATTGCCCGCCCGCGGGCGGTGCGCGCCGGAGCCGGACGCCGCCGGACGCGGAAGGGCCGGCCAGGGTGTTCTCCCTGGCCGGCCCCGGTGGTGACGGTCAGCGGCTGCGGTGGGCCGCGATCAGCTCGGCGTAGCGCAGGCCGCTGGTCTTGACGGTGCGGCGCTGGGTCTCGTAGTCGACGTGGACCAGGCCGAAGCGCTTGTCGTAGCCGTACGCCCACTCGAAGTTGTCGAGCAGGGACCAGGCGAAGTACCCGGCCAGCGGGGCGCCCTGGGCCACCGCGCGGTCGCAGGCGGCGAGGTGCTGCTCCAGGTAGGCGGTGCGGCCCGGGTCGTGGACGGCTCCCTCGGGGGTGACGGTGTCGGCGTAGGCGGAGCCGTTCTCGGTGACGTAGATCTTCGCGGCGCCGTACTCGTTCGCCAGGCGCAGGATCAGCTCCTCCAGGCCGGGGGCGTGCACCTCCCAGTCCATCGCGGTGTGCTCGGCGTTCGGGCCGCGCACCTGACGGAAGCCCGGGGCCGGGCCGGACGGGTCGTCGGTCACGAACTGCCGGAAGTAGTAGTTCAGGCCGATCCAGTCCAGCGGGGCGCCGATCAGCTCCATGTCGCCGTCCCGGACCGGGAGTTCGACGCCGTAGAGCTTGACCATGTCCTCGGGGTAGCCGCGCCCGAAGACCGGGTCGAGCCACCACCGGTTGATGTGGCCGTCGGCGCGCACGGCGGCGGCCAGGTCGGCGGCCGAGCCGGAGGCCGGCTCGATGGTGCTGAGGTTGTTGACGATGCCGATCTTCGCGCCCGGCACGGCCGCCCGCAGGGCCTGGACGGCCAGGCCGTGGCCGAGGTGCAGGTGGTAGGAGGCCCGGACGGCGGTGGTGAGGTCCCTGATGCCGGGGGCCATGGTGCCGTCGAGGTGGCCGATCCAGGCGGAGCAGAGCGGCTCGTTGAGGGTGGCCCAGTTGGTCACCCGGTCGCCCAGGCGCTCCGCGACCACCGCCGCGTACTCGCCGAAGCGTTCGGCGGTCTCGCGCTCGGCCCAGCCGCCGCGGTCCTGCTGGGCCTGCGGGAGGTCCCAGTGGTACAGGGTCGGGAAGGGCGTGATGCCGGCCGCCAACTGGGCGTCCACCAGCCGGTCGTAGAAGTCCAGACCGGCCGGGTTGACCACGCCGTCGGCCTGCGGCACCACGCGGGGCCAGGCGATCGAGAAGCGGTAGGCGCCGAGGCCCAGCCGGGAGGCCAGCGAGAGGTCCTCCGGCCAGCGGTGGTAGTGGTCGCACGCCACGTCACCGGTGTCGCCGTTGTCGACCTTCCCCGGGGTGTGGGAGAAGGTGTCCCAGATCGACGGGGCCCGGCCGTCCTCGGCGACGGCGCCCTCGATCTGGTAGGCGGCGGTGGCCGCGCCCCAGACGAAGTCGTCGGGGAGAGCACCGAGTTCCATGTCAGAAAGCCTTTCGGAGGGGAGCAAGGGGAGGGTCACTTGACGGCCCCGGCGGTGAGGCCGGCGACCAGGTAACGCTGCAGCAGGAGGAAGCCGGCGACGACCGGGACGCTGACCACCAGGGAGGCGGCCATCACCTGGTTCCAGTACACGTCGGTCTGGGTGGCGTACCCCTGGAGGCCGACGGAGAGGGTGCGGGTGGTCCGGTTGGTCATCACCGAGGCGAACAGCACCTCGCCCCAGGCGGTCATGAAGGCGTAGACCGAGACGGCGATGATGCCGGGGGTGGCGGCGGGGACCACGATCCGCAGCAGGGTGCGCAGCGGTCCGCAGCCGTCCACCGCCGCCGCCTCGTCCAAGTCCCGCGGGATGGAGTCGAAGTAGCCGACCAGCATCCAGATCGAGAACGGGAGCGAGAAGGTGAGGTAGGTGAGGATCAGCCCGCCGCGACTGCCGTAGAGGGCGACACCGGTGGCGTTGCCCAGGTTCACGAAGATCAGGAACAGCGGCAGCAGGAAGAGGATGCCGGGGAACATCTGGGTGGAGAGCACCGTGACGGTGAAGAGCTTGCGCCCCCGGAAGCGGTAGCGGCTCACCCCGTAGGCCGCGAAGACCGCGATGGCCACCGAGCAGACCGTCGCGCTCAGCGACACGATCAGGGAGTTGACGAAGTAGTCGGCCAGCGGGACGGTCGTCCAGATGTCGACGTACGGACGGAGCGTCAGCTCGCTGGGGAACCAGCGGAACGGGCCCTGGACGTCGCGCAGCGGCTTGAGCGAGGAGCTGAGCATCACCAGCACCGGCGCCAGCACGAAGGCGGTCAGCAGGGTGAGGAACACCCTGCGGGCCCACAGGAAGGACGTGGGGGGCTTAAGCATCGGCGTCCCTCCGGCGCGAACCGACGAACAGGTAGACCGCCGTCACCAGCAGCAGGAACAGCAGCAGCAGGACCGACATGGCCGAGCCGGAGCCGAAGTTCCAGGTGACGAAGGAGGATTGGTAGATGTGGATGGAGATCAGGTCGGCCTGCTCGGGGGCGGACTTGCCGAACAGCACGTAGGGGGTGTTGAAGTCGTTGAAGGTCCAGAGGAAGAGCACCAGCACCAGCACCTGGTTGACCGGCCGCAGTGAGGGCAGGGTGATCCGGCGGATCTGCTGCCAGACGCCCGCCCCGTCGATCGCGGAGGCCTCGTAGAGCTCGCGCGGGATGTTCTGCAGGCCGGCCATCAGGGTGAGGAAGGCGAACGGCCAGGTCTTCCAGACCGCGACCACCACCAGGGCCCAGAAGCTGTTCTCGCCGATCAGCCAGAACGGCTTCTCGTCCAGCAGGTGCAGCTGGTCCACCAGCAGGTGGTTCACCAGGCCGGTGTCCCGCTGGAACATGAACGACCAGGTGATCACCGCCGCGTAGACCGGCAGCGCGTAGGGCACCAGGAACAGGGTGCGGAGCAGGCCCCGCCCCCGGAACTCCTGCTGCAGGAAGACCGCCGCCGCCGTCCCCAGCAGCCAGGAGAGCCCGACCGCCAGGGCGGTGAACGTACAGGTGACCCAGAACGAGTGCAGCAGCGACCGGCCGATCGGTGCGTCGAAGTCCACCGCCACGCGGTAGTTGGCGAGGCCGGACCAGGGCGCGGCCGACCAGTCCCGGATGAAGAACTGGGTGAGCTGCTTGAAGCTCATCGCGATGCCGACCACCATCGGGACCAGGTGGATCAGCAGCTCCAGGGCGAGTGCCGGGAGCAGGAGCAGGTAGGGCAGGGCACGTCGGCCGAATCGCTGTCGCATCAGGATCAGTTCGCCGGCATCTGCTGCTGGGCCTTGGTGAGCTCGGCCTTCACCGACTCCTCGGTGACCGGCTTGCCGGAGGCGGCCGCGGCCAGCAGGTTCTTCACCGCGGTGCCGACCAGGGTCTCGAACTGGCTCTCGTTGGCCACCTGCGGCAGCGGGGCGGCGCTGGTCTGCAGCACGGTGGCCAGGGTCTTCAACTCCGGGGTGGAGAAGGCGGGATCGGCCTGGGCCTCCTTCACCGGCGGGATGGAGCCGTAGGTCTTGTTGAGCTGGACCTGCTCCTCGGTGCTGGTCATGAACTTCACGAACTGCAGGGCGCCGTCGGTGTTCTTGGTGTTCTTGAAGACCGCCAGGTTGATGCCGGCCACCATCGAGGTGGTGGCCTTGGCGCCGGTGGCGCCCGCCGGGAGCGGGATCGGCGCGACGGCATAGTCCTCGGGGGCCATGCCGTGCGACTTGAGCGAGGCGCCGGCCGCCTGCCACATCAGCATCGCGGCCTTGCCACTGGCGAAGTCGGTCACCGACTGGTTGGCCGCGTACTCGGCGTTGCCGGGGGCGGCGATCTTGTCCTTGGCGATGAAGTCGACGTACTGCTTGACCGCCGCGACCGCCTCGGGGGTGGCGAAGGCGGGCTTGCCGGCCGCGTCGAACCAGTCGGCGCCGTGCTGCTTGCCGAAGGCGAAGGCGTGGTGGACGTTCTCCGAGACGTTGCCGCCCTCGATGGCGAGGCCGAACTTGCCGTCCTTGGTGAGCTTCTGGGCGTCCGTCACCAGCTCGTCCCAGGTGGCGGGGGGCTGGGCGATGCCGGCCTCCTGGAAGAGCTTCTTGTTGTAGTAGAGGCCGTAGGCCATGGAGTACAGCGGGACGGCCGCCGGGTCCTTGCCCGCCGCCCCGGCGGAGGCGATGGTGGACGGCGTGAACCGGTCCTTGCCGCCGATCTTGCCGAAGGTGGTCTCGTCGAACGGCAGCAGGGCGCCGGTGGCCTGGAGCGAGGCGGACCAGGTGTTGCCGATGTTCAGCACGTCGGGGCCCTGGCCGGAGGCGGTGGCGGCCAGGATGCGGTTGAGCAGGTCGGACCAGGGGACGACCTCGAGCTTGACCTTGATGCCGGTCTGCTGCTCGAACTTTCTCAGTTCGGGCTCCAGGACCTGCTTGTCGTTCTCCAGGCTGGTGCCCTGGTTGCTGGCCCAGTAGGTGAGTTCCTTCGGGGCGCTGTTGTCGCCGCCCTCGGAGGAGGACCCGCCGCCGCAGGCGGTCGCGGTCAGGGTGAGGACGGAGACCAGGGCGGTGGCTGCGGCGAGACGGTGGAAGCGCATGACCGTGTCCCTCTCGGACGAGTGGGTGGTGGGATTCGGGGGAAGTGTGAGCCGCCGTGGAACCGCGAGCTCAGATGCTTACTTCGGACCGTGATTTAACGTGTGAGAAAAGCTGGCGTCAAGAGTCCGCGCAGCGATAGATTCGAGTCAGGAGGGAGACCAGATGGCAGAGCGAGGCAAGCAGACCGTCCGTGACCTGCGACGGGGCAGCCGTTCCACCCTGTTGCACCGGCTGTACTTCGAAGGTCCGCTGAGCAGACAGGAGTTGGGGAGGATCAGCGGCCTGAGCGGCGGCTCGGTCAGCAACGTGGTGGGCGAACTGATCGCCGACGGGCTGGTGGAGGAGTGCGGCTCGGTCGACTCCGACGGCGGCCGTCCGCGCATCCTGCTCCAGGTCACCCCGGACCGGGCGCACCTGATCGGGGTGGACGTGGGCGAGACCCAGGTACGGGTCGCGCTCTTCGACCTGGCGCTGACCGAGCTGGCCGCCAGCGACCACCCGCTCTCCGACCACGGCCACGACGTGGACCACGTGGTCGAGCTGATGCTCACCGGCATCACCGAGGTGCTGGAGCGCACCGGAGTGGACCGGGCCACCGTGCTCGGGGTCGGCATCGGCGTGCCCGGCATCGTGGAGCAGGGCGAACCCGACTCGGACGGGTACGGCGTGGTGGTGCACAGCCAGACCGTCGGCTGGGACGCCGTCCCGCTGGGCCGGCTGCTGCGGGCCGGCACCGACCTGCCGCTCTACGTGGACAACGGTGCCAAGACCCTGGGCCAGGCCGAGATGTGGTTCGGCGCCGGGCAGGGCGCGCGGCACGCGGTGGTCGCGCTGTTCGGCTCCGGCGTCGGGGCCTGCGTGATCGCCGACGGCTCCCGCTTCCGGGGCGCCACCAGCAGCGCGGGCGAGTGGGGGCACACCAAGGTGCACGTCGGCGGGCGGCTCTGCCGGTGCGGCTCCAAGGGCTGCCTGGAGGCGTACGTCGGCGCGGAGGCGCTGGTCGAGCGGTGGGGCGCGGCTCCGCCCGGCAGTTCGGAGAAGGAGGGCCTGGCCGCGCTGCTGGCCGCCGCCGAGGCCGGCGACCCGGCGGCGGAGGCCCTGCTCGCGGAGGCCGCCGAGTACCTGGGCGCGGCCATCGCCGACCTGGTCAACCTGTTCAACCCCGAACGGATCGTCATCGGCGGCTGGGCCGGGCTGCTGCTCGGGCCGCGGCTGCTGCCGGGCATCGAGGCCGCCGCCACCGAGTACGCCCTGCGCTTCCCGCGCGCCCAGACCACCATCACCCTGGGCCGCCTCGGCCCGGACGCCGTCACCGTGGGCGCGGCCACCCTGCCGCTCACGCACTTCCTCACCTCGGGCGGCGAACTCCGCCGGCTGACCCCGGCATAGCCGCGCCGACCTGCGACAACTCCCCCTTCGGGGAAGTGACTTGACCGTACACGCCCGGCCGGTGGCCGACCGGCCGGCGGTACGTCAGGTCGCCACCGGGTGCTTGACAGCCGCGAGTTGGGCCCTCCACACTCCCACCGGGGAGCGCTCTCCAAAGATCCGCCGGTGTGTCCGTGTCCACCGCCCGCGCCTCCCCGACCCCCACCCCCCACCCACCGCAGGAGAAGCCCGTGAGGCTCACCTCGGCACGCGGTACAGCCGCGACCGCCACCACGCTGGCACTGCTCTCCGGAGCGCTGCTCGCCCTGCCCGGTACCACCGCCCACGCCGCCGACGCCCTGATCTCCCAGGGCAAGGCGGTCACCGCCTCCTCCACCGAGAACGGCGGGACCGCCGCCGCCCTCGCGGTGGACGGCTCCACCGCCACCCGCTGGTCCTCGGCCGCGAGCGACCAGCAGTGGCTCCAGGTGGACCTCGGCGCCAGCTCCACCATCAGTAAGGTGGTGCTCAACTGGGAGGCCGCGTACGGGAAGTCGTACCAGATCCAGACCTCCGCCGACGGTGCGAACTGGACCACCATCCACACCACCACCAACGGCACCGGCGGCCAGGAGACCCTGAACGTCACCGGCACCGGCCGCTACGTGCGGATGAACGGCCTGACCCGGGGCACCGGGTACGGCTACTCGCTCTGGGAGTTCCAGGTCTTCGGCTCGCAGACCGGCGGCTCCACCTGCTCCACCACCGACGCCGCCCAGGGCCGCCCCACCACCGCCTCCTCCACCGAGAACGCGGGCACCCCGGCCTCCGCCGCCACCGACGGCAACTCCGGCACCCGCTGGGCCTCGGCGGCCAGTGACCCGCAGTGGCTCCAGGTGGACCTCGGCTCGGTCCAGCAGCTCTGCCGGGTGGTGCTCAACTGGGAGGCGGCGTACGGGAAGTCGTACCAGATCCAGACCTCCGCCGACGGGAACGGGTGGACCACGGTCCACACCACCACCAACGGCACCGGCGGCCAGGAGACCCTGAACGTCACCGGCTCCGGCCGCTACGTGCGGGTCAACGGCCTGACCCGGGGCACCGGTTGGGGCTACTCGCTCTGGGACTTCAAGGTCAACACCGGCACCGGCCTGCCCCCGATCCAGGGCGGTGGCGACCTCGGCCCCAACGTGATCGTCTTCGACCCGTCCACCCCGAACATCCAGGCCAAGCTGGACGAGGTCTTCCAGCAGCAGGAGTCGGCCCAGTTCGGCAGCGGGCGCTACCAGTTCCTGTTCAAGCCGGGCACCTACAACAACCTCAACGCCCAGGTCGGCTTCTACACCTCGGTCAACGGCCTCGGCCTGTCCCCCGACGACACCCTGATCAACGGCGACATCACCGTGGACGCCGGCTGGTTCAACGGCAACGCCACCCAGAACTTCTGGCGCTCGACCGAGAACCTGGCGGTCAACCCGGTCAGCGGCACCGACCGCTGGGCCGTCTCGCAGGCCGCGCCGTTCCGCCGGATGCACATCAAGGGCGGCCTCAACCTGGCGCCCAACGGCTACGGCTGGGCCAGTGGCGGGTACATCGCGGACAGCAAGATCGACGGGCAGATCGGCAACTACTCGCAGCAGCAGTGGTACACCCGGGACAGCTCGATCGGCGGCTTCTCCAACGGGGTCTGGAACCAGGTCTTCTCCGGCGTCCAGGGCGCGCCCGCGCAGGGCTTCCCGAACCCGGCCTACACCACCCTGGAGACCACCCCGGTCTCCCGGGAGAAGCCCTTCCTCTACCTGGACGGCGCCGACTACAAGGTCTTCGTCCCGGCCAAGCGCACCGACGCCCGCGGCACCAGCTGGGGCAACGGCGCGCCGCAGGGCAGCTCCGTCCCGCTCTCCCAGTTCTACGTGGTGAAGGCGGGCGCCACCGCCGCCACCATCAACGCGGCGCTGGCCCAGGGCCTCAACCTGCTCTTCACGCCCGGGGTCTACCACGTCGACCGGACCATCGACGTGACCCGTCCGGACACCGTGGTGCTCGGCCTCGGCCTGGCCACCCTGATCCCGGACAACGGCGTGACGGCGATGAAGGTCGCCGACGTGGACGGCGTCAAGCTGGCCGGCTTCCTGATCGACGCCGGCCCGGTCAACTCCCCCACCCTGCTGGAGGTCGGCCCGGCCGGGGCCGCCGCCGACCACACCGCCAACCCCACCACCGTGCAGGACGTCTTCGTCCGGGTCGGCGGCGCGGGTGCGGGCAAGGCCACCACGGCCGTCGTGGTGAACAGCGACGACGTGATCGTGGACCACACCTGGCTCTGGCGGGCCGACCACGGTGACGGCGTCGGCTGGGAGACCAACCGCTCCGACCACGGCCTGATCGTGAACGGCGACGACGTGCTGACCACCGGCCTGTTCGTCGAGCACTTCAACAAGTACGACGTGCAGTGGTTCGGCGAGCGCGGCAGGACCGTCTTCTTCCAGAACGAGAAGGCCTACGACGCCCCCAACCAGGCCGCCGTGCAGAACGGTTCGACCCAGGGCTACGCCGCCTACCGGGTCGGCCCCGACGTCCAGACCCACGAGGGCTGGGGCCTGGGCAGCTACTGCTACTACAACGTGGACCCGACCATCCGCCAGGAGCACGGCTTCGAGGCCCCGGTCCGCCCGGGCGTGAAGTTCCACGACCTCTCGGTGGTCTCGCTGGGCGGCAACGGCCAGTACAACCACGTGATCAACTCCACCGGCCCCGGCACCTCGGGCACCAGCACCGTCCCGTCCACCGTGGTCTCCTTCCCGTGACCGCGGCCCGCTGACCCGGCGGCCGGCCCCACCTCGGCGGAGGTGGGGCCGGCCGCCGGCTCACGCCAGCTTCTTCATCTGCCGGGCGATCTCCGGCAGTTGCTCGTCGGCCGCGCGGTGCGCGTGCAGCAGGGCCTGCCCGGCCTCGGTGCGCAGCCGGGCGGCCAGCCGGACCGGGAGCGAGACGGTGAGCAGGTGGCCGCTGCCCTCGAAACCCTCCACCAGCCAGGAGACCCACGGGAGTTGGACACTGGCCGCCGGACTGAAGGCGATCGGCCGGTGCCCCTCGAAGGCCAGGTCGTAGACCCCGGCACGGGACCAGGTGGAGAGGGTGAAGGTCTTGGCCGCCGGGTCGAAGCCGAGCGGCACGCACGCGCGCAGCCGCTCCCGGCCGAGGCCCGCGAGGAAGTCCCGGTTGGTGCGCAGGCTGAGGTGGTCGGTGAGGAAACCCTCGACCGCGGCCCGGACCCGGGCGGCCAGCGCGGCCGGCGCGGCGTCCGCCGGGCAGTCCAGCACGATCTCGCCCAGCACGTTCCCCAGACCGCCGGCCGGCAGGCCCAGGTGGCGGCGCACGTTCACCGGCAGCACCAGGGTGCGCGGCTCGTGGTCCTCGTCCAGCCGGCGCACGGCGGTGACCACGTGGGCGCAGAGCACGTCGTTGACCGACAGCCGGCGCCCGGCCGCCTCCTCGAACTCCGACCGCAGCCGGGCGACTTCGGCGTCGGTGAAGTAGACCTGCACGGTCCGGTTGGCCCGGGAGGCGACGGCGAACTCCCGTCCCAGCAGCTCCACCTCCTCCGGCCCGGGGACGCGGAAGCCCAGCCGCCCGGAGTCCCGTTCGGGCAGCACCGAGTCCAGGTACGCCTCCCGGTCCTCGACCACCAGCACCTCGGGCGGCTCGCTGCCGTCCACCGCCGCCGACCAGGCCCGCATCAGGGTCATGAAGGTCTGCACGTCCCCGAGCACGTGGTGCCAGGAGCAGCCGAGCGCCGTCCCGCCGTCCGCCAGGCGGCTCAACCGGACGGTGAGCAGCGGGAGTTCCCCCTCGTGCACGGCCTGGGCCGCGACGTGGTCCACGTACCCGGAGGCCGCCAGGGTCATCCGGCCGAGCGCCTCGCCCAGGTTCTCGGGGGCGTCCGCCGAGACCATCGGGACGCCCGCGTCGGAGCAGACGATCTCCAGGCCCGCGCCGGTGCTCCGCAGCCGCCCGGCGAACACCGGCGCCCGGCCCAGCGCCACCGCCAACCCGTCCGCGAGGCGCTGCTCGTCCAGCGGGCGGTCGTAGAAGAAGACGACGGAGACCGCCAGCTCGGCCAGCATCGCGTCCGAGACCCCGCAGCGGATCACCTCGCCGGTGGCCGTTCCGGCCCGGACGGTGCGCACTCGCTCGGTGGTGGTACTGGTGGTCATGACTGCCCCTCCCGGTGGTTGACCGGCACCCTAGCGGCTAACCCAGGTGGTCTACACCATCCGAGAGGCGTACGAACCTCCGCCCGGCGCCGAGCAGTTCCGGCAGCGCGGCGGCGAACCCGGCGGCCGTGCCGCGGCCGGGCCGGTTGACGTGCGCGATCACGACCGCCCCCGGGCGGACGGCGGCCAGCGCCCGCCGCACCTCGGCCGGGGTGAAGGTGGCCCCCGCGTCCGCGTTCACGGTGAACCCGGCCACCCGTTCGCCCAGCTCGCCGACCACCCGGACGGCGGTCTCGTCGTAGTGCGCGGTGCCGGAGCGGAAGAAGCGGGGCGGACGGCCGGTCAGCTCGGCCAGCCCTCGGTGGTTGGCCGCCACCTCGTCGTAGACCTCGCCGACGCCGCGGGTGCCGGCGATCCCGTAGGCGGAGCGGCCGTCCACCGAGAGCGGGCGGTGCGCGGTGCCGTGGTTGGCCAGCTCGAACAGCGGATCGGCGGCCAGCTCCCGGGCCCGGCCGGGATCGGCCGCCAGCCAGCGCGCGTTCACGAACAGGGTGGCGGGCACGGCGTGCTGACGCAGCGTCCGCAGCAGAGCCTCGTCGCAGCCGTTGCCGCCGGGGCCGCCACAGGCGTCGAAGGTGAGCGCGACCGCCTCCCCCGGCAGCCGGCCGATCACCCCGGCCACGTCCGTCCCCCACCGCCCGGCCGGCTGCCCGCCGTACCGGGCGACCACCTCGGCCCTGGGCGGCAGGGCCGACGGTGCGGGCGACGGGCCGGGTGCGGCGGAGACCGACACCGACGACGAGGCGGCGGGCGACGGTGGCGCCGCCGGGCCGCCGCAGCCCGCCAGCCCCGCCGCCAACCCGCCCGGCACGGCCCTACGACTCACTGACACCCCGTCACCGTAGGCGCGGGGCCCGGTGGATCAGAGCCAGCCGCGCTGGCCGCCCACCGAATGGAGCCACTGGTGCAGGTACCCGGCCCAGTCGGTCGCGTTCACGTCCGCGTGCGCGACGGTGAAGGAGCGGAAGGTGTCGGAGCCCTCGGTGAACAGACCGCCCTTCTTGTCCATCTCCAGCACCACGTCCACCGCGTGCTCGTCCGCCACGAAGGTGAGCTCGACCTGGTTCAGCCCCGGGTACTGCTGCTGCGGCGCGAAGAACTCGATCTCCTGGTAGAACGGCAGCCGCTGGCGGGTGTTGCGGACGTGGCCGCGCTCCAGGTCCGCGCTCTTGAAGCCGAAGCCGAGCCGGCCGAACGCGTCCAGGATCGCCTGCTGCACCGGCAGCGGGTGCACCACGATCGGGTCGAGGTCGCCCGCGTCCACCGCCCGGCCGATCGCCAGCTCGGTGTGCACCCCGAGCGCCATGCCGCGCAGCTGCTGCCCGCCGACCGCCGTCACCGGCGTCTCCCACGGCACCGGGAGGGCGAACGGCACGGCGTGCAGCGCACCCTCCTTGAGCTCGAACTCCCCGCCCAGTCGGGTCGGTTGGAAGCGGATGTCCTGGTGGTGCTCGCCGTCCCCGCTCTCCACCTCGACCCGGGCCTGGAGGCTGAGGGTCAGCCCCTCGATCCGCTGGTCCACCTTGCCGCCCTGGATCCGCACCTCACCGTGCAGCGTGCCGCCGGGGACCACGTTCGGGTCGTTCAGCACCGTCTCCACCGAGGCCCCGCCGGCTCCGAGACCGGCCAGCAGTCGCTTGAATCCCATCGCGCTTCCTCTCATCGGATATGCCCCGAGTCTCCCACCTCACCCCAATTGCCGGAAGCACCGGCCCGCCGGTGCGGCATTGTGAACGGGCAATTCCCGCCCTCCCCAAGGAAATTCACCGGTGATTTCCCCGGCCGTCGAAACAGGGCGGCCCCCGAGCGTGAAAGGGCAGCGACCTCAGGGGCGCGAGGAACTGCGCGCATCGGAAGGCGGACCAGCGCTGGATCGGGGCACGTCAGCCAGTTGCACGCCCTGCCGTTCCGCCGCGCGCCCACGCATCAAGCGGATTCGCGGACCACCAACTCCGGCTCGAAGACCACCGAGGCCGTCCCGGAGGCCGACCCGACCACCCGTTCCAGGAGGATCCGGGCCATCTCGGCCGCCATCAGTTCCACCGGCTGGCGGACCGTCGAGAGCAGCGGCAGCCCGCCCGTCGCCGCGCTGCTGTCGTCGAACCCCACCACCGCGACGTCCTCCGGCACCCGCCGCCCGTGCTCGGCCAGCACCGCGACCGCACCCCGGGCCATCAGGTCGTTGGCGGCCACCACGCCGTCCAGGTCCGGGCAGGAGGCCAGCAGGCGGGCCATCGCCGCCGCCCCGCTGGCCTGCCCGAAGTCGCCCTCGGCCGACGGCACGTCACCGAGCACCTCGCGCACCCCCGCCAGCCGGTCCCGCCCGGCGGAGAGCGCGGACGGCCCGGCGATCGAGACGATCCGCCGGCAGCCGCGCCCGCGCAGCAGTCCGGCGGCCAGCCGGCCGCCCTCGACGTTGGCCAGGTCGACCCAGCTCACTCCGTCGGCGAGGCCCTCCGGCGGGCTGCCGAACATCACCACCGGCAGCCCGGCCTCCACCAGACGGCCCGGCAGCGGGTCCCCGGCCCGGGTGGAGACCAGCATCGCGCCGTCGGCGTTGCCCTGGCGGAGGAAGGAGAGCACCTCCTCGCGGGCCGCCGCGTCGTCCGCCAGCATCAGCACGGGGTGCACGCCGAGCGGGCGCAGCGCGCCGATCACGCCGCTGACGACCCGTCCGAAGAAGGGGTCGGTGAAGATCTCGCCCTGGCCCGGCGTGCCGGAGAACACCAGCGCCACCGCCCCGGCCCGTCTGGTCACCAGGGCGCGGGCGGCCGCGTTGGGGACGTAGCCGGTGGCGGCGACCGCGTCCCGGACCACCTGCTGGAGCTCGGGGTCCACGTTCCGGATGTTGTTGATCACCCGTGAGACGGTCGATCGCGAGACCCCCGCCTCCCGGGCCACGTCCTCCAGCGTCGCGGGCCGCCGCGCCAGGGCTTCGCTCATGCGGCCGTTTATAGCACGAGCGCGGGGGCAGCCCCGGCGTGATCGCACGGGCAGATCCGGTGGGGAACGGGGCAGAACGACGCCCCGGAGCGCCGCGCACAGGAATCTCTCATCTACGATCAGCAAGTGCCCAGCTTGACCGGAACCCCGATCCAGATCGTCGCCGTCGTGTTCGCGGTGGTGGCGTTCGTGCTCACCATGTGGCTCTGGCCACGACTGGCCGGGAAGGGGTGGAAGGCCTGGGCCGGGCGGATCGGCGCCTTCCTGGTGGCGCAGGTGGCGCTGCTGTCGGCGATGGGCCTGGTGGCCAACTCCTACTTCGGCTTCTACACCAGCTGGACCGACCTGCTCGGCACCAGCGGCAGCCCCGGCGTCGTGGTGGAGCAGCAGCCCGGCAAGGCGGTGGCGCTGCGCGGGGAGCAGAAGGTGTACTCCTCGCAGGGGTCCTCGCGGGACCGGGCCGGGGTGATCCAGCAGGTCACCATCAAGGGCGCCAAGTCCGGTATCAGCGGCGACGCCTACGTCTACCTGCCGCCGCAGTACTTCCAGTCGGACAACGACCACCGCAAGTTCCCGATGGCGCTGGTGCTCTCCGGCTACCCGGGGTCGGCCGAGAAGCTGATCTCGCTGCTGGAGTACCCGGCCTCCGCGCTGGCCGCGATCGAGGCGGGCAAGCTGCCGCCCACCGTGCTGGTGATGATGCGTCCGACCGTGGTCGGCAACCGGGACACCGAGTGCGTCGACGTGCCGCGCGGGCCGCAGGTGGAGACCTACTTCACCGAGGACCTGCCGACCGCGGTGGCCGCCTCCTACCGGGTGTCCGACCAGCCCGACCAGCGGGTCGCGATCGGCAACTCCACCGGGGGGTACTGCGCCCTCAAGTTCGCGCTGCGCAAGCCGGATTCGTACCGCACGGCGATCTCGCTCTCCGGCTACTACACCACGCCGATCGACGCCACCACGGGCGACCTGTTCGCGGGCGACGAGCAGCTGAAGAAGGAGAACGACCTGGTCTGGCTGCTGAAGAACCGGCCCGCCCAGCCGGTCTCGCTGCTGCTGGCCACCAGCTACAACGAGTACAACTACCAGGCCACCCAGGAGATGGTCGCCAACTTCAAGGCGCCCACCCGGATGGCCACCATCACCCTGGACAGCGGCGGCCACAACTTCCACACCTGGACCAGGGAGATCCCGCCCGCCCTGGAGTGGCTCGGCAAGCACCTGACGCAGGTTCAGCCCGCCTGATTCCCCCGGGGGGACGGGGCGGCCGGATTTGAAACCGGCTCACAGCCGCACCTCATGAGAATCTCAGGGGGACGCCCGAGCGTATCCCCCATGACCACGACCAGTTCCCCTCCTCCGACCAGCGAACCGTGGCCCGAGGCTGCGAACTACCCGCCGCCGGAGCCGCCCGCCGCCCCGACGCCCCCGGCCCGGGCCGAGGTCCCCCCGCTCTTCCCCTCCCTCCCGCTCCCGGCCGCCGGCCCCAAGGGCCCGGCCACCTGGGCGGCCCGGCTCGCCACCCTGCCGGCCCGCACCTGGCGCGGCCGCCCCGACGACCCGGCCTGGGCCCGCCCCGCGCTGCTCGGCCTGCTCGCCCTGACCGCGGTGCTCTACTTCTGGAACCTCACCGCCAACGGCTGGGCGAACTCCTTCTACTCGGCCGCCGTGCAGGCCGGTTCGCAGAGCTGGAAGGCCTTCTTCTACGGCTCCTCGGACGCGGCCAACTTCATCACCGTCGACAAGGCGCCGATGTCGCTCTGGCCGATGGCGCTCTCCGCCCGGGTGTTCGGCCTCAACTCCTTCAGCCTGCTGATGCCCCAGGTGCTGATGGCGGTGGCCACCGTGGCCACCGTGTACGCGACGGTGCGGCGCCGGTTCTCCCCGCTCGGCGGTCTGGTGGCCGGCGCGGTGCTGGCGCTCACCCCGGTGGCCGCGCTGATGTTCCGCTTCAACAACCCGGACGCGCTGCTCGTCCTGCTGCTCACCCTGGCCGCCTACGGCACCGTCCGGGCCACCGAGACCGCGAGCACCCGCTGGCTGCTGTTCGTCGGCGTGATGCTCGGCTTCGGCTTCCTCACCAAGACCCTCCAGGCCTTCCTGGTGCTGCCCGCGATCGCCCTGGTGTACCTGGTGGTCGCCCCCACCGGCCTCGGCCGCCGGGTGGTCCAACTGCTGTACGGCGCCCTCGCGCTGGTCGTCTCGGCCGGCTGGTGGGTGGCCGTCGTCGAGCTGGTCCCGGCCTCCTCCCGCCCGTACATCGGCGGTTCGCAGGACAACGACTTCCTCTCCGTCACCTTCGGCTACAACGGCCTCGGCCGGATCACCGGCAACGAGACCGGCAGCGTCGGCGGCGGCGGGCGCCCCGGCGGCCAGGGCGGCGGCATGTGGGGCAGCACCGGCATCACCCGGCTGTTCGACGGCGACATCGGCGGCCAGATCGCCTGGCTGCTCCCGGCCGCGCTGATCCTGCTGCTGGTCGGCCTCTGGGCCACCCGCCGCGCCCCGCGCACCGACGGCGCCCGCACCGCCTTCCTGGTCTGGGGCGGTTGGCTGCTGTTCACCGGCCTGACCTTCAGCTTCATGTCCGGGATCTTCCACCAGTACTACACGGTGGCCCTCGCCCCGGCGGTCGCGGCCCTGGTCGGCATGGGCGTCGACGGCCTCTGGCGGGCCCGGGCCCGGGTCTCGTACGCGGCCCTGCTGGCGCTGACCGTCGCGGTCACCGCGGTCTGGGCCTACGTACTGCTCGGCCGCAGCTCCACCTTCCTGCCGTGGCTGCGCTGGGCCGTACCGGCCGCCGGGCTGTCGGCGGCCCTGGTGCTGGCCCTCGCCCCGCTCCTGCGGCTGCCCGGCCGCACCGGCGCCCGGCTCGGCGCGGTGGCCGGCCTGGCCGCCCTGGCGGCGGCCCTCGGCGGGCCGACGGCGTACGCGATCGACACGGTCTCGACCCCGCACACCGGCTCCATCGTGACGGCCGGCCCCCGGGTCGAGGGGGGCAACGGCTTCGGGCCGGGCGGCGGCGGGCCCCGGATGCGGATGAACGGCGACGGCGGGGGCTTCCCGCAGGGCGGCACCGGCCGCGGCCAGCTCCCCGGCGGGACGGGCCAGCTCCCCGGCGGCGGGCAACTCCCGGGCGGGACCGGCCAGTTCCCGCAGGGCGGCGGCCAGCTGCCGGGCGGCACCGGCCAGTTCCCCGGTGGCACCGGCCAGTTCCCGGGCGGGACGGGCCAGTTCCCCGGCGGTGGCGAGGGCCGTGGCGGCTTCGGCGGCGGCGGCGTGGGCGGCATGGGCGGCCTGCTCAACGGCGCCAAGGTCAGTGACGAGGTGGCCCAGCTGCTCAAGCAGGACGCCGACCGGTACACCTGGACCGCCGCGGCGGTCGGCTCGCAGAACCAGGCCAGCTACCAACTCGCCAGCGGCGAGCCGGTGATGGCGCTCGGCGGCTTCAACGGCTCGGACCCCTCCCTCTCGCTGGAGCAGTTCAAGCAGTACGTCGCCGACGGCAAGGTGCACTGGTTCATCGGTGGCGGCGGCATGGGCGGCGGCGGCATGGGCGGCTCCAACTGGTCCTCCGAGATCGCCTCCTGGGTGGCGGAGAACTTCACCGCCAAGACCGTCGGCGGCACCACGCTCTACGACCTGACGGCCCAGCCCAAGGCCTGACGCCCCAGCACCGCACGCGCCCCTCGGCGGCTCCCCCGCCGAGGGGCGCGTGTGTGCTCGCACACTCCGTTCCGACGCGCCGACGCGCCGACTTGACCCTCCGTGGGGCGACTGCTGTGCTGGTGCACCGTCACCGACCGCACCACCGACCGGGGGAACCGTGCGCGCCCGCAGGACCACACTCACCGCGACCGCCCTGCTCCTGCTGCTCGCCCCGGCCCTGGCCGCCTGCGGCACCACCGGCTCCTCCCAGGACAGGTCCCCCGCCCCCGTCGACGCCCTGGGCACCAACCCGCTGCAGAACCCCGACGGCACCAAGCCCGGCCTGGCCCCGATCACCTCCGACGCGGACAAGAAGGCCGCCCGCGACCTGATCGCCACGGTCACCACCGCCGAGCCCGGCTCCCAGGCCGGCTACGACCGCGACCAGTTCGGCCCGCCGTGGACCGACAACGTGGACGGCGTCCCCTTCGGCCACAACGACTGCGGCACCCGCGACGACCTGCTGGCCCGCGACGGCCGCTCGGTCACCCGCAAGGACGGCTCCGCCTGCGTGGTCACCGGCATGACCATCTACGACCCCTACACCGGGCAGACCGTGCAGTGGACCAAGCAGGCCGCCACGAAGATCCAGATCGACCACGTGATGCCGCTCTCCTACGACTGGAAGCAGGGCGCCGCCGCCTGGCCCAAGGCCAAGCGCGTCCAGATCGCCAACGACCCCCTCAACCTCATCCCCGCCGACGGCTCCCAGAACGCCTCCAAGGGCGACTCCGGCCCCTCCACCTGGCTCCCCGCCAACGAGGCCGTCCGCTGCTCCTACGCCGTCCGCTTCGCCCAGGTCTCCCTCAAGTACCAACTCCCGGTGGTGCCCGCCGACAAGAGGACCATGCTCACCCTCTGCGGCGGCTGACGACGGCACCGGGCACCCCCTCGCGATAACAAGATGATCAGTGTGACCGTCAGGTGATAGCCATATGCGGTGATCGCGAACACCGTCCGGCTCACCGGCCGACTCCTCCCCGCCGTCCTGGCGGCCACCCTGCTCGCGGGGTGCACCTCCGGCGCCTCCACCGAGGCCGCCGCCCCCGGCCCCGGCGCCTCGCCCAGTGCCTCTCCCAGCACCAGTCCCACGCCCGAACCGAGCCCCACGCCGACCCCGAAGCCCACCGGCGAGGCCGACCCGGGGCTCAAGCCGTTCTACGGCCAGCAGATCACCTGGTCCGCCTGCGCCGACGACCCGAAGACCGCGAAGGCCGACGAGTCCACCGCCCAGTGCGCCCGGCTCCGCGTCCCGCTGGACTACGCCGCCCCCGGCGGCGAGGTCATCGAGCTCGCCCTGGCACGGCGTCAGACCGCCCAGGAGGGCAGGCGGATCGGCCACCTGCTGCTCAACCCGGGCGGCCCCGGCAGCTCCGGCGTGAGCATGGTGGCCGCGCGCGGCACCGAGTTCGGCAAGGACGGCCTGCGCGAGAGCTACGACCTGGTCGGCTTCGACCCGCGCGGCGTCGGCGCCAGCACCGCCGTGCACTGCATGGACGACCGCGCCCGGGACGAGTTCGACAGCACCGACGTCCGCGACGGCACCCGGGGCAAGGCGATGGCCGACGCCTGCCAGGCCAACTCCGGCAAGCTCCTCCCGCACGTCGGCACCCGGGACGCCGCCCGCGACCTGGACGTGCTGCGCGGCGCGCTCGGCGAGCCCAAGCTCAACTACCTCGGCTTCTCCTACGGGACCTACCTCGGCTCCCGCTACATCGAGCAGTTCCCCGACAAGGTCGGCCGGGTGGTCCTGGACGGCGCGGTGGACTCGACGCTTTCCCAACTCGACCACGCCGTCCAGCAGAACATCAGCTTCGAGAAGGCCCTGAACGCCTTCGCCGCCGACTGCGTCAAGCAGAAGGGGTGCAGCCTCGGCAAGGACCCGGAGAAGGCCGCCGGCAAACTGGCCGCCTTCCTGGACGGCCTGAAGAAGGAGCCGCTCACCACCTCCAGCGGCCGCAAGCTCACCGCCTCCTCCGCCTGGATCGGCACCCTGAGCATGCTCTACGGCAACGCGACCAGCTGGGAGTACCTGCGCAACGCCGTCGCCTGGGCGATGCTCCGCGACAAGGGCGATTACCTGCTGGCGATGGCCGACGACTACTACCGCCGCGGCGAGGACGGCAAGCACACCAACATGCTCGACGCCTACACCGCCATCCACTGCGCGGACCCGGGCGCGGACGTCCCCACCGAGGCCCGGCTCGCGGCGGCCAAGCAGAAGCTGCGCGACGAGGCGCCGCTGATCTCCGCCCGCTACACCGACGAGGACCTGTTCGACCCGGACTGCCGCAGCTGGCCGTACCGGACCTCGGAGCAGCCCGGCCCCACCAAGTCCAACGGCGCACCCCCGGTCCTGGTCGTCGGCACCACCGGCGACCCGGCCACCCCCTACGCCTGGGCCGAGCAGCTCACCGCCCAACTCGGCAACGCCACCCTCCTCACCCGCGAGGGCGAAGGCCACCTCGGCTACAACCGCAGCAAGTGCACCTTCACCGCCGTCAACACCTTCCTCACCACCGGCACCCTCCCACCCCCGGGCACCCGCTGCACCGACTGACCGGCCCCGGGGGTGCGGCCCTGGGCCGAAGGCCCTGGGGGCGCGAGGAACTGCGCGAATCGGAAGGCGGCCCGGCGTGAGATCGGGGCACATCAGCCAGTTGCACGTACTGCCGTTCCCCCGCGCGCAGTTCCTCGCGCCCCCGGGGTAACCACGTACGTCCCTCGCGCCCCCGGCGGGCCACGTTCATCCCTCGTGCCCCGGGGCCGCTGCCCTGCCGGGCGTCAGCCGCCGATGGCGGACATGGGGCGGTCCGGCTGGACGAAGTCCGCGGAGCTGATGTCGTGGCCCGGGCCCTTGCGGGCGATGGTGTTGCGCCAGGCCCGTTCGATCGCCGCGTCGTCGGCACCGCCCCGCAGCAGGGCCCGCAGATCGGACTCCTCCGTCGCGAAGAGACAGTTCCGCAGCTGCCCGTCGGCCGTCAGCCGGACCCGGTCGCAGCCGCCGCAGAACGGCCGCGTCACCGAGGCGATCACCCCGACCACGACCTCCGTCCCGGCGATCCGCCACTCCTCCGCCGGGGCGTTGCCGTGCCGCCCGACCGGCACCAGCTCCCAACGCTCCGTCAGGACCGCGAGCAGCTCGTCCGCCGTGATCATCCGGTCCCGCTCCCACGCGCCCTGCGCGTCCAGCGGCATCGACTCGATGAACCGCATCCGGTACCCGTGCTCCGCCGCGAACTCGACCAGCTCCACGATCTCGTCGTCGTTGACCCCCCGCACCGGCACCGCGTTGACCTTCACCGGCGCCAGCCCGGCCGCCTGCGCGGCGGCCAGGCCGGCGAAGACGTCGGCGATCCGGTCCCGGCGGGTGATCTCGGCGTAGCGTTCGGGCCGAAGGGTGTCCAGGCTGACGTTCACCCGGTGCAGCCCGGCGGCCTTCAAGTCGGCCGCCGTCCGGGCCAGCCCGATCCCGTTGGTGGTCAGCGAGACCTCGGCCCCGAGCGGGCTGAGCCGCGCCACCAGCCCCGGCAGGCCGCGCCGGAGCAGCGGTTCGCCGCCGGTCAGCCGTAGGGCGGTGATGCCGAGCCGGGTGACGGCGATCCGGGCCAGCCTGACCACCTCGTCGTCGGTGAGCACCTCGGCCCGGGGCAGCCAGTTCAGACCCTCGGCCGGCATGCAGTAGGTGCAGCGCAGGTTGCAGCGGTCGGTGAGGGAGACCCGCAGATCGGTGTGGACCCGGCCGAAGCGGTCCACCAGCGGGCTTGGTGCGGTGTCCATCTGCCCAGTACAGGGCCCGTCCCCCGGCGGGCGCCAGCGGCGGAAGCACCGGCCCACCCCGCTGACCTGCGGCGCCGCCCTGTGCGATCACACAACCGCTCCGCCCTCTCCGGCGGTCCCGGCGGGGGCAGGATGAGCCGTGCGGAAGGAACGACCGGAGGAGAAGAGGAGAGCAGCGGCATGAGCACGGTGCACGTCCCGGCCCTGGTCCTCGCGGCGGGCGGCGGACGCCGCCTCGGCGGGCGGCCCAAGGCGCTGATCACCCGTCAGGGGCGCCCGCTGCTCTCGCACGCCCTGGGGGTGGTCCGGGCCGGCGGCTGCGCCGGGGCCGTGGTGGTGCTGGGGGCCGCCGCCGGGGAGGTGCGGGCCACCGTGGACACCGGGGCGAGCGTCCTGGTGGACAACCCCGACTGGGAGGGCGGCATGGGCTCCTCCCTCCGCGCCGGGCTGGCGGCGCTCCCCCCGGAGGCCACCGCCGCCCTGGTGATGCTGGTCGACACCCCGGGCGTCACCCCGGCCGCCGTGGCCCGCCTGCTCGCCGCCCACGCGGCCGGGGCCGAGCTGGCCGCCGCCGCCTACGGCGGCAGGCGCGGCCATCCGGTGCTGATCGGCGCCCGCCACTTCGCCGAGGCGGCGGCCGGCGCGGTCGGCGACGCCGGGGCCCGCGCGCTGCTCGCCGCCCACCCGGTGGAGCTGGTCGAGTGCGGCGACGTCGCCGTCCCGGACGATCTCGACACCCCGGCGGACCTGGCCCGCTGGGACGCGGGCTGACCGGCCCTCCTCCCGTGGGACCGTGCGCCCCTGACGTGCCCCTGGTCTCTCCCTGAGGATTGCCGATATCAGGGCCGACGGCCGGTCCGATCGGGGACGATGGGACCGACCAGGCCAGGCGACCAGAACGGACGGTGTGCACGATGCCCGGAGCACCGCTGCCCGACGACTTCGACGAACCGGCGGCGGACCGGCCGCACGGCGCGAGCCCGATCCGCTGTCCGGCCTGCCGCCGCGAGCACCTGTACGAGCCGCCCAGCCTGCCCTGCCCCTGCGGGGCCCGGCTGCGGGTGCCGCTGCTGCGCGGCGGCATACCGGTGCAGATCCGCTTCCGCTCCTGGGAGGACTCCTGGCTGAGCATGCGCTGCCCGCACTGCGGCCGTGACGACCAGTGGCCCCAGCCGGAGTTCACCTGCAACTGCGGCGCCACCGTCCGCCTCCCGGTCGACCGGGCGCCCCGCCTCCAGAGCGCCGGCCCGGGCCCCCGTCACCAACGCCCGTCCACTCCGCGCCCGTTCGACACCCGCGCGCTCGACGGCCTGCCGGCCGACCCCCGGCCGACCGTCCCCGTGCAGGGCGGTCCGTCCGCCTGGGAGCTCCGGCCGCCGTTCCGCCCGCACCCGGTGCGCTCCGAGGACGACGCGGTGCTCACCACCGCCCGCTACCTCCAGTGGCTGGGCTTCGACGACCTGGAGCTGACGGAGGATCAGGAGACTTCCGTGGTCACCCTGTTGGGTGGTCGGATGGTGGCCCAGCTGGACGGTTCCGGGGCACCGGCCGACCTGCGCACGGTGGAGTGCCTCTGGCTGCGCACCCTGCACGCGGAGGAGATCGCGGCGGCGCTGTTCAGCCGCTCGGGCTTCACCCAGCAGGCCCTGGTCCGCGGCGAGCAGCTGCTGGTGGCACTGTTCCGCCTCGACGAGTCGGGCATCCCGCAGCCGGCCAACGGCGCCGCCGAAGCCCTGCTGGAGACGGGTTGGACGTCCTGACGGCCCGTCGGCCGAGCCCCTCCCCAGCGGTCTGGACCAGTTGATCAGGAGGGGCTGATTCCGGATCATCTCGCGCTCGTGATCTGGTGCACAAGCTCACCCCCGTGTTGAATTGCCGCCACAGCGGCCATGCCCGCTCGCTGGACACCGCGCACAAGGAGGTGGCGTTGTCGGAGCACGGAACGGCCCTGGGGGGCAGCAAGACGGACGCGGTCTGGCGGCTACGGTCCCGGGGGTGCTGGCAGGAGGCCGCCGAACTGCTCCTACCGGCGGCCCGTGACGACCCTTCGGCTGCCCTCGGCAGGGCCGAACTCCTCATCGAGCAGTGCATGTTCACCGCCGCGCACTGGGAGCAGGGCGAGGAGGCACTGCGCGCGGCGGAGGCACTGGCCGCCACACCGGGCCAGCGCGCCGCGGCCGCCTGCGCCCGCGGCTTCCTGGCCTACGTGGCCAGCGTGCTGGGCCCGCGCGACCGGCTGGACGAGGCCCAGGCGGCGCTCGGGCGGACCTCCGCCCTGCTCCCGCCGGACGCCCCGGGGCGGCCGCTGCTGGACTTCCGGCGCGGCCTGGTGGCGGAGAACCTGCTGCACGACCGGCAGGCGGCCTGGATCGCGTACCGGCGCGCGCACGACGGCGCGGCCGAGCGAGGTGACGAACTCCTGCGCTCCTACACCTGGCGCCACCTGGCCTCGCTGGCCCTGGCGGCGGGCGACACGGAGCAGGCCCGGGAGGGCTTCCGGGCCTCCCTGACGATCCGTGAGGAGCTCGGCTTCACCGTGGGGGTGGCACCGGCCCTGGCGGCGTTGGCCGAGGTCTCCGAGCCGGCCGAGGCGGCCCGGCTGCGGGCGGAGGCGGCCCGGCTGGTGCAGGCGCTGGGCGGCGTGCCGGTCTGGCTCGCGCGGCGGCTGGACACCGTGCCCGCCCCGGCGGCTCCCCCGGACGGCGGAAGCTGACGGGACGTCGGAACGGGCTTCAGCTAAGGTGAGCCTAACCTGCCCGGGGAGACCCACTCCGGGCAGGTCCGGCCCGCCCGTGCGGGCCGGCCCGTACCGCCGTCCCGGGCTCCCCGAGCCCCGGCCCACCCCCGGGGGCCCGCATGACCGCCAGCAGCACCGAGGCCCGCCCCGCCGGGCCCGGCCCCCTCGCCGACGACCTGCCCTCCGACGGCCCGCTCACCAGGACCCCGCCCACCGAGGCCCCGTCCACCGGCGCGCCGCCGCTGCTCGGCTCCTACGCCCGCCAGCACCGGGTCTTCCCCGCCCTGCGGATCGTCGCCGGCCCGCTGCCCACCGGCCCCGGCTGGGTGACGACCACCGCGCTGATCGCCGAGGAATCGGTCCGCCAGGAGCTCATCGCCCACGACCAGTCCCTCGCCCTGGCCGACTACGGGCAGCTGTTGCGGCCCGACGTGGCGGCCGGGTTCTGCCTGCACCGCTACGTCTGGCCCGCCGCGCTGGCCTTCACCCTGCCGTGGTTCCTGGAGCGCCGGGTGCCCCGGCTGCCCGCCGAACGGGTGGCGATCGACCGCCCCGGCGGCGGGCTCGCCGTCCACCCGGCCGGCTTCGCCTGCCTCCCGGACGACCCCGCGGCCCGCCTGCCGGGCGCCCGGGTGGTGCCGGACGAGGCCGCCCTGCGGGCCGAACTGCGCTCCGCGCTGACCGAGTTGCTCACCCCGGTGCTGGGCGCCTTCCGCCCGGCCATGCGGCGCGGCTCGCGCACCCTGTGGGGGATGGCCACCGACGACGTGATCGAGGGGCTCTGGTTCCTCGGCGGTCTGCTCGGCGAGGAGGAGCGGGCCGCCGCCGAGGCGGCCGAACTGCTGCCCGGCCCGTCCGAGCGCCCGTTCGTCGGCGGGGCGGGGTTCAGGCGGTTGACGGACGGCCCGGCCGCCCGGACCAGGACCCGGGTGAGCTGCTGCCTGTTCTACACGGTGCGTCCGGAAGAAACCTGTCTCACCTGTCCGCGGAGCTGTCCGGAATAGTGCGTTCCGGGCCCGATTCGGCTCGGTCCTTTCATATGACCTTATGGATTCAACGAGTTCGGAATTCCCTCTCCTCGGTGCATTGCCCCGGAATCGGCCGAAAGGCCGTCAGCCATCGGCCATAGTGGTGACTCGCCGTCACACGGCGGGAAAGCGAGGCTGGTTCCGGCCATGAAACTGTCCGATATTCCACTGGGCTGGGCCGTCACGGGCGTGGCCGGTCTGGTGGCGGTCGCCGTCCTGGTGACCTTCCTGCGCACCAGGGCGGCGGCCGCCGCGGCCGCCACCGGTGCGACCGACTCCTGGGAGCGCAGCGAGGAGCGCCGCCGCCGCAAGGAGTCGATGTACGGGGTCTCCGCCTACGCGCTGCTGTTCTGCTGCGCCGGCGTCGCGGCGGCCCTGTCCTTCCACGGCCTGGTCGGCTTCGGGGTGCAGAACCTCGGGCTCTCCGGCGGCTGGGAGTACCTGGTGCCGTTCGGCCTGGACGGCGCCGCGATGTTCTGCTCCGTCCTCGCGGTCCGCGAGGCCAGCCACGGTGACGCCGCGCTCGGCTCCCGCCTGCTGGTCTGGCTGTTCGCCGGCGCCTCGGCCTGGTTCAACTGGGTGCACGCGCCCCGGGGTTACGGCCACGTCGGGGCCCCGCAGTTCTTCGCCGGGATGTCGCTCTCGGCCGCGATCCTCTTCGACCGCGCACTGAAGCAGACCCGCCGGGCCGCGCTGCGCGAGCAGGGCCTGGTGCCGCGCCCGCTGCCGCAGATCCGGGTGGTCCGCTGGCTGCGGGCGCCCCTGGAGACGTACGCCGCCTGGTCGTTGATGCTGCTGGAGGGCGTCCGCAGCCTGGACGAGGCGGTCGAGGAGGTCCGCGACGACAAGCGGCAGGCCGCGCTGGACCGCGAGCGCCAGCGGATGGCCAGCCGTCGGGAGCGGGCCGAGATCCGCGCCATCGGCCGCCAGCCGGGCAGCGCCTGGCGGGCCCGGGGGGCCAACCGGCAGCTGACGCCGGGAAGTTCGGAGCCCGTCATAGAACCGTCGCAGAACTCGCAGGGCTCCCCGGGCTCCCCGAACTCCCCAGCCCCCGCCGTTCCGGCCACCGAGGGCGCGCTGCCGGCCAGGCGCAGCATCGACCTGACGCCGGAGGAGGAGACCATGCCGCTGCCCCGGCTGGACTCCCTGGAGCAGAAGCTCAAGGACCTGGAGCAGCAGTTCGGCTGACGGACCAGCCGGTCGGGCGCTGACGGACCGCCGGGCGGCCGTCCGCGGCGCGCGGTGCGCGACCCACGCCCCCGGCGCAACCCGTGACCGGACCGATCAGGCCGCGGCCCGGCTCCCCCGGCCGCCACCTGACGGTCCGTCCGTTCGATCCGTCCGGTCCGTTCGATCCGCCCGGTCAGGCCGAGCGGTCCGGCCGGTTCAGTCGGCGGAGAGTTCGAACCACATCCGCTTGCCGGTCCCGCGCGGCTCCACGCCCCAGGCGTCGGCCAGCGCCTCCACCAGCATCAGGCCGCGCCCGGAGGAGGCCTGCTCGCCCGGGGTGCGCCTGGTCGGCCAGAGGTCGGACTCGTCCTCCACCTCGACCCGCAGCCGGGCCCGGCCCTCCCCGGCGCCCTCCCGGTAGAGCCGGGCGGTGAACATGGCGTCCCGGTCGGTGTGCCGGATGGCGTTGGTGACCAGCTCGGAGGCGAGCAGCTCGGCCGAGTCGACCAGCTCCGCCACGCCCCAGCGGCGCAGCGCGTCCCGCAGCTCGCCGCGCAGCTCGGAGATCCGGGCCAGGTCGGCCTGGCCGATCCGGCGGCGCAGCTGCTGCGCGGCCAGCCCGCCCGCCGGGCCGTCCCAGCGGAGCAGCAGCAGCGCTATGTCGTCCTCGCGCTCGGTCGAGTCGGCGGCCAAGGAGGCGACCCGGTCGGCGAGTTCGTCCAGCGGGTCGCGCGGGCCCTCGCCGCGGCCGGGCAGCTCGCGGGCGACGGTGGCGCAGAGCCGGGCGTAGCCGGTGTCCAGGTCCATGTCGCGGGCCTCGACCAGGCCGTCGGTGCAGAGCACCACCGTCTCCCCCGGGTCCAGGGAGAACCGGGTGACCCGGTACTCCTCGTCCGGGGAGACGCCCAGCGGCAGCCCGCCGGCCACCGGGACGGCGGCGGCGGTGCCGTCGGCCCGGCGGACCACCGGGTCCAGGTGGCCGGCCCGGACGGCGTAGACCACGCCGTAGTCCACGTTCACCTCGGCGTAGGTGCAGGTGGCGAAGTGGTCGGTGTCCAGGTCGGCCAGGAAGCGGGAGGCCCGGGCCATCACGGCGGCGGGCGGGTGCCCCTCGGCCGCGTAGGCGCGCAGTGCGATCCGCAGCTGCCCCATGATCCCGGCCGCGTGCACGTCGTGGCCCTGTACGTCGCCGATCACCAGGCCGACGTGGCCGCCGGGCAGCGGCACCACGTCGTACCAGTCGCCGCCGATCTGCAGGCCGGAGCCGGCCGCCAGGTAGCGGACGGCGGTGGTGACGCCGGGGACGGAGGGGACGGTGCGCGGCAGCATCACCCGCTGCAGGCCGGCCGCCAGCTCGTGCTCGGCGTCGTGCAGCCGGGCCCGGGCCAGCGACTGGGCGACCAGGCCGCCCAGGGTGGAGAGCAGGGTGCGCTCGTCGGCGTCCAGCTCGCGGTCGTCGTCGAAGCCGACCACGCAGACGCCGGTCACCCGGCCGCTGGCCACCAGCGGGAGGAAGGCCCAGGCGCTGCGCTGGCCGGTCTCGGCCATCTGCGGGTAGGCGTCGGGGTAGCGCTCGCGGTACTCCTCGCGGCTGGAGATGAAGACCGGGGCGCGGTTGCGGATCGCCTCGGCGGCCGGGTGGCCGGCCGGGACGGGCACCCGGTCGTACTGGCGCAGGTCGCCGTTCCGGTAGCCGCTGGCGCCGAGCACCTGGAACCGGCCGGCCTCCAGCGAGGCCAGGATCAGGCCGTCCGGCGGCAGGCCGGGCAGCGGCAGCTCGGTGAAGACCCGGGCCACGTCGCGGACGGTGACGGCCTCGGAGAGCGCGCGGGCGGCCTCCTTGATGAACCGCGAACGCTCCTCGCGCAGCGCGGCCATCGCCCCGGCCCGCTCGCGCTTGTGCAGCTCGACGGTGGCGTCCCAGACGAAGCCGACCATCCGGGAGGGCCGCCCGAAGGCGTCGGCCAGCACCCGGCCGCGGAAGCGGGCGGCGTGCAGCTCCCCGCCGGGGAAGACGGTGCGGTAGTAGGCGCCGCACTGGCCGAGCTCGGCGACGGCCCGCTCGACCCGGCGGCGGACCACCGGGGCGTCCTCGGGGTGCAGCATCGCCAGGAAGGCGGCCGAGCTGCGGTCGAAGCGGCCCGGGTCCAGGCCGAGGATGGCGCAGGCGCGCGGGTCCCCCTCCAGCACGTCGCGGCGGATGTCCCAGTCGAAGGAGCCGATGCCGTTGGCGGCCATCGCGGGTTCGAGCCAGTCGGGGGTGGAGTCGCCCGTCCTGGTGGGCAGGCCGCGCGGGACCACCGGGGCGATCCGGCCGGCGGCCAGGCCGCTGCCGGCGGCGGCCGGGCGCAGCGCGTTCACCGCCTGCCTGCCGGGACCGGCCGTGCCGCGGGCCGACTGGGCAGGCGGGGTGCGGCGTGCGGGCCCCGTGGACTCGGGCTCAGTCGCCATGCTTCTCCTGCCGCTGCCGTGCCGTCAGGTCCGGGCGGACCGTGACAGCCGTGTGCCGAGTGGGTGGGCGGTGCTCGGGTCGAGGGCGGTCAGTCGAGGCTCGGATCTCCCCGCTGCCTTCCCGGGCACACATTCTCACTATCCTGCCGAAAGATTACTAGTACCGCCTCACCAGCGGGCTTTCGGGTGACGGGCCGGGCCGCACGCGCGGGACGTACCCGAAAGGCCAGGTCCAGATGAGCACAGGACGGCGGCGCGGGCAATGAGCCCGGGGCATTTCGTGACCCGGCGGTGACGCGGCATATGCACGGGGGACGGTCGGGAGGGACGGGGCCGTGCCGCCTCAGGCGGCGCCGAGCTCGAACCAGGTGACCTTGCCGTCGCCGCGCAGCTGGACGCCCCAGTCGTCGGCCAGCGCCTCGACCAGCTGGAGGCCCCGGCCGGAGGTGGCGGTCTCGCTCGCGGCCCGGCGGCCCGGCAGCCGGGTGGTGCCGTCCTGCACCTCGATCCGCAGCCGCTGCTCGGGGCTGAGCACCGCGTCCAGCACCGCGCCACGCTCGGTGTGCAGCAGCGCGTTGGTCACCAGCTCGGAGGTCAACAGCTCGGCGGTGTCGGCGAGTTCGGGGACGCCCCAGAGGTCGAGGGCGGCCCGCAGGCGGCGGCGGACGGCGCCGACGCCGGTCAGGTCGGACGGGCCGAGGGCGGCGTGCAGCCTGCGGTGCAGGGCGCAGCCCGGCTCCTGCCGCGGGTGGGCCCGGCCGTCGTGGGCGAACTGCTCGTGGTCCCTGGCGCGGACGGAGTCCCCGCCGGCCGCCGTGCTGCTCGAAGCCGTCCGCTGACGCGGGAACCTGGCCTTGCCTTCCATCACGTAACGCCCCCCACAGCCCTTCTCCCGGACAGTTGGCCGCGTCGCGTCCCCCGCTGGCGGACTGTCCCGATACCGACGACCATCCTCATGCCCACTGGCGGGGACACGCAACAGTGTGCGGACGGTCACCTGAGGTGAAGTGGGGCTCAAGGGGCTCGAAGTGATCCTTTCCGGGGCGACCAGGAGGTTTGGACCGCCACCCGCGCGCCGCGCCCGGCGCGCAGAACGCCCCGGAACGGACAAGGCTGGACACGGCGGCGCCGTCCGGGTTCAATGGCCGGACGCAGAGTTTGAACGTCGTTCTAAGTTGATCGACCACCGCCCACGGCAGGAGAGCGAGGCACCGTGCGACTGACCCCCACCGAGCGGGACCGGCTGCTGATCTTCACCGCCGCCGAACTCGCCCGCGCCCGGCGGGCCCGGGGCGTGAAGCTCAACGTCCCCGAGGCCACCGCACTGATCGCCGACACCGTCTGCGAGGCGGCCCGGGACGGCCGCCGGCTGGCCGAAGCCGTCGAGGCCGGCCGCAGCGTGCTCTCCGCCGAGGACGTGCTGCCCGGCGTGCCCGACGTGGTGACCGTGGTCCAGGTCGAGGCGGTCTTCGACGACGGCACCCGCCTCGCGGTGGTCAACGACCCGTTCCGGGGCGCCGGTTCGCTCGGTGACGAGGCTCCCGGCGGAGCACTGCTGGGCAGCGGCCGGGGCTACGACCCGGTCGAGGAGACCCTGCTGATCCCCGTGCACAACACCTCGGACGTGCCGATCTCGGTCACCTCGCACTTCCACTTCTTCGAGGCCAACCCCCGGCTGGCCTTCGACCGCTCCGCCGCCTACGGCACCCACCTCGCCGTCCCGGCCGGCTCCTCGGTCCGCTTCGACCCGGGCGCCACCGTCGAGGTCGGCCTGGTGCCGATCGGCGGGGCCCGGGTGGCGATCGGCTTCGCCGGCCTGGTGGACGGACCGTTGGACGCCCCCGGCGCCCGCGAGGCCGCCCTCGCCAAGGCCCGCGCCACCGGCTACCTCACGAGCTTCGACGACGCGGAGCTGGACTCGTGACCACCGTCGACACCCCCGCGGAGGCCGTCCGATGACCGCCATCACCCCGCACGACTACGTCTCCGTGCACGGCCCCCGGGCCGGCGACCGGATCCGGCTCGGCGACTCCGGCCTGATCGTCCGGGTGGAGTCCGACTCGCAGGCCCCCGGCGACGAGTTCCTGGCCGGCTTCGGCAAGACCGCCCGGGACGGGCTGCACCTCAAGCCCGCCGCCGTGCGCGACACCTGTGACGTCGTCATCTCCAACGTGCTGGTGATCGACGCGGTGCAGGGCGTCCGCAAGACCTCGATCGGCCTGGTCGGCGGCCGGATCGCCGCCATCGGCCGGGCCGGCAACCCGGACACCCTGGACGGCGTCGAGGTGGTGGTCGGCACCGGCACCACGATCGTCTCCGGCGAGGGCCTGATCGCCACCGCCGGCGCGATCGACACCCACGTCCACCTGCTCTCGCCGCGGATCATGGAGGCCTCGCTGGCCTCCGGCGTCACCACCGTCATCGGCCAGGAGTTCGGCCCGGTCTGGGGCGTCGGCGTCAACTCCCCCTGGGCCCTGCGGCACGCCTTCAACGCCTTCGACGCCTGGCCGGTCAACATCGGCTTCCTGGGCCGCGGCTCCTCCTCCGACCCGGCCCCGCTGGTCGAGGCGCTGGCCGAGGGCGGCGCCTCGGGCTTCAAGGTGCACGAGGACATGGGCGCCCACACCCGCGCCCTGGACACCGCGCTGCGGGTCGCCGAGGAGCACGACGTCCAGGTCGCGCTGCACACCGACGGCCTCAACGAGTGCCTCTCGGTCGAGGACACCCTGCGGGTCCTGGACGGGCGCACCATCCACGCCTTCCACATCGAGGGCTGCGGCGGCGGGCACGTCCCGAACGTGCTGAAGATGGCCGGCGTCCCCAACGTGATCGGCTCCTCCACCAACCCCACCCTGCCCTTCGGCCGGGACGCCCTCGGCGAGCACTTCGGCATGATCGTCTCGGCCCACGACCTCAAGGTGGACCTCCCCGGCGACGCCGCCATGGCCCGCGACCGGATCCGGGCCGGCACCATGGGCGCCGAGGACGTGCTGCACGACCTGGGCGTCATCGGCATCACCTCCTCCGACGCCCAGGGCATGGGCCGGGCCGGCGAGACGGTGCGCCGCACCTTCGCCATGGCCGGCAAGATGAAGCTCGAACTCGGGCCGCTGGACGGTGGGTTCGGCACCACCGAGGCCGGGGACGACAACGAGCGGGTGCTGCGCTACATCGCCAAGCTCACCATCAACCCCGCCATCGCCCACGGCCTCTCCCACGAGGTCGGCTCGATCGAGGTGGGCAAGCTCGCCGACATCGTGCTCTGGCGCCCGGACCACTTCGGCGCCAAACCGCAGCTGGTGCTGAAGTCCGGCTTCCCCGCCTACGGCGTCACCGGCGACCCCAACGCCTCCACCGACCGCTGCGAACCCCTCGTCCTGGGGCCGCAGTTCGGCGCCCACGGCGCCACCGCCGCCGACCTCTCGGTCGCCTTCGTGGCCCGGGCCGCGGTCGACAACGGCGACACCCTGCCCACCCGGCGCCGCCGGGTCGCCGTCCGCGGCACCCGCGGCATCGGCCCGGCCGACATGGTCCGCAACGCCCGCACCGGCACCGTCCAGGTCGAGGCCACCACCGGCCTGGTCTCGCTCGACGGCGAACCCCTGCGCTCGGCCCCGGCCGACTCGGTGTCGCTCAGCCGCCTCTACTTCCTCTGACCCCCGCCCACCCGACCCCCGTCACCCGCTGAGGACTTCACACCCATGACCTCCACCCCCGCCCAGCTCGGCTTCCGGATGCCCGCCGAATGGCACCCGCACGACCGCACCTGGATGGCCTTCCCCACCGACAACCCGACCTTCGACACCCCCGACCACCTGCACGACGCGCGGGAGGCCTGGGCCCGGGTCGCCAACACCATCGTCCGGTACGAGCCGGTCACGATGATCGTCAACACCGGGGAGCTGGACGCCGCCCGCCGCTACGTCGACGCCGCCGTCGAACTGGTCGAGCGCCCGCTGGACGACGCCTGGATGCGGGACATCGGCCCGACCTTCCTGGTCAACGGCTCCGGTGAACTCGCCGCCACCGACTGGGTGTTCAACGGCTGGGGCGCGCAGTCCTGGGCCCGCTGGGACAACGACCAGCACATCGCCGAGGAGATCACCAAGCTCACCGAGGTGCAGCGCTTCGCCTCCCGCCTGATCAACGAGGGCGGCGGCATCCACGTCGACGGCGAGGGCACCGTGCTGGTGACCGACACCGTCCAGCTCGGCGAGGGCCGCAACTCCGACTGGACCAGGGAGCAGGTCGAGGCCGAGCTGCACGCCCACCTCGGCACCACCAAGGCGGTCTGGCTGCCGCGCGGACTCACCCGCGACTACGACGAGTTCGGCACCCGGGGCCACATCGACATCGTCGCCTCCTTCGTCCGCCCCGGCGTGGTCGTCGCCCACGTCCAGCCGGACCCGGCCCACCCGGACCACGAGGTCTGCCAGGAGCTGGTCGCCATCCTGCGCGCCTCCACCGACGCCCAGGGTCGGCAGCTGGAGGTCATCGAACTCCCCGCCCCCACCGTCCTGCTGGACGAGGAGGGCGAGCCGGTCGACTACTCCTACATCAACCACTACGTCGCCAACGGCGCCGTCATCCTCTGCGCCTTCGACGACCCGCGCGACCGGACCGCCGCCGAGCTGCTCGGCCAGGCCTACCCCGGCCGCACCGTCGAACTGGTCGACGCCCGCGAGATCTTCGCCAACGGCGGCGGCATCCACTGCATCACCCAGCAGCAGCCCAAGCCCTGACCCCCCGGTCAGCCTCGGTGACGGCCCGTCGGCCCGTCGGCCTTCCGGCCGGCGGGCCGTCACCGTCCCGGGCCACGGACATCCCTTGTGCGGCGCGCCGCCCACCTGCGAGGATCGCCGCTCCGGCCCGTACGGCCGGGACGAACGGACCACGGGGGAACCATGCACATCCGCTCCATCGCCGCCGCCGCTGCCGCCATCGCGCTGGCCACCGGCCTGACCTCGGCCGCCGCCACCTCGGTGGCCCACGTGCTCAGCGGCAAGACCCCCTACGCCAACTACACGGCCCCCGGCGGCGAGCACCTCGACCCGCAGCAGCAGATCTACGTCGGGGACTGAACTCCCCTCCGTGCCCCGCCGGTTAGGCTGACGGCATGCCGGGACACGTCGAACCGCTGCTGCCCGCCGGGTACCGGAGCCACCCGGCCCGGCCCGAGGACGTCCGCGCGGTCGAGGCCCTGCTGGCCTCCTGCGAGCGGGAGTTGTACGGGCGGGCCGGCAGCGACGCCGGCCGGGTGACGGCCGACCTGGCCCGGCCCGGGCTGGTGGCCGAGCTGGACACCGCGGTGGCGCGGGACGCCACCGGCGCGGTCGCGGGCTGGGCCTGGGTCGACCGGCGCTCCGTGGTGCGGGTGCACCCGGCGCACCGGGGGCTCGGGCTCGGGGCGGCGCTGCTCGACTGGGCCGAGGCCCGGGCCCGGGCGGCCGGCGCGGAGCAGATCACCCAGGTGGTACCGGACGCCGACGCGGCCGCGGTCTCCCTGGTCCGCTCACGCGGGTACCAACCCCGGGTCACCGAATGGCTGTTGGAGCACCGGGCCACCCCGGGGGAGCTCCCGCCCGCGCCGCCCGGCACCACCGTCCGGCCGTACCGGGAGGGCGACGGCCCGGCCCTGCACACCCTCGTCCAGGACGCCTTCGACGAGTGGCAGCAGCGCCGCCACGGCTACCGGGAGTGGGCCGCGCACACCGTCGCCCACCCCGCCTTCGCCCCGGCCGCCACCCTGCTCGCCCTCACCGACGGCCGGCTCACCGGCGCCACCGTCTCCCTGCACTCCCCCGAACCGGACCAGGGCTGGATCGAACAGCTCGCCGTCCACCCCGCCCACCGCCACCGCGGCCTCGCCCGCCACCTCCTGGCCGCCACCTTCGACGCCTTCCGCCGCCACGGCCGCCCCACCACCACCCTCGGCACCCACTCCGGGACCGGCGCCCTCGACCTCTACCTGCGGGTCGGCATGCGGGTGCGCCACAGCTCCACCGTCCACCGCAAGGAGCTGAGCGTCCCCGCGAGGCCGCCGCTCACACCCGGTGCGGCATGATCACCAACCGCCCGACCGGTCCCGAGGAGTGACAACACATGCCCAACACCGTTCTGCGCAAGCCCCGTGAGACCGCCTGACGGTACTTGCTGCGCCTGGGAGCCGTCCCGCCCCGGACGGTCCTCACGTTCCAGGCCCACCGCAGTGCCCTGCCCTACGCCGCAGGATTCGCGGCCTGGGCCCGGAACAACCCGGCACAGGCCCGTGCCACTTGGCTGGGCGCCGGTACCGAGGGCCTGAAGTTCCTGCCTTGGGAGCGGCCCGACGGAACGACGGTCCACCTCGGCGGGAGCGACTTCGTCCGCGCGGTCGGCACCTGCATCGGCGTCAGGCTCGGGGACAACGCCGGAAGTCTCGAGTCCAGCAAGTACCTCGTGCTGCCCGTCGACGAGCCGTTCGGCGGGGTGACGCTCGCCGAGTACGCCAACTCCCTCGCCGAGGAGGCCAAGCGGCACCACGGACTGCTCTGAATCCCCTCCGGCGAGGTGCACGGCCACGGCTGGGGTGGCCCCGCCCGCTCCTCCTCCACGCGGGTCAGGCCGGAGCGGGCGTAGGTCCCACCGGGTTCACCGGGGTGCCGCCATGCGCCGCCACTGGTGGCCGCCGCGCCGCGGGCAGTCGCGGTCCAGCCGGGAGCGGGCGGCGCCGGGGGTGTCGGTGATCACCGCGTCCACCCCGCGCTCCGCCAGCTCGTCCCAGGCGGCCGGGTCGTCCACCGTCCAGACGTAGACCCGGCGCCCCGCCGCGTGCTCGGCCCGGATCCGCTCGGGGGTGGCGAGCACCCGCTCCAGGGAGACGGCATGCAGCGGCAGCCCCTCCGGGTCCCGGGCGTACCAAGAGGCCTGGAGCAGGGTGAGCGGGAGGCCGGGTGCGGCGCCGTGGGCCGCCCGCAGGTGCTCGGGCCGGAAGGAGTAGAGCTCCACCCGGACGCCGGAGACCGCGGCCAGCCGGCCGATCAGGGCGGCGTCCGCCGGGCCGCCGACGTCCTTGATCTCCAGCAGCAGCCGGACCTCGGTGCCGCGCAGCCGGTCCAGCAGTTCGGTGAGGTGCGGGATCGGCTGCGGACCACCGGGGCCAACGGTGACCCGCAGCCGGTCCAGTTCGGCGATCCGCAGGCCGGCGACCTCGCCGTGGCCGGTGCCGCCGGTGACCCGGTCCACGGTCGGGTCGTGGATCAGCACCGGGACGCCGTCCCGGCTGACCAGGACGTCGGTCTCCAGCCAGTCGGCCCCCTCGCGGAGGGCGGCGTCGAAGGAGGCCATGGTGTTCTCGGGCGCCACGGCGGGGGCGCCGCGGTGCCCGGCCACCTGGACGCGGGGGCAGGTGGTGGCCTCCTTCACGGCCTCCGCGGTGTCCGCGGAGACCGGGAGCACCACCTCGGAGGAGATCGGGAGGACTGCCGCGAGCACGAGCAGCGAGGAGAGGAGCACGGAGCCGGTTCTTCCCATGCCTCCAGTGATGACCCGTCAGGTGCTCCCCCGCCCCGGAAAGCGGCGGACAATCAGACGAACGGGGGAACGCCGACGGCGCCCGGCCCCGGCGCGTACGCCCCGGCGGGGCACCGGGCGACGTGCGCTCCCGGTGCCCCGCCGGGGCCCTGACGAGGCCCTGACCGACCGTCAGCCGATGGTCGCCGCGTACGAGGTCTGGGCGGCGAAGCCGAAGCCCGGCGCCGCGTCCCAGGGGTTGGGCAGGGTGTCGTCGGTGGCGTAGGCGTAGCCGGCGCCCCGGGCGAAGGCGGTGTCCAGGGCGGCCTTCATCTCGACCTGGCCGGGCACGCCGTAGACCAGGTGCCAGAAGGAGGTGCCGCTCGGGTCGAAGGCCGCGCCCGAGTAGTAGCCGGCCGTCAGGTTGAAGACGTTCCCGCCGAGCCAGCCGCTGCCGGTGTAGTTGGCGTGGGTGCCCTCGTAGGTGACGAAGGTGTCGGCGGTGCGGTGGCCGGGCTCCAGGTAGCAGTCGGCGATCGCGGTGCCGGGGTTGTCGATCACCAGCTCCTCGGTGCCGGGCGCCACCGACTCGACGGTGGCCTGCACGTACTGACGCAGCGCCAGGTAGTGGTCGCGGGTGGCGTTGCCCGCGCCGCAGTCCCGGCTGACCACGTCGAAGAAGATGCCGTCCACGTGCAGCTTGCCGTCGGCGGTCTTCAGGTAGTTGTCCACCGAGGCCTTCACCTCGGCCGCCGGGCGGGTGCCGTTGCCGGTGTGGACGTAGCCGAGCACCTTGGTGTGCGCGCCGGTCGCGGTGACCCCGGCGCGCAGTGCGTCGGCCTGCGCCTGCCAGGCGGCGCTGAACGGGCTGTCGCCGTTGCCCGGGTTGAGCACCACCACCGAGGCGGCGGGCGAGGTGCCCTGCAGGGCCGTGGTCATCGGGCCCCCCGGCCAGACGTACGCCGGCACCGCGATCTCCAGGCCCCGGCTGCCGGCCGCGGCCGCGCCGGTGGCACCGGTGGCGGAGACGGCCGTCAGGGCCAGGACCGAGCTGAAGGCGAGGGCCAGCAGGCCCTTCGCACGTGTGCGCATGAAATCCCCCATGGGTCTGGTGGTGGCGTTCCCTCCGCCCCGGGCCGGATGCTACCCGGCCGAGGTGACGCCCTCCGCCGTCGCGACGGCGGCGAGCTGTTCCACCGTCAGTTCCCGCAGCGGGGTGGCCCACCGGCCGTCCTCCCGGCGCATCGCGGTCGAGCCGTGCCCCGCACGCGCGGTGGTGGCGACGGACGACATGCCGTACGGGTACCGCCGCATCCGGTCCACGCGCGTCTGAACCGTCGTCAACTCCCCTCCTTCGCCGGGAGTCCGGCCCCGCAGCCCGCCGTCACCCGTCCGCCGGCCGCCGCAGCTCCTCCTGCCGGGTCCGCATCAGCCCGGCCGCACGGGTGAACCAGTCCGCCAGCACGGCGACCTCGTCCGGCGTGTAGTCGGCGAACAGCTCGTTCAACCGCAGGTAGAACGGCCCGTACACCTCGTACAGCCGCCCGGCCGCCGTCTCGTCGGCGACGACCCGCACCCGCCGCCGGTCCGCCGGGTCCGCCTGCCGGCGGGCGTAGCCGGCCTTCTCCAGGCGGTTGACCACACCGGTGACGGCCCCGGTGGTGAGGTTGGCCCGCTCGGCCAGCTCCCCCGCGGTGATCGGCTCGGCGCCGGCCCCCAGCACGTGGCCGAGGCAGGTGAGGTCGGTGACCCCCAGTCCCAGGCGCTGCGCGATGTCCTGCTGGCCGGTCAGGCTCAGCGCGATCAGCCGGTCCATGGCCGCCAGGGCCTGCTCCGGGGACGCCTCGGGGCGCGGCTTGCCCTCCACCAGAAATCTCCTTACAGTCTAAGATACTTAGAAACTAAGACATCTGCGTCTACGTCCCCCATCATGACGAAGGAGCGCCCCCATGAGCGGCATCCACGGTCACCACGACATGGGCCACACCCTCGCCGGCTGGACCGGCACCGCCGTGGTGACGGCCGGCACCGTCCTCGCGGGGGTGGGCATGTGCGCGGGCTCACCCCTCCTCCTCCGGCTGGGCGCCGCCGTGGTCGTCCTCGGCGCCCTGGCCACCTGGGCACTGCACCTCACCGGCTGGGGCAAGCCGAGCGGCCCCCGCCCCGAGCAGCAGTGGAGCTGGAAGGTCCGGGACACCACCCGCCACACCGACTGCCTCGGCTGCCGTCTGGCCGGCCGCGGCCGACACGGCGGCCGGGCCCGCCACCACCGGCCCGTCCTCGAGGTCGGCGACCAGCGTTAGGAGCGGGCCTGTCGGCGAGGGTCGGTACGCCACGGGACAGCGGGCCCGGACCGCGGGACGGCCCGCAGGACGGCCCGCGGCGGACGGACGGACGGTGGGGCGGCCTTTCGTGAGAGGCTGACCGCAGCCCAGCCACCCCGCAGGAGCAGGAAGGACAGCCCCGATGGCCGAGCCACGCACCCGGCGCCCGGCGCGGCCGCGCGAGGAGGTCTTCGCCACCGCGCGGGCCGCCATCGCCGAGCACGGGCTGGCCAAACTGACCATGGCCGGGCTCGGCAAGCAGCTCCAGATGAGCGCCGGCCACCTCCTCTACTACTTCGGCAGCAAGGACCAGCTACTGCTGGAGACGCTGCGCTGGAGCGAGGAACAGCTCGGCGAACGCCGCCGGGCCGTCCTCGCCGACCGCGGCACGACGGTCCGTCAGCGGCTGGCCGCCTACGGCGCCCTGTACCTGCCGGAGGGTCCGGGCGATCCGCGCTGGGTGCTCTGGCTGGAGGTCTGGGGACGCTCCCCCGCGAGCGCCGAGATCCGGCAGGGCCAGCTGGAGATCGAGGCCCCGTGGCAGGCGGACCTGGTCGCACTGCTCGAAGAGGGCGTGGCGGGCGGGGAGTTCGGGCTCGGGAGCACCGGAGTCGCCGAACGGGCCGTGCAGTTGCGGGCCCTGCTCGACGGACTGGCCGTCCCCGTGGCGATCGGCCTCCCCGGCGCCGACCGCGCCACGGCCGAGGCACAGCTCGACTCCGTCGCCCGGGCCCTGCTGCGGGACTGACCTCCGCTCGGGCCGTGGTCGGCGTCCGGACCGGCTGGCGCGAGGCGGCAGCGCGGTGCCCGGCACGCGGGCCTGCTCCGGGGGCTGTCCGACCGTTCGCGTCGACCGTGCGTGCCGGGCGGGATGACCGCCGCGGCTCGAAACCGGCGGCGAGGACCTCCGTCGGCGAACGCCTCCAGGAGTGGCCACCGCCGCGCCGGGCGGGCCGGCGGGCGAAGGGGGCGGGCTGACGCGGCGTCACTCGGTCCAGAGGGCGACGGCGGTGCGGTCGGAGGCGTAGCCCTTGGCGCGGACCTGGATCTGGCGGAGGAAGTCCACGGTGCCGGGCGGGTGCGGGTGGGCCCAGTGGTTGGCGAGGAAGTGGGCCACCGAGGGCTCCTCGGCGAGGGGGTCGGCCAGGCCGGGGGTGCAGAGCAGCAGGATGTCGCCCGAGGTGGCCGGGACCAGCCGGAAGCGGAACGCGCGGGGGTGCGGGCCCACCGGGTGCGGGAGCTGGCCGTCCGGGTGGTGGAGCAGGCGGGCGGCGTAGGCGTCGATCCAGTGGCCGGAGCGCAGCAGGTAGAGGCCGCCGGGCCCGAGGCCGAAGGCCGCGCGGTGGGTGGCGGTCGGGTCGAGCGAGATCATCAGGCAGTGCAGGGCGGCGTCCTGCGGGGCGTCCTGCGGTGCCCCGGGGGCGCGCAGCGGGGCGAACGCGCCGGTGGTCAGACGTTGGAGCCCGTAGCGCAGCCGGTCCCGCGCGCCCGCGCGCAGGTCGGCGGCGAGCTCCGCCCGACTCCGCCCGACCGCCGCCGCCAACTGCCGGCAGGCCTCCGCCGCCAACGGCGAGGGCTCCGGCGTGGTGCCGACCACCGCCAGCAGCAGCCCGTCCTCCCCCTCCCCGAACCGGGTCAGCAGCAGCGCGTCCCGCCGCCCCTCGCCCCGGTACCGGGCCGAATCCCCCCGCACCGAGACGGCCCGTACGGTCGCCCCGCCGTACTGCGCACCGTCCACCACCGTGTCGGGGGTCAGCAGGTCCAACTCGTCCGGCTCCACGGCCGTGACGGCGGTCGGCTCCGGCCCGTACGTCGGCGGGCGCTCCCCCACGTGCGGCACCGGCTGCTGCGCGAACGCCCGCCGAGCGGGCGGCGTCAGCGGCGGGACGGACACCTCGGCGGACGGCACGACGGGCTCCGGATCCGGCTCGACGGTCGCTACGGGTTCGGACTCGGGCTCCGTCACGGGCGGAACCTCGGGCTCCAGTGTGGGCTCGGCCACCTGAGGCACCGTCACGGCCACGGGCTCCGGATCCGGCTCGACGATCGCTTCGGGCTCGGCCACGGGCTCCGGCGCGACCTCCACGACCGGCTCGGCCGCGACGTCGGGCCCGGCCTCGGCCACGACCGGCACCACCGGTTCCGCCGGCCCATCCGACGAAGTCTCCGCCACCCGCTGCGGCCCGATCATCCCGAGCGCCGAGTCGAACCACTCGTCCACCGTCGGCTCCACGGCGGCGGGCTCCACACCCTCCCCCGCCGTCGCGTCCTCGGCCTCGGCCTCGGCCTCGGGCCCGGGCTCCGCCACGGCCTCGGTCTCCGTCGTCCGCTGCGCCCCGATCATCCCGACCGCGGAGTCGAACCACTCGTCCACCGTCGCGTCCTCGGCCGCCGCGTCGGGCGCCGCCAGGGCATCCGGCAGGGTGGCCGCCGGACCGGTGTACACCTCGTGCCACCAGCCGTCGCCGCGCTGCAACGGTGTGCCCTGGTTGCTCATCCGGCTGCTCCTCGTGCGTCTCTGGCCGTCTGCCGAGCGGTGCCTGCTCCCGGACTCGGCGTCATTCTTCCGAACGGAGAACGACGCTGTCCGGCATTCGGCGACAACCGGTCACTCCATGGGCTCAGCGGCCGGAACGGCACCCTCCGGCCGGGGCGGCGCAGGTGCTGCACGGTGCCAACAGGATGAATTCCCGGGTCGGGGGTGGGGTGGGGGCGGTGATCAGACCCCCAAAGGGGCTCTACCCTCACCCGTTCGGCTGATTAATATGTGCGCATGACCGCGCCGGAGGCCACCAGACCGCAGCCGGGGAGGGCCCGCGCAGGCCACCACCCCGTCGCCGCGCTGTGGGCGTTCCTGCTGGCCGGTCTGCTGCTGGCCCTGCCGTGCTCGGGCCCGGCCCACGCGGTGGCCCGGGCGGCCGCCGCACCCACCCCGCTGACCACGGTGACCGCGCTCCCGGGCGCCCACGCCCAGCCCCAGCCGGGCGGGCACGCCACCACGAGGCACAGTTCCGTCCAGGCCGGGCTCCCCGCCGAGCTGGTCTGGTGCTCGGTGGACGGCGAGCGGCCGTTCCCGGGCAGCGGCTGCTCGGGGCACACGTTCTGCGGGCCGGAGGCCCAGCTGCCGAACGCGCCGCCGCAGCCCGTACCGGCCGTCGCGGCCCGGCTGGTGCCGCCGCTGGCGCTGCCCGCGCCGGCCCGGCCCGCACCGGTGGGCGATCTCGACCTCGCGCCCGACCTGCACGTCCTCCAGGTCCACCTGAGCTGAGCGGAACCCACCGCCCGGACCACCCCGGCCGACCGGCCGGACCGGACGGCTCCGCTTCCCCTGCCAATCCGCATACCGCCGGCCGGACACCGCCCGGCGGGGACAAGGACACACTTCCATGGGTTCCGCTTCCAAGCAGCCGACCAAGCAGCAGCAGCCCGCCAAGGGCAAGGGCACCGTGAAGGGCAGCACCGCCGAACGCCGCGCCCGGATCGCCGAGCTGCGCGCCGAGGAGCAGCGCCGCGACCGCCGCAACAAGATCCTCGCGATCACCCTCGGCGTGGTGCTCGTCGGCGGCATGGTCGGCGGCGGCGCGTGGATCGCGCTCGACGCCAAGGCGAAGAAGGACAAGGAGACCGCGGCCGCCAAGGCCCCGATCGACGGCGTCCAGACCTTCGACAACCTCTCGCGCAACCACGTCCAGACCACCGTGACCTACCCGCAGACCCCGCCGGTCGGCGGTGACCACAACCCGATGTGGCTCAACTGCATGGGCACCGTCTACGACAAGCCGGTCGAGAACGAGAAGGCCGTGCACGCCCTGGAGCACGGCGCGGTCTGGGTGACGTACAACTCGAAGGCCTCGGCCGAGGACATCAACACGCTCTCCAGCAAGGTGAAGTCCACCCCGTACTCCTTCATCAGCCCCTACCCGGACGAGAAGGGCACCATCACCCTGACCGCCTGGGGCACCCAGCTCTCGGTGGACAGCGCCTCCGACCCGCGGGTCGGCACCTTCTTCACCAAGTACGTGCAGGGCCCGCAGACCCAGGAGCCGGGTGCCTCCTGCAGCGCGGCGGTGATGTGACCGTGACCGTCAAGGACGAGGTCGTCCGGGACGAGACCGCCGTGACGGAGGGTCAGGAGCCGGTCTCCCCCGTCCGGGGCGGCCGCCGCCGGGTCTGGTGGCCGGCCGCGCTGGCCGCCGCCGTGGCCCTGGGCCTCGGCGTGCCCGCGCTGGTCAGCAGCAGCTCCAGCGGCCCGGCCGTGGCGGCCCCCGCGCAGGAGTCGGCCGAGGCCGGCTTCGCGCGGGACATGTCGACCCATCACCAGCAGGCCGTGGACATGTCGTTCATCGTCCGGGACCGGACCCAGGACCAGGACGTCCGGACCCTGGCCTTCGACATCATCAACACCCAGGCCAACCAGCGCGGCATGATGACCGGCTGGCTGGACCAGTGGGGGCTCACCCAGCACTCCGGTGCCACCCCCATGGCGTGGATGAAGATGGACCACAAGTTCACCGCCGACGACGGCGCGCTGATGCCGGGCATGGCCACCAACACCGACCTGGGCAAGCTGCGTTCGCTCAGCGGCCAGGACGCCGAGGTGCTCTACCTCCAGCTGATGATCGAGCACCACAAGGGCGGGGTCGCGATGGCCCAGGGCTTCCTGGACATCGGCACCGACCCGGTGGAGAAGCGCCTCGCCCAGACCATGGTCAACGGGCAGAGCGCCGAGATCGACCTGATGACCTCGATGCTGGACAAGCGCGGCGCCAAGCCGCTCTCCTGACGGGAGCGGCGGCAGACACCGGCCCGACTGGGCGCGGCACGGACGGTACACCGCCCGCGCCGCGCCCCGTCGGCGTCTCCCGACGCTCCGTCAGCCCTACCCGGCCCCGGCCGACTGACGCGGCAGGGCGGGCCGATCGGCCGGGCCGCGCGCCGGGGTCCGTACCCGCCCCGCGGCCAGGGCCGCCGCCACGGCGACCAGGACCAGCAGCGCGAGGACCGCCCGGCCCC
This sequence comes from Kitasatospora sp. NPDC051853, assembly GCF_044452665.1. NCBI lineage: Bacteria > Bacillati > Actinomycetota > Actinomycetes > Kitasatosporales > Streptomycetaceae > Kitasatospora > Kitasatospora sp. NPDC051853. Next base: position 43,038 of record NZ_JBITBY010000006.1, on the reverse strand, counting down.
CGGTGGCGGGCCCGGCCAGGTGGACGCCGAGCACCGGCAGGGCGGTGCCGAGCGCCGTGCCGAGGCTGCGCACCATGCTGACCAGCCCGCCGCCGACCGCCGAGCTGGCGGCCGGTATGGCGCGCATCACCAGGGCGTTGTTGGCCGGCAGCAGCAGCCCGAGCCCGTACCCGGCGACCGCCAGCGGCACCGCCGTGGCCACCGGGGCGGCGGGCAGGACGGCGGCCCCGGCCAGGCCGAGCGCCGCCAGTAGCGCCCCGAGGCGGCAGCGGGCGGCGTCCGTCCAGGTGGCGGGGAGCAGCGCGCCGCCGACGGTGGCCGCCACCGCGAACGCCCCCGGCAGCGCGGTGATCACCAGCCCCGCGACCGCCACCGGGACCCCCGCCCCGGCCAGCACCACCGGGCCGAGCACCAGCGGGCAGAACAGCAGCAGGTAGCCGACCAGCGCGACCAGCAGGCCGGTGCGGATGCCGGGGGTGTTGACCAGGCCCGGCGGGATCAGCGGACGGTCCGCGCGGCGTTCCTGCCGGGTCAGGGCGAGCGCCAGCACGGTGGCGAGCAGCAGCAGTGCGGCCACCGCCCAGCCGGGGAGCGGGAGGCCGGAGGCGGCGGAGAGCCCGAGCAGTGCGGAGGTGGTGGCCCCGGCGAGCAGGAGCAGCCCGGCCAGGTCGAACTTCCCTTCCGGGCGCGGGAGTCGGGGCGGGCAGCCGTCGGGGTGGGTGCGGGGCAGCAGGAACCATCCCGCCACCAGGCCGACCAGCCCGATCGGCACGTTGACCCAGAACACCCAGCGCCAGGAGGCGTGTTGGACCAGCAGGCCGCCCAGGCTCGGGCCCAGCGCCAGGCCCAGGGCCTGCGCGGCCGCCTGGACGCCGAGCGCCGTCCGCATGGCCCGCTCGGGCACGCCGCGGGCGACCAGCGCGACGCTGTTGGCCTGCATCATCGCGCCGCCGACCGCCTGCACGGCCCGGCAGGCCACCAGCACGCCGAGGCTCCCGGCCGCCCCGGCCCCGAGCGAGGCGAGCGCGAAGACCGCGAAGCCGCCCAGGTAGACCGTCTTGCGCCCGATCAGGTCGGACAGCCGCCCGACCGGGGCGAGCAGCGCCACCAGCACCAGCAGGTAGGCCAGCGACACCCAGGCCACGGCCGCGAAGCCCGTGTCGAAGGCGGACTCCAGGGCGGGGAAGACCAGCGCGGTGACGCTCGCGGTGAGCTGACCGAGGAAGGCCCCGAGGCAGACCGCGCCGACGGCCAGCCAGTGCGCGTACGGCCGGGCGGCGATCGTCCGCGGCCGCGGACGCTCGACCAGCAGGCGTCCGGTCAGCTCTCGCACGGTGGCCATGCCCTAAATATATCTGTCACCGATCCATTCGGTCCACAGAGCTACCCGGCCATCCCTCGGAACGCGCCCGGGCCGCCGCGCCCCGCCCGCTACGCTGTCGCCCATGTCTTCGCAGCCCAGCCCCGTTCCGCCCGCCCCGTCCGATCCCCGCGGCGAGGACGACGGCACGCTGGAGCGGGCCCAACGGCTGACGGACGTGATCACCCGGCTGCGACGGGCGCTGCGCAGCAGCATCCGCACCGACTACCCGTGGGAGTCCCTGCCCATGGCGCAGGTCGAACTCCTCCAGACCCTGGCCGCCGCCCCGCTCCGGGTCGGCGAACTGGCGGCCCGTCAGCGCCTGGCCCCCAACACCGTCAGCGGCCTGGTCGGCAAGCTCCTGGACGCCGGCTTCGTCGACCGCCAGCCCGACCCGGGCGACCGCCGCACCGCCCGCATCGCCCTCACCGACGCCGGCCGCCGCCAGCTCCGCGACTGGCAACTAGCCCACGAACGCCGCCTCGCCGCCGCCCTGGAGAGCCTCGGCGACACCGACCGCGAGGCCGTCATGAACGCCCTCCCCGGCCTCGAACTCCTCGCCCGCGCCCTCACCACCCCGGACGACCGGCCGCTCTGACCGCCCGTCGACCCGGCCCGGCCGCTGTCGGCGCTCCCCCGTAGGGTGCCGCCATGATCGCGCGTCCCACCGGGCAGGCCGACGGACCGTACGGTGCCGCCTTCCTTCCCCGTCTCCGACTGACGTTCCGGCCCGCGGAGCACCCCATCACCGAACCGGTCGCCAAACTCGGCGGCGACCCGGTCTGGCTCGCCGAACCGGCGTGGCCGCTCGACTCCCGTACGGGCGAACCGCTGGTGTTCGTCGGACAGTTCCCGATCCCCGGGGACGAGCTGCGCCTCGCGTACCTCTTCGTGGAGGAGGAGGACATGATCATGGGTGGCCTCGGCCCGGAGGACGGCGACGCGGTCGTCCTGGTCCAGCCCGGCGGCCGCGTCCCGCACTTCGCCGTCACGGGCCCGGCCGGAACCCGGGGCCGGACGCTCTGGCGCTGGAGCCCCGACTACCGCGAGGTGCCCGTGGAAGGCCACCTCGACCTGACACCGGCGCCGCCCGGCCGCGACGGGCACGAGCTGGGCACGTACCTGGGCGGCACCGCGTACCTCAGCCACGGCCGTCCCGGCGTCGACGCCCCCTGGGAGTTCCTCCTCCAGCTCGGCGACTGCAGCGGGGCCGGGGAGGACCCCTACTTCCTCAACTTCGGTGACGGGCACGGCTACGTCTTCCTGAGCCCGGACCACCTCGAGGGGCGCTTCTACTGGGAGGCACCCTGACCCCCACCAGGGCTCAGAACAGCGAGCCGCGCTCCAACGCGAGCAGCTGCCGCTTGCGGTCCACCCCCGCCGCGAAGCCGGTCATGGCGCCGTTCGCGCCGAGCACGCGGTGGCAGGGGAGGATCACCAGCAGCGGGTTGGCGCCGACCGCGCCGCCCACCGCTCGGACGGCGGTCGGGGGCCGGCCGGCCATCGCGCCGAGTTCGCCGTAGGTGACCGTCTCGCCGTAGGGGATCTCGGCCAGGGCGGCCCAGATCGCCCGGCGGAAGTCGCTGCCCTCGGGGTCGAGCGCCAGCGAGAAGTCGGTCCGGTCCCCCGCGAAGTACGCGTCGAGCTGGGCGATCACCTCGGCGAAGGCCGCGTCATCGGCCACCCACCCGTCGGCCGGGCCCTCCGGGGCGCCCTTCTGCCCGGGCGCGGTGACGGAGCGCAGCGCGACCCCGCCCGAGCCGTCCGGCACCCCGCTGAGCAGCAGCCGCCCGAGCGGGCTCTCCATCGTGGTGTACACCGTCGTCGTCATGCCGATCCACTTCCTGACGCACCGTCAACAGTCTTCCCCCGCTTGCCCTTCGGAGGATTCTCCCCCACCGGCGGGGTGAGCGAGGCCCACAGCCGGTGCACCGCGTACGAGCGCCAGGGCGCCCAGGCCGCGCCCGCCACCGCCGCCGACTTCGGGTCACCGGGGTGCCCGAGCCGGAGCAGGCCGTGCTTGACGCCGATGTCGCTGGGCAGGAAGACGTCCGGGTCGGCCAGCGCCCGCATCCGCAGGTAGCCGACCGTCCAGGGGCCGATGCCGGGCAGGGCGAGCAGTTCGGCGGCGGCCTCCTCGCGGTCCACTCCGCCGTCGAGGCGGACCGTGCCGTCCGCCAGGGCCGCACAGAGCCCGCGCAGGGCGCGCTTGCGCGCGTCCGGCATGGCCAGGTCCTCCGGCGCCGCCCCGGCCAGGGCGGCGGCGGTCGGGAAGAGCAGCCGCAGCCCGCCGCTGGGCTCGGCCAGCGGGGCGCCGTACTTCTCGGCCAGCCGCCCGGCCAGCGTGCGGGCGGCGGCCACCGTCACCTGCTGGCCGAGCACGGCGCGCACGGCCAGCTCATGCGGGTCCACGTGCCCCGGGGAGCGCACCCCGGGACGGGAGCGGACCAGCTCGCCGAGCACCGGGTCGGCGCCGAGCTGGCCGTCCACCGCGCCCGGGTCGGCGTCCAGGTCGAAGAGGGCGCGCAGCCGGTGCACGGCGGTGGTGAGGTCGCGCAGGTCGGTGAGCTGGAGGCGGCAGTCCAGCCAGCCGCGGTCCGGCCGTTCGCCGGGGGCCAAGCCGTCCACCTCGGCGACGGCGTGGCCGTACGGGAGGGCGAGGGTGCGCCGGTAGGTCCGCACGCCCGACGCGCCGTCGGTCACGACCTCCTCCACGCCGGGGACGGCGCGCAGGGCGAGGAAGTCCAGCAGGTGGTCGCTGTCCAGCGCGCCCCGGTAGGCGAGGCGGAGTCCGATCTGCCCGGCGGTGGCGGTGCCGGGGCGGTGGCCGTTGGCCTCGGCGCGCAGGCCGCTCGGGGTGCGGTCGTAGACCTCGCGCACGGTGTCGTTGAACTGGCGGACCGAGGAGAAGCCGGCCGCGAACGCGATCTCGGTGACCGGGAGTTGCGTCGTCTGGAGCAGCAGCCGGGCGGTCTGCGCGCGCTGCGCGCGGGCCAGGGCGATCGGCCCCGCGCCCAGCTCCGCGCTCAGCTGCCGCTGCACCTGCCGTGCGCTGTACCCGAGCCGGTCGGCCAGGCCGGAGACGCCCTCCCGGTCGACCACGCCGTCACCGATCAGCCGCATGGCCCGGCCGACCAGGTCCGCCCGGTGGTTCCACTCCGGCGAGCCGGGCACCGAGTCCGGACGGCAGCGGCGGCAGGCCCGGTACCCGGCGCCCTGGGCGGCGGCCGCCGTCGGGTAGAAGGTGCAGTTGACGCGCTTGGGCGTGACGGCGGGGCAGCTCGGGCGGCAGTAGATGCCGGTGCTGCGGACGGCGGTGAAGAACACCCCGTCGAAACGGGCGTCCCGGCTGTCCACCGCCCGGTAGCGGGTGTCGTCGGTCAGGGTCTCGGTCTCGGTCACGCCCTCCAGTCTGCGTCACCGCACGGGGCGCGACTGGCGGGATTCGGACACCGCCGTCGCCCCTGGCGAGCCGTGCCGCGGGAAAGCCTCTGAGAGCGCTCTCACGACTGTCCCGGTACGAGTAAGCTCTGTACCGGCACGTCCCCCCCGTCCCAGCACCGCAGCCCTCACGAGGAGTACCGAGGTGGCCCAGCCGCAGCCCGAGGCCGAGTCGGCCGCGCCGCTCCCCCGCCCCACCCTGGAGTCGGTCGCGGAGCGCGCCGGCGTCTCCCGCGCCACCGCCTCCCGGGTGATCAACGGCGGCACCGGCGTACGGGAACCCCTGCGGGAGAAGGTCCAGCGCGCCGTCGAGGAACTCGGCTACGTGCCCAACCTGGCCGCCCGCACCCTGGTCACCCGGCGCAACCAGGCCGTGGCCGTGGTGGTCGCCGAACCGGAGAGCCGCCTCTTCTCCGACCCCTTCTTCGCCCAGCACCTGCGCGGCATCAGCCGCGAACTCTCCGCCGCCGACAACCAGATGGTGCTGCTCTTCATCGAGGACCAGCAGGACTACCAGCGGGTCGGCCGCTACCTGGCCGGCGGCCACGTGGACGGCGCCCTGCTCTTCTCCCTCCACCAGAGCGACCCGCTGCCCGAGATGGCCCGCCGCGTTGGGCTGCCCACCGTGATCGGCGGCCGCCCCGGCTGGCCCGGCGCCGAGTCCGACCGCGAACTGGTCTACGTCGACAGCGACAACCGCGGCGGCGCCCGCACCGCCGTCCAGCACCTGCGCTCCCTCGGCCGCACCAGGATCGCCACCATCACCGGCCCGCTCGACCAGACCTCCTCCATGGACCGCCTCGACGGCTACCGCGACCTCCTCCCCGACGGCGACCCCGCCCTGATCGCCGTCGGCGACTTCACCCCCGAGGGCGGCCGCCGCGCGATGGCCGAACTCCTCGAACGCCGCCCCGACCTGGACGCCGTCTTCGCCGCCTCCGACCAGATGGCCTCCGGCGCCCTCCACGTCCTCCGCGCCCACGGCCGCACCGTCCCCGACGACGTCGCCGTCATCGGCTTCGACGACGTCGAGTCCATCGCCGCCTGGACCGAGCCCCCGCTCACCACCATCCGCCAGGACATCGAGGAGATGGGCCGCCTGATGGCCCGTCTCCTCCTCCGCCGCCTCAACACCCCCACCCAGCCCAACACCCCCACCTCCGTCATCACCCCCACCCGCCTGATCCTCCGCGGCTCCGCCTGACGGTGAAATCTGTACAGATTTCTGTACACTTCCGGTATGGACATCCAGGAAGTAGTCACCGTCAGCTCGGCGAGAGCACAGCTTCCTCAGATACTGGCCGGTCTCGCCGCCGAAGGCCCGGCCGCCGCCCCTGTGGTCATCGGCGCCCACCGGAAACCCCAGGGCGTCCTGCTCTCCGTCGCCCTCTACGAGGAACTGACCGCCGCCCGGCGTCGTGAGGCCGTGGCCTCGGCCGCCGGGTCGCTCCGCGCCGAGGGCCTGCACGCGTCCAGCGCCGCCGAGGCGGACGCCGACGACTACGCGCACGGCCGGATCACCGCCGACGAACTCGTCGAGCGCGCCGCCAACCGCTACCGGGCCCCACTGAACGACGGACAGGATGAACGACCCCTACGCCCTTCCTGACGGGACACTGCGCAATCTGCTCGGCATCACCGACCCGGCCCAACTCGCAGCCGCAGAAGCCGACATCACCCACGCAACCCTGATCCGGATCGCTGCCCACCCCGTCCCCGGCAGCTACGACCTCCCCCATCTCCAGGCCTTCCACCGAGCCATCTTCGGCCTCGTCTACGAGTGGGCCGGGCAGCTACGCACCGTCGAGATCTCCAAGGAGACCGGCTTCTGCCGGACCGAACACCTCGAGGCCTTCGCCGGGAGCGTCTTCGCCGGCGTCCCGGCCCCCTCGCAACTGGCGGCGCTGCCTCGCTCCGCCTTCCTGGACAGACTGACCAGCCTCTACGGCGACATCAACGCTCTTCACCCGTTCCGCGAAGGGAACGGGCGCACCCAGCGGGCCTTCCTCTCCCAACTCGCGACCGAATCCGGTTACCAGCTCTCCTGGCGCCTTCTGGATGCCGAGCAGAACCGACGGGCCTCGATCCAGAGCCACAACGGAGATGACGGTGCTCTCCGGGCCATGCTCGACCGCCTGCTGACCTGATTCACAAGCTCACGACGCCCTTCACCAGCGTGCTGAGGCCACCGGCCAGGGCGATGCCCAGGACCACCCGCCGGGCCCAGCGCTCCGGTACCCGTCCGGCCAGCGTGCCGCCGATCACAGCTCCGCCCGCGATGCCAGCCGCCGCCAGGGTCCATCCGTCGCCCGAGAGGTGGGGCAGGCCCTTGGCGGTGACGGAGAAGACGTTGACGACGAAGCCGTAGAAGAGGGCGTTGGGGAGGAACTCGCGGGCGGTCCAGCCGGCGTTGACGGCGTAGAGGGAGAGGGCGGGGCCGCCCACGCCCGCCGCGGAGTTCATGAAGCCGCTGGCCGCTCCGGCGGCCACCGCTCCGCCGGTGCCGCGCAGGGCGGCGGCCCGCGCACCGGCGAGCACCACCAGCACGGCGAGCGTCACCAGCAGCCCGATGCCGACCAGCAGGGCGGGGCCCGGCAGGCGGTCGGCGACCCACACGCCCGACGGGACGGTGCAGCCGGCCGCCAGGACCAGCGGGACCATGGCCCGCGGCCTGACCTCCCGCCAGTTCCCCGCCAACCCGAGCAGGCTGATCACCCCGGAGGCGCAGTTGGCCAGGGCGACCCCCTCGGCCGGGCCGATCAGCAGGGCCAGGACCGGTACGGCGACCAGGGCGAGGCCCATCCCGGCCATCCGCTGCACGGTCGAACCGAGCAGCACCACCCCGCCCAGCGCCAGCTCCGCCACCCAAGCACTCGTCATGGCCGGCACTCTGCTCCGCCCTCCCCCGCACGATCAACGGAATTCCGGGGGCCCGTGCCCCGCCGTGAAATGATGCCCCGTCATGGACGAGCAGACGTGGAGTGCCCAGGCGGGGTACGGGGTGCGGTTCGAGTGGGGGCCGGTCGGCGCGGCGCGGCTGGCACGCGCCGGGGCGGCCGCGCTGGTGGTGGTGGACGTCCTGTCGTTCACCACGGCGGTGAGCGTGGCGGTGGAACGCGGGACGCGGGTGTACCCGTACCCCTGGCGGGACGACACCGCGCGGGAGTTCGCGGCCGGGCACGGGGCGGACCTGGCGGTCGGGCGGCGGCAGGCCTCGCCGCGGGCGCCCTGGTCGCTCTCCCCCGCGGCGCTGCGCACCGCGCCGTTCACCCCGCGCCTGGTGCTGCCGTCCCCGAACGGGTCGGCGATCGCGGCCGCCGCCGAGGGCCTGCCGGTGTACGCCGCCTGCCTGCGCAACGCCACCGCCGTCGCCCGTCACCTCCACCGGGAGGGCTACGGCACGCCGGAGCGGCCCCTCGCCGTGGTCGCGGCCGGCGAGCGCTGGCCGGACGGTTCGCTCCGCCCAGCCGTCGAGGACCTGCTGGGCGCAGGTGCGGTGATCGCCGCCCTGCCCGGCTCCGCCGCCCGGCTCTCCCCCGAGGCGGCCCTCGCCGCCCTCGCCCTCCGCGCCGACCCCGACCCGGCCGCCACCGTCCGGTCCTGTGCCTCCGGCCGCGAACTGGCCGACGGCGGTTGGCCGCAGGACGTCGCCGTCGCCGTGGAGACCGACGCCTCCGCCACCGTCCCGCTCCTGGCGGACGGCGCCTTCGGGAGTGCGTCATGAAGCACGTCGTGACCTGGGATCCCGCGGCGGACGGCGTTCTCCGTCTCCCCTCCGGACGGCTGGTCCGCGGCCGCGGCCTGAGCAACCCCCTGCCGCCGGGCCCGGAGCCGGAGTTCGCCCTCTACCTGCTCGGCCGTCAACCCCCGCCCGTGGCCTGGGAGTTCCGCTGGCTGCGCTGGCCGGACTTCCGGCTGCCCGCCGACCCGGTGGCCACCACCGAGGCGCTCCGGGAGGCCTGGCGCCGCTGCACCGCCGAACGGGTCGAGTTCGCCTGCGCCGGCGGGCGCGGCCGCACCGGCACCGCGCTGGCCTGCCTCGCCGTCCTGGACGGGGTGCCCGCCCGGGAGGCCGTCGCCTACGTCCGCGCGCACTACTCCCCGCACGCCGTGGAGACCCCGTGGCAGCGCCGCTACGTCGCCCGCTTCGACCCCTCGGCCTGAGCAGGAGCGGCCTCCGCCGGGCCGGCCTCCACGGGACCGGCCTGAGCGGGACCGACCTCCGCGGGCGCCGCGGCGAAGGCCACCCGGGGCAGGGCGCCGGGGTGGTGGTGCCGGAGGTGACGGATCAGCTCCTCCCGTGCCCAGCACCGGAGTTCGAAGGCGTCGTCGGCGTTGCGGGCGGTCATCAGGGCCCGCACCACGATGGTGCTGGGCGTGGTGTCGACGACCTGGAGGGCGCGGCCGACGCCGTCCCAGAGGGGGTGCTCGGCGATCCGCCGCTCGAACTCGGCGCGCAGCTCGCCGACGGGGGTGCTGTGGTCGAGGTGGAGCACGGCGGTGCCGGTGATGCCGGGGCCCCGGCGGGACCAGTTCTCGAAGGGCTTGCCGACGAAGTGGGAGACGGGCATCACGATCCGCCGCTGGTCCCAGGTGGCGATGGCGACGTAGGTCAGGGTGATCTCCTCGACGGTGCCCCACTCGCCCCCGACCACCACCACGTCGTCGATACCGACCATGTCGCTGAAGGCGAGCTGGAGTCCGGCGAAGAGGTTCCCGAGGGTGCTCTGGGCGGCCACCCCGAGCACCAGGCCGGCCAGCCCGGCCGAGGCCAGCAGGCTGGTGCCGACCGTGCGGACGGCGGGGAAGGTCATCAGCACCCCGGCCAGCGTGAGCACCGCGATCGCCGCCCCGCAGACCCGGCCGAGCACGCTCGCCTGGGTCCGCACCCGCCGCACCCGCGCCGGGTCGCGGTCCGGCCGCCCGCTCGCGTACCGGCTCAGCCCGGTCACCAGCAGCAGGGACACCATCCGGGCCGCCAGCCAGCCGCAGCCCACCAGCAGGGCGAGCAGCAGCGCGTGCCGCACCACCCCCGCGCCCGGAACGGCCACCCGTCCTCCGGCCAGCAGCAGCGCCGAGCCGGTGGCCGCCAGGAACGGCACCCGGCAGCGCCGCAGCACCGGCCAGGCGACCGCCTCGGGGTGGGCGGCGGTGAGCCGCCGCAGCACGCGGCGCACCACCCGGTCCACCACCAGCAGCGCCAGTACGACGACGGCCACCGCCACGGTGGGCCGCAGGACGGTCCAGATCTGCACGCCCGTGCTCCTCGCTCTCCCTGCCGCGGGGCAGAAGAAGGTGAACGGCCGTCAGGCCGCCGTACGACGACGACGCGAGGCGCGGAACATCCGCTCCCGCTCGTCCTCGGTCATCCCGCCCCAGACCCCGTACGTCTCGTGCGCGAGGAGGGCGTGGCGCAGGCAGGCCTCCCGGACGGGGCAGCGGGCGCAGACCTCCTTGGCACTCGCCTCCCGGGCCTCCCGCTCGGGCCCGCGCTCGCCGAGCGGGGTGAAGAACAGGTCGGTGCTGACGGTCCGGCAGGCGGCGCGCAGCTGCCAGTTCCACTCGTGTTCGAAGGCGCCGGGCAGGCGCGAGACGACGGTCATGGGTGCTCCTTCGCTCGTTCCGGTGGTTCGGCCCGGCCTGCGTCTCACCCCGATGTGCGGGGCGAAACCTGCCGAACGTACACCAACCGCCCTTGTGGCGCACGACACTTGCCCCATGAAGACCCGGCACCACGATCCGGAGCCGGCGTGCCGACCCTGTGACGATCGCGTGTGCGCGGACATGGCCCGGGGCACTCCGGGTAACCGCGCTCTCGTCGCGGAAGCCCGAGGAGAGGAACGACATGGCGACCATCACCACCGCCCTGGCGGACACCGGCCCCGTCCCACCCGCCCCGTCGGGGCTGCGCCGGGCCGCCCTGGCCGGCCTGCCCGGGCTGCAGGACGGTCCCGCGCTCGACCGGCCCCGCGAGGTGGCCGCACCGGACGCGCGCCAGCTGTCCCGCGTGCTCTTCGCCCGGCTGCACGAACTGGAGGAGGGCACGCCCGAGTACTCCTACGTGCGGGCCACCCTGATCGAGCTGAACGTCTCGCTGGTGCGCTTCGCGGTCCGGCGCTTCTCCGGCAGCCGGGAGCCGCTGGAGGACATCGTGCAGGCCGGGACGGTGGGCCTGATCAAGGCGATCGACCGCTTCGAGCCGGAGCGGGGGCTGGAGTTCACCACCTTCGCCGTGCCGACCATCGTCGGCGAGGTCAAGCGCTTCTTCCGGGACAGCACCTGGGCGGTGCACGTCCCGCGCCGGCTCCAGGAGGCCCGGCTGGCCGTGGTGCGGGGCAGCGAGGAGCTGGAGCAGCGGCTGGACCGCAGCCCGACCGTGCCCGAACTCGCCGAGCACCTCGGCCTCTCCGAGGAGGAGGTGGTGGAGGGCATCGGCGCGGCCGAGGCCCGGACCGCGAACTCGCTGGAGGCCCGGCTGGACGACGCCGCCAACGGGGAGGGCCCGCCCCTGGAGGCCGTGCTCGGTGCGGAGGACCCGCGCTTCGAACGGGTCGACGCCGTCCAGGCGTTGAAGCCCACCATCTCCGCACTGCCGGAGCGGGACCGCCTGCTGCTGGCGATGCGCTTCAGCGAGGAGCTCACCCAGTCCCAGATAGGCGAGCGGCTCGGCGTCTCGCAGATGCACGTCTCGCGGCTGCTCGCCCGGGTGCTCGGCGAGCTGCGCACCGCCCTCGTCCCGGACCCTTCCTGATCCGCCGCCGGGCGGACCGGGAGGACGAGGGAGGCACCGAGAACGAGGAGGTGACCGGTGACGGCACCACGGACCGGTCCCCCGCCGTCGGCGCGGGTGCACCGGATCGACCTGGCCGGGCTGGCCGCCCCGGTCGCGACCGCCCGCCGCCTGGTCCTGGCGACCCTGGCCGACTGGCTGGTCGGCCGGCCCGGGTGCGACGACGCCGCCCTGGTGGCAGGCGAGTTGGTGGCCAACGCGGTCCTGCACGGCGGCGGCCCGCGCAGCCTGGTGCTGACCGACCTGGGCCCGCCCGGCCCGGGCCGGGCCCGGGGCCCGGCCGCCGTCCGGGTGGCGGTCACGGACGGCAGCCCACGCATCCCGTCCCACCGCCCGGGCGGCCACGGCCTGGTGGTCGTCCGCCACCTCAGCCGGGCCTGGGGTCACCACCCCGCCCCGCCCGGCAAGACCGTCTGGGCCGAGGTCCCGCACGACCCGGGGTAGCGGCCGGGCGGCCGCCCCGGGCCCACCCCGTCCCGCCCCACCCCGTCCCGCCTCGACCCGTCCCGACGCCCCGTCAGACCTCGATCGCGCCGCCGACCTGCCGCAGGTGCTCGCGGAAGGTGTACGCCGGGTCGGCGGCGCGGCGGGCCAGGTAGTCCTCGAAGGAGGTCTGGCGGCGCAGCGTGTCACCGGCCCGGATGCGGTCGGCCTGGGCCCGTTCGGTGGCCTGGATCGCGGCGGCGGTGGCGGCCAGTTCCCGGGCGTGGGGGGCGGGGAGGAAGAGCACGCCGTCCAGGTCGGCGACCACCAGGTCCTCCGCCGTGACCAGGTGGGGGCCGAAGCGGGCGGAGACGAGCGTCTCCGGTTCGCGCGGGTCCACCCGGAGCGGGCCGAGCGGGTTGCTGCCGTAGCTGAACACCGGCAGGCCGATCCCGGCCAGCTGCGGGGTGTCCCGGTGCAGGCCCCAGACCACCACGCCCGCGATCCCGGCCGCGGCCGCCTCCAGCACCGCGAGGTCGCCGACGCAGGCCTCGTCCGTCCGGCCGCCGTTGTCGATCACCAGCACCTGCCCCGGGCCGGCCGTGCCGTACGCCTCCAGGAAGACGTCCACGCTCCCGTGGTGCCGGACGGGCAGTGCCCGTCCGAGGACCCGCTGCCCGGGGGTCACCGCCGCGATCCCGGGCGGTGCCACCCGTACCGGCAGGCCGAGCCGCACCGCCGCGTCGGCCAGCTCCGGGGTCGTCAGCTCCAGGGCGGCCAGCTCCGGAGTGGTCAGCTCCGGGGTGGTCAGCTCCGGGGTGGTCAGCTCCGCGAACTCCTCGGGCACGTGGGTCTCCTGACAGCAGATCAGCTCCGACCGGACGTGCGCAGCCTACTCCCGGCCACGGCGCCACCACCGCTTCGGCGGCCGCTCCTCCGGGGGCGCCGCGGGCGGCGGCGCGTCGTACTCCCGCGAGAGCACCTCCACCCGGCCGGTGGCGTGGTCCACCCGGACGGTGTCCAGGCCCATCCGGTCCAGGTCGGCGATCTGGTCCGCGTGGGTGGTGCGGTTGAGGGCCAGGGCGGAGACCATCGGGTCGCCGTCGCCGAGCACCAGCTCCTCGGTGAGCAGCGCCTGCATGAAGGGGTGTCCGGCGTTGCCGGGCGGGTCGGCGTCCACCGCCAGGTGCACCAACAGGTGTTCGGCGCCGGTGTCCAGCCAGCGCGCGTGCGAGACCCAGACGCAGTGGACCTCCGGGAAGTCGCGCACCCGGGCGAGCGCCGCGTCCCGCAGCGCCACCGCGAGCGGATGGGTGGACCAGGTCAGCCTGAGCCGCTGCCCCGCTCCCCGGACGCCGCGTCCGGCCATCGCCTCGAAGAGCGACTCCACCGGCAGCAGCACGGTCGCGCCGTCGGGGCCGAAGAGCACCAGACGGGCCGCGCCGTACTCGCGGATCACCTCCAGCAGCCGGAGCGCGTCGCAGTAGACGGTCCCGGCGGCGTGCGGGAGGTGGGCGGCACAGTCGAGTTCGTCGGTGAAGCCGGGCAGTGCCGGCACCCCGTCCCCGGCCCGCTGGACCAGCAGCGGGTCCCCGTCCTCCCGGACCGGGACGTAGAGCCCCTGGTCGATGACGGCGCCGAGCACCTGCGGGACCTGCTCGTCGGGCCCGCCCCGGGCGATGAAATCGGCCAAGGCCGCATCGAGAGTCACCGGCCGATGATAGGACAGTCCTACGGCCCTTCCCCGGGCGCCGCACGGGCTCCCGTGGTGGTCACCATCCACCACGGGAGCCCGCGGCCCGGCCCGGGGAGCGCCGTCCGTCAGGCGAACGGCAGGCGGAGCACCGAGGCGCTGCCCTGGGCCTGGGTGGCGCCCACCCGCAGGGCCGCCGGGGCGTTGCCGATCGCCGACCAGACCTCGATCCGGACGGTGCCGTTGCTCAGGTTGCCGAGCGCACCGGTGGAGGCCGCCAACCCGGCGGTCGCCGAGTAGCGCTCCCAGCCGGTCACCGGATCGGTGGCGAAGTACCGGTAGGTCTCGGTCCGGTCGAAGCTGCCGTCCCCGGTCAGGTCGTAGGAGACCCGCAGCTGCTGCCCGAGGCCGACGGCGGAGCCGGCGTCCAGGTAGAGGTCGAACTCCGTTGCGGCGCCCGCCCGCAGGGTGGCGTTGACGTTGCGCACCTCGTAGACGGTGGGCTGGTACGGCGTGCCGTCGTGGTTGGTGCCGCCCGCCGAGGCGACGGTGTCGGAGGAGGCCCCGGCGCCGTACCCGGTGGTCAGCCTGCCGCCGGGCTGGAGGTAGAAGGTGTTCCCGCCGACCGGCGGCACCGACGGCGAGGAGGACGGGGACGGGGACGGGGAGGGCGAGGAGGACGGCGACGGCGACGGGGTGGGCGACGGCGTGACCCCGCCCGTGCCGCCGTCCTGGAAGCTGCCGCGCTCGCTCGCGGTGGACCGGGCCGGCACGGTCAGCACCGCGCCGTCCGAGAAGCGGACCGTCCGCGCCGTCGTCGAGAAGTTGTGCGCGACGTGCGTCCGGGTGGAGCCGTTGACGAAGACCGCCGCCGTCGGCAGGTCGGCGGTGACCGCCGGGTCGAGGGTGCCGAGCACCGCGAGGTTGCCGATCCAGTGCTGGACGTGGGCCTTGGACTCGCCCTCCTCCGGGGTGTAGGAGTCCTTGCCCGCCTGCCAGTTGGCCTTGGCCCCGGCCGGGTCGGCGAGTGCCTGGAACTCCCAGGCCAGGTCCCGCCAGTCGGTGAGGGCACCGCCGTTGTTGGCCCGGTGCTCGGCCAGGTTGGCCAGCACGTCGTCCTGACGGCGTGCCAGGTAGAGCGAACCGCCGGTGATCGGCAGGTAGTTGATGCCGTGGATCATGCCGGGGCTGGCGGTCCACCAGGTGGAGTAGGCCGCGCCGCTGCCCCACACCATGCCGACGGTCTGGTGCCCGAAGGAGGACGGGAAGACGGCCTGGTCGGCGTTGAACCAGTACTGCTCCACGGCCCGCGACTCGGTGGTGTAGAGGTAGATGCCCAGGTCGCGCAGCGCGGTGTCACCGGTGGCGGAGCCGTAGAGGATCAGCCCGGCGCTGAAGTTGAGCGACTCGGAGGAGGACTCCTCGTTGTTGCCGGCCGCGAAGCCGGCGTGGCCGGAGGCCCAGCCCATGCCCGCGTACGGGTCGAAGCTGCGCAGCCAGGGGAAGCGGGCGTCGGCCCGGTCGGTGTTGGCGGCGTCCTTGGCGAGCAGCTTGACCATGCCGCCCCAGGCGGAGTCCGCGGCCCAGGCCGCGTCGTAGCGCGCCACGGTGGCGGCGGCCTGGATGTAGTAGCCGTAGTGGAAGTGGTGGTCGTTGAGCTCGCCGTCGGTGCCGTACGAGGCCGGGTAGCCGATCAGGGTCTTCCACAGGGTGTCGTAGGCGAAGACCGTGGAGCCGGTGCCGGCGAACCACTGCTGGAGCTTGCCCTTGATCAGGCCGAGCAGCTTGTCCCTGGTCGCGGTGTCGCCCAACTGGTCGGCGATCGGCACCAGTTGGGCCAGGCGGCCGAGGGCCTTGCCGGTCCAGTAGGTGTCGGTGGCGCCGCTGAACGGGTCGGCCGCGTCGGCCGCCTCGCGGACCAGGGCGCCCAGCGAGGCGCGGTCGGCGCCGCCGACGTCCGGCAGCGAGGGCAGGATGGCGTCGGCCTTCATCACGGTGGAGAAGCCGCTGCCCTGACGGACCTTCATCTGGCCGCGCGGTGAGGTGTAGCTCAGCGCGGTGAGCTGGTCGGAGGTGGCCAGCCACTGGTGCCGGTAGAGGGCCAGCAGGGTGCCGGTCTGGCTGCCCTCGACGGGGGTGGTGGTGGCGGTGTAGTTCGTGGTCAGCGAGCCGTTGTCGTAGGCCCAGGAGACCTTGGTGTCGGTGACGAAGCTGTAGGCGTAAGTGCGGTACAGCGCCAGGTCGCCGGGCGAGGGCAGGACGGCGACGGAGTAGTGGTCCTTGGTGCCGAGCGCGGCCGTCAGGGTGGTGCCGCTGACGTTCCAGCTGGTGCCGGTCGGCGCGAACAGGCCGTAGTGGTGGCCCCCGACGGTGATGCCGAGGACGTTGCCCTGATTGGCGAAGACCGTCGGGGTGCCGGCCGCGGTGATCTGGGCGGCGCCGCCGGTGGCCCTGGCGTAGACGTAGGGCAGGCCGTGGCCGATGGTGGCGGTGAAGGTGTGCCCGGCGTCGGACCAGGCGGGGGTGACGGTCCAGTCGGTCCAGCCGTCCACCTTGGTGTCGGGCGAGTTGAGCCCGGCCACGCCGAGGGTGAGGTCCTTGGTGTGGGTGAAGTCGTACTGGCGGCCGTCGGGGGTGACGGTCGGCGAGGTCGGGTAGCCCACCTCCAGGCCGGAGTTGACGGCCTTGAAGGTGAACGGGTGGGCGTACATGTTCTCGGAGTACGGGTTGCCCGCGTAGCGCTGGAAGACCAGCGAGGACCACCAGTCGTTGGTGGGCACGGCCTTGCCGGCCATCCGGGCGGTGACCTTGGGCGTCACCGGGGCGCCGGCGGAGTTGCTCGGGCCGACGGTGCCGGCCGGGCGGGTGTCGGTGTACCCGCCGAGGCCGACCTTGACGGTGGCGGCGGAGGCGCTGGGCGCGCCGACGGTCGCGGTGAGCGCGGCGGCGGCGAGGGCCAGGGCGGTCAGGACGGCGGCGGGGCGCCGTGGTGGCTTCACGATGAGTCACCTCAACTGGAAGTGGGGGAAGGTGAGAGCGCTCTCAGCCCCGGACCGTAGGGGCGGTCCCGGAAGGGTGTCAACGGGCCGGACGAAACCTTCCTGACTTCGGACTGTGAAACCAGGACTCCCCGAACTCCCCAGATCACGTTCAGGTTTCGACCACTTGACGGTCGGGGCGCCGCCCGGCACGCTCCTTCCAGCGCTTGAGAGCGCTCTCAGAACTCGATCAGGAGGCACCCCCATGCGCCCGTTCAGAGCCGCCACCCTCGGCAGCGCCGCCCTCGCCGCCGCCCTGCTGCTGACCGCCTGCGGTTCCGGCTCCACCGGCTCGGCCGACGGCGACGGCAAGGTCACGCTGACCGTCGACCTGTTCGGCACCTTCGGGTTCAAGGAGGCCGGCCTCTACGACGAGTACATGAAGCTGCACCCGAACATCACCGTGAAGCAGACCGACACCCAGGACGAGGGCCAGTACTGGCAGGCGCTCCAGACCAAGCTGGCCGGGGGCGGCGGCCTGGCCGACGTGCAGGGCCTGGAGGTGGGCCGGATCGCCAGCGTGATGCAGAAGCAGGCCGACAAGTTCCAGGACCTGCGCTCACTGGGCGCGGCCGAGGTCAACGACGGCCTGGTGCCCTGGAAGGCCGCCGCGGTGCGGACCGCCGACGGCAAGGTGCTGGCCGCGGGCACCGACATCGGCCCGGAGGCGATCTGCTTCCGCACCGACCTGTTCAAGGCGGCCGGCCTGCCGACCGACCGCACCGAGCTGGCCGCCAAGTGGTCCACCTGGGCGGGCTACCTGGAGCTCGGCAAGGAGTACGTCGCCAAGGCCGAGCCGGGCAACGCCTGGACCGACAGCGCCGCCGGGATGTTCACCGCCGAGGTCGGCCAGCAGAAGGTGCGCTACGCCGACGAGTCCGGCAAGCCGGTGCACGAGACCAACCCGGCCGTGCGGACCGCCTGGGCGGACGCCACCAAGCTGGTCGCCGACGGCCTCTCGGCCAAGCTCCCGCAGTGGACCCCGGAGTGGAACAAGGCCTTCTCCACCGGCAAGTTCGCCACCCTCAGCTGCCCGGCCTGGATGATCGGCTACATCAAGGGCCAGGCCGGCACCTCCTTCTCCGGCAAGTGGGACATCGCCCCCGGCCCGGGCAGGACCGGCAACTGGGGCGGCGCCTACCTGGCGGTCCCGAAGACCGCCAAGCACCCCAAGGAGGCGGCCGAGCTGATCACGTGGCTGAACGCCAAGGAGCAGCAGGCCAAGCTGTTCGCCAAGCAGGGCTCCTTCCCGTCCTCCACCGCCGCGCAGGCCGAGATCAAGTCGGTCAAGGACCCGTACTTCAACGACGCCCCGATCGGTGAGATCTTCTCCGAGGCCGCCGTCACCATGCCCGCCCAGGTGCTCGGCACCCAGGACGGCGTGATCGGCAAGGCCTTCACGGACGCGCTCGGCGAGGTGGAGCGCACCGGCACCGCCCCGGCCACCGCCTGGCAGCACGCCCTGGACAACGTCAAGAAGGCCTCCGGCAACTGACGGACCGTCCGCTCCGGCGCCCCTCCGACGCCCGACTCCCCCGGGCCGGGGCCGTTCCGCTCTGCGGCCCCGGCCCGGGAAAGGACCCCCATGGCCACGCTCACCGCCCCCCGCCCCACGACCAGGCCCGCCCCGCGCCCGGGCCGGCTCGCCGGGCGGCTGGCCCCGTACGGCTTCCTCGCCCCGTTCTTCGTCCTGTTCGCGGCCTTCGGCCTCTTCCCGCTGCTGTACACCGCGTACGTCTCGCTGCACCGGGTGGAGCTGCAGACCTCGGAGCGGATGGACTGGCTGGGCCTGCAGAACTACACCCGGTTGTTCGAGGACCCGTTCTTCTGGAACGCCCTCGGCAACACCTTCACCATCGGTGTGCTCTCCACCGTCCCGCAGTTGCTGATGGCGCTCGGGCTGGCCCACCTGCTCAACTACCGGCTGCGCGGCCGGACCTTCTTCCGGGTCGCCATGCTGATGCCGTACGCCACCTCGGTGGCCGCCGCCACCCTGGTCTTCGCCCAGCTCTTCGGGCGCGACTACGGTCTGATCAACTGGGCGCTGCAGGGCGTCGGGGTGGGACCGGTGGACTGGCAGGCCTCCACCTGGGCCTCGCAGTTCGGGGTCTCGGCCATCGTCACCTGGCGCTGGACGGGCTACAACGCGCTGATCTACCTGGCCGGGATGCAGTCCATCCCGAACGAGCTGTACGAGTCGGCGGCGGTGGACGGCGCCTCCCGCTGGCAGCAGTTCCGGCACATCACCGTGCCCGGTCTGCGGCCGACCATCGTCTTCACCGTGGTGGTCTCCACCATCGGCGCCACCCAGCTGTTCGGCGAGCCGCTGCTCTACGAGGGCAACTCGGGCGGCGGCATCTCGCACCAGTACCAGACCCTCGGCCTCTACCTCTACGAGCAGGGCTGGACCTTCTTCCACCTCGGCCGGGCCGCCGCCGTGGCCTGGGTGATGTTCCTGCTGATCGTGGTGCTGGCCCTGACCAACGCGGCCGTCGCCGCCCGGCGCAACCGTACGGACGGGTGAACTCCCTTGGCCTCCACGACACTCGTGCTCAAGCGCACCGGCAGCCGGACCACCGGACGGCGCTCGCCGCTGCACGGCGGACCGCTCGCCTACGCGGTGCTTGCCTTCGCCACCCTGCTCTTCGTCTTCCCCTTCTACTGGACCCTGGTGGCCGCCAGCCGCTCCAACTCCGAGCTCAGCTCGGCGACTCCGGCGCTCACCCCGGGCCCCAACCTGTTCCACAACATCGGCGAGGCGCTGGAGCAGGCCGCGATCGGCACGGCCCTGCTCAACTCGCTGATCGTCTCCGTCGCGGTCACCGTCGGCGTGGTGCTCTCCTCCACCCTGGCCGGCTTCGCCTTCGCCAAACTCCGGTTCCGGGGGCGGGGGTTGCTGCTGGCCGTCACGGTGGGCACCATGATGATCCCGCCGCAGCTCGGGGTGATCCCGCTCTTCATGGTGATCGTGAAGCTGGACCTCCAGAACAAACTGCCCTCGGTGATCCTGCCCTCGCTGGTCTCCGCCTTCGGCGTCTTCTTCATGCGCCAGTTCCTGGTCCAGGCCCTGCCGGACGAGCTGATCGAGGCGGGCCGGATGGACGGCGCGTCGAGCCTGCGGATCTTCCGCTCGATCGTGCTGCCGGTGGCCCGCCCCGGCATGGCGGTGCTCGCCATGCTCACCTTCATGGCCACCTGGAACGACTTCTTCTGGCCGGTGGTGGCGCTGAGTTCGCAGAACCCGACCGTCCAGGTGGCCCTGAAGTCGCTCGGCCAGGGCTACGTGCCCGACCAGTCGATCGTCATGGCCGGCACCCTGGTCGGCACCCTCCCCGTGCTCCTGGTCTTCGCCCTGCTGGGCCGTCAGATAGTCGGCGGCATCATGCAGGGCGCCGTCAAGGGCTGAGCCCTCTACCGTAGACGTCCATGGAAGGCGACATGTCCGTAGCAGCCCTACCGGCCCCCGTCCGATCCGACTTCCCCACCGGCTTCGTCTGGGGCGCGGCCACCGCCGCGTACCAGATCGAGGGCGCCGCCGCCGAGGGCGGCCGCTCCCCGTCCATCTGGGACACCTTCAGCCGCACCCCAGGCAAGGTGCGCAACGGCGACACCGGCGACATCGCCTGCGACCACTACCACCGCTACCGCGAGGACGTCGCGCTGATGGCCGAACTCGGCCTGGGCGCCTACCGGTTCTCGCTCTCCTGGCCGCGGGTGCGGCCGGGCGGCACCGGCCCGGCCAACGAGACCGGGCTCGACTTCTACGACCGCCTGGTGGACGAGCTGCTGGGCAAGGGCATCACGCCCGTGGTCACGCTCTACCACTGGGACCTGCCGCAGGCCCTGGAGGACGCGGGCGGCTGGCTCGACCGGGAGACGGCGTACCGCTTCGCCGAGTACGCCGCCCTCGCGGCCCGCCGCCTGGGCGACCGCGTCCCGACCTGGACCACGCTCAACGAGCCCTGGTGCTCCGCCTTCCTCGGCTACGGCTCCGGGGTGCACGCCCCCGGCCGGACCAGCCCGGTGGAGGCGCTGACGGCCCATCACCACCTGCTGCTGGCCCACGGCCTGGGCACGGCCGCCCTGCGCGCCGAGCTGCCGTCCTCCGCGCAGGTCTCGCTCACCCTCAACCTGGCCGCCGTCCGCCCGGCCGGCCGGACCCCCGCCGACCTGGACGCGGCCCGCCGGATCGACGGCCTGGCCAACCGGATCTTCCTCGACCCGGTCTTCAAGGGCAGCTACCCCGCCGACGTGCTGGCCGACACCGCGCACGTCACCGACTGGGGCTTCGTCCACGACGGCGACCTGGCGGAGATCTCCCGCCCGATCGACTCGCTGGGCATCAACTACTACACGCCCACCGTGGTCGGCGCCGACGACCCGTCGGACCCGGCCCCGCGCCAGGACGGCCACGCCGGGGAGATCTCCCCCTGGCCGGCCGACGAGGGCGTGCGCTTCGTGCCGGCCGAGGGCAGCCGCACCGCGATGGGCTGGCCGGTGGACGCGGACGGGCTGTACGAGCTGCTCACCCGCCTGCGGGACGAACTGCCCGGCGTGCCGCTGCTGGTCACCGAGAACGGCGCCGCCTACGACGACTACAGCGACCCGAGCGGCGCGGTGCACGACCCGGAGCGGGTGGCGTACCTGCACGGCCACCTGGACGCGGTGCGGCGGGCGGCGGCCGACGGGGTGCCGGTGGGCGGGTACTTCCTGTGGTCGCTGCTGGACAACTTCGAGTGGTCCTTCGGGTACGGCAAGCGCTTCGGCATGGTGCACGTGGACTTCGCCAGCCAGCGCCGCACGCCCAAGGACAGCGCGCGCTGGTACGCCGAGGTGATCCGCACCGGGCGGCTGCCCGAGGAGTGAGACGCGTGCATGAGACGGCCGAGGGCCGCGACCCGATCCGGGTCGCGGCCCTCGCTCGCGCTACTTCTTCGGCGAGCCGTTGGCCCGGACCGACTTGGTGATGGTCTTCCACTTCTTCAGGCGCTCGGCGGCCAGCCGGGCGTCCGTGCGGGAGGCGATCCAGAGGTTCTCCTTCTGGAGCTTCTGGTAGCTCTCCCAGCGGCGCACCGGGAGGGTGCCCTCCTCGAGCGCGGCCCGGACGGCACAGCCCGGCTCCCCGGCGTGGCGGCAGTCGTGGAAGCGGCAGTCGGCGGCCAGCTCCTCGATCTCGGCAAAGGCCACCGCGAGGCCCTCGCCACCGAACAGGCCGGCGCCGCGCAGGCCCGGGGTGTCGATGACCACGCCGCCGCCGGGCAGCGGGATCATCTCGCGGGTGGTGGTGGTGTGCCGGCCCTTCTCGTCCACCGAGCGGGTGGCCTGGACGACCATCGACTCGGAGGAGCTGAGCGCGTTGGTGAGGGTGGACTTGCCCGCGCCGGACTGGCCGATCAGCGCGCTGGTGGTGCCGAGGCAGGCCCGGAGCACGTCGATGCCCTCGCCGGTCTCGGCGCTCACCGCGAGCACCGTGACGCCGGGGGCGACTCCCTCGACGTCGTCCTTGACGAAGTCGGCGTCGCCGACCAGGTCGCTCTTGGTCAGCACGACCAGCGGCTCGGCGCCGGACTCCCAGGCCAGCGCGACGAAGCGCTCGATCCGTCCGAGGTCCGGATCGGCCGCCAGCGAGACGGCGATCATCACGGTGTCCACGTTGGCCGCGAGCACCTGGCCCTCGGAGCGCTTGCCCGCGGTGCTGCGGACGATCGCGGTGGTCCTGGGCAGCACGGCCGCGACGCTCGGCAGCGGAGCGGTGGTGAGGTCGACGCCGACCCAGTCGCCGGTGCAGACCCACTCGGCCGGATCGGAGATCCGCACCGGGCGCAGGTCGGCCCGGACGGTGCCGGGCGCGCCGGAGCCGTCGTCGTCGAGGAAGACGTCGCACAGGCCCCGGTCGACCCGGGTGACCCGGCCCGGACGCAGGTCCGTGCCGGCGAAGAGGGAGAACTTGGAGGCCCACCCGTCGTTCCAGCCGTAGCCGGACAGCGAGCGGTCAGTGGTGGAGAGGTTCAACTTCGGGGTGACCCTTCAAAGGGGTGGCCCCGGCGTCCCGCGCACGGCGCGGATGGTGAAGGAGTGTCAGCCGGAGACCACGGAGGTGAGAACGAGGACCTTCTGGGTGCGGACGGAGTCCGCGACGACGACAGTCAGCACGGTCGTCACCTCCTTGTTCACTCAACGGCTTTCACGGGGGGCAGCTCGCCCCCGGCCCGGGCGACGATAGCGAACCCCCACAGGCCCGCGCACCTCTTTTTTCCACCACCCGTCAGACGTGCCAGGAGCCGCCCGGACGGTCGCTGTCCGGCGGGGGCGGCGGACGGCGGCGGTGGTGCGGCCCACCGTTTGCGAGGCGGCCGCGCAGATTGCCCGGCGGCAGGAAGTCGGCCCAGCGCTCGGGGTACTCGGAGGGCGGGTGGTCGCCCTCGTCGTCCTCGTCCAGGTCCTCCTCGTGGCCCTCGCCCAGGCCCAGCTCGCGGGCCAGCCGGGCCCGCTCCACGGCCCGGCGGGCGGTGGCCTCGCGGACCACGGCGGCGGCCGCCTCCTCGCTGGCGCGCTCGTTCTCGGCGCGGGCGTCGGCGGTCTCGGTGGTCGGCCAGCGGCGGTCCAGCGCGGCGTTCATCGCGGCGCCGATCAGCACCGCGAGCGCCACCACGCCGATCCAGAGCAGCACCGCGACCGGCGCGGCCAGCTGCCCGTAGACCGAGCGGCCCTCGATCGAGCTGACCAGGTAGAGCCGGAGCAGCACGCTGCACACCACCAGCACCACCAGGGCCACCAGGGCGCCGGGGATGTCCTCGCGCCAGGGCGTGGAGACCGGCACGGCCACGTGGTAGAGGGTGGTGAGGAAGATGATCAGCAGACAGATCACCACCGGCCAGGAGAGCGCGTTGATCGGCCCGGCCGAGTCGGGGCCCAGCGCGTTGCGGACCAGGCCGGGCCCGGCCAGCAGCAGCGGCAGCACCAGCGAGCCGATCACCAGGGCGCCCAGGTAGAGGCCGAGCGACATCAGCCGGGTCTTGACGATGCCGCGCTTGCCGTCCAGGCCGTACATGACGGTGATGGTGTCGATGAAGATGTAGAGCGCCCGCGAGCCGGACCAGAGCGAGAGCAGGAAGCCGATCGAGATCAGGTCGGGCCGGCCGCCCTCGTCGAAGACGCTGTCCAGCAGCGGCTGGACGATCTGCTGGATCGAGCTGGGGGCCAGCACGGTGGCGCTGGCCTGCAGGATGTCCTGCTCCAGCTTCTCGATGGTGCCGGCCCCGAGGATGTCGTCCAGGTACCCGAGGGTGCCCGCCAGGCAGAGCAGCAGCGGGGGGATGGAGAGCAGCGTGAAGAAAGCCGCCTCCGCCGCGAGTCCGGTGACCCGGTACTCGACGCAGGTGTTGGTGGTGTCCTTGACCAAGGTCCAGGCCGTCCGGCGCCACGTCGACTCACGGCGGCGGCGTCCGCGACGGCGCCGCCGTGAGGGGCGCTCGGCCCCCGTCCTGCTGGTTTCCCCTGCTGCTTGCACGCCCCTAACCTATCGGTCCCGGGGCGTGGGACCCACGAGCAACCTGACGAGGTCTCACCGGCCGTCCTGGCTGCGGCGGAGCGGAGCGCGTCTCAGGAAGCGAAACTCACGAGTCCACCATCCGGACGTTGGTGGACCGGGGGTCGTGCGGCGTGCGAATCTCTTGCCATGCCGAGCGCCGGAACCACCCTAGTAGGTCGACTTCACGTCGATCTCCTTCGCGTGTCCAGCGCCATCTGTCCGGTGACCTGAGCCCACCCGCCGCCTTCCACCGCACCCCGGCGCGAACCCTTTCGCCGTCCCCGCCGCTGCGGATGCGCGAGCCCCCGGCAAGGTCACTGCTCCCCCGTACCTCGCGGAGAACCCGCAGGTCGCAGCAGGTCCGTGCCCGGAAGCCCCGCAGCCGCCCCCAGAGCCACTGCCGTAAGGACTTCACCATGGCCAGCACCCCCGAAACGGACGAGCCCCAGGCCGCCGGCGCCCCCGTGCGCCGCCCCGCGGCCGCCCGCAAGGTGACCCGCCACCGTGGCGAGGGCCAGTGGGGACTCGGGCACCGGACCCCGCTCAACGCGAACGAGCAGTTCAAGAAGGACGACGACGGTCTCAACGTGCGGACGCGCATTGAGACGATCTACGCCCAGCGCGGCTTCGAGTCCATCGACCCGGCCGACCTGCGCGGCCGGATGCGCTGGTGGGGTCTGTACACCCAGCGCAAGGAGGGGATCGACGGCGGCAAGACCGCGATCCTGGAGCCGCACGAGCTGGACGCCGAGTTCTTCATGCTCCGGGTCCGGATCGACGGCGGCCGTCTGACGGTGGCCCAGCTGAAGGCGATCGCCGAGGTCTCGGAGAAGTACGGCCGCGGCACCGCCGACCTGACCGACCGCCAGAACGTCCAGTACCACTGGATCCGGATCGAGGACGTCCCGGCGATCTGGCAGACCCTGGAGGCGGTCGGCCTCTCCACCACCGAGGCCTGCGGCGACACCCCGCGCGTCATCCTGGGCTCCCCGGTGGCCGGGATCGCCGAGGACGAGATCATCGACGGCACCCCCGCCATCGACGAGATCATGAGCCGCTTCATCGGCAACAAGGACTTCTCCAACCTGCCGCGCAAGTTCAAGTCGGCGATCTCCGGCTCGCCGCTGCTGGACGTGGCGCACGAGATCAACGACATCGCCTTCGTCGGCGTCGAGCACCCCGAGCACGGCCCGGGCTTCGACCTCTGGGTCGGCGGCGGCCTCTCCACCAACCCCAAGCTGGGTGTCCGGCTCGGCGCCTGGGTGCCGCTGGACGAGGTGGCCGACGTCTACGGCGGTGTGATCGGCATCTTCCGTGACTACGGCTACCGCCGCCTGCGCAACCGCGCCCGGCTGAAGTTCCTGGTCGCCGACTGGGGCCCGGAGAAGTTCCGCCAGGTGCTGGAGGACGAGTACCTCAAGTACCGGCTGGTGGACGGCCCGGCGCCGAAGGAGCCCAGCGGCACCTGGCGCGACCACGTCGGCGTGCACCGGCAGAAGGACGGCAAGTTCTACGTCGGCTTCGCCCCGCGGGTCGGCCGGGTCAACGGCAAGCTGCTCGGCCAGATCGCCGAGCTGGCCGCCGAGCACGGCTCGGACCGCCTGCGCACCACCGCCGAGCAGAAGATGCTGGTCCTCGACATCGCCGAGGACCGGGTCGAGTCGCTGGTGGCCGGCCTGGAGGCGCTGGACCTGCGGGTCACCCCCTCGCCGTTCCGCCGCGGCACGATGGCCTGCACCGGCATCGAGTTCTGCAAGCTGGCGATCGTCGAGACCAAGGAGCGCGGCCGCACCCTGATCGACGAACTGGAGGCCCGCCTCCCGGAGTTCGCCGAGCCGCTGACCATCAACATCAACGGCTGCCCGAACGCCTGCGCCCGCATCCAGGTCGCCGACATCGGCCTCAAGGGCCAGCTGGTGACGGACGAGAACGGCGAGCAGGTCGAGGGCTACCAGGTCCACCTGGGCGGCGCGCTCGGCCTGGAGGCCGGCTTCGGCCGCAAGGTCCGCGGCCTCAAGGTCACCAAGGACGGCCTGCCGGACTACGTGGAGCGGGTCCTGACCCGCTACCAGGAGGACCGGAACGAGGGCGAGCGGTTCGCCCAGTGGACGGCCCGGGCCAGTGAGGAGCAGCTGTCGTGAGCGAGCGCGCGGCCCCCTTCCACTGCCCGTACTGCGGCGACGAGGACCTGCGGCCCTCGGAGGCCGGCCACGGCGCCTGGGAGTGCCACTCCTGCCGCCGGGCGTTCCAGCTGAAGTACCTGGGCCTGCTGTCAACCACCCACGGGGGAACGGCACATGAGCAGCGTGACTGACTACGAGGCGATAGCGGCCAAGGCCGCCGTCGACCTGGAGGAGGCCCCGGCGCAGGAGGTCCTGCGCTGGGCCGCCGAGACCTTCGGCTCCCGGTTCTGCGTCACCTCCTCGATGGAGGACGCCGTGGTGGCCCACCTGGCCTCCTCGGTCTTCCCCGGGGTGGACGTGGTCTTCCTGGACACCGGCTACCACTTCCCGGAGACCATCGGCACCCGGGACGCGGTGGCCGCGGTGATGCCGGTCAACGTCATCACCCTCAAGCCGCTGCAGACCGTGGCCGAGCAGGACGCCCAGTACGGGCCGAACCTGCACGACCGGGACAACGACCTGTGCTGCGCCCTGCGCAAGGTCGAGCCGCTCAACCGCGGCCTGGCCGGGTACGACGCCTGGGCCACCGGCCTGCGCCGGGACGAGTCGCCGTCCCGGGCCAACACCCCGGTGGTGGCCTGGGACGCCAAGCGCCGCAAGGTGAAGATCGCCCCGATCGCCCGCTGGACCCAGGACGACGTGGACGCCTACGTCGCCGCCAACGGGGTACTGCTCAACCCGCTGCTGTGGGAGGGCTACACCTCGATCGGCTGCTCGCCGCTGTCCTGCACCGCCAAGCCGGGCGAGGGCGAGGAGGGCCGGGCCGGCCGCTGGGCCGGCTCGGGCAAGACCGAGTGCGGCATCCACCTCTGATCCGCCGACCGACCGTCAACCACCCCTAGGAGAACGACCCGTGAGCACAGTCCACACCCTGGCCGCCGACGGAGCCGCAGAGGCGGCCCCGCAGGCCGCCCCCTGCGAGCGCGGCGCCACGGTGTGGCTGACCGGGCTCCCGAGCGCCGGCAAGACCACGCTGGCCTTCGCGCTGGCCGAGCGGCTGCGCGCCGAGGGCCACCGGGTCGAGGTCCTCGACGGTGACGAGATCCGTGAGTTCCTGTCCAAGGGGCTGGGGTTCAGCAAGGAGGACCGGCACACCAACGTGGCGCGGATCGGCTTCGTCGCCGAGAAGCTCGCCCGCAACGGCGTGAAGGTCCTGGCCCCGGTGATCGCCCCCTACGCCGACTCCCGGGCCGCGGTCCGCGAGCGCCACTCGGAGCTCGGCACCGAGTTCCTGGAGGTGCACGTGGCCACTCCGGTGGAGCTGTGCTCCGAGCGGGACGTCAAGGGTCTGTACGCCAAGCAGGCGGCCGGTGAGATCTCCGGCCTGACCGGTGTGGACGACCCCTACGAGGCCCCGGAGAACCCGGAGTTGAGGCTCCAGACGCAGGGCCGCCTGGTGGCGGAGTCCGCCGCCGAGCTGTACGCCTTCCTGACCGAGAGGGGCCTGGCATGACCACCGCGACGCACACCACGCCGCTGACCGAGTCGCCGTTCGCGCTGTCGCACCTGGACGCGCTGGAGGCGGAGTCGGTGCACATCTTCCGCGAGGTGGCGGGTGAGTTCGAGCGGCCGGTGATCCTGTTCTCCGGCGGCAAGGACTCCATCGTCATGCTGCACCTGGCGCTCAAGGCCTTCGCCCCCGCGCCGGTGCCGTTCGCGCTGCTGCACGTGGACACCGGCCACAACTTCCCCGAGGTCATCGAGTACCGCGACCGCACGGCCGCCAAGCACAACCTGCGGCTGTACGTGGCGAACGTGCAGGACTTCATCGACGACGGCCGGCTGCGCGAGCGCCCCGACGGCACCCGCAACCCGCTGCAGACCGTCCCGCTGCTGGACGCCATCGAGTCCCACAAGTTCGACGCCGTCTTCGGCGGCGGCCGCCGCGACGAGGAGAAGGCCCGCGCCAAGGAGCGCGTCTTCTCCCTGCGCGACGAGTTCGGCGCCTGGGACCCGCGCCGCCAGCGCCCCGAGCTGTGGTCGCTCTACAACGGCCGCCACGCGGCCGGCGAGCACGTGCGCGTCTTCCCGCTCTCCAACTGGACCGAGCTGGACGTCTGGCAGTACATCGAGCGCGAGAAGATCGAGCTCCCGGGCATCTACTACGCCCACCAGCGCGAGGTCTTCAAGCGCGACGGCATGTGGCTGACCGCCGGCGAGTGGGGCGGCCCCAAGGAGACCGAGCAGGTGGAGACCCGCCTGATCCGCTACCGCACCGTGGGCGACATGTCCTGCACCGGCGCGGTCGACTCCGACGCCGCCACCAACGCGGACATCATCACCGAGATCGCCGCCAGCCGCCTCACCGAGCGCGGCGCCACCCGCGCCGACGACAAGCTCTCCGAGGCCGCGATGGAAGACCGCAAGCGCGAAGGGTACTTCTAAGATGAGCACCACCCAGGAAGCAACCGCCACCTCGCTGCTGCGCTTCGCCACCGCCGGCTCCGTCGACGACGGCAAGTCCACCCTGGTCGGCCGTCTGCTGCACGACTCCAAGTCGGTGCTGGCCGACCAGCTGGAGGCCGTCGAGCGCGCCTCCCTCAGCCGTGGTCAGGAGGCGCCGGACCTGGCGCTGCTGACGGACGGTCTGCGGGCCGAGCGCGAGCAGGGCATCACCATCGACGTGGCGTACCGCTACTTCGCCACCGCCCGGCGCCGCTTCATCCTCGCCGACACCCCCGGCCACGTGCAGTACACCCGCAACATGGTCACCGGCGCCTCCACCGCCGAGCTGGCCGTGGTGCTGGTCGACGCCCGCAACGGCGTGGTCGAGCAGACCCGCCGCCACGCGGCCGTCGCCGCCCTGCTGCGCGTGCCGCACGTGGTGCTGGCGGTCAACAAGATGGACCTGGTCGAGTACGCCGAGCCCGTCTTCGCCGCCATCGCCGAGGAGTTCACCGCCTACGCGGCCTCCCTCGGGGTCACCGACATCGTCGCGATCCCGATCTCCGCGCTGGCCGGTGACAACGTGGTCGAGCCGTCCGCGCACATGGACTGGTACGGTGGCCCGACCCTGCTGGAGCACCTGGAGAACGTGCCGGTCGGCACCGACCCCAGCGACGAGCCGGCCCGCTTCCCGGTCCAGTACGTGATCCGTCCGCAGACCGCCGAGCACCCCGACTACCGCGGCTACGCGGGCCAGTTGGCCTCGGGCGTGCTGCGGGTCGGCGACAGCGTCACCGTGCTGCCGGCCGGGCGCACCACCACCGTCACCGGGATCGACGCCCTCGGCACCGAGACCGACATCGCCTGGGCCCCCCAGTCGGTGACGGTCCGTCTGGCCGACGACATCGACATCTCCCGCGGCGACCTGATCGCGGCCGGCCCGACCCCCGTCCCCACCAAGGACGTCGAGGCCACCGTCTGCCACCTGAACGAGCGCCCGCTGACCGTCGGCGCCAAGGTCCTGCTCAAGCACACCACCCGCACGGTGCGCGCCCTGGTCAAGGACATCACCTACCGCATCGACATCGACAGCCTCGAACAGCGCTCCGGCGCCCAGGGGTTGGAGGTCAACGAGATCGGGCACGTGGTCCTGCGGACGGCCGAGCCGCTCGCGCTCGACCCCTACACCGACAACCGCCGCACCGGGTCCTTCCTCCTGATCGACCCGGCCGACGGCACCACCCTCACCGCCGGCATGGCGGGCGAGGCCTTCGAGACCACACCCACCGCACAGGAACCCGACGAGGAGGACTGGGTCTGATGCCCAGCGAGGCGTTCTCGGGCATGGACAAGGAAGGCGGCCGCATCGGCAGCGGCGTCCTCGGCAGTGGCCAGGGCGGGCTGACGCGATGTGCAGGCGGACAGGGGCTCTGAGCCCCTGTCACCGGGGCGGCCGCTTCCCACAGCGGCGGTCGCTCCGGATCCGCAGGCACCCACGCCCGACTTTCTTTCTTTCTTCCATGAACTTCTCCGAGGACGAAGCGATGACCGCGCAGCACCACGGCTCCACCCGGATCAGACGCACCGCCGCCGCCACCGTGGCCGGCCTGACCGCGATCGGCCTGCTCTCCGCCTGCGGCTACGGCGCCAAGAGCGAGGACAAGACCTCCGCCGCCGCCCCGGCCGCCGCCTCCGCCGCCGGTGGCGCCAAGCTCTCGGCCGACACGGTGAAGATCGGTTACTTCGCCAACCTGACCCACGGCACCCCGCTGGTCGGCCTCAAGGAGGGCCTGTTCCAGAAGGAGCTGGGCTCCACCCAGATCAAGACCCAGATCTTCAACGCCGGCCCCGCCGAGATCGAGGCCCTCAACGCCGGCTCGATCGACATCGGCTGGATCGGCCCCTCCCCCGCCATCAACGGCTACACCAAGTCCAACGGCGAGGCCCTGAAGATCATCGGCGGCTCGGCCTCCGGCGGCGTCCGACTGGTCGTCAACCCCGACAAGATCAAGTCGGTCGACGACCTCAAGGGCAAGAAGATCGCCACCCCGCAGATCGGCAACACCCAGGACGTCGCCCTGCTCTCCTTCCTGAACAGCAAGGGCTGGAAGGTCGACGCCAACTCCGGTGCGGGCGACGTCAACGTGGTCCGCTCGGACAACAAGGTCACCCCCGACGCCTACAAGTCCGGCTCCATCGACGGCGCCTGGGTCCCCGAGCCCACCGCCTCCAAGCTGGTCACCCTGGGCGCCAAGGAACTCCTCAACGAGAAGTCCCTGTGGCCGGACAACAAGTTCGTGATCACCAACATCATCGTCTCGCAGAAGTTCCTCAAGGAGCACCCGGACGTGGTCGAGGCCGTGCTGCGCGGCTCGGTGAACACCAACGCCTACATCAAGGCCAACCCGGACAAGGCCAAGGCCGCCGCCAACGCGGCCATCAAGGAGGCCGCCGGCAACGCACTGGAGGCCGCCATCCTCGACCCGGCCTGGGCGGACATCGACTTCATCGACGACCCGCTGGCCTCCACCCTGCAGAAGGAGGCCGACAACGCGGTGACCGCCGGTCTCCTCAAGAAGCCCAACCTGGCGGGGATCTACGACCTGACCCTGCTGAACAAGGTGCTCAAGGAGAAGAGCCAGGCCGCCGTCGCGGACGCCGGGCTCGGCACCAAGTAAGCAGCGCCAGCAAGCTCCGAGGTCCGTGCCCCCGCCCAGCCCGGTCGATGCCCAGTCAACGGGCCGGGCGGGGCCGGACCCCGGCTCCCACTCCCTTCGCCAGCCGCCAGACCAGTCACCCAGGAGGTGCCCGGAGATGACCACGGCACTGACCACCTCGAAGAGCGCGCAGAGCGCCGAGGTCCCGATCGGCGCCCCCGCCGTACGGATCTCGCACGTCCACAAGTCCTTCGGCCGCCCGGGCGCGGCCACCCACGTGCTGGACGACATCACCCTCGACGTCGCCCCGGGTGAGTTCGTCACCCTGCTCGGCGCCTCGGGCTGCGGTAAGTCCACCCTGCTCAACCTGGTGGCCGGGCTCGACAAGCCCACCGCCGGGAACATCGAACTCGCCGGCGGCCGCCCGGCGTTGATGTTCCAGGAGCACGCGCTCTTCCCCTGGCTGACGGCCGGCAAGAACATCGAGCTCGCCCTGCGCCTGGGCGGCACCCCCAAGGCCGAGCGCCGCGCCGAGGCCGAGCGCCTGCTGGAGCTGGTCCGCCTGCACGGCGCGTACGGCAAGCGCGTCCACGAGCTCTCGGGCGGCATGCGCCAGCGCGTCGCCCTGGCCCGGGCGCTGGCCCAGGGCAGCGACGTGCTGCTGATGGACGAGCCCTTCGCCGCGCTCGACGCCATCACCCGCGACGTGCTGCACGACGAGCTCACCCGCATCTGGGCCGAGCGCAAGCTGACCGTGCTGTTCGTCACCCACAACGTGCGCGAGGCCGTCCGCCTCGCCCAGCGGGTCGTCCTGCTCTCCTCGCGCCCCGGCCGGGTCGCCAAGGAGTGGCGCATCGACCTGCCCCAGCCCCGCCGCATCGAGTCCGCCGGCGTGGCCGACCTGTCCATCGAAATCACCGACGAGCTGCGTGGGGAGATCCGCCGCCATGGCCAGCACTGAGACCACCCCCCTCCTCGACAAGAGCCAGGGCCCCAGCAGCGCCGACGTCGGCGCCGGCCTGGACGCCCTCGACGCCGTCGTCACCACCCGCACCCCGCTGCTGGTGACCCTGCGTCAGAAGGCCCTGCCCCCGGTCATCGCCATCGCCCTGGTGCTGGCCGTCTGGCAGGCCGCCTTCAGCCTGGAGCTCACCGACAGCTACAAGCTCCCCAGCCCCGGCATGGTCTGGGACGCCCTCGCCGACCTCTGGGGCCAGGGCACCCTGTTCAGCATCATCTGGACCAGCCTGTGGCGCGGCCTGTCCGGCTTCGTCGCCGCCGTGATCATCGGCACCCCGATCGGCCTGCTGGTCGCCCAGCTCAAGCCGGTGCGCGCCGCGATCGGCCCGATCCTGTCCGGCCTGCAGTCGCTGCCCTCGGTCGCCTGGGTGCCCGCCGCCGTCATCTGGCTCGGCGTCAACAACTCCACCATGTACGCCGTCATCCTGCTCGGCGCCGTCCCCTCGGTGGCCAACGGCCTGGTGGCCGGCATCGACCAGGTGCCGCCGATCCTGCTGCGGGCCGGCCGCACCATGGGCGCCAGCGGCCTGGTCCAGGCCCGCCACATCCTGCTCCCCGGTGCCCTCCCCGGCTACCTGGCCGGCCTCAAGCAGGGCTGGGCCTTCTCCTGGCGCTCCCTGATGGCCGCCGAACTCATCGCCGCCTCCCCCGAGTTGGGCATCGGCCTCGGCCGCTACCTGGAGAACCAGCGCGAGTTCGCCGACATGTCCGGCGTGCTGCTCGGCATCATCCTCATCCTGATCGTCGGCGTCGCCATCGACCTGCTCTTCTTCAGCCCCCTGGAGCGCCGCGTCCTGCGCAACCGCGGCCTCCTGCACGGCGCCCGGTAAGGCCCGCGCGATGTTCCCGCACCACGGCCGTCCGCCCGCGCCCCGCCACCCCGGCGGCGGCGCGGGCGGCCCCGCCCTGCTGCTCATCGCCCACGGCAGCCGGGACCCCCGGCACGCCGCCACGGTCGACGCGCTCACCCACCAGGTCCGGTCACTGCGCCCGGACCTGGAGATCACCACCGCCTACCTGGACCACTGCGCCCCCCGGCTCGGCCGGGTCGCGCCCCGCCTGCGGGACGCCATCGCCGTCCCGCTGCTGCTCAACCGGGCCTTCCACGCCCGCAGCGACATCCCCGCCGCCCTCCGCGAGGCCGGGGCCACCCTCCCGGTCGCCGGAGTGCTCGGCCCCTCCCCGCTGCTGCTCGCCGCGCTGGACCGCCGCCTCACCGAGGCCGGGCTCGACCTCGCCGACGCCCCGCGCACCGGCCTGGTGCTCGCCGCCGCCGGCTCCTCCGACCAGGCCGCCAACGCCGCCACCCGCGCCGTCGCCGACGAGTACCGCCGCACCCGCGGCTTCGCCGCCGTCGAGGTCGCCCACGCCTCCGCCGTCCCGCCCCACCCGGCCGACGCCGTCGCCGCCCTGCGCGCCCGCGGCCTGCGCCGCCTCGCCGTCGCGCCCTACCTGCTGGCCCCCGGCCTGCTCCCCGACCGGATCGCCGAGGCCGCCCGCACCGCCGGCGTCGACCTGGTCGCCCCGGTCCTCGGCGCCGCCCCGGAGATCGCCGAGCTGCTCCTGCACCGCTACGACCAGGCCCGCCGCACCGCCCGGCTCGCCGCCTGACGGCGGGCCCGCTACAGCCCGGCCGTGTAGGCCAGCAGGTTCGGCGAGGTCGAGCTGACGGTGAGCGCGTCCGGGGTGGCCCACTCGGCGAGCCGCCGCTTGATCTCCGCGGGGGTCGCCCGGGGCTCGGCCTGCTTGAGCAGCACCGCGATGCCGGTCACGTGCGGGCCGGCCATCGAGGTCCCGCTCATGGTGGCGGAGCCGCCGCCGAGCCCGGCCGAGACGATCCCGACCCCGGGCGCGAACATCGCCAGGCAGGGGCCGTGGTTGCTGAAGCCCGCCTGCCGGTCCTCGATGTCGGTCGCCCCGACGGTGAGTGCCAGCCTGGCCCCGGCCGGCGAGACGCCGCAGGCGTCCTCGTGGCTGTTCCCCGCCGCGAGCACCGGCAGGACGCCCCAGGCCGCGAGCGAGTTCACCGCGGCGTCGACGACGGCCGAGTGCGGTCCCCCGAGCGAACCGTTCAGCACCGCCGGCTGCACCGCGTCCTGCGCGACCCAGTCGACGCCCGCCAGGAAGCCCGACCAGGTACCGAAGCCGTCGCACCCCAGCACCCGCACCGAGACCAGCGTGCTCCCCCGCGCGACCCCGTGCTCGGAGCCGCCGACGGTCCCCGCGACGTGCGTGCCGTGCCCGTGGCAGTCCTGCCCGTTCCGCCCGTCACCGACGGCGTCGAACCCGCGGAACGCCCGCCCGCGGAACTCCTCGTGCGCGAAGTCGATCCCGCTGTCCAGCACGTAGGCCGTGACGCCCGCCCCGGTGTGTGCCACCTCGAAGCGGCCGGTCAGCGGCAGGGCACGCTGGTTGATCCGGCTCAGCCCCCAGGACGAGGCCGACCCCCGGGGCCGCGCGGCCCCCTCGACGGCGACCACCCCGTCCTGCTCGATCGCCAGCACCCCGGGCACCCGGCGCAGCACCTCCACCTGACGCGGGCTCAGCACCGCCGCGAAACCGTGCGCCACCTTCCCGTAGGTGAACCGCGGCGAGATCCCGAGCCGGCCCGCCAGCTCCCGGGGTTCGACCCGGTGCTTGAGCGTGACGATGTACTGGTCCGGCACTGCCCCGGCCGACAGCGCGACCGGCACCGGCGAGGAAGCGGCGGCGGCCGGGGCGCCGGTGAGCGCGGCGCACAGGAGCAGGGCTGCTGACACGGCGCGCGCGAAGCGACGCATGCGGCTCTCCGTTCCGAGGACGGGGCTGACAGGACGACGGCCCGGCCACCGGGCCGGGCCGCCCATCTGATGATTCGTCCACACCGGAGCCCGCCCTGAACAAGACCATCCGATCGGACCATCACCGCGGCCGCCGTCCTCCCTCGGAGAATCGGCTGGTCAGGACCGCCGACGATCCGTCAGCATGGGCCGCATGACGCTCCTCCTGCTCGCGCCCCGGATCAACGAGACGGGTCTGCAACTGCTGACCCGGGCTCGCTTCCGCGGGCTCACCGCCCACACCGCCACCCGCTGGGAGGCCCCGGAGTGGCTCGCCGAGCTGAGGCCCGCGCACCTGTACGGCGGGCCCCTGTTCGCCGACGTCGTCGCCGGGGTGCTCGGCGTCGCGCCACTGGAGCCGCCGGACGACTGGCTGACCACGCTGCCGCGCGAGCTGCTGGGCCGTCAGGTGACGGTCACCACCCTCGCCGAGGCGCGCGGGCTGCGCCGCCCCGCCTTCCTCAAGCCGCCCAACGACAAGCTCTTCGCGGCCCGGGTCCACCCGGACGGCAGCGGCCTGCCCGGCCCGGACGCCCTGGACGACGACACCCCGGTCCTGGTCAGCGACGTGGTCACGTTCGCCACCGAGTACCGGCTGTTCGTGCTCGACGGCACCGTCCGCGCCGCGAGCCGCTACGCGGTCGGCGGCGACCTGGCGGTCTCCCCGGAGGTGCCGCCCGCCGCCCTGGCCTTCGCCGCCGAGGTGCTCGCCACCGGCGGCCTGCCGAGCGCGGCCGTGGTGGACGTCGGACAGCTCGCCGACGGCAGCTGGGCCGTGGTCGAGGCCAACCCGGCCTGGGCCAGCGGCGGTTACGCCTGCGACCCGGACGCCGTCCTGGACGTGGTGCTCCGCGCCGCCGGCCCGGCGGAGTCCCTCACCCCGGCCGACCGGCGGTACGTCCGCCCCCTCCCCGAGGTGGTCCGCTAGTCCGGCAGCGCCCAGCGCAGCGCCGCCGCCGAGGCCCCCGCCGCGTCCAGGTCCCGGCGGGCCCGGCGCGGGCCGACCGCCCCGGCCAGGACGGCGACCAGCCAGCGCGGCGAGTTGGGGTCGTGGTCGGCCGCCACCGCCCGCAGCACCGCCGGGTAGTGGTCCAGCACCAGCTGCCGGGGCCCGGCCTCCAGCGTGCGGAACACCACCTGCCGCTTGTGGCCCACCCGGTGGTACTGCGGGTAGAGCGGCTGGCGGGCGGCCAGGGCCTCGACGCGCGGGTCGGCGGGTTCGTCCCAGGCCAGGCCGAGTGCGGTCAGCAGCTCGTCCAGGCACCGTTCCTGCTCGTCGAGGCCCTGCTCGTCGAGGCGCCGCGCGTCGAGTTCCATGGTCACAGCCTACGCAGGGTGAACCGGTCGTCCGTGGTGCCGCCGAACAGCAGGTCCATCCGGCCGGACAGCGTCCAGACGGAGCCGTGCGGCCCGGCGACCACCGCCGTCGGGGCCGGGTCGGCGGACGGACGGGCCGTCAGGACGGCGGTGCGCCAGCCGTCGGTGGAGCGGATGTCCACCAGGGTGTCGGCCCCGGCGCCGCCCAGGGTGTTGGTGACGCCCAGCAGGCGGCCGCCGGAGGCGCGGTACAGGCCGTCCAGGCCGATCGCCGTCGGGCCGGCCAGCCGGACCTGCCGGAAGTCCTCCGGCCGGTCGACCGGCACCCGCCACAGGGTGCCGTCGTCGTACTTGGCGATCAGCAGCGTCCGGCCGTGCCGCACGATGCCGTTCAGCCCGAAGCCGCCGACCGGCGCGGCCAGCCGCTGGTCCCGCAGGATCACCGAGGCCCGGCCGTCCGGCCGCACCCGGTACAGCACGGGGGCGAAGGAGTCGGTCACGTACGCCTCGCCGTCCGGGCCCAGCACCAGGTCGTTGGCGAAGTGCCGCCCGCCGTCGGCGGCCACCGCCGCCAGGTCGGTGTAGAACAGCCGCCGCCCGGTCTCCAGGTCGTACGCCCCGATGCCCGCGACCACCTTGCCCGCCTCGTGGCGCAGGCCGAAGCCGGGGTCGGCGTTGGCGACCAGCACCCGGTTGCGGGCCCGGTCGACCTGGATGCCGATCACCGAGACCAGCACGGCCGGGTCGTCCACCAGGGTGCGCACCGAGCCGTCGGGGCGGACGGCGGAGACGGTGCCGTGCCGGATCGAGCCGACCAGGAAGCGGCCGTGCCCGGCGTCCCAGACGGCGTCCTCGGGGTGCAGGCTGTCGGCGTGGCCGGCCAGCACGGACGCGGAGGCGACCGCCCCCGGGCGGGGCCGGGCGGCGACGGCCGGGGCCACCGCTCCTCCCAGCAGGGCGGCGGCCACCACGGCCACGGCGGCGGCACGGATCGGACGGTTCGTCATCTCGGTACTCCTTCACCAGCGGTACTGCGTCCTTGCGATGCCTCCACCCTCCCGCCCCGTGCGAAGGCGCAGCAGTGCCTGGTGATACTGGTAGTCCGGCTACCAGGACCAGGGGGAACCACATGGCCGTCAAGGAACTGCGGCGCGACGAGCGGCGCACCGAGCTGTCCGACTTCCTGCGCACCCGCCGGGCCCGGCTGACCCCCGAGCAGGTCGGCCTCGCCCCGGGCGTGCGCCGCCGCACCCCGGGCCTGCGCCGCGAGGAGCTGGCGCTGCTCGCCGGGGTCGGGGTGACCTGGTACACCTGGCTGGAGCAGGGGCGGCGGATCAACCCCTCCGCCGAGGTGCTGGGCAGCCTGGCCCGCACCCTGCGGCTGGACCGCGCGGAGACCGACTACCTCTTCCGGCTGGCCACCGACCCGTCGGCCGCCGACCGGGACCCCGCACCCGCCGAACTCCCCATCCCACTGGCCCGGTTGACCACCGCGCAGTCCCCGGCCCCGGCCTTCCTGATGGACGCCGACTGGCAGGTGCGGGCCTGGAACCCGGAGGCCGACGCGCTGTTCGCCTTCTCCCGGCACTCCCCCGCCGACCGCAACCTGGCCTGGCTGGCCTTCGCCCACCGCCCCAACCGCGACCGCACCGTGGACTGGGAGCAGCACGCCCGCCGCCTGATCGCCCAGCTGCGCGCCACCGCCGGCGACCGCCCCGCACTGGCCGCCACCCTGGACCGCCTGCGCACCCACTTCCCGGAGGCCGCCCGCTGGCTGGACGAGCACCAGATCAGCGAACGCGCGGGCACCGCCAAGGACTTGGCCCACGAGACGCTCGGCCTGCTCCGGATCGACCAGCTGGTGCTCCAGGCCCCGGACGGCTTCCAGCTGGTGGTCTTCTCCCCGCGCGACGAGGAGACCACCGGGCGCCTGCGCGGTCTCGCCGGGGCCTGACGCCCGCTCAGCCGTGGAACGCCGCCACCAACGGATCGGCGTTGCGCGGCAGATCGGCCGTCACCCCGGCCCAGGAGCCGTCCGCGAAGAGCAGGTCGATCCGCCCGCGCTGGATGACGCCGGTGGCGTTGCGCCGCAACTCCCGCACCTCGTGGCGCGGGACGGCCCAGTGCAGCGCGTACTCCTCGCTGAACAGCTGCCAGAGCGCCGAGCGGTCCACCGCCACCGCCACCCGCCGGTCGGTGACCGCCAGCAGGCCGCTGGTGTGGCCGCCGTCGGTGTGCAGCCGGATCACGAACCGGCCGGCCGCGCTCTCCCAGCCGCCGCCCATCCCGGTGCCGTGGAAGACCGAGTCGGGCACCGCCCCCACCATCCGGTCCTCCACCGCGCCGACCGCGCTGGAGAGCGGGTTGACGGCCGTGTAGGCACGACGGAGCAGACCGAACGGCTTGGCCAGCCGCTCCTCCACCGCACTCGGCCGGGCCGGGGCCAGGTACTGCTCGGGCGGGCGGGGGATGCCGGGCACCAAGGTCACCCGGGCCGCCTCGATCAGCTGCTCGCCCGGCTCCAGCAGCGGCTGCACCGCCGCCCGTACGCTCTCCAGCATCAGCCCCGTCCTCCCCGCACCCTGCCCGCCCGGCCGTCAGCCGAAGGCCTGGTCGAAGCGCCGCTTGCGCTCCTCGGGGCTCAACTCTACGGTCGGGGGCAGGTTCTGCGGGTTGATCCGCTTGTCCACCTCGTCCGCTCCGAAGATCAGGCCCTGCTCGATCGCGGTCTGCCCCGCCTCGCCCACCGGGTCGCCGGTGAGGCCGACCGCGCCGAGTGCGGTCTTGCCGACGATCTTGACCACCTTCTTCGCCGCGTACGCCTGGAGCATCGCCGGGTCCCGCCAGGTGGAGGGCCGCAGCACGCTGGCGCGCGGACCGGCCGAGATCTCCTTGAGCTTCTGCATGGCCTTCGCGACCTTCTGCAGCGCGGTCGCCAACTTCCGTACCAGCATGGCGATCCGGGCGCTGGCGATGGCCCCCTCGGCCGCGGCGGCGGCCGCCTCGGCGGCCAGCGAGACGCCGGCCGTGACCACGCTGAACGCGGCCGCCGCGGCCAGGCTGATGATGGCCCACTCGATCAGCTCGCGGATGACCGTCTCGACCATCTCCTGGGCGACCCGGCACTGTTCGGCCGCCTCCTCCAGCTGGAAGGCGGTGTTCTCCATGTCGTCCGCCTCCTCCTCCAGCCCCCGCTCGAAGGTCTCGAGCTCCTGCTGGAAGCGGTCGGCGGCCTCGCCGGCCCAGTCGTGCCGCAGCGCGGCCCGGTCCCGGCGCTGGTCGGCGATCACCTCGCGGAGCGCCTCGGCCTGCTCCTTCCAGAGCTTGGACGCCTCCAGCAGCCCCTCCGGGTCGCCGGTGACGAACTCCAGCATCTCCGCGAGCGGTTCGACGATCGGCCGCATGATCTCGTCGATCACGCTGCCGAGCGGGCTCATCCAGTCACTGACCTTGGCGTAGGCGTTGGCCGCCTGCGAAGCCGGTCCGCCGCTCATCAGCCCGTCCCCCCGGCCATCGTGGTCAGCTCGTCGGAGAGCCCCTGCTCGATGCCGTCGTACGTGCGGGCCAGGCCCTGCGCGTACTCGTTCAGCCGCTCCATGGACTCGGCGGCGGCACCGACGTTCTCGATCGCCGCCTCGCTGCGCTCCTGGTAGTCCCGGGTGATCTCGTCCGACTCCGGCAGCTTGCCGAACGCGTCGGCGGGCAGCTGCTGCGCCCCCAGCCGGCCACGGATCTCCCGCAGCCTGGCCGCCCGTTCCTCGGAGGTCCGGCCGAATCGCCGTATCGCCTCCGGATCGACCTGGTACCCACCCGACATGTCAGGCTTCCTTCCCCCGTGCCCCGTCGTCAGCCGCCATCATGCGGCGGCCGCGAACCTAGCACACCCCCGAACGGCCGTTCCGATCCGTCCCGGTGGCGGAACGCGCGCGGAAACGCCGCAGGGGCGGCGGACCGGGATGGTCCACCGCCCCTGCGGGAAGCGCGGGTTGACGCTCAGTCGGACTTGCGGCGCTGGCGGCCGGTGCCGTAGTTCGAGCCGCTCTTGGAGCCGGAGCCCGGCTTGCGGCCGGCGGACTTGCCGATGAAGCCGGCCGCGGTGCGGCCGCCGCCCGTGCCACCGGAGCCGGAACCGGAACCGCCGGCGCCGATCCGCTGCTTGGGACGGGGACGGCGGGCGTTGCCGTTCATGTCGACGTCGGTGGGCAGGCCGGAGCGCTTGGGGGCGCGGCGGCGCGGCTGGGCCGGGGCGGCGGACTCGGCGGCCGGGGCGGCCACCACCGGCGGGGCCAGGGTGACGGCGACGCCGCTCGGGGTGCGGGCACCGGTGATCTTGGCCAGCTCGGCGTCACCGGGGCGCACCTTGGTGACGGTCGGCCGGATGCCGGCCGTGGTCATCAGGCGGCTGACCTCGCGGCGCTGCTCGGGCAGCACCAGGGTGACCACGGTGCCGGACTCGCCGGCCCGGGCGGTGCGGCCGCCGCGGTGCAGGTAGTCCTTGTGGTCGATCGGCGGGTCCACGTTGACGACCAGGTCCAGGCCGTCGATGTGGATGCCGCGGGCCGCCACGTTGGTGGCGATCAGCGCGGTGACGTGGCCGTCGCGGAACTGGTCCAGCACCCGGTTGCGCTGGGGCTGCGACTTGCCGCCGTGCAGCGCGGCCGCCCGGACGCCGCTGGCCAGCAGCTGCTTGGCGAGACGGTCGGCGCCGTGCTTGGTGTGCACGAACATGATCAGGCGCCCCTCGCGGGAGGCGATGTGCGCGGCGGCGGAGACCTTGTCGGTCGCCTCCAGCTGGAGCACGTGGT
Organism: Kitasatospora sp. NPDC051853; assembly: GCF_044452665.1. Lineage (NCBI taxonomy): Bacteria > Bacillati > Actinomycetota > Actinomycetes > Kitasatosporales > Streptomycetaceae > Kitasatospora > Kitasatospora sp. NPDC051853. The sequence continues at coordinate 1,576 of NZ_JBITBY010000006.1, read as the reverse complement.
GGTCCATGGTGGTGACGGCGCCGGCCGACGGGTCCACGGAGTGGGTGACCGGGTCGGTGAGGAAGCGCTGCACCAGGCGGTCGACGTTGCGGTCCAGGGTGGCGGAGAACAGCATCCGCTGCCCGCCCTCGGCGACCTGCTCCAGCAGCTTGGTGACCTGCGGCAGGAAGCCCATGTCGGCCATCTGGTCGGCCTCGTCGAGCACGGTGATCTGCACGTCGCCCAGCTGCACGTCCTGACGGTTGATCAGGTCGTCCAGGCGGCCGGGGGTGGCGACCAGCACCTCGGCCCCACGGCGCACCGCGTTGGCCTGACGGTTGATCGACATGCCGCCGACCACGGTGGCGATCCGCAGGTTCACGGCGGTGGCGTAGGGGGTGAGCGCGTCGGTGACCTGCTGGGCCAGCTCACGGGTGGGCACCAGCACCAGGGCCAGCGGGCTGCGCGCGGAGGCGCGCTTGCCGGCGGTGCGGGCCAGCAGCGACAGGCCGAAGGCCAGCGTCTTGCCGGAGCCGGTGCGGCCGCGGCCGAGCACGTCGCGCCCGGCCAGCGAGTCGGGCAGGGTGGCCGACTGGATCGGGAAGGGCTCGGTCACGCCCTGCTGGCCGAGCGCCGAGAGCAGGCCCTTGGGCATCTCCAGCTCGGCGAAGGTGGCGGCCGGCGGCCGGGCCGGGGTGCCCTCGACCACGGTGAAGTCGGCGGGGGCCTGCGGTGCGGTGCGGGCACGCGGGGCACGACGGGCGCCGCCGCCGGACTGCTGGCCGCGTCCGCCCTGCGGACCACGGCCACCGGTGCGGGGCTGCTGGGTGCGGTCGGTGGACTGCTGCGTACCGCGGCGGGCGCGCGGCGGGCGTGCGGGGGTGCTCATACGGGGTGGTACTCCGTCCTGGACGTCCGACGGCCACCGGCGGGCACGTGGGTGCGCGCGTGGCGGTCGGCCTGGTGGTCGGCCGTCAGGAAGGTGGTGCCGCCCCGGCCGTTCGGCGGCATGAGCGAGGGCCCGCACCGAGCGGTGCGGGCCCTCGCTACGCGTGGATCAGCTTCAGCCGATGACGCGGATGTTCTCGGCCTGCGGGCCCTTCTGGCCCTGGGTCACGTCGAACTCGACCTGCTGGCCCTCGACGAGCTCACGGAAGCCGTTGGCCTGGATGTTCGAGTAGTGGGCGAACACGTCCGGGCCGCCACCCTGCTGCTCGATGAAGCCGAAGCCCTTTTCGCTGTTGAACCACTTCACGGTGCCGGTAGCCATAACCGTCTCCTCTAAAACTGGGGCAAGGAACCCACACCTCGTAGGCTCCAAGTAGCCGCGATCCCCATCCGGAGACAAAACACCGGACAAAACAAATGCGCCTGTTGGTTGGTACCAGCAGGCGCACACATACGTTCATGGGAACCAAAACTGCAACTGCTTCGACTGTAGCACGGGTGGGGCCGAGAAGATCAGAGATTTTTTCGGTGACCTACTCCGTTCACCTGCGACGGGGGGGGGGGGGGGGGGGGGGGGGGGGGGCGCCCCCCCCCCCCGGGGGGGGGGGGGGGCCCCGCCCGCCCCCGGGGGCCCCCCCCGCGGGGGCGG